>NZ_JBAQOK010000093.1:0-329376 GCF_049304695.1 Sphingobium sp.
CGCGCATCCGCTGGATCATGTTGGATACTTCGCCCAGCGCGCCTTCAGCGGTCTGCGCCAGGCTGATGCCGTCGTTGGCGTTACGTACGCCCTGTTCCATGCCCTTGATCTGCGCCGTCATCTTCGACGTGATCGCAAGGCCGGCTGCGTCGTCCTTGGCGCTGTTGATGCGCTTGCCGGTCGACAGGCGTTCCATCGCGGTGGAAAGCGACTTGCTGGCCATGGCCGACGCGTTGGTGGAGCGTAGAGCCGCAGTGTTGGTTCCGATAACAGTCATGATATGCCCTTTCAATTCAACATCAGGTCGCTGCCATCAGGACATACGCGGCCTCGAAGGTGAATAACGGCAGGGCGGGGCGGGCCTTTAACCGGCATCGCATTTTTTTACGCCCTGATTCGGAATATCTCGATTTTCCTTGAATTACCGCGCCTGAAACGCGCCCTCGCGCGTCGCGTACACGCGAATAAGACTAAGGTCGGGGGGGTTTGCCGCTTTTGCCGGAAGAAAATTGCCGGTGGGCGGCAAACAGGGTTGCCGCGTTAACCAATCAATAACCACAGAAATATACATATTGGATATCGAAGGGGTCAGGGGCGTACGGGGGTACAAGCCTACCAAAATTGGGATATTTGTTCATGTCATCGCTCGACGTGAGCCGAGGAGTCTGCGCGCTCGTTCCGGGCTTGCAGCATTGGCTTGAAAACGCAATGTTCGCTGTCCGGGTCGTGGATGCCGCTTCCCCGCGTGAACGGGACAGCCGCCGCGTGCTGCTGGCGACCGAGATCGGTCATGCGACCCATCGCGACATATTGATCAACCTGATCGACGGCGCGCCGTCGCTGGTCGCGGCCGCCAACGGCTTGCCTGCCCGCGTCGCCTTTGGCCTCGCCGACATGGGCTTCGCCTTTGCATTGATCGCCGAACTGGCGCGACCCGCGCTGATCCCGGCGGTCGGCGACGGCGCCAGCGCCCGGTTGATGACGCTGGCGGGCCGCGTCGCTCGCAGCGATGCCACCGTCCTGGTCCAGGGCGACACCGGCACCGGCAAGGAAGGCATGGCGCGCTTCCTGCACGCCCAGTCCGGCCGGTCCACCCACGACTTTATCGCCGTCAATTGCGCGGCGCTGCCTGAAACCATGATGGAAGCCATGTTGTTCGGCCATCGCAAAGGCAGCTTCACTGGCGCGGCCAATGCATCGGAAGGCCTGTTCCTGGCAGCCGATGGCGGCACATTGTTCCTCGACGAAATCGCCGAACTGCCGCTCGCGCTGCAGGCCAAGCTGCTGCGCGCTTTGCAGGAAGGCGAAGTGCTGCCCGTCGGCGCGACCCATCCGGTCGCCGTCAACGTCCGCGTCATCGCCGCCTGCAACCGCAATCTGGCCACCGAATGCGCTGCCGGACGCTTCCGCGAAGATCTTTACTGGCGCCTCAACGTCATGCCGCTGGAACTGCGTCCGCTGGTCGAACGGCGCGGAGATATCGGCGCGATTGCTGCCGCCATGCTGCTGCGGCATCAGGATGCGGGCAAGGCCGGTTTCGTGTGGCCGACCGCTGCCGCGATCGACAAGCTGAACGCCCATGTCTGGCCCGGCAATGCCCGCGAATTGGGCAACGTCCTGCAACGTGCGCTGGTTTTGCGCGATGGTGATCGGATCGAAGCCGACGACCTGCATCTGACAGGCGCGCCACAGGCGTCGATCCACGCGCTGCATATCGTTCCGGTCGTCCCGTCCTCCGCCCCGGTGGCAACGTCGCCGTCGGTCGAACCGATCCGGCTGCGCGATGTCGCGCGCCATTCCAAACTGGAAGCCATCCGCCTTGCTCTGCGCGAAACCGACGGCCATCGCGCCGCCGCCGCTGCAAAGCTGGGCATCTCCGAACGCACGCTACGCTATCGGCTCGCCGAAATGCGCGAGCTGGCAGCGGCTTGAAGGAGGGCTGAACCATGGCCGTCAACGGCATATCCCCGACCGACAGCGTGATGGCGATCCGCAACGCCATCCTGCAAAAGAACGCCGCGCTGCGCGACGTCGCCTCGACCGGAACGGTCGGCGCGCAGGGCACGCAGCCCGGCGGCTTTACGCAGGCGCTCAACGATGCCCTGCAACAGGTCAGCGGCCTCCAGACCAAAGCCGGCGAAGCCGCCGGTGCGTTCGAGCGGGGCGAAACAACTGACATTGCCGGTGTCATGCTGGCCAAGCAGCAGGCGTCCGTCAGCTTCGAAGCGACCTTGCAGGTCCGCAACAAACTCCTGTCCGCCTATAAGGACATTATGAGCATGCCGGTTTAAACCATGAGCGAGAACGCACTCACCCTCGATGGCGGCGCTGCCGCCCGTCCCGCCCTCCCGGCGTCGACCCCTTCCAGCTTCGGCGGCCCCAAGGGCGTCGATGCGGTCAGGGCGCGCCTGACCGGCTTCATGAAACAGCCCGCTGTGGCCAAAAGCCTGCCGCTGCTCGGCCTGCTGGGCGTCGTCGCCATGGCCGGGCTTGCCTGGCTGGCGCTGCGCGAACCGCCGCAGCGCGACCTGTTCCGTGGCCTGCCCGATACCGACAAGTCGGCGGTCGCGCAGGTGCTGGACCAGAACGGCATTCCCTACGGGTTCGATTCATCGGGTGCGATGACGGTCGGCCAGGATGATTATTTCAAGGCCAAGATGATGCTGGCCGCGCAGGGCCTGCCCAAGAGCGCGCCGGACGGCAACAGCATGATCGACAGCCTGCCCATGGGCGCCAGCCGCGCGGTGGAGGGTGAAAAACTGCGCTCCGCCCGCGAAATGGACCTCGCCCGCACGATCGAGGCGATCGACAGCGTCGAAACCGCCAAAGTGCATCTGGCCGTCGAACCGCCCAGCGTGTTCCTGCGCGACCGGGCCAAGCCATCGGCATCGGTCATGCTGCGCCTGTCGGCGGGCCGCACGCTGACGGACGCGCAGGTCAGCGCGATCGTCCATCTGGTCGCATCGTCCATTCCCGAACTGTCGCCCGACCAGATTTCGGTCGTGGACCAGAATGGTCGCCTGATCAGCAATAATGACAGCGACGCCGCCGACGATCGGCAACTGGCGATCCAGACTCGGATTGAGGATCGCTATCGCCAGTCGGTCGTCGCGCTGCTGACCCCGATCCTGGGCACCGAGAATTTCTCGACCGAAGTGCATGCCGAACTCAACTTTGCAGAGCGGCAGGCGACGCGCGAAACCTATCCGCAGGATGAAGCGCGGCTACGCGTCGAACAGGGCACCTGGGCATCCGACCCGCGCGGTCAGGGCACGGGCGAGGCTGGCGGCATTCCCGGCGCGCTGAGCAATCAGGCACCCGTCAACCCCACCGTGACGCAGACCAACCCCAACGGCCAGACCGTGCAGCAGGGGCAGACGGCAGAGCAGGGCGCAACCCCCGGCACGCCGCCCAATCCGCTGATGAAGACGCAGGAAACCTTTAACCGCAGCTTTGAACTGGGCCGTGAAGTGTCCGTGACCAAGGATGCGATCGGCACCGTCAAGCGGCTGTCCGTCGCCGTCGCGCTGGATACAGCGCCGGATGGCAAGGCCCGCACGCCGCAGGAAATCGCCGCGCTGGAATCGCTGGTAAAGGGCGCGATCGGCTTCGATCAGGCTCGTGGCGACGTGGTGGCGCTGTCCTCGCGCAGCTTCCTCAAGCCTGCCGCAGTCGTGACCCCCTGGTATGAAGCCGACTGGGTGTCGCCGCTGGTGCGCAATGTCTCCGCTTTGCTGGTCGCCCTGCTCGTGATCTTCGGCATCGGTCGCCCACTGCTCAAGCGCCGCGCCGCCCAGCAGGAAGTCGCGGCTGCCGAAACTGCCGAAACCGGTCAGCGCATCGGCCGTGAAATTTCGGGCGAAATGACCCGTCAGGCGGTCGAGGCGCCCGATCCGGCCAAGCCCATCACGCTCGACATGATCTCCTCCACCTATGACTATGCCCAGCGCGCCGACCTGATCCGTAACTTTGTGAAGCAGGATCCCGATCGCGCCGCCCTGGTCGTCCGCGACCTCCTGAAGGAGGGGAAGAAGGAAAATGCCTGAGATCGTTCCCGGCCGGCCCGAAGCCCTTAAGGGCAGCGCCGCCGCCGCCGTCCTCCTGATGCTGTTCGACGAAGACGAAGCCGCGCAGATCCTGTCGCGTCTGGAACCCGAAGAAGTGCGCCAGCTTGGCTATGCCATGTATGACGTTGCGGATGTCGATCCTGCCGAAGTCAACGAAGCGCTCGACCATTTCGTCAACAAGGCCAAGAAACGCACCACCATCGGCTACGGCGCGACCCGCCATATCCGTGGCGCGATGACCAAGGCGTTGGGCGAGGAACGGGCCGAAACCATCCTCGCGCGCATCACGCCGCCGACCCGCTCCACCCAGCTTGAAATGCTCAAATGGATGGACGCCAAGGAAATCGCCCTGCTGATCGAGGCGGAACATCCGCAGATCATGGCGATCGTGCTGGCCCATCTGGAAGCGCCAGTCGCTGCCGACGTGCTGCAACTGCTGCCGACCGAATATCAGGAAGAAATCGTCTATCGCATCGCGACGCTGGGTCCGGTGTCGAACGAGGCGCTCGATGATCTGGAACAGCTGCTGATGCGCGGCCCCGCCAAGAAGCAGGGGGCAGCGTCGCAGCGCGGCGGCACCGTCGAAGCGGCTGCGATCATGAACAATGTCCGCAAGGACAATGAACTGCGCATCATGAAGGCCGTGTCGAAGCGCGACAAGATGATCGCGCAGACGATCGAGGAAGAGATGTTCGTCTTCGACAATCTGGTCGACATGGACGACAAGAATCTGGGCGCATTGATGCGCACGGTCGACAGCGCCGTGCTGGTCGTCGCGCTCAAGGGTGTCAACGACATCCTCAAGGGCAAGATATTCAGCTGCATGTCCGCGCGCGCCGCGCAGGCGATCGCTGATGAAATCGAGGAACGCGGCCCCATTCGTCTGGCCGAAGTCATCGACTCGCAGAAACTGATTATCGCCACGGCCCGCCGCATGGCGGACGCAGGCACCATCATGCTGGGCGGCAAGGGGAATGATTTTGTCTAGGATATGGGGCGCTGAAGCGGTGCAGGACGTTGCCGCCATATCGATGACGGGCATGGGGCAGGTCGAAAGCGGCGGTTTCCGTAGCCTTTATACCGCGCCTGCCGGTCAGCAGACGGCGACCATGCGCGCGGCGATGAACGACATGTCCGAAGCCGACCCGATCGAAGAAGCCCGGATGGAAGCCTTCACCATGGGCTTTGACGAAGGCTGCCGCATCACCACCGAAGCGAACATGGCCCATGCCGACGGCCTGACGAACCTGGCCGAAGCGCTCGCCAACCTCGCCCCCGCGCCCAGCGGCATGTTGTCGACCATGTTGTCGGCCACGGTCGTTCGGCTGGTCGAACAGATTGTCGGCGAAGTGGAAATCGACATCGAACGGCTGGTGCAGCGGTGCGACACCGTCGCCGCCTTTATCGAAGACAATGAGGACAAGAGCGCATTGCACCTGCATCCCGACGACGTCGCGCTGCTGGAAGGCGAAGCAGTCGGCGTCAAGCTGGTGCCGGACAAGGCGATGCATCGCGGCTGCGTGCGGCTGGAAACGACGGATGGCTGGGTCGAGGATGGCCCGGACGTGCGCCTGTCGCGCCTGCGCGCGCTGATGGACGATATGGAGGGTAAGGCATGATCCGCGCGTCGCTGGCTCAGGCCGAAACCCTCTTCGATCATTTGCAGGTGCAGAATCGCGCGCCCCGCCATGTCGGCCGTCTGGTCAGCCATGATGCGGGCATGCTGGAAGTCACCGGCTTCCGCCGCCCGATCGGCGCCAGTGCGCGCGTGATCGCCAGCGACGGCACGACCGCCCGCGCCGAAGTCGTCGGCTTTCGCGGCGGGCGCTCCCTGATGGTTCCGCTCGACAGCGATGCGCCGCTGGAAAATGGCGCACGCGTCGAACCCGATAGTCAGGCCAATATGGTGCAGGTGGGCGAGGGGCTGATCGGCCGCGTCGTCGATGCCATGGGCCAGCCGCTCGACCGTAAAGGCCCGATCATCGCGGGCGGCACATGGCCGCTCAACGGGGTGAAGGGCAACGTCCTCGACCGGGGCCGCGTCACCGAACCGTTCGATCTGGGCGTGCGCGCCGTTAACGCGCTGCTCACTGCCGGGCGCGGCCAGCGCATTGCCATCATCGCCGGGTCGGGCGTCGGTAAATCCGTGCTGATGGGCCAGATGATCGCCGGGGCCGAAGCCGACATCGTCGTCGTCGGCCTGATCGGCGAACGGGGTCGCGAAGTCAGCGATTTCCTCGAAACCAAACTCAAGAACACGATGCACAAGAGCATCGTCGTGGCGGTCCCTGCCGATCACCCGCCGGTGCTGCGCCTGCGCGCCGCCGCGCGCGCGACCGCCATCGCCGAATATTTCCGCGCCCGTGGCAAGAAGGTGCTGCTGCTGATCGACAGCCTGACCCGCTGCGCCCATGCGCAGCGTGAAATCGGTCTGGCGCTGGGCGAACCGCCTGCGATGAAGGGCTATCCGCCTTCCGCCCTTGCGCTGATCCCCCGTCTGGTCGAACGGGCAGGGGTGGACGCCCGCACCGGCGGGTCGATCACCGCGCTTTATACCGTGCTGGCCGATGGCGATGACACTGACGACCCGATCGTGGACGCCGCCCGCGCTATCGTGGACGGCCATTTCGTCCTGTCGCGCCATTTGTCGGAACAATCCATCTTCCCCGCGATCGACATCGGCAAATCGCTCTCGCGCGTCATGGCCGACGTCGTACCGGACGATCATCGCATGGCCGCCGCCAATTATCGCCGCCTGTGGGCCGCCTATGAGGAAAATCGCGATCTCATCCTGATGGGTGCCTACCGCCCCGGCAACGATCCGGTGATCGACGAAGCGGTGCAGCGCCGTCAGGAAATCCTGGAGTTCATCCGGCAGGACCAGAAAAGCCGCATCGACCTGGATACCAGCGCCGACGCGCTGATCGCCGGGTTCGGCGCATGAAGGGTCTGGTCTCCCGCCGCCAGCGCGTGTTGCGCGTGCGCCATGTGCAGCACGCCATGGCGGTTGCCGACGCCGCCCATGCGCGTGACGAGGCGGACGGCCTTGCCCACAATATCGAACGACTGCGCAAGGTGCGCGGCGAACTGTTCGAAACGCACGGGGCGGCCACCGGCGCGTCCTTTGCCGCGATGCAGGAACTGGCCAACCGGCTGGAACAGGCGGGACGGCAGCTTGATGGCGCGCTCTATGATGCGCGCCGCAAGGTGGAGGCGAAGGAGGGGGTGACCCTGAACGCCAACCGCGAAAAGGAAATCGCCACCCGCCTGAAAGACCGCGCGCATGCGGACATGGAAGAATGGCGCGAAAACAAACTGGCGGCGCTGCCGCGCTATCGCCGGATGCAGCGGAACGGGAGTGTCTGACATGAACATGCTGACCAGCCTCAGGGACATGCTGTCCACCACGCCATCGATCACGTCGTTGGGAAAGGGCGGTAGCGCCATCCCCGATCCGTCGCAGGGCGCATCCGACTTCGCGCAGATGCTGGAT
Source organism: Sphingobium sp. (assembly GCF_049304695.1). GTDB lineage: Bacteria > Pseudomonadota > Alphaproteobacteria > Sphingomonadales > Sphingomonadaceae > Sphingobium. Next base: position 7,561 of record NZ_JBAQOK010000093.1, read on the forward strand.
CAGGTCGCTGCGCCGCCGAAGGCGATTGCGGGGCATGCCGCGCCGGTAATGCTCGACATGCCTGCTGCGCCAGACATGACGGCCGCACCAGTCGTCGCCCCTGTCGCGCTGGATATACCCGCCACGCCGCACGCTGCGCCCATGACGGCTGTCGCGCCCGCCGCACTGGACATGCCCGCTGCGCCGATCGTGCAGGCTAAGGCCGACGCGACCGTCCTCCCGGCGACCCCAGAACCCTTGGCCCTGCCGACAGCCGCCCCGGAAACGGCCGCGCAGGATATTGTGCCTCTGCCATCCGTAGCTGACGATCAGCCGACAGATGCTGCTGCTCCGTCCAAGACGACGACCCCCGTCATGAAAGACGCCACGATCGCTTCGCCCGTCACCGTCGCCACGACGGCCAGGGATAAACCCGCTTCCCCGTCGCCCTCCATCGACCCTGCGTCGGCGTTGACCGCCGCCGCTCCGACGACGCGCCTCATTGCGTCTGAACCCGTCGTGCGGAATGACGATGGCGACGCCGACGATGCGGATGCGCAGGCAGATGATGCAGCTCCACCCTCCGTCGTCGTCCAGCCGCTGGCAAACGCCGTGCCGCTCGTGCCGCCGATCGCCGTCGCGCCCACCACACCGCAAGCAACTGAAATCGACAGCGCACCAGCACCCATCAGCACTGCACCGACCGCTCCAAAAGCGTCAGTCCAATCGCCGATCGCTGCTGAAACCGTCGCGCCCGATGCGCTTCCGATCGCACCGGCCAAGCCCGAACAGGCCATCTCCCTCAAATCGCGACCCGCAAATGCGTCGCCGGTTCCGGCTACCGATGCGCAGGCCATCGCGCCTGAAGCGGCTGTAGCCTCGCCTGATATCGCGCCCATGATTCCGCATGCCAAAGCCCCCGCCAGCATGCCAGCCACGGCCATCGCGCCACAGGCAGCCACGCCATCGCCAGCCCAGCCTGTGACTGACGCGCTCGCATCCCTCGTCGCGCCTGCGCCGGTGTCTCGCGACGTCGCCATTCCTTCGCCAGTAGTAGCGCCCGTGACAGGGCCGGTTGCCGCCGCGCCCGCCACGCCGACGTCGGCGATCGTCACCGCCCAACCTGTCGATGCGCCGCTATCGCCGGTCGCAACGACGCTTGCACCGGTCGCCGCGCCCGCATCCACCCCCGTGCAGGCATCGTCGCCGCTCGACGCAACGATCCAACCCGACGCCACCATTCCGACGGCAGCACCGGTCAAGCCCGCATCCTTCGAACGCGTCTCCCGCAGCGATGCGGTATCGTTGCTGCAACTGGCGCGCGATCATATGGCTGGCCGCGTCGCGCCTTCCGGTAAGGACGAAGTCGCCCGGCCCTCAATCACCGCCGGTGCGCCATCGACCGACGCTGCAAGCCTTCCGGCATCCGGCATCGGGCGCATCGACAGCGCGGCGATCCAGCCATCTGCCCCGACGATGCAACCGGCAACTTCCACACAGACCACCATGGCTGTCGTCAACCTGTCCGCCAGTCTTGGTGCGCAGGTCGTCGATATGGGCGTGTCGGGTCAGTGGATCGACGGGTTGGCGCGCGACATCGCCGGATTGTCGGCCAATGGCGCGCAGGGCCGGTTCCAGATTCAGGCCGATCAGCTTGGCCCGGTGCAGGTGGACATCCGTCCGGGCGATGGCGGTTCATCTGTGGTCCTCACTGTGGAAAATGCCGCTGCCGAAGCGGCCCTGCGCCGCGACAGCGACCAGTTGCGCTTCGATGTGGGCGGGGCCGCCGCACGCATCAGCGACGTCAGGATAGAACGGGGGCCGATGGCCGCCGACGCGACGCGATCGGATCAGTCCGCGACCCAGCAGCAATCGACCGGGCAGGGGCAGGCTTCCAACTGGCAGGGACAGAATCCCGCGCAGCAGCAGGCCCGTTCGCAGGCCCGCGAAAATCCGTTTCCCAACCCTAAAGGCGCAGGCGATGCGGTCGTTATCAACCACGGACAGACCGGAGACGGCGCGGGCGAACCCGCGCGCGCGCGCTATGCGTGACCGGCCACACTTCCTTGGGGACATGAACGATGAGTGACGAGCCAAAGGCCAAGAAGAAAAAGGGCGGCGGGATCAAGATGATCCTGCTGATCGTCATCGCCATGGTCATTGGCGGCGCTGGTGCGGCTGGTGGCCTCTATGCCGCCGGTTTCTTTGGCGCAAAGGTGGAAGGCCCGAAGGAAGATCCCAACAAGCCGGTGCTCGTGCTGGCTGGCGAAAGCGCCGAAGAGGTCGCCAAGGCCCACGCAGCCCCCCATGGCGAGGGAGGCGCCGAGGCATCGCCCCACGGTGCGCCGCATGGCAAGGGCATCGACCTGCCCCCGCCATCCAACCCGACCGCCTATCAGGCGACCTATTTCCAGCTTCAGCAACCCTTCACGTCCAACATGTCGGACACCGACGCCTTCGCCCAGATTTCGATCGCGGTTTCGACCTATTATGACCTGCGCGTGATCGACGCGATCAAGACACATGAGATGGCGATCCGCAGCCAGGTGCTCATGATGTTGGCGCAACAGCCCGAAGAGGCATTGTTGACGCCGGACGGCAAGCGCGTCCTCCAGGCCAAGATAAAAGCGGTAATTAACGATATTTTGAAGCAAAAGACGGGTTATGGCGGGGTTGATAACGTTTATTTTACCAATTTCGTTATTCAGTAGCACTGCGCAAAAGGCCGGGAAGTCCCCCGGTCCGCTGGGCTGGGGACTATAGATGGACGACGTTCAAACCTATGCCTTCGGGCGGGGTGAATCTCAGGCGCCGGTGATGCTGTCCGGTCTCGACCGGCTGGGCGAAAAGCTCGGCCGGCGTATTCGTGCATTGGTCGAACCCATCTGTGGCGTCCGCCCGCATGTCGAAGCGCGCGAGGCACAATTGCTCGAATTTTCCGACTGGTCGGCGCAGGTGCCTGCCTTCGCCAGCATTTCCGTCTATCGCCTGTCCCCGATGAAGGGGCAGATGCTCCTGCGCATGGACGCAGCGATGATTTCGACGCTGGTTGATTGCTTCTATGGCGGCATCGGCAACCGTCCCCTGCCGCCGCGCGGCGAATTTACCCCGACAGAAGACCGGCTGATCGCCCGCCTGTCGGAATCCATCATCGCCCGGCTGGTTGAAAGCTGGGCCGATGTCCTGCCGCTCGAACCCGGCCTGATCGTGCGCGAAACCGGCGTCGGTTTCGCCGCTTCGGCGCAGCCGGGCGACCAGATGGTCGTTCAGCGTTTTCAGATCAGCATTACCCGCGATCAGCTATGGCCGATCGACATCGTTTTTCCATTGTCGGCCCTGCGGGCCGTCGAACCGTTGATGGGCGCGCGGATGCCCGCCGACGCGGATCAGGCCGATCCGGTCTGGCAGGCCCGCATCGCCCGGCGCATGCGCGACATTCGCATGCCTGCCCGCACCGTGCTGGCCCGCCCCAACCTGTCGCTGGCGGAGCTGATGCAGCTCAAGGTCGGCGACGTGATACCCGTGACGATCGGCCGCGCGCTGCCGCTGATCGTCGGCAACCGCATCGTCGCCCATGGCACCATCGGCGAACAGGATGGCCGCGCCGCCTTCCAGATTGAAAAACTCGTACAGGGACCAGAGCAATGAGCGATATGAGCGAAGCCCCCCGCATCGGCGAAGACGCCGTCGGCCGCATGACCAACAACCGCCAGTTCAAGCTGCTGGCCGACATTCCCGTGCGCATGTCGGTGGAGGTCGGATCGACGTCGCTGCGTCTGGCGGAGGTCATGGACCTGGCCGAAGGCAGCATCGTGGAGCTGGACCGGCAGGCCGACGACCTGCTCGACATCATGGTCAACGGCGCGTTGATCGCCAAGGGTGAGGTGGTGACGGTGAACGGCCGTTATGGCATCCGCATCATCGACATTGCCGCCACCGAAAACCGTCTGGCCGGGATCGAACGGCGCGGCTGATCGCGCCAGCCCATTTTGCGCTTGCGTTGCGGCCCAAAACTGCGGAACGCAGGCGCCTTAACCATCCTCTGCGGGCGACCCCATCATGTTCTGGTATTTCGTCAAACTGCTGATCCTGTTGCCGCTGGTCGGCGGCATGGCCTTTGGCGCGCTGTGGCTGTGGCGCAAATATCAGCCCGGCATGATGGGCGCGCAGGGCGACCGGTCGCTCAAGCTGCTCGAAGCGCTGCCCATGGGGGCATTCGGCAAGCTGGCGGTGGTGGAGTTCGAGGGCAAGAAAATCCTGCTGTCGGTCACGCGCAGCCGGATCGAAAAGATCGCGGAAGGCGACCATGCGCGCCTGCGCTGACTCTTCCTCCGTCATTTCCTGGCGCACGGTCAGGAAATGGCTCCCCGCCTTCGTGGGGATGACGGTTGTTGGTGTAATCCTGTTTCTCCTTGCCGGTCCCGCCTTTGCGCAGGCCGTGCCTGCCGCGCCGGTCGATAATGGCGGCGCGCTGACCCGCGCCATGGGCCAGATTTCGGGCGACGGCCGCCCGTTGTCGCTATCCTTGCAAATCCTCGTCCTGATGAGCCTGCTGACGGTCCTGCCGTCGCTCGTGCTCATGATGACCAGCTTCACCCGGATCATCATCGTCCTGTCGCTGCTGCGTCAGGCGCTGGGCCTGCAACAGACGCCGCCCAATCAGGTGCTGGTGGGCCTTGCCCTGTTCCTGTCGCTGTTCGTGATGCGTCCGGCAATCGACCAGATCAACGCGCAGGCCTATGACCCCTATGGACGTGGCCAGATCAACATCGAGGAAGCGGTGGGCCGGTCGGCCAAGGTGCTGCATGGCTTCATGTCCAAGCAGACGCGCGAGAGCGACCTGAAACTGTTCGCAGGGCTGGCCAAGGCGCCCGCCTTCCGCACGTCCGAAGACATTCCTTTCACCATCCTGCTGCCGGCCTTCGTCACCAGCGAACTCAAGACCGCGTTCCAGATCGGCTTCATGATCTTCCTGCCGTTCCTGATTATTGATCTTGTCGTCGCTTCCACGCTGATGGCGCTGGGCATGATGATGCTGTCGCCCACGATCATATCCATGCCGTTCAAGCTGCTGCTGTTCGTGCTGGTCGATGGCTGGGCCTTGACCATGGGGTCGCTGGCGGGGTCTTTCGTGACATGATCCACGCTCGCTTGCGCGCGCCTTTACTGGCATAAGGGCGCGGGATGGAAAACGCCGATTTCTTCCTGGGCCTGGCCCAGCAGGCGCTGTGGATCACGGCATTGGCGGCTGCGCCCATCCTGCTGCCTGCGTTGATCGTGGGCCTGTTGATCGGCATGGTGCAGGCGGCGACATCTATCAACGAACAGACGTTGAGCTTCATTCCCAAGATACTGGTCGTAGGCGGGATGCTGGCGCTGTTCGGCGGGTCGATCATGGTCCTGATCGCCGATTTTACGCGCGAGATATTCGAACGCATACCGGACCTGATGCAATGAGGGTTCGGCGATGATCGCGCCGGGCTTTGCTGGCGTCGAAAACCAGCTTTGGCTGTGGCTGATCGCGATGATCCGGCCCGGCGCGGCCTTCGTCGCTGCGCCCGTGTTCGGTGCGCCAGCCGTGCCGTTGCAATTGCGCCTGATCCTCTCGCTGGCGCTAGGGCTGGCCGCGCTAAACACCGTGACCATCACCCTGCCGCAGGACGGCGTCGCCAGTTTCGAAGGCATCATGATGGTCGCGGGCGAAATCCTGGCCGGTCTCGCCATCGGCTTTGCGGTCCAGATCGGCTATGCCGCCGCCTTCGTCGCGGGGGAAACGATCGGCAATGCGATGGGCCTTAACTTCGCCGCGATGGTCGATCCGTCGTCGGGGCAGGGGACGCAGGTGATCGGCCAGTTTCTCTCCATCCTCTCCACCTTTTTGTTGCTGGGCATGGACGGGCATCTGCTGCTCGTCAGCTTCGTCGTGCAAAGTTATCAGGCGATCCCGCCGGGCGCGGCGATGCTGTCCAACGATGTCATATGGCGGCTCATCGAATTTGGCGGATCGCTGCTGGGCGCGGGCATCACCGTGGCGCTGCCGGTCGGCTTCGCACTGGTGCTGGTGCAGATCATCATGGGGATGCTGGCGCGCGCTGCGCCCTCGCTTAACCTGTTCGCGGTCGGCATGCCGGTCGCGATGATGGCGGGCCTCATCCTGCTGGCCATCGCCGCGCCGATCATGGCCGAGGGGATGACCGCTGCGCTCAAGGCTGGTCTGGAGCATGCCCAGACGATCGCGCAGGGGCGATAGGCGATGGCAGGCGGCAACGACAGCGGCGAAAAGACAGAAAAGCCGACCCAGAAGAAGCTGGATGACGCCGCCAAGAAGGGTGACATCCTTCAGTCGCGCGAACTGGGTACGGCGCTGGTGGTCATGGCAGGCATCGGCTGGCTGGCGGTCACTGGCCCGTCCCTGATCGGTTCCCTGTCACACATGCTGACGCAGGGGCTGCGCTTCGGACGTGAAGATATCGCCGATTTCTCGCCTGCGCAGCGTGGTCTGGAACTGCTGGGTGGCATTGTTCTGCCTGTGGCGGGCGTTATGTTCGCGACCTTCGTCGCTGCCATCGCTGCGCCTGCGCTACTGGGATCGCTGGGCTTTCGTCCCGGTGCCTTCGCGCCCAAGGCGTCGAAGCTGAACCCCGGTGCGGGCCTGAAGAAAATCTTCGGGACGCAGGGATTGATCGAACTGCTCAAGTCGATCGCCAAGGTCGGCCTGCTGGGCAGCGTCGGCATATGGTTGATGTGGGACAGCATGACCAAGATCATCGGCATGGGCAAGGCGGGGCTGGCTCCGGCGATTGCCGACCTTGGCAATATGTTCATCTTCACCTGTCTGGTCATGGCGGGCGGGCTGTTCGTGATCGCGGGGATAGACGTGCCCACGCAGATCATGCAGCGGTCCAAGCGCCTTGGCATGTCGAAGCAAGACGTCAAGGACGAGCATAAGGAAAGCGAGGGATCGCCGGAGTTAAAAGGCCAGATCCGCCGCCGTCAGTTCGAAGTATTGAGCGGTTCGACTCGGCAGGCCGTCGCCGAAGCCAGCGTCATCATCACCAACCCGACGCATTTTGCCGTCGCGCTACGCTACAAGCCGGGCGTGGACGCTGCGCCGGTCGTGGTGGCGCGCGGGAATGACGAGGTCGCAGCGGCGATCCGGGAACTGGCGGACCAGAATGGCGTGACCATCCTGCAATATCCCGAACTGGCGCGCGCCATCTACTTCACGTCGCGCGCAGGGCAGATCGTCAATGAAGGGCTGTTCATGGCCGTGGCGACGATCCTGGCCTTCGTCTTCCGCGTGGAAAACAAGATGGCGGGCGAGATGGACCGCCCCTTCATTTCGGTGCCAGATGACATGCGATTCGATACAGACGGGCGCAAGCAATAGCGGAAACACGCCTGCGAGCGCGCCATACGGACTTGGCGTATGCAAAAGAGCGTGAAGGAAATGTCCGCTTTATCAATGCGCTATTCAATATATTCATCCTCATCGGGAAAAATGACTTGGTGAACTAAAGTTTAGCGCCGTTTGTCCGTATTCTCTTCATGGGGACGCATTATGGTGGTGCGCCATGAACGACTATGTTTCACGCAGCGAAGTATCGCCGGTTGATCGCGCCTCTGTGCGTGCGGCAGCGCCGGTGCAGGCCGTGCAACCTGTGTCGGCCAGTGCAGGGACGGCCATGCCGGATCGCGACCCGTCGCCCAGCCGGGCCATAGCGCCCTCGTTCGACACCGCAGACATCGACGGCGACGTTGCCAGTGCGGCTGAATATGTCAAAATCCATGCGGAAATTTCCAGCATATTGGCCGACCTGAATACCAATGGTGGCAGCACCAGCGTGTCAGGCGCTGCCGATGCGATCCAGTCGCTGATCCCGACGCCCATCATCCTGGTGCCGCTGCCCCCCGCTTCCAAGGATGCGGTGGAACATGCCGCCGTCATCGCCAAGCGGATGGTGGAGCAGGCCGTCTTCGCGCAGGCTGCGCAAGCGCCGCTGCGCCGGGGCACCGTCGAACAGGTCATGTCCACCTCGCTCTGACCTTCTCCCGCGCGACGCGGGCGGGAAATCATTCCTAAAGGTCTTGGCGTTAGGGCCGTTCTATCTCCTGAAAGGACGGCATTATGGCATCTGTCAGCAGCAGTATCACGACGGCGCTTGGCGTCGGGTCTGGCATCGATACCAAATCGTTGGTGTCCAGCCTGGTCAGTGCCGCGCGCGATCCCAAGGAAAAGGTGATCAACAGCCGCCAGAGCCTGACGTCGGCGCGCATTTCCGCGCTGGCATCGGCTTCCAGCTCGCTCGACACCTTTGCGGACGCCCTGACCAGCCTGACGTCGGGCACTGGCTATTCCGGCACGCCCGCATCCAACGACCCCAGCATCGCGTCGGTCAGCCTGCTGCCCGGCGGCGTGCCCAAGGGGTTGCCCGCTCAGCTGGAAGTCCAGCAGCTGGCCTCCGCGCGCACGCTGGCATCGATGCCAGTCGTGAGCAGCAACGGCGCAGCGACGACCGTGGGCACTGGCGAACTGACGTTGAGTGTCGGTGGCAAGTCCGCCTCCATCACCATCACGTCGGCCAACAACAGCTACACCGGCCTTGCCGCCGCGATCAACGCGTCAAACCTTGGCGTCACTGCATCGGTCATCACCGACACGCAGGGCACGCGCCTGGTGATGAAGGGGCCGACCGGCGCAGCCAACGATTTTTCGCTGACGTCGGTCAGCGGCGACGATCTGGCTGCCTTCGCATGGAACGGCACCGACAGCAGCACGATGCAGTCGAAGGGCGAGCCGAAGGACGCGATCATCAAACTGGACGGGGTGGAGCAGCATTATGCCAGCAACACCATCGATACCGCGATCAACAATCTGCGCATCGACCTGAACAAGGCGTCGCCCGGTTCGAGCGTCACGCTGGCGTCCAGCGAACCCACGACGTCGATGCGCGACCTGATGGTCGAATTCGTCAGCGCCTATAATACGTTGATAAAGGCGCTGAACACCGCGACGGCGACAGGTGCGGACTCGTCGAGCGCAGGCGTGCTGAACGGCGAAGCATCGATCCGTGACATGCGACGCCAATTGTCCAGCATGACGTCCACCGCACTGGCGGGGAGCGGCACTTACAGGACGTTGAGCGACATTGGCGTGTCCACCAACCGCGACGGCACGTTGACGCTGGATACCAAGGTTCTGGACAAGGCGATCGCTGCCGATCCGTCCGCCATTACCCAGATGCTGAACCCTGCCGTGGCGACAGCCACGACGCCGGGCCTGGCTGGCATGATGGATAAGGTGCGTGACAAGATTCAGGAAAAGGACGGATCGTTCACGCTGTCGCAGGCCAAATATAAGACGCTGGCCGAAACGCTGACCAAGCAGCTCGACAAGCTCGACACGCAAATGACCGATTACGAAGCGCGGCTGACCACCATCTATTCCAAGATGGATACCCGGATCACCGCGTTGAAGGCGACGCAAAGCTATCTGGAGCAGCAGGTAGCGATGTGGACGAAAAGCAGCTAACTCAGGGACGCCAAGACAATGTTTTATAATCAGGGTTATGCAGGAAACACGGCAGCGCGGCGCTATGCGGCGGTCCATTCTGGCAGCCGGACGGAAGGTGCGACGCCGCACGCGCTGGTCAAGATACTGTTCGATGAACTGCTGATCGCGCTGGATGCGGCGGCACTGGCCGAACGTACCGGCGACCGGATGAAGGTGTCCGACAAGCAGGCGCGGTCGATGTCGATCCTGTTCGCGCTCGAATCCAGCCTGGATTTCGACAATGGCGGCGACGTGTCGGTCGGTCTGGCACAAATCTATCGCGAAGCACGCCGTCTGTTGCTGGTGGGTGTCAAGGAACGCAGCGCAGAACCGGTCGAGCAGGCTCATGCCATGATCGCCGAAATCGCCGATGCCTGGAACCAGATCGGATAAGGCCAGCGCCAGTCGACTGGCCCGTGTTGCGGGGTTGCACCCCCAACGGCACGCCGGTATAGGCGATGCTCGCAAAGGGCGGCCCGGCGGGGGCCGCCTTTTTGCGTTGTAACCATTGTCCCCGTGGGGACGTGCATCATGCCCAGAAAGGGAAGGCTCATGTCGATTACGCCGCTCATGCCCGTTTACCCCCGGTGCGATGTGCGTCCGGTCCGAGGCGAGGGATGCTATCTGATCGGCGAACGTGGCGAGCGTTATCTCGACTTCGCCAGTGGCATCGCGGTCAACCTGTTGGGCCATGGCCATCCCAAGCTGGTCAGGGCAATCGCGGATCAGGCCGCGACGCTGATGCACGTATCGAACCTTTACGGCATGCCGCTGGGTGAACAGTTTGCTCAGCGGCTGGTCGATTCGACTTTTGCTGACACGGTTTTCTTCACCAATTCGGGTGCGGAAGCGGTGGAATGCGCGATCAAGACGGCGCGCCGTTATCATTATGCCAATGGCAACGCGCATCGGCACAAGATCATCAGCTTCGACAATGCCTTTCACGGGCGGACGCTGGGCACGATCTCCGCCACCAGCCAGCCGAAAATGCGTGATGGGTTCGAACCCCTGCTGCCGGGCTTTACCGTGGTGCCGTTCAACGATCTGGATGCCGCGCTGGCGCAGATCGACGACAATACCGCCGGCTTCCTGCTGGAACCGGTGCAGGGCGAAGGGGGCGTCACCCCGGCGACCAAGGCGTTCCTGACCGGCCTGCGCAAGGCGTGCGATGACCATGGCCTGCTGCTGATTCTGGATGAGGTCCAGTGTGGCTATGCCCGCACCGGCACCTTCTTCGCGCATGAACAATATGGCGTCACGCCCGATATCATGGCCGTGGCCAAGGGGATCGGCGCAGGCTTCCCGATGGGCGCATGTCTGGCGACGGAGGAAGCGGCCAAGGGCATGGTGTTCGGCACCCATGGCACCACCTATGGCGGCAATCCACTGGCCATGGCGGTCGGGCTTGCGGTGATCGAGGAAGTGCTGGCCGATGGTTTTCTGGACCATGTGACGGCAATGGGCGCGCGTTTGCGTGCGGCGCTGGAGCAACTCATCCCCAATCATGACGACATGTTCGAAGATGTGCGCGGCATGGGCCTGATGCTCGGCGTCAAGCTGAAGGACGGTTATGACGCCCGCGCCTTCGTGGGTCATCTGCGCGACCATCACGGCCTGCTGGCGGTGTCGGCGGGGCAGAATGTGCTGCGCATCCTGCCGCCCCTCGTGATCGAGGAAAGCCATATCGCCGAAGCCATCGAGAAGATTTCCGCCGGTGCGCGGACCTTCGCGAAAGCCGAGGCGGCCTGATTATTTAACTTCCGTTCGCCCTGAGCGAAGTCGAAGGGTGTTGCCGAGCGAAGCGAGGTACCTTCACTTCGTTCAGGGGAGGGCTTCGACTTCGCTCAGCCTGAACGGACTATGAGGTTGGTTCCGATGACCAAGCATTTTCTGAATCTGTCCGATGCAGGCGGCGACGCGATCGCCGCGATGATCGCCGACGCCATCGACCGCAAGGCCGCGCGCGCGGGCAAGCCCAAGGGCATGGTGGACGCCGATGCGCCGCTCGCCGGGCATGTGCTCACGATGATCTTCGAAAAGAACAGCACCCGCACGCGCGTGTCGTTCGACATGGCGATCCGCCAGTTGGGTGGCACGTCGCTGATCCTGGACGGCGCGACCAGCCAGCTGGGGCGCGGCGAAACGGTTGCGGACACCGCGCGCGTGCTCAGCCGGATGTGCGATATCATCATGATCCGCACCGACGACCATGCCAAGGTCGAGGAGATGGCCCATTACGCCACCGTGCCGGTCATCAACGGCCTCACAGACCTGTCGCATCCGTGCCAAATTGTCGCGGACCTGCTGACAGTGGTGGAACATGGCATCGCTTTGCCCGGCAGTCAGTGGGCCTGGCTGGGTGATGGCAATAATGTGCTACATTCGATCATCGAAGCCGCCGGATTGCTCAAGTTCGATGTGCGCATGGGCATACCCGAAGGCTATGATCCCGATCCGGCCTTTGCCGATGCGGCCCGCCGTGCTGGTGCCGGCATCACCCTGACCCGCGACGCTGGGCGGGCCGTGGCACAGGCCGACGTCGTCCTGACCGACACATGGATTTCCATGGGTCAGGCCCATGCCGACGCCAAGCTGGCGGCGATGATGCCGTTTCAGGTGACACAGGCGTTGATGGCGGGTGCGAAACCGAAGGCCAAATTCCTTCACTGCCTGCCTGCCCATCGCGGCGAGGAAGTGGTGGACGCGGTGATCGACGGGCCGCAATCGCTGATCTGGGACGAGGCGGAAAATCGCATCCATGCCCAAAAATCAGTGCTGCTATGGGCGCTGGGGCGGCTCGGTTGAGTTTTCGGGCGGGCGACCTATCTAGGGCGCTCGCTCGCATCGCCGACTTAGGTGATGCCGCATCATTTGCGCCCCGCCTGACCGGGGCGACCGGAGCATCGCGTTGAATCCTGCAATTCCGATCGACCAGGGCTTAGGCTTCACCATCCCCGCGCGCCATGCCCGTGGCCGCATCGTGCGCCTTGGCCCGGCGCTGGACGACATCCTTGCCGCCCACGCCTATCCCCCGCCGATCGAGCGGCTGCTGGCGTCCGCACTGGTGCTGGCCGCATTGCTGGGCAGCACGCTCAAGCAGGCCGATGGCCAGTTGACGCTGCAGGCGCAGACCGAACATGGCGTCGTCAGCCTGCTGGTGGCCGATTATAAGAATGGCGATCTGCGCGGCTATGCCAAGTTCGATGCGGACAGGCTGGCGGAACTTGGCCCGGACCCGACGCTGTTCGGCCTGTTCGGCAAGGGCTATCTGGCGATCACCTTCGACCAGTCGGTCACGGGCGAACGCTATCAGGGCATCGTTCCGCTGGAGGGCGAATCGCTGGCGGCGGCGGCGGAACATTATTTCTTCCAATCCGAACAAATCCCCAGCCTGATGACGATCGAGACCCGGCATGAACGGGGAAAGGGTTGCGTTGCGGGCGGGATACTGATCCAGCATTTGCCTGAAGGCGAAGTGGGCCGCGAAAGGCTGCATGTGCGTCACGATCATCCTGAATGGGAGCATGTTCAGGCGCTGGCCGTCACGCTGGGGAAGGACGAGTTGACCGACGCGGCATTATCTTTGGCCGATATCGTCTGGCGCCTGTTCCATGAGGAGGCAGAGGTGCGGGTGACCGACCCGGTGCCGCTGGCCAAGGGATGCCGCTGCGATCTGGATCATATTCGTGACGTCATCGGCCGCTTTCCCGCAACCGAACGGGTGGCAATGGCGGACGAGGCCGGGATCATCGGCGTTGACTGCGCCTTTTGCTCGCGCCTTTTCCCGCTTCCGCTGGACAGCTTCGTCACCCATTGAAAAGTCCTGTTCTGCAACCGATATGATCGATTGGGGCAGCACCACCAGTTCACGCTATCAAAATGCCGTAATTGATCGGCATGGCGCGTAGTGGGCGTGTCGTCATTGGCGCGGCCCAGCGAAGCGGAAACGGGGATATGGCAAAAATTTCACTGCGGATAATACCGCTTGCGGCAGCGGCGATGACGATGATGGGCATGGCCAGTGCGGCCCCGACCACGACGTCGCCGATCGCGCTGCGCGGGCTGGAAACCGGCGAATGGGAACTGCATGAACGCGGCGCGGAGTCGCGCAAACTATGCGTGTCCGACCTGCGTCAGTTGCTTCAGGTGCGCCATGGTCGCACGCTTTGCCGCAGCATGACCGTAGACGATAGCCATCAGTCGATCACTGTGAACTATGATTGCGCTGCAGCCGGCAATGGCCGCACGCAATTGCGCGTCGAAACCGCCCGACTTGTGCAGATCAATTCGCAGGGCGTAGCCAATGGGGCGCCGTTCGCATTCTCCGTCGAAGGACGGCGTGTCGGCGCTTGCCACTAAGCTGTTCACCATGCGGCAGGCCGAATGGCGCCATGCTTGCGCTTATGCTTCGTGGGGCGTAGCGCGGGGCCATGAGTGCGAATGAAGGAAAATTTGCCGTCGTCCTGCTTTCGGGCGGACTGGACTCCATGGTTGCCGGCGCCCTTGCGCGGGAAGCTGGCTATCGGTTGCTGGCGCTGTCGATCGACTATAACCAGCGGCACCGGGTCGAACTGCGCGCCGCCGGGCGCGTAGCTACGGCGCTCAACGCCATGCGCCACATCGTCATGCCGCTTGATCTGACGGCCTTTGGCGGATCGGCGCTGACCGCTGACATCGCTGTGCCAAAGTCGGGCGTTGGCACCGAAATTCCCGTCACCTATGTCCCCGCGCGCAACGCAATATTTCTGTCCCTGACGCTTGGTCTGGCCGAAGTGGCGGGGGCCAGCGACATCTTCATCGGCGTCAATGCGCTCGATTATTCGGGCTATCCTGATTGTCGCCCCGAATTTATCGATGCGTTCCAGGCGATGGCGACGCTCGCGACCAAGGCGGGGGTGGAGGGGCGGCCGATCCGCATCAACACGCCGCTGCAATATATGAGCAAGGCGGATATCGTCCGCGAAGCCGCCCGGTTGAAGCTGGACGCGGGGATCAGCTGGTCCTGCTATGACCCGACGCCCGATGGCAAGCATTGCGGCCTGTGCGACAGTTGCCGCCTGCGTTCCAAGGGTTTCGAAGAAGCGGGCTTGCCCGATCCCACCGTCTATGCCGTCACCCCACCCAAAGCATAACCGATGAGTTATGCGGTCAAGGAAATGTTCCTTACGCTTCAGGGCGAAGGGGTGCAGGCGGGGCGGCGCGCGGTGTTTCTGCGTTTCGCCGGATGCAATTTGTGGAGCGGTCGCGAGCAGGATCGCGCGGACGCCATTTGCCGCTTTTGCGACACCGATTTCGTCGGCACGGACGGCCTTGGCGGTGGTAAATTCGCCGATGCCGATGCGCTGGCGGACGCAGCGCTGGGATTCTGGGGCGACGGCGTGGACGGGCGCTATATCGTTCTGACCGGCGGCGAACCGATGTTGCAAGTGGACGATGCGCTGGTCGATGCGCTCCATGTGCGCGGCTTTACCATCGCGATCGAGAGCAATGGGACTCTCCCCGCGCATCCCGGCCTCGACTGGATCTGCATCAGCCCCAAGGCGGGCAGCCATGTAGTGCAGCAGTCAGGCGACGAACTGAAACTGGTCTGGCCGCAACCGGGCGGCGGCCATAGTCTGTCCGATGTTGATGCGATGGAAGGTTGGGCCTTTACTCACCACCTGATCCAGCCGCTGGACGACGCCCACGCGCAGGATAACGCTCGCGTTGCGATCGCGCTGGTGATGGACCGGCCCACATGGCGGCTGACGGTGCAGGCGCATAAATATCTGGGGCTGCGGTAAGAGGGCTGTCGGAGATTGCGCCGGCTGGGGCGAGGTGTCTGGATCGGGTGGATTGCGGAATATCGGTTTTCCCCAACGTCATGCTAACGAAGGCTGGCATCTCTCTTTTCTTTCAAGCGCTTCGTTAGCAGAAGTGAGATCCCAGCTTTCGCTGGGATGACGAAAGTGGGTGACTTAAAATGGTCGTCATCAGATACTCGCTCTTACGCGGCTGATCGGCTCCGATCCCCCAATCGCCGCTAACCCATCAAGGCCGAGCCACGCCCGCCTTTTCATTCCACGCCTGCTGGCAGGCTGGCAGCATCACGCCTTTCTTCCAGCACTTCACGTCCAGCGAGGGCAGGGCGACGGTATAGTCATAGCCCGGCGTGCCATAAAATTGCTCGCCCGCCAGCACCAGCGACTTCTTGATCGATGGCAGGCCGCTCCGCGCGACTTCGTGCAGCGTGCCACGATCGGCGAAGATGGCATCGCGGCCCACGACGGCCGCCGCCTGGCAGAAGCCTTTCTGTGCCTGCACCGTTGAATAGCCCGAATAGATGCGCGTGCCATATGCATCAGCCGCAGCCTGCCCCGGCTTGCCCTTGCCCACCGTGCGCTGGAAATAGCTCAGCACGCCTGCCTGCGCTGCGTCCATTTCGGCGTCATGATGGGCGATCATCGCATTGTAATTGCTGATTTCCAGCAGCGTGGGTTCGAACTGGCACTGCAAAGCCGACACGTTGAGCGCGGCGCGCAGGTTCCACACCAGTCCCGCTTTGATCTCCGCAGGGGTCGCGCCCGGCATGCCCAGCGCCGCTGCGGCGGAAGCATCGGTCAGTGGCGGCGCGGACATATCCGGCGGCGACCAGAAAAACTGCGCGGACGCAGGCTGTGCCAGCATCGGCGTACAGGCCAGCGCAAGGCCGACGATAATTCGGCGCAGCGGGGTAGGGAGGGTCATTGCGTCATTCTCTCCGAAACGATGCGGCGTCCAACGATCGCGCATCCCTGTTCATCCTGTTCAGCGGCTTTATCCCGGCTGAACCTTTATTGATCCGATAGCACTTCGGCATCGTCGGCCTTGTCCGCAGTCGCCGCCGGAGGCGTAGCGGGCTTGGCCGGGGCGCTCGCATTGGCGGCGCTATTGCCTTCGGGCAGGGCGACGGCAGTGCCTTCGCTCTGTACGCCGTCCAGATCGGTCATGGCGTCGGTCGCGGTGCCGTCGACCACCTCCATATCCTTCATCTGCACGCTGTTGCCGCCCTTTTCCGATCCGCCGCAGCCAGTCAGCGCAGCGATGCCGCATGTCAGGGCAGCGATCAGGACAGTCTTTGCGTTCGCGCGCATCCGGTTCTCCTTGGCATGGATCGGGTCGGGGCAGGGGACGCCACCCAAGGGCCGAGACCCTAGCGACCCGCTTCGCATTGCTCAACCCCTGTGCCGCACCGGGTCAGGCGATTGAGAAAGGTGGGGAAATGCGCCTTCAACGCTGCATCCAGCGCAGTCATGGATGCTTCGCCGCCCAACGCCGCAATGCTGGTGACGGGATATTCGCTGATACCGCACGGCACGATGCCGGTGAAATGCGACAGGTCGGGATCGACGTTGATCGAAAAGCCATGCAGCGTCACCCAGCGCCGCACCCGGATGCCAAGCGCGCCGATCTTCGCCTCGCGCCCCTGC
The DNA here is from genome assembly GCF_049304695.1 of Sphingobium sp. Classification (GTDB taxonomy): domain Bacteria; phylum Pseudomonadota; class Alphaproteobacteria; order Sphingomonadales; family Sphingomonadaceae; genus Sphingobium. The sequence continues at coordinate 24,541 of NZ_JBAQOK010000093.1, forward strand.
GCATCGTCGGTCCAGATGCCTATCCGCCCCTCCGCTCGCCGCGCCGCGACGCCCACATCATCCAGTGCCGCGATCATCCATCCTTCCAGATGATGGACGAAATTACGCACATCCTTGCCCCGGTCGGCCAGGCTGATGTTGAGATAGCCGATCCGCTGTCCCGGCCCATGATAGGTGTAACGCCCGCCGCGCCCGGCATTGTAAACCGGAAATTGCGGGTCGAGCAGTTCGGCCGGATCGGCGCTGGTCCCGGCGGTATAGAGCGGCGGATGCTCCAGCAGCCATACACGCTCCCCTGCCTCTCCCGCTGTGATGGCCGCCGCGCGCTCCTCCATGTCGGCAAGCGCGCCGGGGTAATCGACCGGGGCTGCATCGACGCGCCATTCGACCTGTTGGGGAAAAGGGGGAGAGAGCGTCATGGCACTTCCTTGACTTGGTGGAGGCGAGCGATCAAGTCTCCACGGCGATTTTCCGATAACAGGCAGGCACTAGAGATATGACGACGATGTCGATCGGCAAGGCGTGGGAGGAGGCAGTGGCCTTCGTCGCGCGGGAGGCGGCCTTGCTGTTGCCTGTGGCGCTGCTGTTTGTGGCGCTGCCCGGCCTGATCGTGCAGGAAATGGCCCCGCCCGAATTGCAGGCGTGGCTCGCTGCGCCCAAGGCGGAGACCATGCCCGACATTCCGGCCAGTTACAGCCTGTCGATCATGATCGCGGTGATATTGATCTGGTTCGGGTCGTTGACCCTGTTCGCGCTGGCGCTGCGGCCGGGGATCAGCGTCAAGGAAGCACTGCGGCTGGCGCTGACTCGCCTGCCGGTGCTTCTGGGGACATCGTTACTGGCGGGCGTGGTGCTGTTTGGCCTGTTGTTCCTGATCGTCTTTGGCGGCGTGCTGCTCGGCATGGTCGCGGGACCGGCGCTCGCCGTGCTGGTAGGGGCGGTTGCAGTGGTTGCGATGGTCTTCATCGGGGTGCGGCTGTCGCTGCTCAATCCTGTGGTGATCGATCGGCAGGATGGCGTCATCGTTTCGCTGCGGCAGGCATGGGCGCTGACGCGCGGACATTTCTGGCGACTGCTGGCCTTTCTGGCCGTCATGATGATCCTGTCGACCATCGTCGGATCAGCGGCGCAGGTCGTTATCGGGCTGCTCGGTGGTCTGGTCGCCGGTCCCGATGGCGCGCGTCTGGCCGGTGGCCTGGCCGCCGCTGCTGTGTCCAGCGTGATTCAGGTCTATATGCTGGTGATGCTGGCGCGCCTCTATCGGCAGGCTGACGCCTCAGCGCGATAAAGGCGGACCCAGTAACGGCACATGCGGCGCAGCCTCACGCGGTAATATGCCCGACAGGCGCGGGTCGGGAAAGGTTTCGATCTCGCGATCATAGGCGACGAAGCCCGACTTGATGTAAAAGCCAAGCGCCGCCGGGCTGTCCAGCGTGCAGGTGTGGACCCAGAAGCGGTTCACGCCCCTGCGCCAGGCCAGCGATTTGGCTTGGGCCATCAGCCATCGGCCAAGCCCTTTGCCGTTCAGTTCCGGCACCAGTCCCAAAAAGCTCAATTCGCAATCGGGCAATGCGCGAAAGTCCAGTTCCAGCAGGCCGACTTCCGTGCCGCGCGGATCAGTGACGGCATAGACCTCCACACTCGGATCATGCAGGATCGCGGCCAGATCGCCATCTGGCATGATCAGGCGGGAAAACCACAGCCATGGCGCGCCCACTCGCGCGAACAGGGTGCGATAGGCGGCCAGATCCGGTGTTTTCCATCGCGCTAGCCGCAGCGGCGCGGGAGGGACCGGCGCGGGGCGCGGCCGATCGCGCATCTCAAGATGCGTGACGATGGTCGCGACCATGCCCTGCGCGACTGGGATCAACGCCACGCGCGTCAGCTCCAACTGGCCATGGGTGGCAGGCTCATCAGGATCGCGTCGATATTGCCGCCGGTCTTGAGGCCAAACAGCGTGCCGCGATCATGCACCAGATTGAACTCGGCATAGCGGCCGCGCCATTCCAGCATGGCGGCATAGTCGGCCGCATCCCACGGCTCGTCCATGCGCCGCCGCACGATGGGCGGATAGGCGTTCAGGAACGCATCGCCCACTGCGCGGGTGAAAGCGAAATTCGCGTCGAACGTTTCGCTATCGTCACATTCCAGATGGTCGTAGAAAATCCCCCCGACCCCGCGATGTACGCCGCGATGAGGAATATAGAAATACTCGTCCGCCCACGCCTTGAACCGGGAGTAGTATTCCGGGTCGTGCGCAGCGCATGTGGTTTCTAATACACTATGGAAGTCGGCGGTGTCCTGATCGCGTGGCAATGGCGGATTGAGGTCCGCGCCGCCGCCGAACCAGCTTTTCGTCGTCACTAGATAACGGGTGTTCATATGGACGGCGGGCACATGCGGATTGGCCATATGCGCGACCAGGCTGATGCCGGTGGCGAAGAAGGCTGGATTGTCCCCTGCGCCATGGATGCTCTGGGCAAAGGCGGGCGCGAACTCGCCACCCACAGTGGAGACGTTGACGCCGACCTTCTCGAAGACCTTGCCCTTCATCACGCCGCGCACGCCGCCGCCACCTTCGCCGGGCGCTTGCCCCTCCGCTTCGCGGTCCCACGCAGTATAGGTGAAGCAGGCATCGCTGCCCGCTTCCCGCTCGATCGCCTCGAACTCGGCGCAGATGCGGTTACGCAGCGATTCGAACCAGTCGCGCGCGGCCTGCTGGCGGGCATCAAGGTCGAAGGAAATTGTGGGGACGGGTGGGGTCATTGCGGGAAGCCTCCGGTCTGGCGCAGGGCTTCGGCGACGGCGATGCCCGTGGATACGGCGATGTTCAAGGATCTAAAGCCTGCCGCCATGGGGATGCGGACGCGGATGTCGGCGATGTCGCGCACATCGTCCGGCACGCCCGCGCTTTCCGATCCCATCATCAATATGTCGTCGGCATGAAAGGCGACGTCGGGCAATCGCTGTGACGCGTGAGCGCTCATCAACAACAGGCGGCGGCCCTGCGCGCGCCGTTCTGTATCGAACGCGGCGAAATTGGCGTGGCGGGTGACGTCGGCGGATTCGCCATAGTCCATGGCGGCCCGCTTGAGCTTCGCATCGGAAAAGGCGAATCCGGTCGGCATGATGATGTCCACGGGAGTGGCGAAACAGGCGGCGAGGCGCAGGATAGCGCCGACATTGCCTGCGATCTCGGGCTGGTAAAGGGCGATACGCATGGCCTCGCCCATAATGCACTGCGGCAAATTGTCATAGGGGAGGTGAGTTTGCTGTTGGCAAAGAGCGCACAGTGAGGTTATCAGGCCCGCGAACCACGCCGGGGGGAAGGCGGGGCCATAATGTATGGCATCTTCCCGATCCCCTGATAAGCGGAGCCGGTCACGGCAATGCGGCGGGATCAGGGACGTTCTTGCAAGGGTTGAGGTGCATGGCGATCGTTGAACATACAGACAGCACGGGTCTATCCGGCGAAGATGGGGTGCGTCGTCGCGATTTCATCAACATCGCCGCAGTGAGTTTCGCAGGGGTCGGCGCTGTTGCCGTCGTCCTGCCTCTGATCGATCAGATGAACCCCAGCGCCGACGTGCTGGCGCTTGCGTCGACGGAAGTCGACCTGTCGGCGATTCAGCCGGGGCAGGCGATCAAGACGACCTTTCGCGCACAGCCACTGTTCGTGCGCCAGCTGACGCCCAAGGAAATCGCCGAAGCCGACAAGGTCGATCCTGCCACGCTGCGTGATCCGCAGACGCTGGAAGAACGGACCGTCGCTGGTAAGAAGCAGTGGCTGGTGACCATGGGCGTCTGCACCCATCTGGGCTGCGTGCCGCTTGGCGCGGGCGAGGGCGAAAATCGTGGCGAATTTGGCGGCTATTTCTGCCCCTGCCATGGCTCTTCCTACGACACCGCCGCGCGGATCCGGAAAGGCCCGGCGCCGAAGAACCTGGAAGTGCCGAAGGTCACCTTCACTTCCGACACCGCCATTCTTGTAGGCTGAGGTAAGAAACCATGAGCTTTCCCTGGGCTGAGCAATATACGCCGAAAAATCCGGTCATGGTGTGGATCGATGAGAAGCTGCCGCTTCCGCGTCTCGCCTACAACGCTGTCGGCGCGGGCTATCCTGTGCCGCGCAATCTCAACTATTTCTGGAACTTTGGCGTGTTGGCCGGTCTGGCGCTGATGATCCAGATCGTGACCGGTGTCATCATGGCGATGCACTATGGCGCCAACGACCTGGTCGCTTTCGGCACCGTTGAACAGACGATGCGTGACGTGAACGCGGGCTGGCTGATGCGCTATGCCCACGCCAACGGCGCGAGCTTCTTCTTCATCGTGGTCTATCTTCACATCTTCCGCGGTCTCTATTTCGGTTCGTACAAAGCGCCGCGCGAAATGGTGTGGCTGCTGGGCCTCGTCATCTTCCTGCTGATGATGGCGACCGCGTTCATGGGCTATGTGCTTCCCTGGGGGCAGATGTCCTATTGGGGGGCGAAGGTGATCACTGGCCTGTTCGGCGCGATCCCTGTCGTGGGCGAACCGATCCAGACCTGGCTGCTGGGCGGTTTTGCCCCTGGCAACGCTTCTCTCAACCGCTTCTTCTCGCTCCACTTCCTGCTGCCCTTCGTGATTGCCGGTGTCATCATCCTGCACATCTGGGCGCTGCATATTCCAGGGTCTTCGAACCCGACCGGCGTGGAAGTGAAGGGGCCGCAGGACACTGTGCCCTTCCACCCCTATTACACCGCCAAGGATGGCTTCGGCGCCGGCATCTTCCTGATTGCCTTCTCGATCCTGCTGTTCTTCGCGCCCAACTTTCTGGGGCACCCGGACAACTATATCGAAGCGAACCCGCTTTCGACGCCTGCGCACATCGTGCCGGAATGGTATTTCTGGCCCTTCTACGCGATCCTGCGCGCCTTCACGGTGGACTTCTTCTTCGTCCCGGCCAAGCTGATGGGCGTGCTGGCGATGTTTGCGTCGATCCTGCTGCTCTTCTTCCTGCCTTGGCTCGACACCTCGCCGGTGCGGTCGGGCAAGTATCGGCCTACCTTCAACAAGTTCTTCTGGATCCTCTGCTTCGACGTGGTGATCCTGGGCTGGTTGGGCGGCGCGCCGGCGGAAGAGCCCTATGTGATGATGAGCCAGGTCGCGGGAGCCTATTATTTCGCGCACTTCCTGATCATCCTTCCGCTGATCTCACGCTATGAAAAGCCGCTGCCGCTGCCCGGTTCGATCACCGAGGCCGTGCTGGCGAAATATGGCAAGACCGACGGCGAACCCGTCGCGGTCCCGGCCGAATAAGGGGTAGATAAGACCATGGTCCGCATTGGCGCATTCCTCGTCGGCCTCTTCTTTTCAGGCTGGCTGCTCATTTCCTTCCTGATCGGCGCGGTGGCCTATGTCTCCGATCCGCCCAAGGCCACGGTGGAGCATGAATTCCACCGCGATCCCAAACATGTGTCCTTCTCGTTCGACGGACCGCTGGGCACCTATGATCGTCCGCAATTGCAGCGCGGTTTTCAGGTGTTCAAGGAAGTCTGTTCAGCCTGCCACAGCCTGAAGTTCGTGGCTTTCCGCGATCTTCAAGCGCTCGGCTATAACGAAGCGGAAGTGAAGGCTATCGCCAAGCAGTGGGCGATCAAGACCCCCGACGTCGATCCCAAGACGGGTGAGATGGCCGGTCGCGATCCTGTGCCTGCCGATCACTTCCCCAAGCCGTTCGCGAACAATGTCGCGGCGGCGGCGGCGAACAACAATGCGATCCCGCCAGACCTGTCCTTGATGACCAAGGCGCGCCATCATGGTCCCGCCTATGTTTATTCGCTGTTGACTGGTTTTCAGGCGCAGCCAGCCGAACTGCTGAAGGAATTTCCTGACGCGAAGACGCCTGCGGGGCTGCATTACAATCCCTATTTCCCGAACTTGAACCTCGCCATGGCACCGCCGCTGACGGCCGAAGGTCAGGTCACCTATGGTCCGGGGCAACCCAAGCCGACGGTCGACCAGATGGCACAGGACGTTTCGGCATTCTTGGCGTGGACCGCTGAACCGAAGCTGGAAAATCGCCGCCGAGCAGGCTTTGCGACGCTCCTTTTCCTGCTGATTGCGACTGGCCTGGCCTACATGTCCTATCAGAATATCTGGGCGGACAAGAAAAAGGCGGCCTGATCGGTCAAGGCCTGACATGGATAAGCCAGGGGCGCGGTTTCTTTACGAAGCCGCGCCCTTTTGCATTATGGAGACATGATGAGCATCGACAGCCTGACGGCACTGGTCCGCACGATCCCCGACTTTCCCAAGCCCGGTATCCAGTTTCGCGACATCACGACGCTGCTGGCCGACGGTCCGGGTCTGGCTGAACTGGTAGGCCACATGGCGACTATCGCGCGCCCCCTGGACCCCGACATCATTGTCGGGATTGAGGCGCGTGGCTTCATTTTGGGCGCGGCATTAGCGCTGGCATTGGGCAAGGGCTTTGTGCCCGTCCGCAAGGCGGGCAAGCTGCCGGGAAAGACCGTGGGGATCGACTACGCCCTCGAATATGGCACCGACCGGCTGGAAATGCATGATGGTCAGGTCGTACCGGGCACGCGCGTGCTGCTTGTCGATGACCTGATCGCTACCGGGGGCACAGCACTCGCCACCGCGCAATTATTGCGGGAGCAAGGGGCGAGCGTGCTGATGGCGTTGTTTGCGATCGATCTGCCCGATCTGGGTGGCAAGGTCGCTCTGGAAGCCGATGGCGTCATTGCAAAGGCGCTGATCGCCTTCGACGGCGACTGATCAGGCCTGCGTCGTCCAGCGCGTCAGTGCGTCGGGCAGCAGATCGACCGCCGCCGCCAATCGCTCATCCAGCAGGCCAAGCAACTCCGTCCAGCCATGGATGTGCGCCAACTCGCCAGGGCCATCGGAAATGCCGCGCAGTCCCACCAATGACACGCCAAACCGCGCGCAGGCCCGTGCCACAGCAAAACTTTCCATATCCACCATGTCGGCATCAATGGCGGCATATTCCGCGCCGCCCACGATATTCGCTCCCGTGGACAGCCGCGCCGTCTGCAGCGGCAGCGGTGTCACCAAGGGCACATCGACCGGATGATCAATGAAGGGGGTTACGCCCTTGGTAAAGCCGAGGCGTGACGCATCCATGTCGCGCCACGACACACTCGCTACCTGAAAAATATCGCCTAGAGGGCAGGTCCGCGATCCTGCCGATCCCAGGCAGACCGCCAGATCAGGCAACGCGCTCTGCCGGGCGAGATCCTGCAAAGCCATGCCAGTCACCAGCGCCGCTTCGACAGGGCCAACGCCGGTCAAGAGCGGCTTGAAGCGGCCGCGCAGATGCGTTCCATATTCAGCATCCACCGCCATGATGAACAGCACGCGCTTACCTGAAATCGTCTCGCATCCCGGCGTCATGTCCAACTCCCATATCGCTTCGCCGTGGGCCATATCCAAAAGCCCAACAAAAAGCCCGCCAGATCATGATGACCTGACGGGCTTTTCGATGGTGGGCGTGGCAAGGATTGAACTTGCGACCCCTGCGATGTCAACACAGTGCTCTACCACTGAGCTACACGCCCACGGGAGTTGGGCCAATAGCCGGGGACATGAGGGCGTGCAAGCGGGAAATTGCATCGCTTCGACATTCTTCTGGACAGGGACGGGGCGTCCCATATGTTGACGGGGAAACAGGGGGACGTTGACCAATATGCTGCCATCGCCAACCGCGTCCGAGCAGACGACCCCGCGCCTCCCTTTTTATCGCCAGCTCTATTTTCAGGTGCTTACAGCCATCGCTCTGGGCGTCGCGATCGGTCATTTCTATCCCGATGCCGGGGTGCAGTTAAAACCGTTGGGTGAGGCGTTCATCAAACTGGTGAAGATGATCATCGCTCCGGTGATCTTCCTGACCATCGTCACTGGCATTGCGGGGATGAAGGAACTGGGCGCGATCGGACGGGTCGCGGCCAAGGCCTTTGCCTATTTCCTTACCTTCTCCACGCTGGCGCTTGTCGTAGGCCTGATCGTCGCCAACGTCGTGCAACCGGGTGCCGGTTTGAATATCGACCCGGCGACGCTCGACGCGGGTAAGGTCGCCGACTACGCGCATCAGGCGCATGAGCGGACGCTGACCGGATTCCTGATGAGCATCATTCCCTCGACCATGGTGTCGGCGGTGGCGGACGGCAACATTCTTCAAGTGCTGTTTGTCGCCATCTTGTTCGGGATCGCGCTGACCATGATCGGCGATCGAGCGGCCCCCTTGATGGTCGTGCTCGAATCGGCCAGCCACGCGGTGTTCAAGCTCGTGTCGCTGCTGATGAAGGTCGCACCAATCGGGGCATTTGGCGCGATGGCCTTCACCATTGGGGAATATGGTGTCGGCACGCTCGCCAATCTTGCCGGCTTGGTCGCGACTTTCTATCTGACGTCCCTGTTGTTCGTGCTGGGTGTGTTGGGGGCGGTCTGCTGGTTCGCCGGGTTCAACATCCTGCACCTCATCCGTTATCTGAAGGCCGAACTGTTGCTCGTGTTGGGCACTTCCTCATCCGAAGCGGCGCTGCCCAGCCTGATCGAGAAGATGGAGCGGGCCGGATGCCGCAAGTCGGTGGTCGGTCTGGTAGTGCCCACCGGCTACAGCTTCAACCTGGACGGCACCAACATATACATGACGTTGGCCGCGCTCTTCATCGCGCAGGCCTGCAACGTCCATATCAGTCTGGAGCAGCAAATCCTGCTGCTGCTGGTGGCGATGATTTCGTCCAAGGGTGCGGCGGGCGTGACCGGGGCGGGGTTCATCACGCTGGCTGCAACGCTGTCCATCGTGCCGTCCGTCCCGGTGGCTGGCATGACGCTGATCCTGGGCGTCGATCGCTTCATGAGCGAATGCCGCAGCCTGACCAACTTCATCGGCAACGCCGTGGCGACCGTGATTGTGTCGATCTGGGAAAAAGGCCTGGACCGCGAGCGCTTCAAGGCGGCGATGGCGGGCATAGCGCTCGACCCCACGCCGGACATGCAGGAAGTCGTGCCGGATTGATGGCTTTAGTTTAGTCCGGTCAGGCTTTCATTGCCAAACATGCGTTCGACCTCCAGCACCAGGTCGCGCAGGTGGAAAGGCTTGGACAGGAGCTTGGCCTGCGGCACGGCTTTCCCGGCTTTCAATGTCACGGCAGCAAAGCCAGTGATGAACATGATGCGCATGTCGGGCGCTGCAGCTGCGGCATGTTGGGCCAGTTCTATGCCATCCATTTCCGGCATGACGATGTCCGTCAACAGCAGGTCGAAACGTTCCGTGTCGATATAGGGCACGGCGGCTGCGCCGGTTGCCACCGCCACCACTTCATAACCCGAGCGCTCCAGCGCGCGGGCCAGATAGGTGCGCATGCTTTCGTCATCTTCGGCCAATAATATGCGCACGATCGCCCCAGTCGTTAAGTCCACCCGCCGCCAATCCGGAGTAACGCTATCCTTTTTGGCAGCGTTCGGGTGGCGTCCAGTGCCGATATATGCGACAAGGTGTAAATATTATCCAGCCGAACAGCGATTTTTCGCGTGGTCGGTGAAAGGAGCCTCGTTGGATCATCCCGCGCCGCGTCCTCCCGTCCTCAGCGAGCCGGGTTTTGACCTGTACGGCCCCGCCATTCCAGACTGCCCGGTCATTATTTCCGTCCCTCACGCGGGCCGTAATTATCCGGCCGATCTTCTCGCGGAAGCGCGCGTACGACCACATATATTGCGGAGGCTTGAGGATCGCTGGGCTGATCTGCTCGCCTATCCGCTGATCGCGCGGGGCTATAGTGTCATCGTGGCGCGTACCGCTCGTGCGATGATCGACCTTAACCGGCATGAACGCGAAATCGACCCAGCCATGATTGCAGGGCTACCCCATGATATCGCGTTGCATAGCAGCGCAAAATTGCGCGGGGGTCTGGGCCTGATCCCACGCCGCCTGCCCGGTGCGCATGAATTGTGGCGGGGGGCGCTGTCCTGGCCTGACATACAGCGACGCATCGATCAGTTTCACCGCCCTTATCATGCTGCTTTGGCACAAATGATGATGGCAGCGCGGGATGCGCATGGCCATGCCATTCTGATCGACGTCCATTCCATGCCAACGCTGCCCCCGCCCGCAGCAGGGCAGACCGCTCCCAGCGTGGTTTTCGGGGACCGCTTTGGGCGTAGCGCGTCGAATCGTCTGGTGGCACTGGCTGCCGACATCGCGATCGGGCACGGACTATTGGCGACGCAGAACCACCCCTATGCTGGCGATCATCTGATCGAACGGCATGGACGGCCGGATCGCGGGATGCATGCGATCCAGGTGGAAATCGACCGGGCGCTCTATCTCGACGCGGCGCTGGATCGACCGGGGCCGGGGCTGGAACGGATGAGGGGTTTCGTCACTGCCATGGCCGATGCGCTGGCGGTCGAAAATCCCGGTGCGGCCTATGCAATGGCAGCGGAATAGCGTGCCTTAGTCGAACTGGCCGATGACCAGTCGCGCGCCTGCCATGCTCAGGTGGTGTGAATCGAAGTAGAGTGGCTTGCCGTCACGCTCGATCGCGCATTGACGGACATCGCATAGCGCCGTGACTGGATCGATCAATTCCACGCCGCGCGCGCGCCAGCGGTTGAACAGGGCGCGGATATGTTTGGTGCGCGCATCGACGAAGGCGCGATCGACGCCCTGCGCTTCATCCAGTCGCTCGGCGCGGGCAAGATGGGCGAGGTGGCGCGGGACGTCGAAGGGCTGGGGCGGCACTGGTCCGATGAGCACGACCTCCCGCCCTTCCTGCCGAAGCAGCGCGACCGTGCGGTCGAGTTTCGCCACGAAACCGGGATCGTCAAACTGGCCATTAGCCCAGAAGGCGACAAGGTAGACGCGGCGGATGCCGGGATCAGCATGGATCGCGGCCAGCGTCGCGCGATTGGCGGCGGCGCAGCGCGCGTCCTTTGGCGCATCATAGCCGATCACTGGCGGGCAACTGGATGACGTGCGTTCGATCAGCGACCGCCCCCTGGCCTTTGCAACCAACGCTAATGCCTGCGCCAATTCCACGCCATGGCTGTCGCCCCATAGCATTGCATCGGGGCGTACCGCTGCGCCAAGGACGCAGGGCTGCGCGCCACGGGCGAAGCTGTCGTGGCAGCGTTTGCGATCCGGGCTGACATCGGTGTGTCCGGCCGCCTGTTGCAGCACCGCGGGAGCGAAACGGGTGGGCCAGCCGCCGACGGCGATCAAAACCAGCGAAAGCACGGCGAGCAGCAGCATGGTTGCAGCGGTGAAGCGGAATATCGTTTGTGCGGGCAAGCGGCGCGAATCGCGAAAAGGACGTTCGACAAAGCGCCATGACAGGATTGCCGCAACCACCGACCCGGCAATGACACAGATACGCGTCGATCCGGCAAGCGCCACGTCTGTCGTATATTCGGTCAGGACGATCAGCGGCCAGTGCCACAGATAGAGGGAGTAGGAAATAAGGCCGATGCCGACCAGCGGCGTCCAGCCCAGCCATCGTCCGGCGTGGGTGCCCGGCGCGCTGTGGATCAAGGCCGCCGCGCCCAGTACCGGAGCCAGCGCGGCATAGCCTGGAAACAATGTGTCGGCGTTGTAGCAGGTGACGGCAAACACGATCGCGGCGATCCCGCCCCAGGCTATGGCTTCCCTGCCCCAGCGGGATCGGACTGCGGGAATCGCACCCACAGCGAGCAGCGCGCCGGCGAACAGTTCCCAGGCTCGGGTCGGCAGGAGGTAGAAGGCGAAGCCGGTGGCGTCGCGCTGCATCAGGACGGACAAAGCAAGGGATAAAGCCGCGATTCCAGCGATGGCGGGGGTGCGCCATCGGGGGGCGTAGCGGGCCAGGAGGATCAAGAGGATCGGGAAGCCGATATAATATTGTTCTTCCACTGCCAGCGACCAGGTGTGGAGCAGCGGTTTAACGTCCGCGCCGCCTGCGAAATAGCCAGTGTCGGTAAAGAACCACAGGTTCGACGCGAACAGGGTCGCGGCCAGTGCGGATCTTGGCACCCCTTCCAGATCGCCGGGCAGATAGAACCAGACGGAGGCCGCCAGCACGGCCAGAATCATCAGCCCCAAAGCTGGCATGATCCGTCGGAAGCGGCGTTCGTAGAAGCGGGTCAGCGAAAAGCTGCCTTCATCCACTTCCTTTGCGATGATGCCGGTGATCAGAAAGCCGGAAATGACAAAGAAGATATCGACACCGACATAGCCGCCCGAAAATCCGGGGACATGGGCGTGGAACAGCAGCACCGGCAGGATGGCGAGCGCCCTCAGGCCGTCGATATCGCGGCGATATCGGCTGGCCTGAGTCGTCGCGGAAAGAGGGGCGGAGCCGTGCATCGGCGGAAACTTACCGGCAAAGCCCTGATATTTGTTTACCTGCAACAGGCGTTACGATCGATTCGCTCCATCATCAAAGTCCGGTTTCCGTAAGGGTAAGTCAGTCGTTTCGGGTACGGTTGCAGTTTGTGCAACCGCAACTTTATTCTTCGCATTTGCGAGATATATCGGTTTGCCGCAGAGAGACTGTGCCTTTCAGGCATCCTCTCCTAAACTTTTTAGGCCGGTCTCACGATCGGCCTTTTTTTTGTCTGCGGACTGGTCTAGGGCGATTTCGCTTCCGGTGCGCCAAACACATAAAAAGTTTCTGGAGAGGAGCCGCCGGTAAGACCGGCACGGCGAACCGAAGCATGGGGGGATCGAGCGTCACGCAACGCTCTCCCCCCATTTTTTTCACATCAGTATCATGCCTGTCCGTAAGCGGTGATCGTCGCCACTTCGGCCTTGTCCCCCAACACCACGCCGACGCGCTGGTGCAGGCTGGTGGGCGTGACGTCCATCAACGGACCAAAGCCGTCGGTCGATGCGCCACCGGCCTGTTCGATCAGGAAACTCATGGGATTGGCTTCATACATCAGGCGCAGCTTGGCCTTGCCCGGTGTGCGGGTATCGACCGGATAGAGGAAGATACCGCCGCGCTTGATGATGCGATGGACGTCCGCGACCATGGATGCGGTCCAGCGCATGTTATAATCCTTGCCGCATGGACCAGCGCCGCCTTCCACCCGTTCGTCGATGTAACGGGCGATGCCGGGTGACCATTGGCGGCGGTTGGACATGTTGATCGCAAATTCGCACTTGCCCTGCGGCATTTGCATATCGGCGTCGGTCATGACCCAGCTTCCGACTTCGCGGTCCAGCGTAAATTCGAAGACGCCGGTGCCGACGGTCAGCACCAATATCGCCTGAGGCCCGTAAATGGCGTAGCCAGCGGCGACCTGTTCACGGCCCGACTGAAGAAAATCCTCCTCCGTCACTTCGCGACCGGCGCACGCTTCGGGCGCGCGCAGGACGGAAAAGATCGTGCCGACCGACAGATCGACGTCGATATTGCTGGACCCGTCGATCGGATCGAACAGCAGCAGATATTCGCCCTTGGGATAGCGATTGGGGATGCGATGGATCGTCTCCATCTCTTCGGACGCCATCGCGGCCAGATGTCCGCCCCATTCATTGGCGTCGAGCAGGATTTCGTTGGCGATCACGTCCAGCTTCTTTTGCACTTCGCCCTGCACATTTTCCGTGTCCAGACTGCCAAGCACTTCGCCCAGAGCGCCCTTGCCAACGGCATGAGCGATCGTCTTGCACGCGCGGGCGACGGTTTCGATCAACAGGCGCAGTTCGCCGGGCAAAGCCTGCGCTTCACGTTGCTGTTCGATCAGGAAACGGGTGAGGGTGGTACGAGCCATGGGCCGCCTTTCGCAAAGGGCATGGCGCCGCGACAAGATGCCGCGCCGCAAAGTAAGAATGACGTGTCATCGCTAGGGGAGAGCAAAGCCCTAGTCCAGATGGGGAGCGCGCAACGACGCACTGTTAGCGTTGTCATGTTACAAAGCATGTATGATGGAACCGGCGATCCATTTATACCGTTGCGTCTGCGCATCGATAATCATGGTTCAGGACGCCCTATGGATAGTTTGATCGCCGCCTTCACCGATCCCACCGCCATTGCCGCGCTCGTCGCTCTGGTCGTGATGGAGGTCGTGCTGGGCATCGACAATCTCGTATTTATCTCCATCCTGACCAATAAATTGCCCGAAGCGCAGCGCCCCAGGGCGCGGCGGATCGGCATCGGGCTGGCGCTGGGCATGCGGTTGGTGCTGCTGTCGATGATCGCGTGGATCGTCGGCCTGACGCAGCCGGTGTTCGATCTGGGCATTACCGGCCCGCTTGACCAGCATGGCGCGCCGACGTTCGAGACGGACTTTTCCTGGCGCGACCTGATCCTGATCACCGGCGGGCTGTTCCTGATCTGGAAGGCGACGCGGGAAATCCATCATACGGTCGATCCGGTTGGCGGTGAAGACGGGATGGGCAAGGCAGGCGTGGCGACCATCACCTTTGGCAGCGCGATCGTGCAGATCATCCTGCTCGACATGATTTTTTCGCTCGATTCGATTCTGACGGCCGTTGGCATGACCGACAATCTGGCCATCATGGTCATCGCCGTGATCGCGGCCGTGACGGCGATGCTGCTGGCCGCCGATCCGCTCGCCAACTTCATCGCGAAGAACCCGACCGTGGTGATGCTGGCGCTCGGTTTCCTGCTGATGATCGGCGCAGTGCTGATCGCCGATGGTTTTGGCGTGCATGTGCCCAAGGGGTATATTTATGCCGCGATGGCCTTTTCGACGCTGGTCGAGTGCCTGAACATTTTCGCGCGCCGGGCGAAGGAGCGGAAGGTCGCGGCGAAGTAGCAGTAGGGTCACAGCGGCGAAGTTCACAATGTCGTGCGATGTTTTTGGCGCGAAGCGACGGGCATGCGCCGGTGAAGCGACGGCGACGCGCCATTTGCGCGGCGGTTGGGTCACGCTGGCGCGCCTGTTGGGGCAGGGTGACGCGACGCTGACGCGGCTTCGGCGCGCCACTGACGCGACGGTTGTGCAGTGGTGCGTGGAGGCTGGGAGGAAGAGGCGGTCCATCCGTCAGGATAGATCAGAGAAAATCCTACATTGGAAGGATGAAGGCTGGGACTTGCGCTGGCCTGCGGCTCAGGGGCCATTTCTCGTCAAAAGCGGAGGCTTTTGGGGCGCGATGGATGCTGAAACAAGTTCAGCATGACGAAGTGAAATGGGAAGATGTCCATATGCGATTGCCCTACCTTGTAGGGGAGGATGCGGGAAGCGACCATTTTTAGTCACCCACTTTCGTCATCCCAGCGAAAGCTGGGATCTCACTTCTGCTAACCAAGCGCTTGAAGGGAAAGAGAGATGCCAGCCTGCGCTGGCATGACGGGAGAGATGTAGGCGTTCGCCAAAAAATGAGCGGGCCGGATCGCGTGACCCGGCCCGCCTTATCCCTCATGCCGCGGCGCGGCGTTCTTTCAGTTCTTCGTTCAGCATGTCGGCCAGCAGGAAGGCCAATTCCAGGCTTTGCGAGGCGTTCAGGCGCGGGTCGCAGTGGGTGTGGTAGCGGTCGGCCAAACCTTCGTCGGTGATGGCGATCGCGCCGCCGGTGCATTCGGTGACGTTCTGGCCAGTCATTTCGGCGTGGATGCCGCCGCCGAAGCTGCCTTCGGCGCGGTGGACGGCGAAGAAGCCGCGCACTTCGGCCAGGATGCGGTCGAACGGGCGGGTCTTGTAGCCGTTGGCGGCCTTGATGACGTTGCCGTGCATCGGGTCGCAGGACCAGACGACCGGATGGCCTTCGCGTTGCACCGCGCGGACGAGCTTGGGCAGGCCGGACTCGATCTTGTCATAGCCATAGCGGGTGATGAGCGTCATGCGCCCGGCCTCCCGCGACGGATTGAGGATGTCGAGCAGGCGCAGCAGCGCGTCGGGTTCCAGGCTGGGGCCGCATTTCATGCCGATGGGATTGCCGATGCCGCGCAGATATTCGACATGGGCGGACCCTTCGAACCGGGTGCGGTCGCCGATCCACAGCATGTGCGCGGACGTGTCGTACCAGTCGCCGGTCAGCGAATCCTGACGGGTCAGCGCCTGTTCGAAAGGCAGCAGCAGCGCTTCGTGGCTGGTATAGAAGCTGGTCCCGCCAAGCTGCGGCACGGTGTCGGCGGACAGGCCGCAGGCACGCATGAAGTCGAGCGCCTGACCGATCTGGTCGGCGGTCTGTTCGAACTTGCTGGCCCAGGGGCTGCGGCCCATGAAGTCGAGCATCCAGCCATGCACGCGATCCAGGCTGGCATAGCCGCCGGTCGAAAAGGCGCGCAGCAGGTTGAGCGTCGCAGCCGACTGATTATAGGCGCGCACCATCTTGTCCGGATCCGGCTCGCGCGCTTCCGGCGTGAAGGCGATGTCGTTGACATTGTCGCCGCGATAGCTGGGCAGCTCGACGCCATCGATCGTCTCGGTATCGGCCGAACGGGGCTTGGCGAACTGGCCCGCCATGCGACCGACCTTGACCACCGGCAGCTTGGACGTGAAGGTCAGGACGACGGCCATCTGGAGCAGCACGCGGAACGTGTCGCGGATGTTGTTGGGGTGAAACTCCGCGAAACTTTCGGCGCAATCGCCGCCCTGAAGAAGGAAGGCTTCGCCAGCGGTGACCCTGGCCAGATCGGCCGTCAGGCTGCGCGCTTCGCCTGCAAAGACGAGCGGCGGAAACTGGCCGAGCTGGGTTTCCACGGCGGCAAGCGCCTGCGTGTCCCGATAGGTGGGCATCTGAATGCCCTTATGCGCGCGCCAGCTATCCGGCGTCCATTTCGCCGCCACGACGAGTCTCCTGAACATGAAAAAATAGGGGCCGCACCTACGATGATGCTGTGGTTATGGCAAGTTTATAGCAGTCATGGTCGCTCCACGCGCAATCATCGCGGTGGGGGGCGGGGCGATTGCCTTATTTCTGGCAGGGGTAGCGTTCGTTGAGCGCCACGCTGACCAGTACGGAGGCGGGGCTTTTGCGCTGGTCGGGCCAGCGTTCGAGATAGGCGACGACGATCTTGCGCGCGTCCTGCGCCTGCATCGCGTCGGGCCAGCAGACCGGGCGACCGCGCCCGATGAAGGTGTCCTTGCGGATGCCATCGACTACGCCGACGATATAGGCGGTGCAGGCGAGCGCATATTCGGGTGCCTTGTTACGGCATTTGCCCAGCAGGCTGGTGCCGCTTTCGAACATGAAGGCCCCTGTCCCGGCCGCCGGTTGGGCAAGGGCGGGGGAAGCGACCGAAAGGGCCGTGGCGAGCGCGATGCTGCGTATCATAAATCATCCTGCGACCCGCCGATGTCCGCCCGTCCTGATGACGGAGCGCCCGGCGATACGCCGGTTTAGGTGCTTGGAGGCGTGGCCGCAACTAGGCTCATTTCTGTTTGGCCTTGAAGGCGAACGTCACGGCGACGCTGGGAGCCAGGCTGGTGCTGCTGTCGCCATTGCCCACGCCAAAGAGCGCACGGGTGACGCGGGCGGTGCCGGATATGGAGCGGGTCTTGCCCGTGCCGGACAGGGTGAAGCTGATCCGCTGCGGCTTGCTGATGCCCTTGAGCGTCAGCGTGCCGTCGGCGCGGTAACGACCAGGAGCGGTCTGCTGCGCGCCGGTCGCCTTGAACGTGGCTGTAGGATGGGCGGCGACGCCGAAAAATTCGTCGCCGGGCAACATGCCGTCCTTGTAAGCGTCACCCACGCTGGCGCTGGTCATGTCGATGCTGACGGTGATGGTGGCGCTGTCGGGATGGTCGGGGTCCATGACGATGTCGGCGGTCCATCTGGAAAAACTGCCGCTGATGGTGTCGCCGTCATTGCCGACCGCAAAGCCGATTTTGCCGCCGGGCTGCACGCTCCATGCCGGGGGCGGGCCGACGGGCGTTTCGGTTTCCGCCTCGGCGGTGTTGGTGGTCGCATTGGCGGCTTGTTCGGGGACGGCGGCGTTCGTCGCATTGTCGATCGGGGCCGCTTCGTCTTCATCGGCTGCTGGCGCGGTGGCTGCGGCGTCGGGCGCGGCGGCGGGGACTATCATCCTGCCGACGGCAAACGCCACGAGGATCAGCGCAGGCAGCACGAACAGCAGCACGCGCGAGCGACCGGGGATCATGCGATAGATCAGGCCATCGCCCATCAGCACATGATGGCGCAGCGCGCCCGCAACGTGGAGCAGGAAGAGCGCGATGCCCAGCCACGCGATCAGGCCGTGGCTGTTTTCCGCCAGTCCATGGACCGACGCTGGCAAAGGCAGGTGGGGCAGGGGGATGAGGCCGAAGATCAGGGTCGGCACCTTGACCTTTGCGGTAGACACCAGCGCCCAGCCAGTCAGCGGCGCGCCAAGCATGAAGGCATAGAGGCCGACATGCACCCACAACGCCAGCGCGCCCTGCCAGCCGCGTTCCAGCTTTGCCGGGCGCGGCTTATAGAAACGCACCACGATGCGCACGAACGTCAGCAGCAGGATGGTGATGCCGACCGATTTGTGTAGCTGGTACAGCGAGAATCCGCGCGCGCCGAGCGATTCCAGCGCCCATCCGACGCTGATCTGAAAAGCGAGCAGGGCGGCGATCGCCCAGTGCAGGATAATGGCGGTCAGGCTGTAACGCTGCATCATGAAATTCCATCAATCGTGGCGCGAGCGAAACTATGTCTGCGTGGTGAAAAAGTCTATCGTCCATCACGAAACGCTCGGTTGTCCCTGTTGTGTCATAAAGGCCGCACTGTCGCCAATTTGACGGGTGTGATTGCATCATCGCGCAGTAAGGCTAAAGAAGACGGCATATATTTTCAGGGGAAACGCACAGCATGGCCAAGCCCGATAACTGGCGCTTCAGTCCTCAAGCCTATCGCTTCGTCACCAGCATCGACACCCGCTTTCAGGATCTCGATACAATGGGCCACATCAACAATGTGGCGATTTCGGGGATATTCGAGACGGCGCGCATCCGTTTCCATCACCATCTGGGCCGCCATCCGCAGGAACAGGGCGTGCGCTGGCTGGTCGCGGCGGTGCAGCTCAATTTCATCGAGGAATCGCATTTCCCCTATCCGTTCGAGGTGCATTGCGCGATCGGTCATATCGGTCGGACAAGCTGGACGATCAGTTCGGCCGGGTTCCAGAAGGGCGTGTGTGTCGCGACCTGCGATACGACCGTCGTGACGCATGGGGCAGAAGGCCGCCGCGAGATTGATGAAACGCTGCGCGAGGCGATGGAGCTGAATTTCATTCGCCAGCCGGACTGATATTTCTGCGGGTTTACGAGCAGGGTGGGTTTTAGCGCAGGGCGATTTCTAGCGGAAGCCGTGCATCCGGCGGCTCCATTGGAAAGCAATGACCGCGCCCTTCACCGGCTGGATCATCGTGACGGCCAATATGATCGCCAGCGTCGGCCAGATCACTGCCTGCCACCCCAGGGGAATGGCCAGCGCGCTGTTCACCTCTATCATCAGCGGCACCAATATATGGCCGAGCAGCAGGATGACGATATAGGACGGGAAGTCGTCCGCCGAATGCCTGTCCCACTGCTGGCCGCAATGGGCGCAGGCGTCCGTCGGCTTGAGGAAGCGCGCGAACATCTTGCCTTTGCCGCAGGCCGGGCACCGTCCGCGCAGGGCAAGCAGCAGCGCGGGACGCAGGGGGCGATCGATCGTCTGGTGCGGTGCCGGATCGGGAGTAGCGTTCATGGCGGTGGGGTAGAAGTTTGGCCCAACCGGCGCAACAAGGCATAATCGTCCCTGACCCTTTCGCATGAGCCAAAGCCTGTTAAGAGGCTGTCCATGCGTCTGCCCGGTCCGTCCGAAGTCTTTGTCCTGTTCGACGATGCGCGCGTGCGTGGCGCGGCCCCGGCGCGGCTGTATCGCGATCCGGTTTCCATCATCACTGCCCATAGCATGGCGCAGGTCCAGCCTGCGCTCGACCGGGTAGCCGAAGCGACCGAGGCCGGGCTGCATGTCGCTGGCTATATGGCCTATGAAGCTGGACTGGCGCTGGAGGATCGGCTTTTGCCCATTGCCCGTCGCCATGATGCGGCGCGCGATGCTGGCCCGTTGCTGTGGTTCGGCCTGTTCGAAGGTGTGCGGTTCATAGCGCCCGATGCTTTGCCCGACCTGCTGCCCGATCCCGCAGGAGCCAGCATCGCGCCGCTTCGACCGCTGCTGGACGAGGCAGGCTATCAGGTCGCGTTCGACCGGGTGCAGGATTATATCCGCGCTGGCGACATCTATCAGGTCAACCTGACATTCCCGTGCGCAACGCAGATCACTGGTGATCCGATGGCGCTCTACGCCGCCATGCGGTCCCGCGGCGCGGCGGGTTATGGCGGCGTGATACGGACGGGCGATCAGGCGATCCTGTCCTTTTCGCCCGAACTGTTCTTCACGCTGGTGCGTGGTCAGTTGACCGCACGTCCGATGAAGGGGACGGCCACGCGTGACCCCGATGCGGAACGGGACGCGCAGCGTGCGGAATGGCTGCGCAATGATTCCAAGCAGCGCGCCGAAAATCTGATGATCGTGGACCTGTTGCGCAACGACCTGTCGCGGGTGTCGCGGGCGGGCAGCGTGACCGTGCCCGACCTGTTCAAGGTCGAGACGTTTCCAACGATCCACCAACTGGTATCGACCGTGCGCGCGCGCATATTGCCGGGCCTGTCGCCGGTCGATGTGCTGCGCGTGCTGTTCCCGTGCGGATCGATCACCGGCGCGCCCAAGGTGCGCGCGATGGAAATCATCGATGCGATCGAGCCGCATCCGCGTGGCGTCTATACCGGCACGATCGGCTGGATCGACCCGGATGGGGACGCTGCGTTCAACGTCGCCATCCGCACGCTTTGCGTCGAGGAAAAGAGCATGGCAGGCCGCATTGGTCTGGGGTCCGGGATCGTCGTTGATTCGCGTGGAAGTCTGGAGTGGGCGGAATGTTTGGCCAAGGGGCGTTTTCTTGATCCTTTGTGACTGGCCCGGCTTGACTTCACTGGCGGCAAACGCTTGGAATGGTTGGCATGTCGCTGGGTGATGGACGTTATGATCTGCTTGAAACCATGGCCTTCGATCCGCTCGAAGGTGTCAGGTTGCTGGAACTGCATCTGGGCAGAATGAAGGCCAGCGCCGATGCGCTGGGCTTCGCTTTCGACCGGCATGATGTGCGCAATGAGCTTCAGGCCGCGACCTTTCGCCTGACCGCCAAAAGTCGGGTGCGATTATTGGTGTCGCGCGGCGGCGCAGTGGCGATCGAGGTGCGCGACCATCGCGCCTGGCCAGAGGCGATCATGCCGGTCGCGGTCGTGCCACGCAATGCCCCCGCCGACGACATGCGGCTGGCGCATAAGACGACCGACCGCAGCCTGTATCGCGATGCGTTGACGCGCGGCGGCACCTATGAAGTGCTGCTGACCGACGAGAAGGGCTATCTGACCGAAGGCTGTTTTTCATCGATCTTCGTCGAACGGGGCGAGAAGCTGGTGACGCCGCCGCTTCGCCGGGGGGTGTTGCCGGGCATATTGCGGCAAAGCCTGATCGAGATGGGCGAAGCGGTCGAAGGCGATCTGCGCGTCTATGATCTGCACAACGGGTTTTTCATCGGCAATGCGGCGCGGGGCATGGTGGCGGCGACGCTGGCCTATTGATCCGCGCTGGACGGCAGGTCGCACCGATTTCCTGAGCGAGCACCAGACTATTTGCCGTAAAGCCATTTCCTGCCATCTGGCGGTTGCCCCTGCGTCCTTTGCGCACTAAGGACCGCCGCGTCCGCTTTATTGGCGGAAACGGGGATCATAGTATTTTTTGTCGCGATTTCCGGGTGAGCGGGCCTTTTGGCCTGCTTTGAAAGCGCTTTGAAGAAAGATTATTGCCATGAGCCAGACTTCCGCAGCCCTCGGCCGTATCCAGCCTTCCGCCACGCTCGCCATGAGCGCGCGGGTGAATGCGCTGAAAGCGCAAGGCGTGGATGTGATTGGCCTGTCGGCGGGTGAGCCGGATTTCGATACGCCCGATTTCGTCAAGGAAGCCGGGATCGCGGCGATTCGCAACAACCTGACCCGTTATACCGACGTGGACGGCACCGCCGACGTCAAGGAAGCGGTGATGTTCAAGTTTCAGCGCGACAATGGCCTGACCTACAAGCGCAGCCAGATCACCGTCAATTCGGGCGGCAAGCATACATTGTTCAACGCGCTGGTCGCGACGGTCGATGTGGGTGATGAGGTTATCATCCCGGCGCCTTACTGGGTCAGCTATCCCGACATCGTGAACTTTGCGGGCGGCACCCCGGTGTTCATCGAAGGCCCGGCGAGTCAGGGGTATAAGATCACCGCCGCCCAACTGGATGCCGCGATCACGCCGCGCACCAAATGGGTGATGCTCAATTCACCGTCCAACCCCAGCGGCGCGGCCTATTCGGCTGACGAGTTGAAGGCGCTGGCCGACGTATTGTTGCGCCATCCTCATGTGCTGGTGATGACGGACGATATGTATGAGCATGTCTGGTACGCCGCGACGCCCTTCGCCACGATCGCGCAGGTATGCCCCGACCTGTATGAGCGTACGCTGACGGTCAATGGCTGTTCCAAGGCATTTTCGATGACCGGATGGCGCATCGGTTTTGCCGGTGGTCCCGAATGGATCATCAAGGCGATGGGCAAGTTGCAGTCGCAATCGACCAGCAACCCCTGCTCGATCAGTCAGGCGGCCGCCGTCGCGGCGCTGACCGGGCCGCAGGATTTTCTGGAAGAACGCAACGGCGTGTTCCGTAAGCGCCGCGACATGGTGGTCGCGATGCTGAACGATGCGCCGGGGCTGGATTGCCCGACGCCCGAAGGCGCGTTCTACGTCTATCCCGACGCCAGCGGCGTGATCGGTAAGGTGACGCCCAAGGGTGTGACGATCGATAGCGACGAAACGCTGATCGCCTATTTTCTGGACGAGGCCAAGGTGGCGGCGGTCCATGGCGCGGCGTTCGGTCTCTCGCCCGCCTTCCGCATCAGCTATGCGACATCGGACGAGGTGCTGAAAAAAGCCTGCACCCGGATTCAGGAAGCCTGCGCTGCATTGAAATAAGGTTTGGTGTTCCCGCGCAGGCGGGAACCCAGATCGGGCGTTTGGACTGGGTTCCCGCCTGCGCGGGAACACGGAGCTATCCAAAATGGAAACGGTCCTTTTCCGTCGGCGCCGTCTTGCGATTGACGGGCTGCGCGCTATATGCCCGTTGCGGAAAGAAACTGATTTCGATCTGCATCCGTTTCGTCGGTTCCTGCGTAGCTTTGGTCGAACAGCGCTCGTTCGCGGTTGCGATGTTCAGCAGGTGTCAAGGCGAAGGCACGTAGGGCAGCGGCAACGAAGCCGAGACAGAATAAGAAAGGCAAGGCCATGGTGGCATTCTTCAAATCCGAACTTTTCCTGCGCTTTTTTGGCGGGTTTGCGATCGGCGCCATCGGCATGGTCATGCTCCAGCCGAGCGAGCAGCCGGTTCTGAGTTCTACGGCAAACGCGGCAACGACGATCAATCATGCGGCGCTCTGACGGCATAGCCATGGCGCTGTTTGCGGCGCTGGCCGTGACGTCGCCCGTACGTGCCGAACGGACGGTGCTGGCCCCTGTGCCTGCCACGGATGCGGTCCCCACGCGTAAGCTGGAAACGGCGATCTTCGCTGGCGGATGCTATTGGGGTGTCGAGGGCGTGTTTTCGCATGTGAAGGGCGTTCACCTCGTCAAGTCCGGTTTCGCCGGTGGTTTCAAGGGACGCACCGTGGACTATGAGACTGTGAGCGGTGGTGACACCGGCTTTGCCGAAGCCGTGCGCGTGACCTATGACCCTGCACAGGTCAGCTACGGCACGCTGTTGCGCATCTTCTTTTCCGTCGTCGCGGACCCAACGACGCTGAATTATCAGGGACCAGACCATGGCACCCAATATCGCAGCGCGCTGTTCCCCTTGAATGCCGATCAGGCGAAGGTGGCGGATGCCTATCTGGCGCAGCTGGGCAAGGCCGGCCTGTGGCGCGCGCCTATCGTGACCAAGACGGAGCGCTTCACCGGCTTTCAGGACGCGGCGGCCGATCACCAGAATTTCATGCGCGACAATCCGCGCCATCCCTATATTTTGCGTTGGGATGCGCCAAAGGTCGCGGCGTTGAAGGCGACGTTCCCCACGCTTTACATCGCCAAGCCTGCAGCCTGACCCCGACAATATTCGGCATCGGCAACGCGCTATGGCCATAACGACGAAGGGCGGCCCGTTTCCGGGCCGCCCTTTTCGTTTGTCTGAGGCGCGCGTTTATTTGGGCGAGAGCACCATCAGCATCTGACGGCCTTCCATGCGCGGATAGGCTTCGACCTTCGCGACTTCGGCGACATTTTCGGCGACGCGCTGGAGCAGCGCCATGCCGAGTTGCTGATGCGAGAGTTCGCGGCCACGGAAGCGCAGGGTGATCTTCACCTTGTCGCCTTCGCCAATGAAATCATGGACCTTCTTCATCTTCGTATCATAGTCATGATCGTCGATGTTCGGGCGCATCTTGATTTCTTTAAGTTCCTGCGTGCGCTGAGTCTTGCGGGCGATGTTCGCCTTTTTCTGCGCTTCGTATTTGAACTTGCCGATGTCGAGGAATTTGCAGACTGGCGGATCGGCGTTCGGCGACACTTCAACCAGGTCCAGACCCACGTCTGCGGCCTGTTCGATTGCTTCCTGCGTCAACAACACGCCCAGATTTTCGCCTTCCTCGTCAATCACGCGCACCTTTGGCACGGTGATGAATTCGTTATAGCGAGGGCCGGATTTCGGCGGCGGCGCCAGCGGGCGGCGCATCATCGGGGGTCGTATAGCAGTATCTCCTATGGTCGTTGCAAAAACGAGTGGCTCTTAACGGCTTTTGCGCAAAGCCGAAAGGGGTCCGTGGTCCCACGTTGGCGGAATCACGAACCCTTGTGGCATTGCTGCCTCACCGCATATCGGGTGGCGTGGCTTCATTTGCAAGGCGTGAAATGACGTCTTCGAGCGAAAGGATGGTCTGCCCCTCGCTGCCCAGCACGCGCAGCGCGACTTTGCCCTCTTCGGCTTCGCGGCGACCCACGACCAGCAGGTTGGGGACTTTGGCGAGGCTGTGTTCGCGCACCTTATAATTGATCTTTTCGTTGCGGACATCGAGTTCGGCGCGGATTCCCGCCGCTTTCAGCCGGTCGACCACCTGTATCGCATAATCGTCGGCGTCCGACACGATGGTGGCGACGACCGCCTGCACCGGCGCGAGCCAGAGCGGGAAGCGACCGGCATGATGTTCGATCAATATGCCCAGGAACCGTTCGAACGTGCCGAGAATCGCGCGGTGCAGCATGATCGGGCGATGGCGGCTGCCATCTTCGCCGACATAGCTGGCGTCGAGTCGTTCGGGCAGCACGGTGTCGGTCTGGAGCGTGCCGCACTGCCATGTCCGGCCAATCGCATCGGTCAGGTGGAACTCCAGCTTGGGCGCGTAGAAAGCGCCTTCGCCCTCGAGTTCCTCCCACCCATAAGCCTCTGTCGCGCGGCCGGCCTGCGCCACGGCATCGCGCAGCGATTGTTCGGACCAGTCCCACATTTCGTCGGAGCCGAAGCGTTTTTCGGGGCGCAGCGCCAGTTTGATGGCGTAATTGTCGAAGCCCAGATCCTTGTAGATCACGTCGAGCAGGTCGCAGAAAGCCTTGACCTCATCGACAAGCTGGTCGGCGCGCACGAAGATATGGGCGTCGTCCTGCGTGAACTGGCGCACGCGCATGATGCCGTGCAGCGCGCCATGCGCTTCGTTGCGGTGGCAACAGCCGAACTCGGCGAGGCGCAGCGGCAGGTCGCGATAGGATTTGATGCCCTGACGGAAAATGAGGACGTGGGCGGGGCAGTTCATGGGCTTCAAGGCCATCATGTCCGCCTCACCCGACAGGACCGGGCCTTCATCGTCGGTGTTGGGCACTTCGTCGGGGACGACGAACATATTTTCGCGATATTTGCCCCAATGGCCCGACTGTTCCCACTGGCGCGCGTCCATCAGTTGGGGCGTCTTGACCTCTTCATAGCCAGCCGCGTCGAGGCGGCGGCGCATATAAGCCTCCAGCTGACGCCAGATCATATAGCCCTTGGGATGCCAGAAGACGCTGCCCTGCGCTTCGGGCTGGAGGTGGAACAGGTCCATTTCCTGCCCGATCTTGCGATGGTCGCGCTTGGCCGCCTCCTCCAGACGCGTCTGATGTTCCTGCAACTGCTTCTTGTTCAGCCAGCCGGTGCCGTAGATGCGGCTGAGCATCGCGTTCTTCTGATCGCCGCGCCAGTAAGCGCCCGACACGCGCGTCAGTTTGAACGCCTGCGGATCGAGGCGGCCGGTGGAGGCGAGATGCGGCCCACGGCACATGTCGTACCAGCCGTCACCCGAATGATAGACGGTCAGTGGTTCGTCGCCGGACAGTTCAGCGGCCCATTGCGCCTTGAACGTCTCACCCTGCGCGGTCCATTGCGCGATCAGCGTTTCGCGGTCGATTTCCTTGCGGATCAGCGGTTTGTTCGCGGCGATGATGCGGCGCATCTCCGCCTCGATCGCGGGCAGGTCTTCGTCGGTGAACGGGCCGCGATCAGGGGCGGGGGCGAAGTCGTAATAAAAGCCGTCGTCGGTGGACGGGCCGAACGTGATCTGCGTGCCGGGGAACAGATGCTGCACCGCTTCGGCCAGCACATGCGCAAAGTCGTGGCGTGCCAGTTCGAGCGCGTCGGCTTCGTCCCTGTTCGTCACCAGCGCGAGGTGGGCGTCGCGGTCGAGCGGGCGCATGATGTCGCGCAGTTCGCCATCCACGCGCGCGGCGATCGCCGCCTTGGCCAGACCCGGTCCGATCGCCGCTGCAATATCCGCCGGGGTAGTGCCGGGCGCGACTTCACGCACGGAACCGTCGGGCAGAGTGATGTTGAGCATGGCGGACACGGGATTTCCCTCAGAAAAAACGATATGACTATGGCGTCACGCGGCGAAGATAGCTGCGCCTTCCCCATAAATGGGCCGCCTGCGCTGTCAATAGAAGGGGGTGGGCGCAAAGCCCCCGTCAGTCGGACCCGAACAGGTCGCGGGTGAACACCTTGTCGGCGACATCGGTGATGGCCGGGGTCATGCGGTTGGCCAGGATGACGTCGCAATCCGCCTTGAAGACTTCGAGGTCGCGCAGCACTTTCGAGCCGTAAAATTCCGCTTCGGTCATGGCGGGTTCGTAGATGACGACCTCTATGCCCTTGGCCTTGATCCGTTTCATGATGCCCTGAATCGAGGACTGGCGGAAATTGTCGGACCCGGCCTTCATCACCAGACGGAACACGCCGACCTTGCGCGGTTTGCGGGCGATGATCTGGTCGGCCAGAAAATCCTTGCGCGTGCGGTTGGCGTCAACGATCGCGCGGATCAGGTTTTGCGGCACTTCGGAATAATTGGCCAGCAACTGCTTGGTATCCTTTGGCAGGCAATAGCCGCCATAGCCGAAGCTGGGATTGTTATAATGGGTGCCGATGCGCGGATCGAGACCGATGCCGTCGATGATCTGGCGCGTGTCCATGCCACCGGCGATGGCATAGCTGTCCAGTTCGTTGAAGAAGGCGACGCGCATGGCGAGGAAGGTGTTGGCGAAGAGTTTCACCGCTTCGGCTTCGCGCGAATCGGTGAAGAGAATGTCGATGTCTGTCTTGATCGCGCCGTCGCGCAGCAGGTCGGCAAAGATGCGCGCGCGTTCCGACCGTTCGCCAACGATGATGCGCGAAGGGTGAAGATTGTCGTAGAGCGCCTGACCTTCGCGCAGGAATTCCGGGCTGAAAATCACCTGATCGGTGGCGTAGCGGGCGCGGACATCGTCCACGAAGCCGACGGGGATGGTCGATTTGATGACGATGGTCGCGGTCTGGTTGGCGGCGATCGCGGTGCGGATGACGGATTCGACCGAAGATGTGTCGAACTTGTCGGTCTGCACGTCATAATTGGTAGGCGTCGCGACGATCACATAATCCGCGCCGTCCAGAGCGACCAGCGGATCGAGCGTGGCGGACAGGTTGAGCGGGCGGTTGGCGAGGAAATCTTCCAGTTCTTTATCGCTGATCGGCGATTGGCGGGCGTTGAGCATCTCGACACGCTCGGCCGTGACATCGACGGCGACGACTTCGTTATGCTGCGCCAGCAGGACTGCGTTGGAGAGGCCGACATAGCCAAGGCCGAAAACCGCAATCTTCATTTGCTATACTCGTGCAAAGGCCGCTGAACGCGACGGCATTATCGCCATCGGCCCCATGCTGCAACCGCACAATAGCGTAACGATCAAGCGATGAGTAGGCGTGCCGCGTCGTCAGTGTGTTGGAGGAAGCCAATCGGGCCGCCGATTTCGACTCCTGCGGGCAGGTCGTTTGCCGTCAAATCGGATAACGCCATCCCGCTTTGGCACGCGATCAGGGTGACACCCATGTCCTGCGCTTCCACGATCAGTGTCGCCAGATCGGGCAGGCCCGCCGCCTGATGTGCTGCATCGCAGGGCGCAGATGTATGGGCACGCAGCAGGCCCACGGCGTCGAGTTGCAGGAACAGGGTCGCGTGACCGCCCAGCGCCGCCTGTGCCGCTGCCAGCGTCAGTGCGCCGCGCAGCCGTTCGGCATCGGGGACGGTCAGGACGATGTTCAGGTCGCGCATAGGGCAGGCGCGCAACCGGGGCAGGCGGGGTCTTTGCGCACGTCCAATGTGCGGAAGCGCATCGACAGCAGGTCCGCGATCAACAGCTTGCCCGCCATGTCGGTGCCGAAGGGGACGAGCGCACGGATCACTTCCAGCGCGGCGAGGCTGCCCATGACGCCGGTCAGTGCGCCGATGACGCCGGTTTCCGAACAATTGCGTTCGGGTGCGTCCGCCGGATCGCCGACCAGACAGCGATAGCAGGGCCGGTCGCTTTCCCAGCCGCGATAGGTGGCCAATTGCCCCTCGAACGGGCCGACCGCTGCCGATACCAGCGGCATCCGCAGCGCCTGTGCCGCATCTGCCACCGCCAGCCGGGTCGCGAAACTGTCGCAGCCATCGAGCACGACATCGGCATCGCGCAGCATCAGGGCGGCGTTGTCGGTATCGATCCGCGCATTGATGGGGATGAGTTTGACGTCGGGATTGATCCGGGCGACGGCGGTCATGGCGGTTTCCGCCTTGGCCGCGCCAATGTCTGCGGTGCCGAACAGGATTTGCCGTTGCAGGTTGGACAGGGCGACGCTGTCGTCGTCGATCACCCGGATGGTGCCGACGCCCGCTGCCGCGAGATAGAGGATCGCGGGGCTGCCGATGCCGCCCGCACCGATCACGGCGACGTCCGCCGACAGCAGGCGCGCCTGCCCCGCGCCGCCGATTTCTTTCAGGACGATGTGACGGGCGTAGCGTTCAAGCTGATCGTCCGTCAGCGTCACGGGGCGTCGGACCAGAGGAAGCGGACCTGCGAGCGCATCCATTGGGGCGTGTCGCCGCCATTTTTGGGAAAGCTGCTGCGCAGGGATCCGGTGATGCGGGCGTTGACGAACTTTTCGACGCCGGGGCAACTGGCGTTGACGGGCGCGATCTTCAGCGGTTTGCCATCGCCCGACAGCAGGAACAGCATGTCGATTTCCAGCAGGCTGGAGCCTTCATAAGGGACCGCGCCGGCGCATTCCCCACGGCGATAGAGGCGCGCGACCTCTTCCGACCAGCGCGGCGAAATCTTGCGGCCCAGCCAGCCGTCGATCACCGGCACGGTGGACAGATCCTGCGGCATGGGGGGCAGGGCGGCACCCGCCACGGGACTGGCCGTGGCCAGCATCAGCGAAAGCAGCATCGTCATGGCGTCATACTCCTGTCGAACCGAAACCGCCCTCTCCACGGGCGGTGTCGTCCAGCATATCCACCTCGACAAAGCTGGCAAGCTGCACGGGTGCGACGACGAGTTGCGCGATGCGGTCGCCGCGCTGGATCGGGAAGGGCTGGTCGCCCAGGTTGATGAGGATGATCTTGAGTTCGCCGCGATAGTCGGCGTCTATCGTGCCGGGGCTGTTGGGCAGGCTGATGCCGTGCTTGAGCGCCAGGCCGGAGCGGGGGCGCGCCTGCACCTCATAGCCTTGCGGAATGGCCATCGCGAAGCCGGTGGCAACGGCATGGCGCGCGCCGGGAGCGAGGGTCAGGTCTTCGGCCGACACCACGTCCATGCCCGCCGCGTGGGCGGTGGCGTAGGCGGGGACGGGGAGGCCCGCCCCGTGGGGCAGGCGCTTGAGCTGGATATCAATCGAGGCGAGCGGAGAGGGCATGGGCGACCTTTTCGATGAGTTTGATGGCGACATCGCCCTTGGGCAGGACGGGCCAGCTTTCGATGCCGTCGGCGGTGACGATCTGCACGGCGTTGGTGTCGCCGCCCATCACGTCACCGGATACGTCGTTGGCGACGATCCAGTCCGCACCCTTGCGCGCCAGCTTGGCGCGGGCATGGTCGGCAATATTCTGGGTTTCGGCAGCGAAGCCGATCAGCAGCGTTGGGCGTTGGGCATGGTGGCCGAGCGTGGCGAGAATGTCCGGGTTTTCGACCAGCGCGAGCGGGGCGGGCTGGCCCGATCCGTCCTTCTTCAGCTTCTGGTCCGCAGCGTCGGCGGTGCGCCAGTCGGCCACGGCGGCGACCATGATGGCGGCGTCGGCGGGCAGGGCGTTTTCGACGGCGGCCAGCATGTCGCGCGCGGTCTGCACATCGATGCGGGTGACGCCCGCCGGGGTGGGCAGGTTCACCGGGCCAGCGACCAGCGTGACGCGCGCCCCGGCCTGCGCGGCGGCGGCGGCGATGGCAAAGCCCTGCTTGCCCGATGATCGATTGGCGATGTAGCGCACCGGGTCGATCGGCTCATGGGTTGGCCCGGCGGTGATGAGGATGTGGCGGTCTGCCAAAGTCC
The DNA here is from genome assembly GCF_049304695.1 of Sphingobium sp. Taxonomy (GTDB): domain Bacteria; phylum Pseudomonadota; class Alphaproteobacteria; order Sphingomonadales; family Sphingomonadaceae; genus Sphingobium. The sequence continues at coordinate 55,422 of NZ_JBAQOK010000093.1, forward strand.
GAGTGGCGGATGATGGCGCAAAGTCGGGCTGGCCCGCCAGCTGATCAGCCTGTCTGGGCAGCGCCAGCAGTCGTTCGATCTCCGCCGCGATGGCGTCGGGTTCGGGCAGGCGGCCCGTGCCATATTCGCCGCACGCCATCGCGCCGTCATCCGGGGTCATGATGTGGACGCCATCGCTGCGCAACTGTGCCAGATTGCGCTGGGTCGCGGGGTGATGCCACATGCGCACGTTCATCGCGGGGACGGCCAGCACGGGCTTGTCGGTCGCCAGCAGCAGCGTGGTGGCCAGATCGTCGGCCTGCCCCGTCGCCATCTTCGCCAGGATGTTGGCGGTTGCGGGCGCGACGACGACCAGATCGGCCTGACGACTTAACTGGATATGGCCGATTTCCTGCTCGTCTTTCAGGTCGAACAGATCGGTGAACACATGATCCTCGGTCAGCACGCCCAGAGAGAGCGGCGTGACGAACTGCTGCGCCGATGGCGTCATCACGGCGCGGACCGCGATTCCGCGCCGCCGGAGCAGGCGGACGAGTTCGAGCGATTTATAGGCCGCGATCCCGCCTGAGACGATGAGGAGGATGCGCTGGGTCATGGCGTCAGGATAATAGCAATGTCGCCCCGACGCCAGCCGCTGCAGCCCCGATGGCGACGAGCGCATAGCGCCACCCGCCGCCGATGCGGATCAGCTTCACTTCGGTGAGCGGCGGGGGCAGCGGCGCGCCGCCCTTTTGCGGGAAGGCGTCCTCGATCCGGCGGACCAGATCGGGCAGACGTTGCAGGGTGCGCCAGTTTTCGATGAGTGAATCGGCGACCTTCGCCTCCGGCCCCAATTCGGTGCGCAGCCATTCCTTGACGTAAGGGCCGCTGGTTTCCCACAGGTTGATGTCGGGGTCGAGCGAGGTGGCAACCCCCTCCACCATCACCATCGTCTTTTGCAGCAGCAGCAGGTGCGGCTGGGTCTGCATGTCGAAATCGCGGGTGATGGCGAACAGGCCGTCCAGCATGCCGCCCACCGACAATTCACGCACCGGCTTGCCGCGCATCGGTTCGCCCACGGCGCGCAGGGCGGTGGCGAACTCCGCGACGTTGTGATGGGCGGGTACATATTGCGCTTCGAAATGGATTTCGGCGACGCGCTTATAATTGCCGGTGATCAGGCCGTAGAGAATTTCCGCCAGCCACATGCGCGCGCGCCGGTCTATGCGGCCCATGATGCCGAAATCGATCGCGACGATGTCACCCTGCGGGCAGACGAACAGATTGCCCTGATGCATGTCGGCGTGGAAGAAACCCTCCGCAATCGCCTGCCGCAGGAAGGCGTTGACGAGACGCGCGGCGATGGCGGGCAGATCGTGGCCCGCAGCGATCAGCGCGGCGCGATCGGCGATCTTGATGCCGTCGATCCACTCCATCGTCATGACCCGGCCGGTCGTGCGGTCCCAGTCGATGACGGGGACACGGTAGCCCGGCTCCGCCTGCATCGCTTCGGCCAGTTCCGATGCGGACGCCGCTTCGCGCCGCAGATCCAGTTCGCGCGCGGTCCAGCGCTTCATGTTGGCGATGACCAGCCGGGGCCGCAGCCGCGCCAGTTCTCCGCCCAGCATCTCCACATGGGCGGCGGCCCATTCATAGGTTTGGATGTCGCGGTTGAACTGTTCGATCACGCCGGGGCGGATCACCTTGACCGCGACGTCGCGCCCATCGGTGGTGATGGCGCGATGGACCTGCGCGATCGACGCCGCGCCGACGGGCGTTTCGTCAAAGCGGCTGTAGAGCGCGTCGAGCGGGCGACCGAAACTGGCCTCAATCTGTGCGCGGATCGTGTCGAAGGGCACGGGGGGCAGGGCATCCTGAAGCCGCAGCAGATCCTGCACCGCGTCTTCGCCGACGAGATCCGGGCGGGTCGCGAGCGTCTGACCGAGTTTGATCGCCGCCGGGCCGATCGCCTGAAACGCATCGGCATAGCGGGGCTGGGCCGGTACGCGTGCGCCGAAGCGGGCGATTCGCACCAGCCGTCGCACGGGCGCGGGGGTCAGCGGATCGCGCTCAATCCCCTGCAACGCGCCATGCCGCGCGAGGGTGCGACCCCATTTGAGGAGCCGCCAGATATGCGTGGCGTGGGAGGTCATCGAGAGATCAAATCTTCCAGCCCGAATGGATCGCGACCAGTCCGCCCATGATCGGTTCGACCTTCGTGTTCACAAAGCCTGCCTCGCGGATCATGGCCTCGAACCGGGGCATGGTGGGGAAGCGGCGGATCGATTCGATCAGATAGCGATAGCTGTCGGCGTCGTTGGCGAACAGCTTGCCCAATTGCGGCACGACCTTGTGCGAATAGGCGTCATAGACGTCCGAAAAGCCCGGCCATGTGGTGGTGGAAAATTCCAGGCAGAAGAAACGCCCGCCGAATTTCAGCGCGCGATAGGCTTCGACGAGTGCCTTATCGATATGGGTGACGTTGCGGATGCCGAAGGCGATCGTATAGGCGTCGAAGCTGCGGTCGGGGAAGGTCAGTTCCTCCGCATTCTGTTCCGACCAGATCAGGCCATCCAGCCCCTTTTTCTGCGCGCGTTCCATGCCCACGGCCAGCATTTGGGGATTGATGTCGGACACGGTGACATGCGCGCCATGGCGGTGCATGCGGAACGCGATGTCGCCGGTGCCGCCCGCCATGTCGAGGATGGTTTCGCCCGCACGCGGCTTGACCCGCTTGACGAACTGGTCCTTCCACAACCGGTGCGCGCCCATCGACATGGCGTCGTTCATCAGGTCATATTTGGCCGCGACGTTGGAAAAGACCGCGCCGACCATGTCCTGCTTTTGCGTGGCATCGACGTCGCGATAGCCAAAGGATGCTGTTTCGCTCATGGCAGCGCTCTAGAACATTCTCTGCGCGGCTGGAACAGGCCACGATCGGCAGAGGACGGAAAAGGTACGAAAGGGCAGTCGATACATCGCCGTGGCAGCCTTTGTGCGGGAACGTTTCGGCTGGCCATCCATTCGCATGGCACATCCTCGTCATGCCTAGCGGGAGCTTTATACGCCGTGCGCCGCCTTTTGATCCCCGTTCTCGCCACGCTGCTTTGCACCGCTCAGGCCGCACCGACGCAAACGTCTCCGGCCAGTCCGCAGCAAATCTACGGCCCGTTGTTCGAAGCGGTGCAGCGCGACAAGCTGTTTGCGGATGGGAAGAGTTTCGCCGACGCCGTGCCGCGCGGCGACCCCTCAGCGATCGTGGCGGACTATCGCAGGGTCATGCCGCAGGGCGACGCCCTGCGCGCCTTCGTACTGCGGCATTTCGACGTGCCGGGGGAGGAGGCTGCGTCACCGTCCCGGTCACTGCGCGGGCATATCGCCGCACTGTGGCCGCAACTGACGCGGCCTGCGCTCACCCCGCCGCCCGGATCGTCCGCGCTGGCTTTGCCCGCGCCATATGTCGTGCCGGGCGGGCGCTTTCGCGAGATTTATTATTGGGACAGCTATTTCACGATGCTGGGCCTGAAAGCCGATGGGCGGCAGGATCTGATCGATTCGATGCTGACGGATTTCGAAAGCCTGATCGATCGCTACGGCTTCATCCCCAACGGCACGCGGACCTATTATCTGGGCCGGTCGCAGCCGCCTTTCTTCGCTTTGATGGCGGAGCTTGGGACGTCGGATGCGCCCGCTGCTGCGCGCCACCTCAAGGCCTTGCGCGCGGAACATGCGTTCTGGATGCGGGGCGCGGATGAGTTGGGCAGGAGCGCAGCGGATCGGCGTGTCGTGCGGATGCCCGATGGGGCGCTGCTCAACCGCTATTGGGATGATCGCCCCGGCCCGCGCGACGAAAGCTGGGCCGAGGATGTTTCGACCGCGCGGGAGAGTAATCGACCCGCCGCTGACATTTATCGCCATCTGCGCGCCGGGGCGGAAAGCGGGTGGGATTTTTCCTCGCGCTGGCTGGACGACCCCAAGCGTCTGTCGACGATCCGCACGACCGATATCGTGCCGGTCGACCTCAACAGCCTGCTCTGGTCGCTGGAACGCGCCATCGCAAAGCGGTGCGCGGCGGCGAAGGACGCGCCCTGTGCCCGGCAGTTCACATCGCTGGCGACGGCTCGGAGCCGGGCGATCGACCGCTGGCTGTGGCTAGGGCAAGACGGGCGCTATGCCGACTGGGACATAAAGAGCGGCAAGGCGACGCCGGTGCTGTCCGCCGCCACGCTGTTTCCGCTGTTCGTGGGGCTGGCGAACCGGCAGCAGGCCGAAGCCGTGGCGCGGACGACGCGCGCGCAGTTGCTGGGGCCGGGCGGGCTGCGCACGAGCCGAATCGCCAGCGGTCAGCAATGGGACAGCCCCAATGGCTGGGCGCCGCTGCAATGGGTGGCGGTCGAGGGGCTGGCGCGGACGGGACATGATGCGCTGGCGAAGGACATCGCCCGGCGCTGGATCGGTACGGTCGGTGCGGCCTATCGCGAGACGGGCAAGATGCTGGAAAAATATGATGTGGAGGAACGCAAGCCCGGCGGCGGCGGGGAGTATCCGCTGCAGGACGGGTTCGGCTGGACCAATGGCGTCACCCGCGCGCTGATCGCTCGCTGGCCCGATCTCGATCCCGATGCGACCGCCCCTGTCGCTACGCAGCGCTAGGCCCTACAGGATGGTTCATGCCTGAATTGCCCGAAGTCGAAACCACTGTCGCTGGCCTGCGATCCGTATTGGATGGCGCAGTGTTGAGCCGTGTCGAGCCGCGCCGCGCGGACCTGCGCTTTCCCATTCCGGTGGACCTGCGCCAGCGGATGACAGGGGCGACGGTTACGGGGCTGACGCGGCGGGCCAAATATGGGCTGATTGGCACGGATCGGGGCGATACGCTGATATTCCATCTGGGCATGTCGGGCCGGTGGCGCGTGGACCCCAGCGAGATCGGCACGCACGATCATCTGATATTGGAAACCGGGGCGGGGCGGCTGCTCGCGCTCAACGACCCGCGCCGTTTCGGTTTCGTCGATCTGGTGCGCAGCGATGCGTGGGAAGCCTATACCCCCTTCACCCGCATGGGGCCGGAGCCGCTGGGACCGGATTTCGACGCGGCGATGCTGGTCCGCGTGCTGGCGGGGAAGGGGACGTCGATCAAGGCGACGTTGCTGGACCAGCGAATCGTCGCGGGGCTGGGTAATATCTATGTGTGCGAAGCGCTCAACATGGCGGGCATTGCGCCCACCCGTGCGGCGGGGCGGATCAGCGCACGGCGGCTGGCGCTGCTGGTGGATGCGATTCGCGCGGTGTTGTCCGCTGCGATCGCGGCGGGGGGATCGACCCTGCGCGACTATGCGCGACCCGACGGGGAATTGGGATATTTTTCAAAACAATGGCGCGTCTATGGCCGCGAAGGATTGCCATGCCCATGCGGGGGAACGGTAAGGCGGCGAGTCGATGGCGGACGATCGACCTTTTTCTGCCAGCAATGCCAGCGATGAAGCCATGGCACCCGGTTGACGACCCCTGTTATCCCCTGTAAGGGGCGCACCTTCACAAGGCGGGTTGGCGAGTCCGATCCTCATGCCTTCCAAGATTTGACGAGAACCGAGGAATAGAATGGCCAATACGCCGCAAGCCAAGAAGCGCATCCGTCGCAACGAACGTCGCGCCGCCATCAACGGCGCCCGCATCAGCCGGATTCGCACCCTGGTGAAAAAGGTGGAAGCCGCGATCACCGCTGGCGACAAGAGCGCCGCTGCGACCGCACTGCAGACCGTACAGCCCGAACTGGCCCGTGGCGTCGCCCGTGGCGTGCTGCACAAGAACACTGCCTCGCGCAAGTTCGGCCGTCTGACCAAGGCTGTCAGCGCACTCGCCTGATCCCGTTTGGGATAATGGCTGCACATCGTTGGCCCGCTCCGATCATCGGGGCGGGTTTTTCGTCGTTCATTCATATTCCGGTAATATATGGGATCGACGCTATTCCCGCGATTCGACGCACTGCGGCATAAAATAATATTACTAAATTATTGAAATATAAGCATAATTTCATTGTGCCGTCTTTTCCGTGGGTTTGCCGAGTCAACGGCTTTATTTCATTTTTTTGAACCCCCACGCCCTTGATCCCGACCCTTCCCCCTGTCTATTTTTGAAATCCGGCCGCTGTCGAATCACCTGTGTGTGGCCGTCATGTTGATCGTTTGATGTGGATACTCGGAAAGGCGGGGGCTTTTCCGATCGGGTATCGCTGTGTCTTGTTTTTCTGCCCGTCGACTGGCGTGCGTAGAGGTTGGGGGTCGAGTTCAAGATGAAGGATGGCGTGGGTTTGGTGGAGTGGCAGGACGGGTCGGGAACGCAGGCAGACGGTGGCCTGGAATCCGCCTGGGCCGCGATCCGCGCCGGCCTGCGCCGCGACATCGGCGCCCGCATGTTCGACCAGTGGTTGAAGCCCGTGGCGCTGGGCAACCATTGCCCCGAATCGCAGACGCTGGACCTGCTGGTGGCCAGCGATTTCAGCGCCAATTTCGTGTCGGGCCAGTTTGGCGACCGGCTGCGCATGGCATGGCGCAATGCCGGGGCAGGGGTGCGGGACGTGCGGTTGCGCCGTGCGCCGGAATCGACCGGACCCCGCCTGCTGGAAGTCTTGCATGTCGAACCGGCTGCGCCCGCCACGTCGGCGGCGCCGGTGGCGATCGCGTCGAACTTTCAGCCGCGCCATGATTTTGCTACTTTCATCACCGGCGAGAGCAATCGTCTGGCCTGTTCCGCCGCGCAGGCGATGGGCGCGCTGGCCGAGCCGCGTTTCAGCCCATTGTTCATCCACGGCAGCACCGGGCAGGGCAAGACCCACCTGTTGCACGCCATCGCCGCTGCCTTTTCCGCCCATTCGCCTGCCGCGCCGGTCCTCTACATGTCGGCCGAACGCTTCATGATGGAGTTCGTGAACGCGATGCGCGCCAACGATACCATGGCGTTCAAGGCGCGGCTGCGCGCTGCCCGGCTGCTGCTGATCGACGACATCCAGTTCATCTCTGGCAAGGGATCGACGCAGGAAGAGTTTCTGCACACGATCAACGACCTGATCGATTCGGGCGCGCGCATCGTCGTGACTGCCGACCGCCCGCCCCAGCGGCTGGAATCGATCGACGCGCGCATCCTTTCGCGGCTGGCCGGTGGCCTTGTCGCCGACATCCTGCCCGCCGACCTCGACCTGCGCCTGGCCATATTGGAGGCCAAGCGTGTCGTTGCGGGCGATCCGCCCGTACCGGACGCGGTGATCGACTTTCTGGCCCGATCGATTCGCTCGAACGTGCGCGAGCTGGAAGGGGCGTTCAACAAGCTGGTCGCCTATGGTCAGTTGACGGGCCGGGCGATCGATCTGGACTTTGCGCAGGGCATGCTGGCCGATGCGGTGCGCGCGAATGCGCGCCGCATCACCGTGGACGAAATCCAGAAAGCCTGCGCCGCCCATTTCAAGATCGACCCGTCGGAAATGCGATCCAAGCGCCGCGCGCGCGCCGTCGCCCGCCCGCGTCAGGTCGCCATGTATCTGGCCAAGAAAATGACGCCGCGATCGTTGCCTGAAATCGGCCGCATCTTTGGCGGACGCGACCACAGCACGGTCATCCATGCGGTGCGCACGATCGAGCAGTTGCGCGAAAGCAATCCCGACATGGACGCCGACGTGCGCGCGCTGCTGCGCCAGTTGGAAGGGTGATCGTTTAAGGTCGGCGTGTTCCTGCGCAGGCGGGAACCCGGATCCGACGTTCGAACTGGGTTCCCGCCTGCACGGGAACACGCTTTCGGATTGAGGAAGCACGCTCTAGGCTGGCGACATGATTCGCCATCTCGTCCTCGCGCTCCTCGCTGCTATCACCCTGTCGCCAGCGGTCGCCCAAACACCCCTCACGCCCTCCGCCGACGTGCGCGTCGTGCTCGACACCAGTGCCGGGCGCATCGTCGTGGCAGTCCATGCGGACAGGGCGCCGGTGACCGCCGCCAATTTCCTGAAATATGTCGACCAGAAGCGGTTCGACGGCACGGTCTTTTATCGCGGCGTGGGCGCGGCCGACTATGGCTTCGTGCAGGGCGGCGCGCAGAACGATCCCAAGCGCATCCTGCCGCCTATCAAGCATGAACCCACCAGCCAGACCGGCTTGCTCCATGACGACGGTGCATTGTCGATGGCGCGCTATGCGCCGGGCAGCGCGACGGGCGATTTCTTCATCGTGCTGGGTAAGATGCCCGCCATGGACGCGCAACCGCAGGGGGCAGGCGACAATCAGGGCTTTGCCGTCTTCGCCCATGTGGTCGAGGGGCTGGATGTGGTGAAGGCTATCCTCGCCCTGCCGAAATCGCCGACTGCTGGCGAAGGGGTGATGAAGGGGCAGATGCTGGCCGATCCGGTGAAGATCATCACTGCGCGGCGGGTGCCGTAAGGCTGGCGCTCGTCGGGAGGCCGCGACTGGGTTCCCGCCTGCGCGGGAACACCGGTGGGGCTAAAAGCGGATACTTACGGTCATTCGCATTTTTCCGTTCGCTCGAAACGAACGGAGAGGTGGTAACGCTGCAAGCTGCTAATCCCCAGCGCCAGCCCCCTGATCCACGATTCGCGCCGCCGCCATGTCGGCAGTCACATTGCCCAGCGTGCGGAATATGTCGGGCACGGTTTCCACCGCGAGCAGCAGCGGCAGCGCTTCGACCGGCACGCCCATGGCGAGGCAGATGGGACCGGTGGTGGTGAAGAAGGTGATCTGACTGGGCAGGCCGACCGCCGCGAGACTGACGATCGCGGCGACCAGCACGCCTACGACCAGTTGCGTCGGCCCCAGATGCACGCCGTTCATCGCCGCCACATAGATGGCCACGCCCAGATTGGCGGGCGGGCTGGTAATGCGGAACAGGGATATGGCGAGCGGCAGGACGATGCTGCGCGTCGTTTCCCGCACGGCGAGCGGCCCGTCGCTCGCTTGGATCATCGCGGGCAGGGACGCGATGGAGCTTTGCGTGGAAAAGGCGATGGCCTGCGCGGGCAGGGCGGCGCGCACGAAGCGGGGCAGGCCGATCCGTCCCCATATCATCGCCAGCGGATAGACCAGCAGTGTCACGGCGATACAGATCAGCACGATGAAGCCGATATAGTGGAGCAACGCTCCAGCGGTGGCGAGGCCAGACTGCGCGCCCGCCACCAGCGCCAGCGCAAACACGCCCACGGGCGCAATCCACAGCACCCAGTTGACGACCACCAGCAGCGCGTCGGCCAGCGCTTCGAACAGTCCAGTCAACTGCGCCTTTCGGTCCGGCGCGATGCGCGTCACCGCAAAGCCGAAGATCAGCGCGAACAACACGACGGACACGACTTGTCCGTCTACGGCGGCCTTGAGCGGATTGACCGGGATGAAGCCCAGCAGCCATTGGGCGGAAGGGCGAACGTCCGGCACATCGGCCAAATCCGTCGCGCCCGTCAGCGCGCCCACCGCCCCTGATGGGACAGGCCAGATATGCAGCATCAGCGGCCCGACGATCGCCGCGACGGCGGCCGACGCCACCAGCAGCATGGCGAACAGGGCGATGGTGCGCCCCGCCATGCCGCTGGTCCGCGCGGTGGTCGCAGCTTGTGCGATGCCGGTGACAAGCAGTGCGAAGATCAGGGGGATGAGTGGCATCTGCAACCCGCCCAGCCATGCCTTCCCCACCGGTTGCGCGACGGCGACGATGTCCGCGCCCGCCGCAATGCCCCATTCAGCGATCGCGATGCCGCAGCCAAGGCCCAGGATCAGGGCGAGCAATATCCTGACAGTCAGCGACATGGCCATTTATCCCCGTTTGCATCGTCATGGTTGAGCCTATCGCCCATCTGGCAAAAGAAAAGGCCCGGTCACTCTGTCGAGTGCCGGGCCTTTTTCAGATCCGATGCAAATCGTGCGCCGTCAGCCCTTTTTCTCGGGCGGCAGGGTGATCTTCACATCCTCGCCATTCTGGCCGGGGAAACCGGTGAACATCGCGTCGATCAGGTTCGGGATCAGATAGGTCAGCTTGTTGGACAGCGACTGTGCGCTCGCCCTGCCTTCGAACAGGCGGCGATTGTCAGCCGCGCGGTCGATCTTCATGCTGAGGTCGCTGGTATAGACAGTGTAGCTCGACACGTCGTTGAAACCGCCACCGCCGAACAACCATGGATCATAGAAGCCATAGCCCCATGGACGGCCCCAACGGCCACCCCATCCACCGCCCCATGCGCCACGGCCAAAGCCCGGACCCCAGCCGAAGCCGCCGCCATAGGGACCGCCGACGCCGGTCGAACGGACCTTTTCGCGGCCGTTATCGACGTCATAGCCGACACGCACGATAAGGTCCGCGCGGGCCGGATCGCTGGCGACCACATAGCCGGTCTCGCCCAGCCGCTGGCCAACGAGCGAGGCATAGTGGGAAAATTCGAGGCTGCCCGCGAGTTGCGGATTGTCGGCCACGATGGTGAAGCTTTGCCCGGCGGGTGCGGGCAGTTGCTGGAAACGGGCGACATCGGCCTTGAACGAGGTCGCGCAGCCCGACAGCGCCATCAGCGCCAAAGCGGGGGCAGCGATCAGACCGAACTTCTTGAAACGGGTCATTTTTCTGCGTCCTGTATCAGGCGTGGGGCGCCTTTTGCTATTCTTGCGCCCTGCCCTAGCAAAACGCAACTGAACATCCATTGAACGCACGAACCGGCCAGACGGGCGCAATGCTGTGCGCAAAACGATGTCCTGTCATTAAAGGACGCCGCCCCCCAACCCAATCCGTCCAAGCCGTCAGGTCATCAGTCGATTTGGTCGAACTGTGGCTTTAGCGCATCAGTCCCATGGCATCATAGGCCGCGCGCAGCGTTGGTTCCGCCGCAGCCGCCGCCCTGGCCGCGCCCTTGTCCAATATAGCGTCGAGCGCAGCGTCGTCGGTACGCAACGCCATGAAGCGATCCCGAATGGGGCGCAGCGTTTCGACCAGCACGTCGCCCAGCGCAGGCTTGAACGCGCCAAAGCCCTTGCCAGCAAATTCCGCGCACACCGCGTCCGTCGTGCGTCCGGTCAGCGTCGCCATGATGCCGACCAGATTGGCAGCTTCGGGACGTCCGGTCAGGCCTTCCGCGGTTTCGGGCAGCATTTCCTGATCGCTCTTGGCTTTCTTCACCTTGGTCATGATGGCGTCGTCGTCATCGGTCAGGTTGATGCGGCTAAGGTCTGACGGATCGGACTTCGACATTTTCGCCGTGCCATCGCGCAACGACATGATGCGCGCGCTTTCTTTCGGGATGATGGGGGCGGGCAGGGTGAAGACGTCGACGCCGAAATCGGTGTTGAACTTGGTCGCGATGTCGCGGCACAGCTCCAGATGCTGCTTCTGATCTTCGCCGACGGGCACGTGCGTCGCCTGATAGAGCAGGATGTCGGCGGCCTGCAGCACAGGATAGACGAACAGGCCGACGGACGCGCCTTCGCGATCCTTGCCCGCCTTGTCCTTGAACTGCGTCATGCGGTTCAGCCAGCCGATCCGCGCGGTGCCGTTCAGCAACCAGGCCATCTCCGCATGGGCAGGGACGCGCGCCTGATTGAACAGCACGGAACGGTCAGGGTCGATCCCGGCGGCGACGAGGGCGGCGGCCATGTCGCGCACGTTGCGGATGCGTTGTTCGCGCCCTTCATGCACGGTGATGGAGTGCATGTCGGCGAGGAAGAAGAAGCATTGCGCGTCGGCGTTTTTATCAGGATTTGTCACGCCCGCTTCCGCGGCCATGGCGGGCATCTCGTCCTGCATCCGCACCCAGTTGCGGATCGCACCCAGATAATTACCCAGATGCAGATTGCCGGTCGGCTGGATGCCGGAAAGGACGCGCATGTCGTGATCCATTCTTTCTTGACTCAAGTCGGGCTGCGCCGCCGCATCAGCGCCTTGATATCGGACAGCCGATAGGCGCCAGTGACGAAGCAGGCCAGCCCGTACAGCGCCACGCCCGCCCCGACAAGCAGGCCAAGCGCGATATAGCGACCCAGCATCGGACCCGACAGCCATGGGTCGAGCAGGCTTGCCCCCGCCAGCAGGGCCGCCCCCATGATGAGCGCGGCGATCGCCAGCCGGGGCAGGCGTCGGCGCAGCCCTGCGTCGGCGGCAAAGTGGCCGCGCTTTACCAGCGTGCGATAGAGCATGGCGACGTTGACGGTGGATGCCAGCGCCGTAGCGAGCGGCGGGCCGATATGGCCCAGCGTCGGGATCATCGCGATATTGCCCACGATATTGATGAGGATCGACAGCATCGCGTAGCGCACCGGCGTGCGCGTGTCGCCGCGCGCATAATAGCCCGGCGTCAGCACCTTCACCAGCACATAGGCAGGCAGCCCGATCGAAAAGGCGGACAAGGCCCAGCCGCATCGCATCGCGTCCTCCGCCGTAAAGCGACCATATTGGAACAGCCCGCGCACGATCGGTTCGGCCACGGTCAGGAAGGCGACGGTCGCGGGCAGCGTCAGGAACAGGGCGAGTTCGATGCCCCGGTTCTGCGTTTCCATCGCGGCCACGTCCTCCCCCTTCGACAACATGCGCGAGATGGTGGGGAGTAGGATGGTGCCAAGGCCGATGCCGATCAGGCCCAGCGGCAACTGGTTCAGCCGGTCGGCATAATAGATATAGGTGATCGACCCCGACGCCAGCAGCCAGCCCGACAAGGACGTGGAGACCAGCAGATTGATCTGCTGCGCGCCAGCACCCGCCGCTGCGGGCAGGATGAGGCGCATGAGTTCGCGCACGTCCTTGTCCAGCCGGGGCCGCTGGATTTTCAGCGATACGCCTGCGCGCCGACACGCCCAGATGAGCCACAGCAGTTGCAGCGCGCCGCCCACGGTCACGGAAATCGCCTGCACCCGTGCGGTTTCATATTCGTCCGCGCCGTGGAACAGCCACAGCCCGGCGATCATCGACAGGTTGAGCAAGATCGGCGCGGCGGCATTGACCCAGAATTTATCGATCGAATTGAGGATACCGCCCAGCAGCGATGCCAGCGAAATCAGCGCCAGATAGGGCAGGGTGATCCGCGCGAGCATGACGGCGAAGGCGAACTGGTCGGCTGTCGGGTTCTGGCGCGAAAAGCCGCCCGACAGCACCCATGTCACTGGCCATGCGGCGATGATGAGGATCGCGGTGAAGACAAGCAGGACCGGCAGCAGCACCGCCAGCGCCCGCTGCGCAAAGTCATAGCCCGCCGGTAGTCCGCCGTCGCCCGCTGCCTTTTTATTGAACAGCGGGATGAACGCGGCGGAAAAGGCGCCCTCCGCAAACAGGGCGCGGAACATGTTGGGCAGGCGGAATGCGACCCCGTTGAACGCATCGGACGCAAAGCCCGCGCCCACATAGCGCGCCGCCAGCGAATCGCGCACCAGCGCGAGGATACGGCTGACCAGCGTCAGGCCGCCAACGGAGCCAAGCGCGCGGACGAGTTTCATAGTCCCGTCACGGTGCGATTTATCCGTTCGTCCTGAGTAGCCACTGAGCGAAGTCGAAGTGGCGCATCGAAGGATAGCAAAGTGAATACTTCGATATGGGCCTTCGACAAGCTCAGTCCCTACTCAGCACGAACGGATGTATAGATAGCTCAGGCGTGACCGGCCGGTTCGCCTGCGGTCTGTTCCATTGCCTGTGCCTGTTGCAGGTACAGCGCGCCGAAATCGATCGGGTCGAGCAGCAGCGGTGGGAAGCCGCCGTCGCGGATCGCGTCGGCCAGCACGCGGCGGGCGAAGGGGAAGATGAGGCGCGGGGCTTCGGCCAGCATGAAGGGCTGGACCTGATCTTCCGGCACGTTGCGCATACCAAATAGTGCGGCATAGAGCAGGTCGACGGCAAAGGCAGTGCCTTCGGGCGCAATGGCCTTCACGTCGATCTTGAGCGTGACTTCCAGCACTTCTTCGCCAACGCGATCCGCGCCGATGTTGAACTGCACGTCGATCTGCGGCTGGTCGGGCCACTGATAGCAGGCCGGCGCGTTCGGATTTTCGAACGACAGATCCTTCACATACTGGCTGATCAGCGCGATCTGCGGTCCGGTGTCGGCGCCGTTGAGCTGGCCGTTGCCAGGAGTGTTGATGGTGTAGCTGTTGTCGCCTTCATCGGCCATGATACAAGTCCTTCAAGTCGCTTGTTGCCTGGGCGCTGTACGCCCCCGGAATATGATGACCCGCGCGCTTAGCAGGGGCGACAGGGCAGGGCAATGGCACGGGATTGCCTTCATGAATACGCCGCCTATTTGAAGTTACGCGCAAACATGCCTATGTTGTGCGGAACATTGTCCCCCGACAAAGGGTATAGCCTTCCGTGTATGTGATCGTCATCCTCGCCATGATTGCCGGCTTCCTTGCGTTGCGGCTTTACTCCGTGCTGGGAAAGCGCACCGGCCATGAGCAGGAGCCTGCCGTCCCGCGTCCTTCCGACGACCGCGCGAGGGCCACGGTCCTGCAACCGCGCGGTACGACCGATGCGCCGGGCGATTCGGTTCGTCTGGCCGAAGGGATGATCGCGCCGGGTGCGGAAATGGGCGTGCGCGCTCTGATCGCCGCCGACCGCAGCTTCGACGTGCCGCAGTTCATCGATGGTGCCAAGAGCGCCTATCGCATGGTGCTGGAAGCCTTCTGGCGCGGCGATCGTGAGGAACTGGGCTGGCTGTGCGACGATGATGTGCGCGCATCCTTCGAAGAATCGATCGCTGCGCGCGAAGCCGACGGCCACGTCCTCGACAACCGTCTGGTCCGCATCGAAAAGGCGCAGATCGTCGAAGCGTCGCTTAACGGCCGTATTGCCGAAATCGCATTGCGGTTCGAGGCTGATATTGCCGCTATCACGCGCGACAAGGACGGCAACGTCATTGCCGGTTCGATGACCGATGCGGTAGGCACCAATGATGTGTGGACCTTTACCCGCGACCTGCGCAGCGCCGATCCCAACTGGAAATTGAGCGAAACCGACGAAGCGTGAGCCGGGGCGTGATGCCGCGTTTTCGTTTGCGCACGTCGGGGCTTTGCCTGTTGTCGGCGCTGCTGTTGTCGGCCTGCGCCGGTGGCATGATCCCGCCATCGGCAGGCGGCCCCGCCACGACCCGGCCCCGCACCCCTGCGATAGAAGTGGCCAGGCAGCCGGTTCCTTCCACGCCGCGCCCCTCGCTGCCCGTCACCGCTCCAACCGACGCGACGATCGACGTTACGACTGCCGCTGGCGTTGGCGTTACCCGTGGTCCCGACATCGGCAGCCTGATCCCGTCGGGCGAACGGTCGCGTCTTGCGCTGACCGCCTTTCGCATTTCCTGCCCCACTTTGATGCGCCGCACCGACCAGAGCGGCCTGACGCGCGGGGCGGACTGGAACAATGCCTGCGCCGCCGCGTCCAGTTGGCCCGAAGCATCCGCCAGTGAATTTTTCTCCCGCTATTTCGAAGCGGTGCAGGTGGGCGATGGCAAGGCGTTCGTCACCGGCTATTATGAGCCGGAAATCAAAGGCGCACGCACGCGTCAGCCCGGTTACGACGTCCCCATTTATCGTCGCCCCACCGACCTGATCGACGTCGATCTCGGCCAGTTCAGCGACAGCCTGAAAGGCCGCTCCATCCGGGGCAAGGTGCAGGGCGCGAAGTTCATACCCTATGACGAACGCAGTCAGATCGTCGCGGGATCACTCGACGGGCGCGGGCTGGAACTGGCCTGGGCCGCCGATCCGATCGAATTTTTCTTTCTTCAGGTGCAGGGCAGCGGTCGCCTGAACCTGCCCGATGGCAGCGTCATGCGCATCGGTTATGATGGCCAGAACGGGCGCGATTATACCGGCATCGGCAAGCTGATGAAGGATCGCGGGCTGATTCAGGCTGGGTCGATGCAGGATATCATGCAATATCTGCGCGCCCATCCGGTCGAGGGCGCGGCGATCATGAACGAAAATCGCAGCTTCGTCTTCTTTCGCGAACTGACCGGCGCAGGGCCGATCGGCGCTTTGGGCGTGCCGGTCACAGCCGAAGGGACCGTCGCCGCCGATCCCAAATTCATACCGCTGGGCGCGCCAGTGCTGCTCTCGCTCGACCGATCCGAACCCAATGGCATATGGATCGCGCAGGATACCGGCGGCGCGATCAAGGGGGCGAACCGGTTCGACAGCTTCTGGGGCGCGGGCGAACGGGCGCGCAGCATTGCTGGCGGCATGTCGGGACGCGGCAGCGCGCTGATCCTGTTGCCGATCGGATCGGCCGCCCGCCTGTCCCGACCCTGACCGCCGCGATGACGCGGCGGCGGCTTTCCCCCGATGAACAGGCGCTGTGGACCGCGCTGGCCCGCACGGTCCGCCCGATCCGCCGCGCGCCGCCACCTGCGCCCGTTCCGGTCGTCGCGCCGCCGCCAATCGCGCCTTTTCCGCCACATCCGAAACCAAAGTCGGCGAAACGGACGAAGCAAATCCCGCCACCTCCTCCACCGCCGCCGGTGCGCACGCCCGTCGCCGTGCTGGATACCGCATGGGAACGGCGTATCCGCAACGGCGCGATGGTGCCGGACATGAGCATCGACCTGCATGGCCATACGCTGTCGGCGGCGCATGCCCGGCTCAATCAGGCGATTGCCGACGCCTTCCTGCGCGATGCACGCGTGCTGCTGGTCGTGACGGGCAAGCCACCCAAGGCAACGGGGGCAGCGGCGCAGGGCAAACGCGGCGCGATCCGGGGCGAGATCGGCCACTGGCTCGAAACCAGCGCCCATGCCGATCGTATCGCCAGCGTCCGGGTCGCTCACCCGCGTCATGGCGGTGACGGGGCGCTCTATCTGATATTGCGCCGCAAAAAATAGCGTCAGTCGCCCGGTTCGCAGATGCTTTTTTAACTACTGATCCCGCATATTCCCGCGATTGACGGCCCCGGATCGTGGGGCATGAGGCAGGGTATAGGGGGCATATGCAGGGGGTGACGTTGAAAAGCCGCGCTGCTGCCTTTGCCTGCGCTGCGGGCGCACTTGTCTTCATCCTCTCGCTGATCCTTGGCTACACAGCAGGCGGGCATGAGGACGATCTGTTGCGCATCGGCCGCTCGCTCATCATCGCCATCCTGTGCGGCACGATGAGCTGGGCCTCCACCGTCCGATCCATGGCCGCTACGGCCACGGCGCTCGACGCGGCGACCGAAAGATTGCTTGCCGCCGCCCATGGCGACCTGCAATCGCGCGTGCCTGCGGAAATCGGCGTGGAATTGCCAGACCTGTCAGTCGCGATGCACAGCCTGTTCAGCCAGGTACGCACCAATCTGGACCATGTGCAGACGCTGGCCCTGTTCGATCAGGTCACCGGCCTTGCCAACCGCACTAGCTTTTACCGGCAGGTCGAACGGCTGCTTGCCGAACGGCAGGACGGCGGGATGGCCGCGCTGTTCTTCATAGATCTCGACGGATTCAAGGGCGTAAACGACACGCTGGGCCATGCGGCTGGCGACCAGTTGCTCGCCCGTGTCGCCGGGCGCCTGCGCGAGGTCGTGATGACACAGGTCAGCGATGGTGCTGGCGATGCCGTCATCGGTCGTCTGGCGGGCGACGAATTTACGATGTTCTTCCCCATATTGTCCGGTCACAACGCAGCGGCGCGCATCGCCCGCGCCATTCAGTTCGCGCTGGGCGAGCGGTTCGACCTTGGCAGCCAGCATGTCGATCTGGGCGCGTCGATCGGCATCGCCTGCTACCCCGATCATGGCGAAACCCTGTCCACTCTGCTGCGCGCGGCGGACGTCGCCATGTATCATGCCAAGCATGAAGGGCGTGGTCGGACGGAAATGTACACCGCCGAACTCGCGCTGCAGGCCGCCGACCGCGAGGAGCTGGAGCGTGATCTGCTGCTGGGCCTGCAGCGCGACGAATTTCTGCTGGAGTTTCAGCCGCAGATCGACATCGGCACTGGCCGGGCCGTGACCGCCGAAGCGCTGGTCCGCTGGGCGCATCCCGAACGCAATCTCATCATGCCGGGCGGATTCGTGCCGGTGGCGGAAGAAAGCGGCGTCATCGTCGCGCTGGGCGACTGGGTCATGGACCGCGTGTGCCAGACGGCGGCCCGCTGGGCGCGCGATGGCGTGGGCCAGCGGATCGCGATCAACATTTCCAGCCGTGAACTGGCGCAGGCGGACTTCTTCCTGCGCCTGCGCCACGCGATCGACACCCATGACGCGCCGCCCGCGATGCTGGAGCTGGAAATCACCGAATCGCTGGCGATGGGAATGGAGCCGCGCGTGCTGGATCAACTCGCCGCCCTGCGCCGCGACGGCGTATGCGTCGCCATCGACGATTTCGGCACCGGCTATTCCAACCTGTCGCGGCTGAAGGAACTACCCGTAGACCGGGTCAAGATCGACCGCTCTCTGGTCCGCGACATTGCCACATCAGCCGAAGCCCGCACCATCTGTTCCGCCGTTGTCGGCCTGATCCAGGGGCTGGGCATGGAAGTCGTCGTCGAAGGGATCGAGACGCAGGCACAGATGGACATGCTGCGCGTCATCGGCTGCACCCTGTTCCAGGGATATCATCTGGCCATGCCGACGGGGGAGGAGGATTATCTCGCCCGCTATGCGGCGCGACCGTTGGAGATGGCGCGCGACGCTGGGTAGGGGATGGTGGCCTTTGGGTGGGGAGCGGTCGTCCAAGGAAGACTATATCGTTGCCGGGTTTTTCATTGCGGCGACGGCTGTTCGCATATTTTTTCCTCTACCTGCCGCAGTGGTTTTAACCATCGGGTGTCTTCTCGCTCCCATTTTTATGTGGCTCTTGATGAGATCGCTAAAGCGACGAGGGAAGGAACGACGCGAAGACCGAAAGGCAGCCTGGCGGTCATTCGTGAATGACCGCTCAATCCGTTGATTTTCGGCGCTCCTGGATAACTGCCGTCGCTCGCTTCCGCTCATCCTCCCCGAATCAATGAGGGGGCTTAGGGATCACGCGATCCCAGCCCTTCGCCGCACAGTCTGCTTCAATATGTCGAGCGGCATCGCGCCTACCGTCAGCACGTCGTGGAATGCCTTCAGGTCGAACTGCTGGCCCTGCTTGCGCTTCACTTCCTCGCGCAGTTCGTTCCATACGGTATGACCGATCTTGTAGCTGCACGCCTGACCCGGCCAGACGGTGTAGCGGTCGATCTCGCCCTGGCTGCGGCCACGGGCGATGCCGGTGGTGGCGATCAGATAATCGGTCGCCTTCTCCCGGCTCCAGCGTTTGGCGTGCATCCCGCTGTCCACGACCAGCCGCGTGGCGCGGAAGAGGAGCGACTGGAGATAGCCGACCTGACCCAGCGGATCGCCCTTATACATGCCCATTTCATCGGCCAGCTGTTCGGCATAGAGCGCCCAGCCTTCGCTATAGCCGCTGTAAAATCCGCGCCGCCGGATCATCGGGATGGAATCGGATTCCAGCGCGACCGATACTTGCAGATGATGGCCCGGCACCGCTTCATGATGGGTCAGCGTCGCAAGGCCGAATTTGGGCCGGTCGAACGTGTCGCGCAGGTTGATGAAGTAGATGGCCGGCCGCGATCCGTCGAGCGATGCGTTCTGATAATAGCCACCCGGCGCGCCTGCCTGAATCGTCACCGGCACGCGGCGGACTTCGACCGGTGCCTTTGGCACGGTGTTGAACGATTCGCCCAGCCGCGCCTGCATGGCGATGATCTGATTGTTGAGTTGCGCAAGGAGCTGTTCGCGCCCCGGATCGGTGTTGGGGAACAGCTGGTCCGGGCGCTTGTTGAGCGCCACCAGCCGGTCGCCGACCGTCCCTTGGCTCATCCCTTCGCCCTTCAGGATCGCGTCGATCCGCCCGCTGATCTCCGTCACCTGATCCAGGCCGAGGCGATGGATTTCGTCGCCGGTCATCGCCGTCGTGGTCGCCGCTTCTGCGGCGGCGGCGTAGAAAGCCTCGCCATCGGGCAGACGCCATACGCCTGCGTCATGCGACGCCTTTGCCCGCAAATCCGCGACCAGCGCGCGCTGGCGATCGATTGCAGGGAAGATCGTGTCCGCCACGATCTTTTCCGCCTGCACGGCGCGGGCAGGGGGCAGGCCCGCTTCGGCCAGCTTCCTGACGAAGGAGGCGACCAGCACGGTCTGCGCAGGCGTCTGGTCGCGCAACGACGCCTGCATCTTCATCGTCGTGTCGAGGATATAGTCGGGCGCGAACACGCCCTTGGCCGCATCGGCCTTTTGCCGGGCCGTTTCGCCGTCCAGCGCGGCGGGGAACGCTTCGAGGCGCGAGAGATAGGCGTCGGCGTCAGCGGCGTCCTTTACCCGATGCTGCGAATCGAGGAAGTCGGGCAGTTCGCGATAGCTGCCGGTCAACTGGCTCAATATATAGGGCGCATAGCGGCCCGCCGTTTCGCCATAGCCAAACTTCTCGCCGCCGATCCCGCGATCGAGCTGATAGGAGACGACGTCATAGTCGAGCTGGCTGGCGGGGGTGAGCGTCTTGCGGTCGATGCCGGCAAGCTGGCGCGCCTGCGCCTTGGTCCGGGCCACATCGCGGGCGACTCCGGCAGCGGACGTGTCGGACAACTTGCCGCGCAACGCCGCGCGCTTGCCGGTGTCGAGGCCGAGCCGGGTCGCCTGCTCAGGCGAATCGTCCAGCCGTTCGTAGAAAAAACCATCGAGCATCGCACGTAACCGCGCGTCGCCGCTGCCGGTCTGGGCCAGCGCGGAGGGGATGGCGGTCGCGGTCAGGGCGCTCGCGCCGCTGGTGGCAAGGAACTGGCGTCGGTTCACGGCTGGAAAACTCCGTTCGTCGGGGAAAGGGATGGCGTTTTACTACCGTCCAAGATGCCCCTTTGTGCCGCCCCGACAGCCACTTGGCTAGCCCTGTGGGCCAAACTTGGGTCTATATCGCTCCATCCCGATAGGATAAGCGGGCCGGGAAAGGGGAACCCATGTCCTACACGCTCGTCACCGCGAACCGGAATTATTCCAGCTGGTCGCTGCGCCCCTGGCTGTTGATGACCGTGCTGGGCATCCCCTTCATCGACAGGATCGAACCGTTCGCGCAGCCAGTCAACTACACCGATTTTCGCGCCTTTTCGCCGACGGGGCAGGTGCCTGCGCTGATCGACGGCGATCGCACGGTCTGGGATTCGCTGGGTATCGTCCTGTATCTGGCCGAACGCCATTCAGGCGTCTGGCCGGGCGATGAAGCCGGGCGGGCCTTTGCCATATGCGCCACCGCCGAAATGCACAGCGGCTTTGCGACGTTGCGCAATGATTGCACCATGAATGTCGGCGTTCGGGTCGAGCCGCATCTGCCTTCGCCAGCGCTCAATCGCGATCTGGCGCGGCTGGCCGAATTGTGGAGCGAAGGGCTGGAGCGGTTCGGCGGGCCTTTTCTGGCAGGGCCGGATTTCACCGCGATCGACGCTTTCTATGCGCCCGTCGCCTTTCGCGTGCGCACTTATGGGCTGGACGTCGGCCCGGTGGCGCGCGGCTGGGTGGAGCATATGCTGGCGCTGCCCGCGATGCGCACCTGGGAAGCAGCCGCGCTGGCCGAGACCTGGCGCGAGGATGGTCATGAGGCGGAGATGAAGGCGGCAGGGTGGATCGTGGAGGATTTTCGCGCGCTATGAGCGCGCTTCGCCGCGACGAGCAGGGTTGTAACATTCTTGCCCGGCCTATGGATAAAAGCGCATAAATCGGGCGCGAAACCCCTTTTCCCGGCGTGCTTCCGGGTCTAGGGGGTTAGGCCTTATGGTTAAGCCACGCACCCTCTATGAGAAGATCTGGGACGCGCATGTCGTAGAGCGCCGCCCGGATGGCACTTGCCTCATCTATATCGACCGTCATCTCGTGCATGAGGTGACGTCGCCACAGGCGTTCGAGGGGCTTCGGCTCGCCGGGCGCACGGTGCGGCGGCCTGACCTGACGCTGGCGGTGCCGGACCATAACCTGCCCACCACGCCGCGCCGCGACGCGCAGGGAAACCGCATTCCCATCGCCGATCCGCAAAGCGCGCAGCAGCTCGCCGCGCTGGAGGCGAACGCCCCGGCCTTTGGCATCCGCTATATCGGCGACGCGGATGCGGAGCAGGGCATCGTCCATGTCGTCGGGCCGGAACAGGGCTTTACCCTGCCGGGCACGACATTGGTGTGCGGGGACAGCCATACATCGTCGCATGGCGCATTGGGGGCGCTGGCTTTCGGCATCGGCACGTCCGAGGTCGAGCATGTGCTGGCCACCCAGACGCTGCTGCTCAAACAGTCCAGGACGATGGAAGTCGTGGTCGAGGGCGAACTGGGCTTCGGCGTCACGCCCAAGGACGTCGCGCTGGCGATCTGCGGCCACATCGGCACGGCGGGCGGCACTGGCTATGTCATGGAATATCGCGGGTCGGTATTCCGCGACATGTCGATCGAGGGGCGGCTGACCGTCGCCAACATGTCGATCGAGGCGGGCGCGCGGTCCGGCCTGTTCGCGCCCGATGACAAGACCTTCGCCTATCTGGAAGGACGGCCGATGGCGCCCAGGGGCGCTGAGTGGGATGCTGCCGTCGCCTGGTGGCAGACGCTGCACACGGACGAAGGTGCGCAGTTCGACAAGACGGTCGTCATCGACGCCGCCGACATCGTGCCGACCGTGACTTGGGGCACCAGCCCCGAAGACGTGGTGGCCGTGACCGGCGTCGTCCCCGACCCCGACAGTTTCGAGGACGCGTCCAAGCGCGCCGCCGCGCAGAAATCGCTCGACTATATGGGCCTGTCCGCCGGGCAGCGGATGGCCGACGTGGCGGTCGAACATATCTTCATCGGCAGTTGCACCAACAGCCGGATCGAGGATCTGCGTGCCGCTGCCGCGCTGCTGAAAGGTCGCCATATCGCGCAGGGCATCAAGCATGCGATGGTCGTGCCCGGATCGGGGCTGGTCAAGCGGCAGGCGGAGGCCGAAGGGCTGGACCGCGTGTTCATCGACGCCGGGTTCGAATGGCGCGAGCCGGGCTGCTCGGCGTGCCTGGGCATGAATCCGGACAAGGTGCCGTCGGGCGAGCGGGCCGCATCGACCAGCAACCGCAATTTCATGGGCCGTCAGGGTCCGGGCGCGCGCACCCATCTGGTGTCGCCCGCCATGGCCGCCGCCGCCGCGATCACCGGACGACTGACCGACGTTCGCGAACTGCTGAAAGAACAAGAGGGAGTGGGCGCATGAAGAAGATTTTCTGGCTGTTGACGCTGGGCGCACTGGCCAGCGCGGCGATGGCCGCGACGCTGGGTCGCGCCGAAGATCTGCCTGCTGCGCCGGTGAAGCAGGCGCGCTGATGGACAGGCTGACGCAGGTCGAGGGGCGGGCCTATCCGTTCGGCATGAAGAATGTCGATACCGACATCGTCATTCCCGCTCATTGGCTCAAGACGATTTCGCGCACCGGCCTTGGTCAGGGCGCGTTTGAAGTGTTACGCAAGGAACCGGGCAACGTCTTTGACGATCCGCAATATGCTGGTGCGCCGATCCTGATCGCGGGCGATAATTTCGGCTGTGGGTCCAGCCGGGAACATGCCGCCTGGGCCATTGCCGACCTGGGCATCAAGGTCGTGATCGCGCCCAGCTTTTCCGACATTTTTTCGGGCAATGCGTTCAAGAACGGCATATTGACCGTGGTTTTGCCGCAGGATGCGATCGACCGGCTGATGCAGGTGGCGCAGGGGATCGACGGCCATCCCGACGACATTCATATCGATCTGGAACAGCAGACGGTCACGACCCGCTTTCAGGATCGCTTCACGTTCGAGATCGATGCGTTCCGCAAACATTGCCTGCTGGGAGGTCTCGACGAGATCGGGCTGACCCTGGGCGATGCGGATGGCATCGGCGTGTATGAAGCGCGCGTGGCGCAGGAGCGCCCGTGGGTCGTTCCTGCCGTTGCGTAAACGGACTGAACTTCCTATCTGTCAGCTCTTATCAGTTTCCAGCGGGGCCAAACACGCATGACCACTTTCGACGATCGCGAACAGGCGTTTGAAAATATGTTCGCGCATGATCAGGAAATGCAGTTTCGCATCCAGGCCCGACGCAACCGCCTGCTGGGCGAATGGGCCGCGCAGAAGATGGGCCTGACTCCCGAAGAAACCGACGCCTATGCCAAAGCGGTGGTACAGGCCGATTTTGAGGAAGCGGGCGACGAGGATGTCATCCGCAAGCTGGTTGGCGACATGACGTCGGCGGGTCTCGATATCGACGAACCAGCCGTGCGCGCTGCGCTGGAAGAACAGGCCGTGATTGCGCGCCGCATGTTCATCGAAGCCCAATAAGGCGCATTCGACATGCCGATGGCCGCCGATGACATTGCCGACATGATCCGCGCGGGTATCCCCGATGCGCAGGTCGAAATCACCGATCTGGCCGGAGACGGCGACCATTATGCCGCGCGCGTCGTCGCCGAAAGTTTTCGGGGTATGAGCCGCATAGCGCAGCAGCGCGCGGTCTACGCGGCGCTGGGCGGACGCATGGGTGGTGTCCTTCATGCCTTGCAACTGACGACGGCGGTTCCCAACTAACCGGCATCATGAAAATATGCGTCGGCCCAATCTGCGCCGCGCCAGACAGGAATGGATTTTTCGATCATGACCGACGCCGTGCATGAGAAACTTGCGCAGCTCGTCCAGAGCAACGACGTTGTGCTGTTCATGAAGGGCACGCCGCTCTTCCCCCAATGCGGCTTTTCCAGCCGCGCCATCGCCATATTGGAACATCTGGGCGTGGGTTACGACACGGTCGACGTGTTGCAGGACCAGGATGTTCGGCAGGGGATCAAGGCCTTTTCCGACTGGCCGACCATTCCCCAGCTTTATGTGAAGGGCGAATTTGTCGGCGGCAGTGACATCATGATGGAAATGTATGAAGCGGGCGAGCTTCAGCAGTTGATGACGCAACAGGGTGTCGCGCCCGCAGCCTGAGTACGGCGATTGCCGAGATATGCCAAAAGGGCGGTCCGGCACATCGGGCCGCCCTTTTTCGTGCGATCCAGATCCTCTCCTGCAAGGGGAGGGGGACCACGAGGTGGTGGAGGGGTATCCCTCTATCGAGAGGTCGACACCCCTCCGTCTGGCCTGCGGCCATTCACCTCCCCTTGCAGGGGAGGATATGAATGGGTGAGCCATCCTATTTATTGATTTGAAGGAAAAGCCACCGGGTGGGGGACGCTGGCGGAGACGGCCTGCATCCCCCGGTAGTTAAACGGTGGGTTACGGCGATCAAGGTGCAATCGGCGTGCCACTTCCCTCCATCCGCGCGGTTCTGCCTGATCCAAAGGTTAATGCGCTCCAACGGGTATCGCGACCTGTCAGAAATCCCGACAGATAGCGCCTGTTTCCCGATAAAAATCTCCATTGACTACATCCGTAATCGATGCGACTACATTTGTAGTTATTCGGAGAATCAGTCGCGTGACGCAGCCCAATGAAAAGATCAGCGAAGCTGAACTGGTAGTCATGGAGGCGCTGTGGGAACGTGCGCCGATGACCGCCAGCGACGTGTCGGATCGCGTCGCCGCGCCCCGCGACTGGAGCGCGCAGACGGTCAAGACTTTGCTGTCGCGCCTGATGGCCAAAGATGTCATTGCCGCCGATCAGGACGGCCGCCGTTTCCTCTACCGGCCTTTGATCGCGCGGGACGATTATGTCGCGGGCGAATCCGGGCGACTGGTCAACCGGCTGTTCGGCGGGCGGGTGTCGCCTTTGGTCGCGCAACTGGCGCAGCAGGACCAACTGACCGCCGATGACATCGCCGAACTGGAGGCGATCCTTAAAGGCCTGAAATCATGAGCGTCTGGATCGCCGAAACGCTGATCGCCACGACATTGCTGATGGCGCTGGTCATGATGCTGCGCGGCCCGGTGGCGCGCTGGCTGGGGGCGAGTGCCGCCTATTGGCTCTGGCTGCTGCCGATCGCGCGCATGCTGCTGCCTGCCGTGCCGCAGGATCTGGCCGAACCTTCGCCGCTGCATGTCGCAGTGGACCAGGCGGGACTGCCCGACCTGCTGGCCGTCGCCCCCCAGCCTGGTGCATCCGCAGCCTTCCCATGGTTCGAAGCGGCTATCGCGCTCTGGCTGCTGGGGGTTGCGATCTTCGTCGCCATCCACGCCATTGGCTACACCCGCTTTCGCCGTCACATCCTGACCGGAGTCACGCCGATCGAGCAGCAGGGGCGCATCCACATCATCACCAGCCCGCACGCCAGCGGCCCGCTCGCCTTCGGCATTATGCGGCCATATGTGGTGCTCCCTATGGATTTCGCACTGCGCTACGACGCGCTGGAACAGGAAATGGCGATCGCCCATGAAAAGGCGCATCACGACCATCATGATCTGGCGGCGAACATGGTCGCGCTGCTGCTGCTGGCGATCCACTGGTGCAACCCGGTCGCCTGGATCGCCTATCGCGCCTATCGCGCCGATCAGGAAACGGCCTGCGACGCGCGCGTCCTGGCGCTTTACGGCCGCGATCAGGCGCATGTCTATGGCCGCGCCATCCTGAAGGCTGCAGGTGGGCGTCAGTTCGCCGCCGCCTGCCATCTGACTCGTATTGCCACGCTCAAGGGGAGGCTGAAAATGCTTTCGAATCACGATATTTCTCTGCACCGGATCAGCTGGGGCATGGCTGCCGTGGCGCTCGTCACCGCCACCGGCCTGGCGCTGACCGCATCGGGCAGTCGCGCTGCACAGGAGATGGCGGCGATCACGCAGAAGGTCGAGGTAGCTGACTTCGCCCGGCTGACTGATCTGGTGGCGGAGCCTGCGGCCGCCAGCATGCCCAGCCTGCCCGAACCATCCGCTATGGCCGCCGCTCCGGGCGCTCCTGAAGCACCGGCATCCCTATGGCCTGTCGATTCGGTGACCGTGCCTGCTGCACCGATCGTGCCGGCCGCCGATATGATCGCGCCGGTAGCCCCGGTAGCGCCGCCGCCAGCGTCACCTGTCGTGCGCACGGAAAACGGTCGCCGTACGGTGGCCTATCCCGACGGGCGCATCGAAGCCCATCGCATTCTAACGCAGGCCGAGATCGCGCGCATGGTGCCGCGCGTCGATGTCCGCAGCGGATGCGAGGGACAGGATAAGGTCAGTCGCAGCGAAACCGCTGGCGACGCTGGCGGCCGCACCATCCGCGTGCGCGTCTGCGCAGCGGCGATAGAGCGCGCTGCTGAACGGGCCGCCGCGCAAGCCGAAGCCCAGGCCAATCGCGCCGCGCGCATGGCTGCTCGCGAAGCCGCCCGCGCCGACGTGGACGCGCAGCAGGCCGACCGCACGGCGCGCTCCGCCCAGATGATTGCGCTAAAGGGTCTGCTCAATGCGCGCGTCAACATGGCCCGCAACTGGTCTGTACCCGCCAGGGATAGAGCCGAAGCGCTTCGCGAACTCGATGATTCCATCAAGGAAGTGCGCAGCGAGATGGATTGAATTCGCCCCGGTGTCGATGCAGCAGGCCGTCAGGCCGCCTTCGCCGCCATGCGCGCGGCGAGTTTCTCTTCCTCGGTCCATATCTTACGCTCGCGCACCTTCTGCGGCTTGTCCTGCTTGGCCGGCCCGCCGCCCAGCACGGGCGCACGCATGGTCGAGTGTCGCGCCACTTCGCAATGCCATTGATGATCGGCCTGAACAGTCAGGCTACGGCCGATTTCCCGCTCCACATCATGCAGCCATGCACGTTGTTCGGCATCGCACAGCGTAACAGCAAAGCCGCTGCGCCCCGCACGCCCGGTGCGGCCGATCCGGTGGACATAGCTTTCCGGCAGGCTCGGCAGGTCGTGGTTGAACACATGTGTCACCGTATCGACATCGATGCCGCGTGCCGCGATGTCAGTTGCGACGAGAACCTGCACACTCCCGGCGCGGAAGGCGTCCAGAGCGCGCTCCCGCTGGCCCTGCGACTTGTTGCCGTGCAGCGCTTCTGCCGTAATGCCCGCTTCACTGATGAAGGCGCACACCGTGTTGGCAATATTCTTCTGCAGTGTGAAGACGACGGCCTGGCCCATTTCCGGCGTCTGCAGTAAAGCCAGCAACGCGGCCTTCTTGTTCTTCGCATCGAGGAACATGACGGACTGATCGATCCGATCGACAGTCGTCGAAGGCGGCGCGATCTCCACCTTGACCGGATCGCGCAGCAGGCTTTCGGCCAGCGTAGCAATGGATTTCGGCATCGTTGCCGAAAACAACATTGTATGTCGATCCTTCGGCAAAGTCGCGACAATGCGCTCGATCGGCTTGGCAAAGCCCATGTCGAGCATCTGGTCGGCCTCATCCAGAACCAGCGCCTCCAGCTGCGAAAGATCGCACAGGCCCTGGTCGATCAGATCCAGCAGGCGTCCCGGTGCCGCCACGATGATGTCGACGCCAGCGTTGAGCGCGTTGACCTGATGAAACTGACTGACGCCGCCGAAGATCGTCGTCACGCGCGGTTGCAGATCCCCGCCGAAAGTTTCGAAGCCAGCAGCGATCTGGGAAACCAGTTCGCGCGTGGGGGCAAGGACCAGAATGCGCGCGCCGCCCTTGGGCGCTGGCCGGATATTTTCCGACAGGCGATGCAGCAGCGGCAATGCGAAGGCAGCAGTCTTGCCAGTGCCCGTTTGCGCCATGCCGAGCATGTCGCGCCCCTGCAGCAGCATCGGGATGGATTGAGCCTGAATCGGCGTAGGGCTGACATGGCCTTGCTCGGCCAGCGCCTGCAGCAAAAAGGGCGCCAGGGAGAGATCGGCGAAGGTCATGGTCATGGGTACGCGGCGCCTCCAGCGCTGAGCGGCTGCGCCTGATGGGGCATAGCATGTTGGAAGCGCGGGCTGTTAAGTGCGATGCTGCACTGCGTCAATGCGGAAAGCCGGAATCCCGCCATTTATGCATCTTGCAGGCACCGCATCGCGGGGACGACGTGCTGTTTGTCTGAAACGGAAATTGATGCATCTATTTCGAACATGTCGTTGTGCTACGGAGAGCCTATGCTGCTTATCATTGGAACGATATCTCTCCCGGCAAACAATCTGACCGCCGCGCGCCCCTTGATGCTACGGATGGTCGAAGCCAGCCGGGCGGAAGAGGGCTGCGTCGAATATGGCTATGCCGAAGACGTGCTGGAACCGGGCCTGATCCACATAAAGGAAATCTGGACGGATCAGTCCGTGCTGGACCGTCATTTCGCCTCGGATCATATTGCTGAATGGCGCAAAGCATGGCCGGATCTGGGCATCGGCGACCGGCGTTTGCGCATCTATGAAATAGGCGAGCCGCGTCCGACCTAGGCTCGTCACTATTGCCCCTTAAATCGCCACCAACTCTGGCAGGATAGCGTCTAGCAGCAACATGCCCGCCGGGGCGACCTGCAAGCGCGCGCCATCCAGGCGGACGAGGCCAAGGCCGGTCAATTGGTCGATCGCCCGGTCGTTTACCAACCGGTCCTGCACGATCCCTGACATCGTTGCGATCCGGGCAAGGTCCACGCCTTCGCCCAGCCGCAATCCCATCAGCAACGCCTCGCGTGCGCGGTCATCGCCCACCAGCACTTCCTCGCTCTGAAGGCCGTTGCCGTTGCGCTCGACCGCACCCATCCAGTTTTCCGGCTTCCTGTGGCGTAATGTCGCCATGCCACCGCGTCGCCCATGCGCGCCCGGACCCACGCCCATATAATCGCCATAGCGCCAATAGGTCAGGTTGTGGCGGCTTTCCTGGCCCACCCGCGCATGATTGCTGATCTCATAGGCGGGGATGCCCGCCGCGCCGGTCATCGCGGCAGTCAGTTCGTACAGCGTCGCGCCATGATCGGGATCGGCGGGCGTCATCCTGCCCTGCGCCACCAGGGTCGCAAAGCGCGTGCCCGGCTCGATCGTCAATTGATAGAGGGAGAGATGCCCGGTGCCGAACGCCAGCGCGCGGGCGAGTTCCGCTTCCCAATCTGCTTCGCTCTGGTCAGGGCGGGCATAGATCAGGTCGAAGCTGACCCGATCGAACAGCCGCTGCGCCGTGTCGAGCGCGGCCAGCCCCTCGGCCACGTCATGCGCGCGACCCAGAAAATGCAGCGCCTCATTGTCCAGCGCTTGCAGACCCAGCGACACGCGGTTGATGCCGGTCGTCGCCAGATCGCCAAAGCGGGCGGCCTCGACCGAATTGGGGTTGGCCTCCAGCGTGATTTCGATGTCCGGGGTAAAGCCCCAATGCGCCTGCGCCGCTGCGATCAGGTCCGCCACCAGGGCAGGCGGCATGAGCGACGGGGTGCCACCGCCAAAGAAGATGGAGGAAAGGGGGCGACCGGTCGTCAGGCTCGCTTCATGCGCCATGTCGGCCAGCAGCGCCGTGCGCCACGCGGCCACGTCCACGCTATCGCGGACATGGCTGTTAAAATCGCAATAGGGACATTTGGAAACGCAAAAGGGCCAGTGGATATACAGGGCTTGTGCGTCGGCAATGGCGGGTGCGGGAAAGGGGGCAGCAAGATGCATGGCAATGTTCAGCCCTAAACCCTTTCGCCGGGTCGGGCTATGGCTGTCAGAAAACCGCAGCGACCAGCTTGGCGAAGGCGTCCGCGCGGTGGCTCATCGCATGTTTGGCGTCCGGGTCCATTTCGCCGAAGCTGATGTCGTGGCCCAGCGGCATGAACATCGCGTCATAACCAAAGCCATTGGCCCCGCGCGGCGGCCAGACGAGCGTGCCATCGACTCGCCCCTCGAACGCTTCGACATGACCATCGGGCCAGGCGAGCGCCAGCGCGCAGACGAAATGTGCGTCATGGCCGACGTCCGGTCCCTTGGCCATCACGCCATCCCACACTTTTTGCATGGCCAGACCGAAATCCTTGGTCGGCCCTGCCCAGCGCGCGGAAAACAGGCCGGGGTCGCCGCCCAGCGCCTCGACCGCCAGTCCGCTATCGTCGGCCAGCGCAGGCAGGCCGGACAGGTCGGCGGCCTGCAACGCCTTCAGTTCGGCGTTGGCGATGAAGGTCGTACCGGTCTCCTCCGGCTCGGGCAGGTCGAGCGACGCGGCGGAGATAGGCTCTATGCCATAGGGGCCAAGCAATGCCGCGATTTCGCGCACCTTGCCCGGATTATGGCTGGCAATGACCAGCTTGCCGGGCGTCAGCTTGCGGATTGCCTGTTCCTGTCCGAATTGGTCGGTCATAGTTTACCCTTATTCTCTTCGTCATCCCGGACTTGATCCGGGGTGACGATTGAAAATTAACGCCCCGTCGCGACATCCTGCGCCGCAAAGATCTTCGCGCAGCCGATCCGCGCCAGGCGCAGCAGGCGGAGCAGTTCTTCCTCGTCATAGGCCGCGCCCTCGGCGGTCGCCTGCACTTCGGCGAATTTGCCGTCGCCGGTCAGGATCAGGTTCGCGTCGGTTTCGGCATTGCTGTCCTCGGCATAGTCGAGGTCGAGGACCGGCGTGCCCTTGTAAATGCCGCAGCTGATCGCAGCGACCTTCTGGATGATGGGGTCGGTGGTCAGCGCGCCAGACGCCATCAGCTTGTCGATGGCGATGCGCAGCGCGACCCAGCTTCCCGAAATCGCCGCCGTGCGCGTGCCGCCATCGGCCTGGATCACGTCGCAATCGACGACGATCTGCCGTTCGCCCAGCGCCTTCATATCCACGACCGTGCGCAGCGAGCGTCCGATCAGGCGCTGGATTTCCTGCGTGCGGCCCGACTGCTTGCCTTTGGCTGCTTCGCGGCTGCCACGGGTATGGGTCGCGCGGGGCAGCATGCCATATTCCGCCGTGACCCAGCCTGACCCCTTGCCGCGCAGGAACGGCGGCACTTTTTCCTCCACCGACGCGGTGCAGAGCACGCGGGTGTCGCCGAAGCTGATAAGGCAGCTTCCCTCGGCATGGATGGTGAAGCCAGGTTCCATGATGATGTCGCGCATCTGGTCGGGCGCTCGGCCGGAAGGACGCATAATTTTCTACTCCGAAACGTTCAGTTGACGGCGCTTAACGTCCGATGACGCGACTTGCCAGTGTCGCGAAAGAAATAAGGCGTTAAAGAGGGGCGATGAAAAGATATGCAATGATGGCGGGACTGGTGCTGCTGGCGGGCTGCGTGGGCGGTGGCGACACGCAGCTGGAAACGCCCAAGGCGCCCGGCGAAACGATCCGCTTTACCGCAGGACGCTGTTTCGGCGCGTGCCCGGCCTACAGCCTGCGGGTGACGCCGGACGGATCTGGTCTGCTGGAACCGGAGAAATTCACCGCCGTTCCCGGCCCGACGCGCTTTGCCGTTACCATGGTGCAATATCGCCGTCTGCGCACCGCGCTCGCGCCCTATCGCCCGCCCAGCGGCACGGCCAGACGGATCAGCAATGGCGAAAACTGCACCCGCTTCGCCACCGACATGCCCGGCTATGTGATCGAATGGACCGGCAACAGCGGCAAACCGACACGACTGGAGTTTCAGTCCGGCTGCATGGACGCACGCTATGCCAGGTTGCGCACCACCATCGCGGCGATTCCCAGAATGCTGGATGTCGAACCGATGCTCAAACCCAAGCCCGCCCGATAGGAGTGTGTGATGCGCGTTCTTTTGCAGATTGTGGGCGTCCTCATCATATTGATGGGGCTGCTGTGGGTCGGGCAGGGGGCCAGCCTTATCCACTGGCCGCAATCTAGCTTCATGCTCGATCAGAGGCCATGGATCTGGCGCGGCGCATTGCTGGCTGTAGTGGG
This sequence comes from Sphingobium sp., assembly GCF_049304695.1. Taxonomy (GTDB): domain Bacteria; phylum Pseudomonadota; class Alphaproteobacteria; order Sphingomonadales; family Sphingomonadaceae; genus Sphingobium. The sequence goes on from NZ_JBAQOK010000093.1 coordinate 88,053, forward strand.
AGTCGTGTTGATCCTCTTTGCAAGACGCAGACGTTGAGCCTGCTCGCAATCCACCCTACATTGCTGCCATGACGCTAGCGACGCCGATATCCGAACTCAACGACCGCGCGCGTGACGTATTCCGGCTCGTGGTGGAAAGCTATCTTGGCACCGGCCTGCCCGTGGCGTCGCGCACGATCAGCAAGCTGGCGACGCTCAGCCTGTCGGCCGCGTCGATCCGCAACGTGATGCAGGATCTGGAAGAACTGGGTCTGCTCGCGGCGCCGCACACATCGGCAGGCCGGATGCCGACCGAAACGGGCCTGCGCCTGTTCATCGACGGCATGATGCAGGCGGCCGAACCATCCATTGAGGAGCGGCGCGCGATCGAAGCGGGGCTGGCCGAAAACGGCCCGATCGAAGAAGCGCTGTCCGCGGCCACCGCCGCGCTGTCGGGCCTGTCCGCCTGCGCTGGCATCGTCATGGTCCCCCGGCGTGAACCGGTGTTGCGCCAGTTCGGCTTCGTGCCGCTGAACGATCGGCAGGCGCTGGCCGTGCTGGTGGGGCAGGACGGGTCGGTCGAAAACCGCGTGCTCGACCTGCCGCCCGGCGTCACGCCGTCGATGCTCAATGAAGCGGCCAATTTCATGTCGGCACGCTTTGCGGGCATGACCCTGCGGCAGGCGGGCGATATGCTGGCGCGCGAGATGGAGGCGGAACGCGGCCTGCTTGACGGCGCGGCGCGCGAACTGGTGGAACGGGGCATCGCCATCTGGTCGCACGATGCGGACGACCGGCCCGTGCTGATCGTGCGGGGGCAGGCGCATCTGATCGACGATGGCACTGCTGCTGACCTGGAAAGGGTGCGGCAATTGCTGGAGCAACTGGAGGGGAAACAGGAAATTTCCCGCCTGCTGGAAAGCGCCCTGGCGGGCAGCGCGACGAAAATCTTCATCGGCTCGGAAAACAAGCTCTTTTCCCTGTCGGGTTCTTCGGTCATAGCCGCGCCCTACCGTGGCGCGGACGGCCGGGTCGTCGGCGTGGTCGGCGTGATCGGCCCCACGCGCTTGAACTATGCACGGGTGATCCCCATGGTGGATTTCACCGCACAAACGCTGTCGAGATTGATGAGATGAGCGAAGATAATCAGAACGTAGAAAATACCGAAGTCGTGGATCAGTTGCCCCAGGAGGATACGCCCGTGGCGGACGCCAGTGCCGAGCGGATCGCTGCGCTGGAGGCGGAGATTGCGACCGCCAAACAGGATATCCTCTACGCCCATGCCGACACGCAGAATGTGCGTCGCCGGCTGGAAAAGGAACTGGCCGATACGCGCGCCTATGCCGCGACGGCCTTTGCCCGCGACATGCTATCGGTCGCCGACAATCTGTCCCGCGCGCTGGCCGCGATTCCTGTCGATCTGCGCGAAGATGATAAGGTCAAAGGGCTGGTCGTCGGTCTGGAAGCGACTGGCCGTGAACTGGACAGCATCTTTGGTCGCAACGGCATTTCCAAGATCGAATCGGTCGGCCAGCCGCTCGACCCCAACAAGCATCAGGCGATGATGGAAGTGCCGTCTGCCGATGCGGAGCCGGGCACGATCCTGGTGGAGATGCAGGCCGGCTACATGATCAAGGATCGCCTGCTGCGCCCCGCGATGGTGAGCGTGGCGAAGAAAGCGGACTGAATAATCCTTCCGAAAAATCCTCCCATGCAAGGGGAGGTGGCAGCGCGGAGCGCTGACGGAGGGGTGTCACCTTCTCGATAGGGCGACACTCCTCCACCACCAGCTACGCTGGCGGTCCCCCTCGTCTTGCAGGCGAGGATCTTATGGACGCCGCTATCCGTTCACGTTCCAACGGAGGCCCATATGATCCACGACCTGAACCTCATCACCGACCGCCCGACCTTCGTCACCCATCTGGAATGTTCGCTGACTGGCGAGCGTTACGAGGCGGATCGGCTGCATGGGCTGTCGGCAGCGGGTAAGCCGCTGCTGGTGCGCTACGACCTCGACGCCGTTCGCGCGTCGCTGACGAAGGACGCGCTGGCGCAGCGGCCGATGGATTTGTGGCGCTGGCGCGAATTGCTGCCGGTGCGCAATACCCACAATATCGTGAGCCTTGGCGAAAATGCGACGCCGCTCATCCCGCTGCCGCGAACGGCTGCGCGGCTGGGGGGCAGGCATCTGATGGCCAAGGATGAAGGGCGACTACCCACCGCATCGTTCAAGGCGCGCGGCCTCGTCATGGCGGTGTCCATGGCCAAGGAACTGGGTGTGACTCAGGTCGCGATGCCGACCAACGGCAACGCCGGCGCCGCGCTGGCCGCCTACGCCGCCGTGGCGGGGATGGAAGCGATCATTTTTTGCCCCGACGACACGCCGGAAATCAACGTGCGCGAAATCGCGGCGCAGGGCGCACGCGTCTATCGTGTCAACGGCCTGATCGATGATTGCGGCGCGATCGTCGGGCAGGGGGCGAAGGAACGCGGCTGGTTCGATTTCTCCACGCTGAAAGAACCCTATCGGATCGAGGGCAAGAAGACGATGGGGCTGGAACTGGCCGAGCAGTTGGGCTGGGAATTGCCCGACGCGATCTTCTATCCCACTGGCGGCGGCACGGGCCTCATCGGCATGTGGAAGGCCTTCGATGAACTGGAGAAGATCGGCTTTATCGGTTCCAGACGCCCCAAGATGTTCGCAGTGCAGGCGGAAGGCTGCGCACCGATGGTTCGCGCCTTTGAACAGGGCGTCGAATTTGCCGAACGGTGGGAAGGCGCGCATACGATCGCGATGGGCATCCGCGTTCCGCGCGCGGTCGGCGACTTCCTGATCCTGCGCGCCGTGCGGGAAAGCGGCGGCGCAGCATTGGCGGTGTCGGATGCGGCGATCGCTGCGGTCGTGCGCGATGTCGCGCGCGACGACGGGCTGCTGCTGTGTCCAGAAGGTGGCGCGACTTTGGCGGCCTATGGCAGGGCGCTGGATGAAGGGCTGATCGACCGGGACGCGCGGGCGGTGCTGTTTAACTGCGCCAGCGGCCTGAAATATCCGCTGGAAGACCAGTCGCGCGCGCTGGACCGCCACGCACCGATCGACTTCGCGAGCCTTTAAGCATCCGTTTTCCCGCGCAGGTTGAAACCCAGTCCCGAGGTCTGTGCCCGGCTCCCGCCAGAGCGGGAACAGGTAGAGGCTTAATAGCGCCTCGTTACTTTCAGATACAATTAAGATGCATCTTAACTCTTGACGTCTCCAATTTATAAGATATATCTCATTGCATCGTAAAACACATGAAAGACTCAATGATGCATTTCTCTCACTCACACCATGGCCGCGATGGCTGTCGCCATGCCCATATGCACCGCTCCGCCAGCCCTGAAGGATTCGGACGCGGCGGCTTTCGCGGAGGTCGGGGCGGCCGCGACGATAGCTTTGGCGAAGACGGATCGCGTAGTGGTCCGCGGGGCGGTGGCCGGGGCGGTCCCGGTGGCCGACGTCGCTTGTTCGACAACGACACGTTGCGCCTGATCCTGCTCAAGCTGATCGCTGACGAACCGCGCCACGGCTATGATCTGATCCGGGCGATCGACGCGCTGTCGGGCGAAAGCTATGCGCCCAGCCCCGGCGTGGTTTATCCCACGCTCACCCTGCTGGCGGATATGGAGCTGATCGCCGAACAGCCCGGCGAAGGCAGTCGCAAGTGCTATGCCATCACCGATGCCGGCGTGGCGCAGATCGCCGAACGTCAGGCCGCGCTGGACCTGGCGATGGAGCGGCTCGCATCGCTGGCGGAAAAGGCCGAGCGGGTCGATGGTGCGCCGGTGCGCCGGGCGATGCATAATATGCGCATCGCCATCCATCACCGGCTTGAAAAGGAAGGGGCCGATGCCCAGACCATGTTCGACGTCGCATCGCTGATCGACGAGGCCGCCAGCAAGATCGAAAGACTCTGACATGACCCTGACAGCCCATGTACCGACCCCCAATGCCAGCCGCTATCTCCAGCAGCTGTGCAAACATTGGAGCCACAAGTTCGAGACCGACTTCGACACGGAAAAGGGCGTTATCGGTTTTCCGATGGGACCGATCCGCATGGCGGCGCAATCCGATGCGCTGGTCGTGACGATCGAGCCGAAGGAAGACGCCGATGTAGAGCGCTTCAAGATGGTCGTAGCCGAGCATCTCGACCGCTTCGCCTTCCGCGAAGCTCCGCTGACCTTCGACTGGCAATAGTCATGTGTTCCCGCGCAGGCGGGAACACGCTACTCCCTCAAATATCGTCTATCATCTCGGCCAGCACGGCCAGGCAATCCTTGGCCAGCTGCATCGACCGGGCGGGCGACCATCCATAGTCGGCGTCGGGCAGGTCGTCATTGTCCTTGAACGGCATTTCCAGTGTCATCGCCACCGCACCGAACCGTTCGGCCAACTGGTTGGTGGACATGGACAGGTTCGCCTTGCCTGCGCTTGCCACCGGATAGCCAAGCCGCGTCTGGAAATCGGGGGTGCGGGCGGCCAGCGTGTCGCGATAGCGGTGGTAAAGGGCGACCTGTCTGTCGGTGATCGACGGGATGCCTTCGAACCCGGCGATAAACACCGCCGCGATCGCTTCGTCACCATGCACATCCATCGCGAAATTCACGCCGGTCGCATCCATCGCATCGCGGACCAGCAGCACTTCGGGGCTGCGTTCCATGCTGGGGGCGTGCCATTCACGATTGAGGTTCACGCCGACCGCATTGGTGCGCAAATGCCCGCGACGGCTGCCGTCGGGGTTCATGTTGGGCACCAGATGGATGGTGGCTTGTTTGCGCAGCAGGCGGGCGACGGCATCCTCTTCGTCGCACAAGCGCTCCAGCGCGCCTTCCATCCACCACTGCGCCATCGTCTCGCCGGGATGCTGGCGGGCATAGAGCCACACCTGTTTCGGCCCGTCGCCGATCGTCAGCATGTCCATCGGCTGACCGTCCAGCGTCAGTCCCAGTTCGCGATGCGCCACGCCGGGCTGGCAGGCGGCCCATGCGATCACGTCATGATGCCGCTCCATCGAATAGGGGGCGAAATAGGCGACCCATGCGACATTGGAATCGGGAGACAGGCGAATCGTCAGCACGCCATCGGCATAGGCGGTCTCCGCCAGCGACCAGCTGTCCCGGTCCTCGCTGACCCGTGCATGATAATCGGTCCAGCCACCGGGATAGGCCGAATCGGCACAGTTGACGATCCGCAACTCCACGTCCCGCCCGGCTGCACCCGCGACCCGGAAATGAAACCACTGGTAAAAATCGCTCTGGTGGTCATTCGCGATTTCAAGGTCGGCGCGAACGCCCGATGGCGTGTCGGTGATGGACAGGACGCGGATGTTGCCGCCGTCGAAGCTGCTGGTGATGCTGATGGTCATTTGACGGTTATAGTGCGCCCCGATTCACCGGGATAGCCCCCGATCAGCGCGGCGGCGAGTTTCTGCGCGGCAGTGACGGGCTGAGCGGCGGGCGATCCCTGCTTGGCCTCCGTCGAAGCGCGGCCTTCCCAGATTGCGGTCGAATCGGACCGGCGGCGCAGTTGCACATGCAGTTCAGTCGTCACGATATCCTTGGGCTTGCCCGACAGGTTGATGCCCACGCCCAGCCCAAGCCCGCCAAAGGTGCCGCCACGGCGACCGCCGCCGCTGCCGATGCCGCCACCCACACCAACGCTGACTGGCCGATCGCTGCTGCGATCGACGCCCGATGGGCGGAAGGTGCGGTTGAAACTGACCAGCGCGACATAATCGCCCGGCGCGCCGTCCGCTGTGGTGGTGAAGCCCACGCGCTGCAACTGCTGCGCCACTGCGTCGGCATAGGTGCGAAATTCCAGGCTGACGTCCGGGTTGCCGGGCATTTCCTCTACCGCAAAGGTGCCGGACCGTGCCGGATCGCCCATATGGAATCGCGTGACCTCAACACGCGGCGCAGCCGTTGCGGTCGCGCCAAGGGGGAGGGCGCCAAAGGGGAGGGCGATGGTGGCAAGGAGCAAGAGGCGCTTAGACATGAGTTTAACTCCAACGGGCATTGCCGACAGCACGGCACCTATAAAGACGCTATGGGGCATATAATTCCCCCTTCCAACGCGTGAAGCCACTAAGTTGCTGCATGAAGGATGAACGGCGGCAAAAGAGCGCCCGCCACCCTTGACTTTGTGCCGCCCCACCCATAGGGGCAGCGCTTCAATTTTCGATCATATTCAGAATCATCAAAGGCTGACTTCCATGAAGATCCGCAACTCGCTCAAGTCGCTCAAGGGCCGCCACCGGGACAACCGCGTGATCCGTCGTCGTGGCCGGACCTACATCATCAACAAGACCAACCGTCGCTTCAAAGCCCGTCAGGGCTGATCGACGGTCGAGGGCATTGTTTCGGCGTCCTAGGCGCTGATCTGCCCTTGATTCCAAAGACGCACGCACGTCTTAACGAGCGCCTGATCAACCGCGATCAGGCGCTCGATGCGTTTGTGATTCGCCAGAGGCGAATCGCGCTCCAATCGCGCGAAGTTTGGCTTACCTGATTGCCGTCCAGGTCTGTGTCTTGCAGAAGAAGGCGATGCAGCCCTGTACCTTGAGCGTGCCATCCTTGTTGCGGCTCATCTTCGACGTATAGCTTTTGCCGCTTTCGGGATCGTAGATCGTCCCTTTCCAATGTGCGCCCGCATCGGCAAAGCCGGTTAGCAGCGGCAGCCCAACCAAAGGTCGCGAACGCAACGCCGGATCGGGGTTGTTGGTGTCGGTATGGGGGCGGCCGGGCGTTGGCTTGACGATCTTTTCGATCCGCCCGCACAATTCCCTGCCGCATGGCGCGATCTGGACGATCGCCTTGCCCTCTACCGTGGCCCAGCGGCCCGTGACCGGTTCTGCCGCCTGCGCAGGCAGGGTGAGGGTAGCGGCGATGGTGGCAATGACGAATGCGGCTGCTTTCATGCGATCCGGTCTCCTGATTATGGACCGAAGATAGGCATGAAAAGAAAAGCCCGCCACCGCCATTTTTGGCGGAGGCGGGCGTTAAGGCAGGCGACGCTACGGCAGCATGCCCGGACGATCGGGATAAATCAGAACGCCTTGCTGATGGAGCAGGCTGCCGGGCCAAGGATGATCACGAAAAGCGTCGGCAGGATGAACAGAATCAGCGGGACGGTCATGATCGCAGGCAGGCGGGCGGCCTTTTCTTCGGCCCGCATCATGCGTTCGTGGCGGAATTCGGCGGACAACACGCGAAGCGCGGAGGCGAGCGGGGTGCCGTATTTCTCCGTCTGGATCATGGTGGTCACCACGCCCTTGACCGCGTCCAGTTTTACGCGAGTCGCCAGGTTTTCGAAGGCCATGCGCCGTTCGGTCAGGAACGACAGTTCGATCGCCGTCAGCTGAAACTCGTCACCCAGTTCGGGATAGGCTTTGCCCAGCTCGCGTGCCACCCGGTTGAAGGCTGCATCGACGGTCAGGCCCGCTTCGGCGCAGATGACAAGCAGGTCAAGCGCGTCTGGCAAGCCCTTGCGGATTTCCGTCGCCCGCTTCTGCACCTTGTTGTTGATGTACAGATCAGGCGCCTTGTAGGAGAGCAGCAGGGCGAAGGCGAAGGCGAAGAAGCGCTTCATCGGACCCCATTCGGGTTCGATGCCAACGGCATAGAGCAGGATCGCGGCCCCGCCACCAATGACGATCGGCAGAATCATGCGGCCGAAAATGACGGCGACCGCCCAGTCCTTCGACCGGATGCCCGCCTGCGCCAGGCGAACCTGCGCCTCCTTCAACTGGTCGTCCTGCAACACCTTCAGGCCGGACAAGAATGATCGCATGTGGTCGGTGGTATGGTTGCGCTGCACCAGCTTGGCGCGGCGCTTGGCGGTCGATGCGGTGATGCCCGCCTTCAACTGTTCGCGCCGATCGTTCAGCGCCTTCACGCGTTTGGCCATCGGATCGCGCACGGTCATGATCGCATAAAGTGCGAACAGCATGGCGAGTGTCGCAAGAGCGGCCAGCAGCGTGCCGAAGTCGGTCGCGGTCAGGCCGAACAATGTGCCGGCGGGGTTTGGGGCTTCCATAATGTGTCTCCCTGCCGATCAGATTTCGAAATTGATCATCTGGGACATGATGAATGCGCCGATGCCCATCCAGCACATGCCTCCGATGCCGACGACCTGCATCAGCGATAGCCCGAACAGGCCCGCAGGGTCGGGCGTGTAGAAGGGACTCATATAGCCAAAGTTGATGTAGGAAATCAGGAAGAAGACGAAGAAGGGCAGGGAGCCGATGATATAGGCCGACGCTTTTGATTCCGACGACATGGCGCGGATCTTCAGCTTCATCTGCGCACGCTGGCGCAGCACGGTGGCCAGGTTCGACAGGGTTTCGGCCAGATTGCCGCCCGTCTCCCGCTGGATCGCCAGGGTGATGACAAAGAACTGGAACTCGGGCGTGCCGAGGCGGTCGGCCGTTTCCTGAAGCGCCATCTCCATCGTCTTGCCGATCTTGATGCGTTCGGTGATCAGCTTGAATTCCTCGCCCACCGGGCCGGGAATTTCGCTCGATACGATGCCCAGCGTTTCCGCGATCGGCAGGCCGGACCGCAGACCGCGTGTCAGCAGTTCGAGTGCGTCAGGAAATTTGGCGGTAAACTTGAAAATGCGCTTCTTGATCAGGCGGCTTACCCACCAGTGCGGCAGCCAAAGACCCGCCGCAAGTCCGACCATGAACGCCATGGGAACCGGAAATCCGCGCATGATCAGGAAAGCCGTCATCACCAGAAAGATGATCGCGCTGGACGTCATATACTGGCTCAGCGTCCACTTCTTGCCGGTCATCCTGATGCGCTTGGTCAGATTTTCCGGGTTCGGGATCAGCGACACCAGCATCTTGGCTTCGACGCCGGTCGTGCGATTGGAAATCGCCTTGCGCATCCGCGCTTCCAGCAGCGTTTCAGCCGATTCGCTGTGCCGTCCACGGATCAGCGCGACACGGCGGCTACGTGCCTTGTCAGTCGAGGGACCGAAAAGCGCGATGATGGCCAACCCGAGCAGAGTGGTCACCAGCACCGTTATGAGGAAGATATTGCCGTCCATGTCTATCGCCTGTCCTTGATGCAGCCTTGCAGGATCAATTCTCCAGCACGGCGGCCTTATCCTTGCGGCGAGCCGGAATCATGTTGCGGAAACTGCCGATCCTGCCGAGCAGCGAATCGCCCTTCCTGCCCGTGCCTGATGGCGCATCCAGAATGTTCCCGGCCCCGATCAGGTCGTCCAGCAGCGCAGCACAGGCCGCGCCGACCTTGCTGCCCTTGGCTGTTTCGGCGATCGTTTTGCCGAGCTTTGCGGAGTCGGCGGCGACGCGCAGGTCGAACGGGATGAGGATGTCCACCTTGCGCTCGATCGACGTTTCGAAATCCTTGCGACCGATTTCCGGCGATCCGGGATGGACGCGGTTGGCGACCACCAGCACGCGCGACTGGGGCGCGTTGCTCTTGAGCCAGGACAGAATGCGAATGGTGTCGCGCGCCGCCGCCAGCGTCAGTTCGGTGACGACCAGCGTTACGTTTGCATCCGTCATCAGGTGGGGATGCTGGATCAGCATGTTGCGCGGCAGGTCGATGACCGTGCATTCGAAGGCGAGGCGGAATTCTTCCAGCAGCTGATAGAAAGCGCCGCCATCCGTCATCATCGGCTGGCTGATCGGCGCTTCGGCCGACAGGATTGCGAGCGTGTCGCTCGCCCGCACCATGGCGCGTTCGATGAACAGTCCATCGATACGGCTGGGATTGTCGATGGCATCGGTCAGGCCACGGCCCGGTTCCAAGTCCATGGCGAGCGCATTGGTGCCGAAATGCACGTCGAGGTCGAGCAGCGCGGTCGGGCGCTTTTTCTTTTCGCTCATCATCCATGCCACGGATGTCGCGATGCTGGACGCGCCAACACCGCCACGCGTGCCGATGACGGCGACGGTCATGTGCGGGCGTTCGGGCGCTGCGTCGCGTGGAGCCATGAACACGGCTTGCGCCTGCGCCAGCGCATCTCGCAACTGGTCGGCGCCAAAGGGTTTGAGCAGATAGTCCTGAATGCCACTGGCGACGAGATCGCGATACAGGCGCACGTCGTTGACCTGCCCCGCCGCAATCACGACGGTGCCGGGTTCGCACACTTCGGCCAGACTGTTGATGTCGTTCAGCGGATCGCCGCTTTCGGACATGTCAACGAACAGGATCTGGGGGCTGGCGGTGATCGACAGGCTTTGCACGGCATTGCGCATGCCGCCCTTGTTCACCTTTTCCGGTGCCCAGCCCAATTCGGCGGCGACGGAACGGACCAGATCAAAGCTATGATCGTCACACACGAAGGCGTGGAACGGGTCGCGTGGACCGCCATTGCCCGGTTTCCAGGGTGCGTTCATCTTATTGCCCTCCCGCCGTGATGTTCTTTAATTCGCCTGCGCCGGTCGGCTTTTTGTCGCGATAGGTGGAAATGGCCCGGTTCGACGTTGCAGTGCGCAGGTCGCTATCGGTGCCCTGGCCACGAACCAGATCTTCGGGATTGGCGATCATCGCCGCCAGATTGCCGTTCACGCCACATCCGAAATTGGATGAGGTGCCAAGGCTCATGCTGGTTTCCGCCGTGGCGTGCCAATCGGGGCAGCCCGGCACGCTTGCCGTGGCGCGACGCACGATCAGGCGGACGTTGCCCTGCGGCGCGGTTCCGGCGGCAGCGGAGCTGTCTTCCGCCAGGAGCAGGCCATGACGGGCAACCACGTCGGCAATGCCATCACGCAGGGCGGGATTTTCATAACTGCCATCGCTGACGATTGCGACGTTATCGCCATAGCCAAGCCCGATCGAGGCGAACCAGTCATTTAGCCGGATCGCTTCCAGGTTGGACAGCATCGCGCTCGATCCAGTCTGCACGTCGAACGTGTAGGCGGAATAGGCTACGACCGGCTGATGAACCGAATCCACGCTGCGGTTGCTGGATTTGTCGCCCGCCTGCGCCGACAGCGGCAGGGCAATCAGGGTCAGGGCACAGAATGTCTTGAGAGACAGATAGGTCATGTCGTTCGTCCTTCCGTCAGAAACTGAAGCCGGGGGCGGCAGCGGCCTTGTCCGAACGCTTGCCCGCGTCGCGGGCGGCCACCGGCGGAAACGCGGATGCTGAACGCGGCGGCGGTGGCGATCCGGGCGCACGGCTGGGGATGGCGGGACGCGCGCCGCTGACGCCGTCGGTGCCCTGCTGGCCGAGCAGACCTTGCGTAATGGTGGCGTTACGATAGCCGTCTGTCGGCAGATGCACGTCCGACGCGTTCATCGGCTTCACCAGATAGGGGGTGACGACGATGACCAGTTCGGTTTCATTGCGCTGGAACTGGCGCGACTTGAACAGGCTGCCCAGGATCGGAATGTTGCCAAGGCCGGGCACCTTGCTGATGCCGTTGCTGGTTTCATTGTTCAGCAGGCCCGCGATCATGAAGGCCTGACCCGACCCCAGTTCCACTGTGGTCTCCGCTGTCCGGCTCTTGAGCGCAGGAATGTTGGCGTTGATCGAAAAGTCGAGGCTCGACACGGTCGGGCGGACGCGCAGCGAAATCCGGCCATCGGCCAGCACTGTCGGCGTGAAGGCCAACTGCACGCCATATTGCTTGAATTCGATGCTGTTGCCCTGCGTGCCGTTGCTGACGGTATAGGGATATTCACCGCCTGCCAGGAAGCTGGCGGTCTCACCCGACAGAGATGTCAGATTAGGTTGTGCCAAGGTGGTGGCGAGGCCGCTCGATTCGGCGAGGTCCAGTGCGCCGGCAATGTCCATGCCCAAAATCCTGGCGACCCCGCCCAGAGTGTAGGCGCCATCGGTCGGATTGTTGAAGGTCCAGTAGCCCGGCGATGCTGTAGTGCCCCGAGTGTAGTCTGCGAAATCACGCGACCCGCCACCGATGTTGCCAGCGATCTTGCCGCCGTTGCCGTCGACGCTTCCGAAATTCGTGCCGATCTTATGACCGACATCCTTGCTGACTTCGGAAATCTTGACCTGCAACATCACCTGCAACGGCGTCGCCATGCGCAGGCGCGATACCACGGTCACATCCTTGCCCACGAACGCCTGCGTCAGCCGTTCGGCTTCGGCTGCGTCTTCGGGCGCCTGAATCGTGCCGGTCAGCAGGACCATGCCATTCATCTTGTTCACCGCGATGGTCGAGCCGGGCATCGCCAGTTGCAGCATGTCGTCGATGCTGGTCAGGTTGTTGCCGACGCGCACGGTGCCTGAAAACAGCACCTTGCCATTGGTCGCGGTCGCAAAGACCGTGGTTTCGCCGGGCTTCTTGGCAATCAGGTAAAGCTGGTTCTGCGAACGGACATGAACATCGACGACTTCGGGATCGCCAATCACTACGTCGGACATTTTCGCGCCCAGATTGACGACGCGGCTGCCGCCGACGGACATCAGGATGGCACCATCCTGCTGGGCCGAAGGGGCGGCGTTGAGCGCCGTGGTGGGCGTGGCGATCATGGCGAACGCCAGGCCCAATGCGATGGCCGGGGCAGCGATCGGACCGGCGGTCACGCGCCGTGCGATTATGTGCATGCTCTTCATCTCACTTCCCCCCGACCGGAACTTCGGTCACGTTGGTGCCGCGGGCGATGCGGACGGCCGGGCCTTTGAAGGCGACGGTGCCGACAGGCGCGCCGTTGGGCGATGCGGTGCCAGCGGCTCCAGCGTCCGCCTTGGCCGGGACCGAACTGCGCTGGTAGCGCGAAACGTCCGCACCGGTTGAATAGGTGCCACCGCGATCGACAGGCTGTGCCGCGAGCTTGGCGAGCATCGCCTTTTCCGCCTTCGGGTTGGCGCCGTCGGGCAGCGTCACATCGGACCCGGCGATCGCCGCGTCCAGATCGGAAGAGTTGTCAGCGAGCGACCGCAGCGACATCGACAGCGATCCGATGGTCTGCGACACCGCAATCTTCTCGGCGATCTTGGGTGTCACTTCGATCGTGACGTTGGAATAGGTGCGCACTTCGGGTTTGCCGTCTTCACCCATCGCATCCATGCGCTGGTCGGTAGCAAGTACCCGCAGATTGCGCAGGATGGTTTCGGATACCTTGAGCGGTTCGCCGTCGCCACCGCCGCTCACGCTCTGCGTCAGGACGAGATCGATGCGATCACCGGGGAACACGAAGCCCGCGACAGAACTTTGCGCCGAAACAGGAACAGTGACGGCGCGCATGCCCGGCGAGAGAGCGGCAGCGAGGAAGCCGCGATCGCCCGGCTTGACCAGCCCACCCTGGGTCAGCGGCTGCCCTGCCGAAATGGCGGTGCGCACGACGCTGCCAGCCAGCTTGGCGGGGTCGGCCTGACCACGCAGATAATAGGCCTGCTCGATCAGATCCTTGGGCCAGGGCTGGAAGCGGAAACTTTCGGCGTCCAGGATGGTGCCTACGGGCAGAGCCTTGGTCGCGACCAGCACATGGGGCTGGTCTGCTTCCACGGGCATGACCTGCGCATTGACCTGAGGAGAGCCTGACGAACCCAACATGTTGCGTGCAAGCAAGGCTGTAGTGACCGCTATGATTAGCGCCCCCACCAGCAGCACGATCTTCTTAGCATCCATGACGAAATTCGCCTCCCTTAAGCGGCAGCATAGTTTTCAGTGCCGTCACTCATTACGCAAAATGGTTAAGATATCGTTCGCCAAGCAACCACAGGGCGGCGAACGAGATGGCAATGCCATAGGGTATTTCAGGTTGGCCGATCCGCCGGCTCATTCGATGGTGGACGACCGTGACCAGCGTCACGACGCCGCCGATCAGTGCCATCAGCACGAGCAGCGATAGGACCGCCTGCCACGGAAACCACAGCGCGATGGCCGCGAGCAGCTTGACGTCGCCGCCGCCCATCATGCCGACGGCAAAAAGCATGGCGAACAAGACGAATACAGCGCCGCCGACGAGCAGTTGCACCGCCATGCCCGGCCACATATCCAGCCCACAGGCGACCCACCAAAGCGGCGCCAGCGCAGCGACGATCAGGTTCAGCCGATTCGATATGATGCGTGATCGCAAGTCCGTGACCGCCGCGACGATCAGCAGGATGCCCAGTGCGCTTATCAGCGCCAGCCTGAAATATTCCCCCAACATGGAATTGGACCCTAGACGGTATGGCTTACCAAATCGTAACCATGCCGCGCATGGATTCTCCCCCCTTCACCACCGGCTTCGACCGCCGCGCCTGGCCGATGGGCGGGCGGCTCGATTACTGGACCGCGCCCGACGGCTGGCCCATCCGCCGTTATCGATTGGGCGATGGCGCGCGCGGACGGATGCTGGTGATCGGCGGTCGCGGCGACATGATCGAAAAATATCTGGAGGTGATCCACCATTGGGCGGAGCGTGGCTGGGCCGTCACCAGCTTCGACTGGCGCGGGCAGGGCGGGTCGGGCCGACTGACCGACGATCCGATGACAGGGCATATCGGCGACTTTGCCGACTGGATTGCGGATTTGGGCGCGCTGGCTTCCGATTGGCGTGCGGAGGGGAGTGGACCGACCGTCATGGTCGCCCATAGCATGGGTGGCCACCTGATGCTGCGCGCACTGGCGGAAGGTATGCCCTCGCCCACCGCCGCCGTCGCGATCTCCCCCATGATGGGGCTGAACAGCGCGCCGTTACCCCGCTGGCTGGCGGTCGCCATTGCGCGAACGATGCTGCGGCTCGGGAAGGGGGACCAACAGGCATGGACGCAAAAGGAACAGTCGGAGCGCCAAAGGCGAATGCGGCAAATGCGGCTGACCCACGATCCCGATCGCTATGCTGACGAGATATGGTGGCGCGACCATAGCCGGGACGTCGCTTTGGGACCACCAAGCTGGAACTGGTTGGCGCAGGCGCTGCAGTCGACGCGGACGCTGGCGCTGGGCGACACGTTGACGCGGCTGTCCATTCCGTTGCTCATTCTGGCGACCGGTGCGGACAAGCTGGTGTCGACGCCGGTGATCCGGGCGCTGGCATCCCGCATCCCCGGCGTGCGCCTGCATGTCTATGGGCGGCAGGCGGCACATGAAATATTGCGCGAACTCGATCCCGTGCGGCTTGATGCACTGGCGCGGATCGACGCGTTTCTGGACGAGGTCGCAGCGTGAACCATCCCGACATCGTCATCGTCGGCGGCGGCATCGCGGGGGCCAGCCTGGGCGCGGAACTGGCTGCTCATGCGCGGGTCGTGATCGTGGAGATGGAGGATCAGGCCGGTTATCACGCCACCGGGCGATCGGTCGCGTTCTGGGAAGAAACCTATGGCGGTGCGGGGGTGCAGCCGTTGACTACCGCGTCTGGACCGCTGCTCGCCGCGCCCGACCCGGATTTTTACGACGGCAGCTTCCTGTCGCCGCGCCGCACATTGCATGTGGGCCGGGCTGGGGATGAAAACCGGCGCGACGCGCTGCTGGCCCGATTCGCGGGCAAGGTCGATCTGCATGCCGTTGATCCGGCCACGCTGGTGCCGGGGTTGCGGCCCGACTGGACGATCGGGGTCATGGAGTCGAGTTGCAAGGATATCGACGTCGCGGCGCTGCATCAGGCCTTTCTGCGCCGCTTCCGCAAGCGGGGCGGGGCCGTGCGATTGGCAACCGGGTTAAAGTCTGCGTGGAGGCAGGGCGACGGCTGGCTGATCGAAACTTGCGATGGCGCATTGTCCTGCGGCACGATCGTCAACGCGGCGGGGGCATGGGCGGACGATGTTGCGCGGGCCTGCGGCGTTGCGCCGATCGGCATCGCGCCTCTGCGCCGGACCGTGGTGCAGTTGCGCGTGCCTGACCTGCCGTCCACGCATCTGCCGCTGATTATGGACCTGTCCGAACGCTTCTATTTCAAGCCGGAGGGGCAGGGGCGCGTCTGGCTGACCCCGCATGACGAAGTGCCGTCCGCGCCATGCGATGCCGCGCCGGAAGAGATGGCGGTGGCGGAGGCGATCGCGCAGTTCGAGGCTGTGGTGGATTGGCGCATTGCCGCGATCGAACATCGCTGGGCGGGCCTGCGCAGCTTCGCGCCCGACCGGGCGCCGGTCTATGGCTTCGACACCGCGATGCCCGACTTTTTCTGGTTTGCGGGACAGGGCGGTTTTGGGATCCAGACCGCGCCCGCCGCCGCGTTGATCGCCGCCAGCCAGCTAACCAGGCAGGCATTGCCAGATGCTGTCGCCAAGATAGACGTTCGGGCCTATCGTCCGGAGCGCTTTGGATAGCAGCTCTTTAATTCTCCGCATTTTTTGCGGAGGGTTTATGTCTCGTGGGTCTCGCCATGAGGCAAACTTGGGAGATGGGTTCCCGCCTTCGCGCGAATGACGGTTGTTGGGGCAGGCATCGCCCTTAACGCCTGAAACTCTCCGCCGCTGCACTCGCCAGTTGGTCGGCGCGTTCGTTTTCGGGGTGGCCGGCATGGCCCTTGACCCATTGCCATGTCACCTTGTGGCGCGCAGTTGCGGCGACGAGCGCTTGCCATATTTCGACATTCTTGACCGGCTTGTTATCAGCGGTACGCCAGCCCTTTTTCTGCCAGCCGATCACCCATTTGGTGATGCCGTCCATGACATATTTGCTGTCGGTGTAGAGCGTCACGGCGCAGGGGCGCTTGAGCTGGGTCAGCGCCTCGACTGCCGCCATCATTTCCATGCGGTTGTTGGTGGTGTGCGGTTCGCCGCCGGATATTTCCTTTTCGGTATCGCCAAAGCGCATTACCGCGCCCCATCCGCCGGGGCCGGGATTGCCCTTGCACGCGCCGTCGGTGAAAATTTCGACCTTGGGAAGGTCGCTCATGCGCCCAGCAACTCGGCCGGGTTGGCCTGCGCATAGAAATCCAGCCGCCGCAGATAGGCCAGAGGATCCTTCCGCGTCACCAGCGCGTCGGGCGGTGTGTTGATCCAGTCATAAGCGCGGGTCAGCAGGAAGCGGAGCGCTGCACCCCGGCACAGGATGGGGAAAGCCGCGCGTTCCGCTTCGCTCAACCCATGTGCTTCGCCATAGCCCGCGCCCAGCGCCGCCGCCCGATCGGCAAACCATGTCGTGCCATCGTTGCTGAACACCCATGCGCTATGCGTCACGGCCAGATCATAGGCACGGATATCTGTGCAGCTGAAATAAAAGTCGATGAGGCCCGTTACCGTGTCGCCCAGCATCAGCACATTGTCGGGGAACAGGTCGGCATGGATCACCGATCGCGGCAGGTCGGCGGGCCAATGCGCGTCCAGAAACGCCAGTTCGTCGCGCACGCGCGTGGCAAGACCCGGTGCGATCCTGTTGAAATCGTCGCCACATTTCGCCGCCAGTTCATGCCATCCCGCGATGTCGAGCGTATTGCGCCGTTCGCTCGAAAACCCCTGCGCCGCGCGATGCAGCGCGCCCAGCGCTGCGCCCGCCGCGCGCGCCTGCGCCGGGGTGGGTTCCGTCACGGAAATGCCGGTCAGAAATTCGATCAGGCAGGCTGGACGCCCGCCCAGTTGCTGAAGGCGGTTGCCGCCGCGATCGGCGATAAAGCGCGGAACAAGACAACCGCGCGCGCCCAGATGATCGAGCAGGTCCATGAAGAAGGGGAGATCGGCCTCATCCACCCGCTTTTCATAGAGAGTGAGGATATAGCGGTGGCCGCTGCCGTCCGCGCCAGTGGTTTCCAGCAGGTAATTGCTATTCTCCACACCTTCGGCAATGCCCTTGGCGGACACCAGCCGACCTGCGTCATAGCGGGTGAGGAATGCGTCGATGTCTTCGGCGGGAACATGGGTATAGACGGCCATGGTTCAGGCCGTTTCCAGCCCGCGTGGCAGCTTGAACGATATGCTTTCCCGCGCGGTTTCCACCTGCTCCTCCGTCACGACATAGCGGGTGGCGATGCGCTCCACGACTTCGCGCACCAATATTTCGGGCGCGGATGCTCCGGCGGTCAGGCCGACCACGCGCTTGCCCTCCAGCCAGTCAAAGTCGATCTCGTCGGCGCGCTGGATCAGGCGGGCGGGCGTGCCTTCGCGCTCGGCCACTTCGACCAGCCGCAGCGAGTTGGAGCTGTTGGGCGCGCCGATGACATAAAGCACCTCGCACCGATGGGCGATGGCCTTCACTGCCGTCTGCCGGTTGGACGTGGCATAACAAATATCCTCCCCCTTGGGCGCGATGATCGTGGGGAAGCGGCGCTCCAGCGTCGCGACGATCGCGGCCGTGTCGTCCACCGACAAAGTGGTCTGCGTCAGGAAAGCCAGATTTTCAGGATCGACCGGCACAAAACGTTCGGCGTCGTCCACCGTTTCGATCAGGCTCATCGTGCCATCTGGCACCTGACCAAAGGTGCCGATCACTTCGGGATGCCCCTTATGCCCGATGAACAGGATGTGCCGACCGGTCTCCACCTGACGCTCCGCCTGACGATGGACCTTGCTCACCAGAGGGCATGTGGCGTCGAGATAGGACAGGCCGCGCTCCTCCGCTTTGGCCGGCACGGCCTTGGGCACGCCATGGGCGGAAAACACCACCGGCACGCCATCGGGCACTTCGTCCAGTTCCTCGACGAAGATCGCGCCCTTCGCCTTCAGGCTGTCGACCACATATTTGTTGTGGACGATTTCATGGCGCACATAGACGGGCGCGCCATAGGTTTCGATCGCGCGCTCCACGATGATGATGGCACGATCGACCCCGGCGCAGAAGCCGCGTGGAGCGGCGATCAACAGGGTCAGCGGCGGGTGGGTGTCGGCGGCATCGGTCATGCGCAGCCGCTTAGAGCATTTTGCGGACAGATCAAAACATCAGAACGGCCGATGCCGCAAAAGCGTCGTTGCGAAAGCCCCGTTCTCGCAGTTGCGTCCTTGCAGTTGCGCGCTGCGCGGCGGATGGATAAGGAAGCCCAAAGCTTCTGGCCGACGGGCCATGCCAAGGAACATCTGCCTGTGACATTGCCCTCTACCGCCCCGGCCCGTATCGTTCTCTCCCGCGCCGCTTTGGCTGGCATGGCCGTTCTGGCGCTGGCCGGTTGTTCGCGCCGGGGTGAAATCGACGCGACCGGCGGTATCGTGGCTGTGCGATCGGCCTGTCCGATCGCTGCCATCCCTGCGCAGACTGGCGACATCACGCTGTTTAATCCAGCGCAGAGCCGCGATGCGTCCGCCATCGACGTGGTTGCGGAAATTACCAACCTGCGCTCCACCTGCGCGGATGGCACGCAATATTACACTGAAGCGACCTTTGTCGTGAACGCCCGGCGCAGCGACGCCAGCGTGGCGCGGCAAGTCACGCTGCCCTATTTTTCTGCCGTGGTCCGGGGCGGCAATGTCGTCGTGGCCAAGCGCGTCAATCAGGTGACGCTGAACTTCGCGGCAGGCGAATATCGCGCCAGCGCGCAGGCGAAGGCAGGTTCCTATGTTGACAAGGCCGCAGCCAGCCTGCCCGCTGACATTCAGGCGAAGATAACGCAGAAGCGCAAGGCGGGCGATGCCGACGCTGCGATCGATCCGTTCGCACAGCCGGACGTCAAGGCCGCGTTGCTGCGCACAAGTTTCGAACTGCTCGTGGGTTTCAACCTGACGCAGGACCAGCTGAAATATAACGCAACGCGTTAAGGCTCACTATAATGTTTCCGTTCGGGCTGAGCGAAGTCGAAGCCCTCTACTGAGGGAAGCGGCCCGCTTCGCCATGCTCAGCAGACCCTTCGACTTCGCTCGGGGCGAACGGCGTTGAAGGAAATGCCCGTGTCTCTTTATACCCGTTTCACCGCCCATCTCGACGCCGTGCTGGACGCGCTGGAGGCCGATGGCGTGCTGCCTGCTGGTCTCAATCGCAAGCCGGTTACGGTGGAGCCGCCGCGCGATGTGACTCATGGCGATCTGGCCACCAACGCGGCGATGGTGCTGGCCAAGCCCGCAGGCACCAATCCGCGCGCGCTGGCGGACGCGATCGTGACCAAATTGCAGGCGATCGAAGAAGTGGCCAGCGCCACGATCGCCGGGCCGGGCTTCATCAACCTGACGCTGACCGACGCTGTGTGGCGGGACGAACTGGCCACGATCCATGCTGAAGGCGGCGATTATGGCCGGTCCACCATCGGGCAGGGCGTGACGGTGAACGTCGAATATGTGTCGGCCAATCCGACCGGGCCGATGCATATGGGTCATTGCCGTGGCGCGGTCGTTGGAGACGCGCTCGCCACGCTGCTGGAATATGCCGGGCATAAGGTCATCCGCGAATATTATATCAACGATGCGGGTGGGCAGGTCGATGTCCTCGCGCGGTCGGCGCACCTGCGTTATCGCGAAGCGCTGGGCGAGGATGTCGGCGCGATCCCCGAAGGCCTGTATCCCGGCGACTATCTGGTGCCGGTGGGGCAGGCGCTGGCCGCTGAATATGGCGACCGCTATGTCGGCGCGCCCGAAAGCGAATGGCTGGTCATCTTCCGCACCTTTGCCGTGGCGAAGATGATGGACATGATTCGCGAAGATCTGGCGCTGTTGGGTATCCGTCACGACGTGTTTTCGTCCGAGGCGGAGTTGCAGGCGGCGGGGAAACCCGATCAGGCCGAAACATGGCTGCGCGCGCATGATCTGGTCTATGACGGCGTGCTGGAAGCGCCCAAGGGCGAATTGCCTGACGATTGGGAACCGGTCGAACTGCCGCTGTTCCGATCGACCCAATTCGGCGACGATCAGGACCGGCCGATCAAGAAGTCGAACGGCGGCTGGACCTATTTCGGCGCCGACATGGCCTATCATTTCCAGAAAGCGCAGAGCGCCGATCAGTTGATCGACATCTGGGGCGCGGATCATGCAGGCACCGTCAAGCGTATCCAGGCCGCCGTCGCGGCGCTGACCGAAGGGAAGGCGCGGTTCGATGTCAAGCTGATCCAGATGGTCCGCCTGCTGCGCGATGGCGAGCCGGTGAAGATGTCCAAGCGCGCGGGCAATTTCGTCACGCTGGCCGATGTGGTCAATGAAGTGGGCAAGGATGTCGTCCGTTTCACCATGCTGACGCGCAAGGCCGACGCACAGATGGATTTCGATTTCGCCAAGGTGGTGGAAGCGTCGAAGGACAACCCGGTATTCTATGTCCAATATGCCCATGCGCGTATTTCCTCGCTCGGACGGCGGGCGGATGAGGCAGGGATTGCTTTGCCGATGCCTGACCTGTCCCTTCTTGGGACGAGCGAACTGGGGCTGGTAAAGCTGGCGGCCCAGTTCCCCCGCGTGGTCGAGGGGGCAGCACAGATGCGCGAGCCGCATAGAATCGCCTTTTATCTCAATGACTTGGCATCGGCGTTTCACGGTTGGTGGAATGTCGGCAATGACGATCCGCGCGCGCGCGTCATCCTGACCGACGATCCGGCGATCACCGCAGCGCGGCTTTCCTTGAGCCGGGGAATCGGGCAGATTATTCACAACGGCCTCGCCCTGATGGGTGTGGCCGCGCTGACTGAAATGCAGTGACTGTTTAATCGATCGCATTCTGCAAGCCGCGCGCTGTTCGAGCCGCCTTCAGAATGCTCAAGGGATGGAGTGTTCTGACGATGGGCGATTTTGCGCGGGGGGGCACGCGGGACCGGCTGGATTTCGATGACGAGGATCGGCTGCCCTGGCTGGAACCGGCGGTCGATGAAGGCGACGATGAGCGTATATCGCCGGTCAAGCTGTTGGGCTTCATCCTCATAGGCCTGATGATGATCGGCGCGGTGGTCGCGGGCATGTGGTGGGCGCAGAACCATAACCGGACTGGCGGCATCGGCGAAGGTCAGTTGATCGCGGCCCCGGCCGAAAATTACAAGATCGCCGCGAACGAAGCGGATGCCAAGAAGTTCGACGGAGAAGGCGACGCGAGCTTCGCCGCGAGCGAAGGCGTGGCGCGCGATGGCCGAATCGACCCCAGCCGCGTGCCCGAAGCCCCGATCAGCAAGACCGCGCCCGCACCCAGCGTGGCTAAGCCAGTCGTCCCGGCCAAGCCCACACAAAGCGTCAACGCCCATGTCGCCGACGAAACCAGCGCAAAGGTCGCAGCAACTCCCAAAGCCGCTTCTGGTGGCGCGATGATACAGTTGGGTGCCTATGGCAGCGCATCGGGGGCGAAGGACGCCTGGACCAAGCTGTCGAAGCGTTTCGCCTATCTCGCACCTTTGGCGATGACTGTGGAAACGGCGCAGGTCGGCGGCGGCACCGTCTATCGCCTGCGCGCCAGCGCCGGTGGTCAGGCAGGCACGATCTGCGGCAAGCTGAAGGTTGCGGGGGAAAGCTGTCTGGTGGTGAACTGACACGCACTGCGACAAAGCCCTTCGACAGGGTGCGATCTAACCGTTATCCTGCCTGCCCATGAAACCCGTCATATTCGGCTTGTCCGGCGAAACGCTGACCGCGCAGGAGCGCGCCTTCTTCCTTGAGGCGCAGCCTGCCGGATATATAGTGTTCCAGCGCAACATTGCAGACCGGGCGCAACTGCGCACGTTGACCGACGATCTGCGCTCGCTGCACGGGCGCGACGACCTTCTCATCATGATCGATCAGGAAGGCGGACGGGTCGCCCGGATGCGGCCGCCTGTCTGGCCTGCCTTTCCACCGGGTGCGGTGTTCGATCGCCTCTATGATATCGCACCGTCCAGCGCGATCGCAGCGGCTCGCGCCAATGCCCGCTCTATCGCGCTGACGCTGGCAGAGGCAGGCATTACCGTCGATGCGCTGCCGCTGCTGGACGTGCGGCAGGAGGGTGCGAGCGACATCATGGGCGACCGCACTCTGGGCGCCGAACCGATGCGGGTCGCTGCGCTGGGCCGCGCAGTGATCGACGGTCTGGCGGATGGCGGCGTGGTCGGCATCGTCAAGCATATGCCGGGCCATGGCCGCGCATTGGTGGACAGCCATCTCGCCCTGCCAGTAGTGGATGCCGACGCAGCAACGCTGGCGATCGATCTGGAACCGTTCCAGACGTTGCGCCACGCGCCAATGGGGATGACTGCCCATGTCGTCTACACCGCGTGGGACGCCGATCGCCCGGCCAGCCTGTCCCCCACCGTGATCGGGACGATCATCCGCCAGCAGATCGGCTTTGATGGACTGCTGATGTCGGACGATCTGGATATGAAGGCGTTGAACGGTAGCATAGCCGATCTGGCGGCGGGCGTCGTCGCGGCGGGGTGCGATCTGGCGCTTAATTGCTGGGGGCGTATGGACGATATGGTCGGCATCGCCGATCGATTGCCGGATATGACGCAGGTGGCGCGCGACCGGCTGGACCGGGCGATGGCCAGCGTGACGCGGGGCACGGATCAGCCGCCGCTGGAACAGTTGCTGGCGACGCGCGATACGCTTCTGGGACTGGTGACAGCTTGAGGTGCATCTTCGAAACATCCTCCCCTGCAACGGGAGGGGGGCCGACGAAGCCGGTGGAGGGGTGTAACCCTCTCGATAGGGCGACACCCCTCCGTCATCGCTACGCGCTGTCCCCTCTCCTTGCAGGGGAGGCCTGAAGGTGGAGGATGCTTTCATTCCTACCGCCGCCACCGGCCCCGATACCCTGACCGTCAGCTTCGATCATTGGGAAGGGCCGCTCGATCTGCTGCTCAGCCTGTCGCGCACGCAAAAGGTGGATTTGCGCGAAATATCGATCCTGGACCTGACCGAACAATATCTGGCTTTCATCGACGGCGCGCGCGAACTGAAGCTGGAACTGGCGGCGGATTATCTGGTGATGGCGGCATGGCTGGCCTATCTTAAATCCTCCCTGCTGTTGCCGCGCCAGGAACAGGCCGACCCCAGTCCCGAAGATATGGCGCTGCGTCTGCAATTGCGGCTGCAAAAGCTGCACGCCATGCGTGACGCGGCAGCGCGACTGATGGCACGGGATCGGATGGGGCGTGACGTGTTCGTGCGCCGTAAGCCTGAAGGATTGCGACTGGTCCGCAAGGCGCAGTGGCGTGCCAGCTTGTTCGACCTGATCCAGACCTATGGGCAGCTCCGCGCCCGGACCAAGCCGGTGACGCATGTCATCGCAGTGCGGCCAGTTATGACGCTGGACGAAGCGATCCAGCGTGTCGGGGCGCTGGTCGGGACGGCAATTGACTGGACCGCGTTAGAATCCTTCCTGCCCGCTGGTCTCGACCGGGCCAAGGCGAAGTCCGCGCTGGCGAGCAGCTTTGTCGCCGCGCTTGAACTGGCGCGGCAGGGGCGGCTGGACATGCGGCAGGATTCGATCTTTGCGCCGCTGTACCTGCGCGCGCCTGTGGCGGGCGCGGTGGCATGAGCGCGGAACCCGACGATTTCCTGCGCGCGGTGGAGGCGGCCTTGTTCGTGGCCGAAGCGCCGCTGACACCCGCCGAGTTGCGCCTGCATGTGGGGGCGGGCGATCTGGACGGTACGTTGCGGCGGCTGGCGGACGATTATGCCGGGCGGGGCGTCAATCTGGTCGAGCGGGGCGGGCGATGGCATTTCCAGACTGCGCCGGACCTTGCCCACATCCTGCGCCGTGAAAAGGACGAGCCGCGCAAACTGTCGCGCGCTGCCATGGAAACGCTGGCGATCATTGCCTATCATGAGCCAGTCAGTCGGGCGGAGATAGAAGCGATCCGTGGTGTGCAGGTGGCCAAGGGTACGCTGGACGTGTTGATGGAATCAGGATGGGTCCGTCCAGCGGGGCGGCGCGAAGTCCCCGGTCGTCCACTCATCTACGCAACGAGCGTAGATTTTCTGTCACATTTCGGGCTTAGCAGCCGTCGCGACCTTCCGGGCATGGACGATCTGCGCGCGGCAGGACTACTCGATCCGGTCGATCTGGCTCTGGAGGGTATGGGCGGCCAATCCGTTCTGGAAAATGACGACGATGTGGCCTAGATAGGCTTATTCTCTGGAGTATTGAAAAATGGGTTCCTTTTCGCTGATGCACTGGGTCATCGTACTCCTGGTCGTCATGCTGCTTTTTGGTGGCGGTCGGATTTCCGGCCTGATGGGTGATGTTGCCAAGGGCATCAAGAGCTTCAAGAAGGGTATGGCGGACGACGACGACGGCGTGACGCCAGCCAAGCCCGCGAGCCGGCTCGAAGGCCAGCGAGTCCCTGAACAGGACGCGACGACTACGACCGAAGAAAAGACCAAGGTCTGATCGGTCAGCGCCGGTTGGCAGGGTAGTCCCGCATGTTTGGAATCGATTCGACCGAATTCCTGCTGATCGTCATCGTCGCGGTGATCGTCATCGGCCCGAAAGACTTGCCGCGCGCGCTTTACAAGGTAGGGCAGATCGTGGGCAAGGCACAGGGAATGGCGCGTCATTTCCGCACCGGCCTCGACGCCATGGTGCGGGAAGTCGAGCTGGAGGAACTGGAAAAGAAATGGGCGGACCAGAACAAGCGGATCATGGCGGAGCATCCGCCAGAAACGTCTGCGCCCGTCATGGAAGCCCTGCCAGCACCGCAGGATGATGACGCAACGGCTGTTGCCGAAAGCCCGGCCTATGTCGCGCAATATGGGCAGGAGGAGCCGACTCCGATTGCTCCGCAGCCTGCCCGCGTGATCGCGTCGGATGGCCCGCCCTATCTGGCGGGTGAACCGGGCCATGCCACGAAGGACGGAACGGCGGCATGAGCGGCGATATCGACGACAGCAAGGCACCCCTGCTCGATCATCTGATCGAACTGCGCGGGCGATTGCTCAAATGCGTCTATGCACTGTTGCTTACCGGCGCCGTCAGCTTCTATTTTTCCAACGAACTGTTCGCCATCCTCGTCCATCCGCTCAAGGAAGCGTTCGGCACCGGCGGCGGCAAGCTGGTCTATACCAAATTATACGAAGCCTTTTTCGTGCAGGTGAAGATCGCGGCGTTCGGTGCAGTCTGCCTGTCCTTTCCGATCATCGCCAACCAGCTCTGGGCCTTCGTTGCGCCGGGCTTGTATGCGAAGGAAAAGAAGGCGCTGCTGCCCTTCATCATCGCGACGCCATTTCTGTTCGCATTGGGCGCCAGTCTCGCTTATTTCGTCGTCATGCCAATGGCATTCCACTTTTTCCTGGAATTTCAGGGAAATAGCAGTGGCCTGCAAGTCGAGGCGCTACCCAGTGCCGATGCCTATCTCGGCCTTGTCATGCAGTTTATTCTGGCGTTTGGCATCTGCTTCCTGATGCCGGTGCTGCTGATGCTACTCAATCGTGCCGGATTTGTGTCGCGCGCGCAGTTGATCGGCATGCGTCGCTATATGATCGTGGCGGCCTTCATCCTGGCAGCGGTGTTGACCCCGCCCGATGTCGTGTCGCAACTGATGCTCGCGGTTCCGCTGCTGCTGCTGTATGAAATCACCATCGTCGCGATCTGGTTCACAGACCGGCGGCAGGAAAAAATGGCACTGGCCGAAACGGACGCTGAGGAAGCCTCGGCATAATCACGCCGCCCAATATGCCCAAAAAAAATGGCCCGTCTTTTGAAGGACGGGCCAATGCTAGGGGAGGGGTAGTCCGTATAGTCGAGAAGTTTAGTTAGCCGTTTTCTCGACTGCCTTGCCTGCGCTCTGAACATCGCGTCCAGCGCCTTCGACCGTGTTGCACGCAGCAACCATCAGCGAACCGGTGAGCAGCATTGCGGCCAGGATTTTCTTGGTCATGAAATCTCTCCTTGGAAAACTGTGCGACCGCATGGCGAACCATACTGGCGTCCAGACAGAAACCCGCTCCGATGAAAAGCGTTCCGCTTGCGAAAATATATTGGGGAAAGGGGAACCGTGCCCCAAAAAGTCTGAGCCCGGAGACGCGTCGGGGGGGATGCGTTCCGGGCTCATAATTTTGGATAGCAAGAGCGGGGGGCAAAAGATTTGCTATCCGAATATTAGAACCCGCAAAAGCGCGGTCGGTTCCCGCAGGTCAAAAAAAAGCTGAATTTTTAATCTGACGCTATTTCAGATGCTTGGATGGTTATTACACCGTTATTCGCAAAATAATTCCGCATTTGGATGTCGGTCAGATCAATGGCCGTCCGCTATTGCGATATTCCGGGCGGATAGTGGATTCGGGCAACATGGCATCCCGATCAGGGGCAAGGGTTGGAGTCGGCGTCCGATCCATGCGCGCGCTGGGCAGGGCCGGCGCAATCATCTCGACCGGCACCACGGGCCGGATCGGCCAAACGCTGCGCGCGGGACCGGAAATGGCTTCGCGGCCAAGATAGACGGCCCGGAACGCAGCAGGCGTACCGTTGAAGCCGGGATTGCGATAAAAGATATGCGCGCCAATCACGGCGACGGGTTGCAGGCTGGACGACCATTCGGGCCGCACCGCCAGCGTGTGATAATGGGTGGCAAGGCCGACGGGACCATAAACCTGCCCGGCCAGTGCGTCCTGCGCCACGCGGCGCGCCCGCGCCCATGGCGCTGCGGCGGGCATCCGCGCCATCGCACCATCGCAACTAAAGGTGAACTGGCATTTATAGTCGGCCCGCTCGGACCCCTGATAGACGACGCCGCACACCGTATTGGGCCAAAGCTGGCTACGCACCCGGTTGAGCACCACCTGAGCAACGGCGCGCTGTCCCTCGACCGGCTCGTTCCCCGCTTCATAATAGATGGCGGATGTCAGGCAATTGAGCGCGCGATAGCTGTCGAGCGGGGACATGCCGCGAAAGATCGCCGCTGGCGCAGCCTTAACTGCCTCCAGCCCCAGCACATGCTGCGATTGCTCCGTTTCCACGCCCGGCGCCGGATCGAACGCACCCTGCGCATAGAAGAAAGCGGATCCGGGGAAGTTATCGGCGGCGTCTTCTGACGGGTCGGCCTGCGCCTGCGCGGCATGCAGCATGTCCAGCGGTGCGGCTGTAATGAGGCGCGGGGCGATCAGCGCGAACAGGGCCAGCGCGCCGATGCCGCTACGTCCTTTCCACCCCATTGCCGCCATGTGCCGTCCTTCACATCCATGCGACGCTTGCCGCTTTCCAGCCTGCCAATAGGCGAAAATGCTTTCGACTTCCTGTGCGGATTACTGTCTCCGGCCCGCTGTGCCGCGATGGGACGGTCGCGGGCCGACAGGTTAACGCGGGTCGGGCAAATCACGCCTTTGCGCCATCCATCATTCCCTTGCTTGGCAAAGCGCCACGCGCTCCGCTATGCGTGGGTCATGCTGCTTACACCCGATAGTCTCGCCCTGATCGGCAACACGCCGATGGTGCGCCTCGCTGGCCCGTCCGATGCGACCGGTTGCGATATTTACGCCAAATGCGAATTTGCCAATCCCGGTGCGTCGGTGAAGGACCGCGCCGCGCTGTTCATCGTCAACGACGCCGAAGAAAAAGGGCTGTTGCAGCCCGGCGGCACGATTGTGGAAGGAACGGCGGGTAATACCGGCATTGGTCTGGCGCTGGTCGCCAATGCCAAGGGGTATAAGACGATCATCGTCATGCCCGAAACGCAAAGCCGTGAGAAGATGGACACCTTGCGCGCGTTGGGCGCAGAACTGGTGACGGTGCCTGCCGCGCCCTATTCGAACCCCGGTCATTTCGTCCATACGTCCCGCCGTCTGGCCGAAGAGACGGCAGGCGCGATCTGGGCCAATCAGTTTGATAATATCGCCAATCGCAAGGCGCATATCGTGGGCACGGCCGAAGAAATCTGGACCCAGATGGACGGCCGGATCGACGGCTTCACCTGCGCGGCGGGGACGGGTGGCACGATCGCTGGCGTAGGCCTTGGCCTGAAAGCCAAGGACGAAGCGATCACCATCGCTCTCAGCGACCCGCACGGCGCCGCGCTCTACAGCTATTATGCCGAAGGCGAGTTGAAGGCGGAGGGCAGTTCCGTGGCCGAAGGCATCGGGCAGGGGCGCATCACCGCCAATCTGGAAGGCGCGCCAATCGATACCCAGTTCCGCATTTCCGATGAGGAAGGACTGGAATGGGTCCGCCGCCTGCTGGCCGAAGAAGGCCTATGTCTTGGCCTGTCATCGGGCATCAACGTGGCGGGCGCGGTCGCGTTGGCCAGGCGTCTGGGGCCGGGCAAGCGGATCGTGACGATCCTGTGCGACACCGGTTTTCGCTATCTTTCGACGCTCTACAATCGCCAGTGGCTCGAAGCGAAGGGCTTGACGGTATTCCCCTGGCTCGCGCACACTGCATGACGGGCCGACATGGGTCGCGGCCATCAGGACAAGAGCATCATGGCTGAAGCGCCCCGACGACAGGAAGGGTTACAGCGCGTTCAGGTCGGGCTGACCGGTCTGGCTGGCATCGTGCTGCTCGTAGGTCTGGCCAATATCGTTATCGACAAGGCGCGGATGGACGATGCCGCATTGCCGCCGCCGGTCGTTCCGACGCTGAGCGCCAATGCGGTCGCCGCCGCCAAGGATCCGCTGGCCGAACTGGGCGTCCAGCCAGCGCCCGAACAGGCGCCGATCGTCCCCGATCTTCAGCCCGATCCCAATCTGCGCAAGCCGATGGACCGCGATCTTCAGGGCCAGCCGCAACCGCAGCAGCGCTGAACGTGCGCATGGACGGGCGGGGCCGCCAGTGAAGGCGGTGCCCGAACGATTCCTCTGGTTCTGGCTGCCGGGGCTGTTGATATTTATCGTTGGCCTCAAACAGTGCTGGTTCACCGGTCAGGCTGACCCATGGCTTTGGGGATGGGCGGCCTGTCTGATTCTCGCGCCGACGGGTTGGTGGTTGGGCAGGCGCGGCTGGGCCTTGCCGATCTGGGCCTGTATGGGCGCTGCTGGGTCGGCCCTGATCTTCTGCATCATCGCCGCAGGCCGCCAACCGGATCCAGTTGCAGCCGGTGGCCTTATCTGTGTCGCGTTATTGGGGGCAATGGCTGGATGCGCGTTGCGTGCGCGGCGCTGGCGTATCGGCGCGGCGGCGTTGGTGGCAGCGTCCCTGCTGCTCTACCTTGGCCCCGCGCAGCCCATCGCACCAGTTCAGGACCGGCCCAAGCTCGCCGTCATAACCGGACTGCCGCTTTTCTGGGCGGAGCCGGGGCAGGGGGCGGAACATGGTCCCGCAGACGCGCCAATCATCACAGTCCTGCGCACCCGATTCACAGTGAAGCCGATGGATGATCTGGCCCAACTGGAAAAAACGGGCGCGAAGCTTCTGTTGCTGGCCCAACCGCGCAGCCTGTCGCCAGCGGGCCTGATCGTGATCGATCGCTGGGTGCGGGATGGCGGCACGGTGCTTGTGCTGTCCGACCCGCTGTTGCGCTGGCCCTCCGCATTGCCGCTGGGCGATCGCCGTCGCGCGCCATCGGCCAGCCTGCTTGCGCCGCTGCTGACTCATTGGGGTTTCCGGGCTGATTATGTGAGGGATGGCGAGGTACGCTATGTGACGCCGGACCAGGATCTTGTCACTGTGTCAGGGATTCAGGTCTTCCAAACAGATATTGACGATGGCCGGGTTGAGTCTGGCGACGGATTCGTCCGTCGTAAACGGATTGGGCGGGGCATGGTGGTGGTCGTGGGCGACGCCGACCTGCTCGATGACCGGCTATGGCTTGCCGATCCGGCCCGCCCGCTCGACTTGCATAGTTGGAGTGCGGATACGCCCGCACGCGTGGCGAACTGGCTGGGCGCGCCGATCCCCGGCGAGAGGCGATGGATGCGCGATGGGATTTCCACGATCCTGGCGGTGCGTTGGGCGCTTTTGGCCGGGTTGATCTGGGCGATCCTGGGCAGCGTAATTTTCACATGGCGTGCGGGAACGAACGAGAGTAGAACAAAAGCAGAAAATGAAATGCCTGACCCAAGGAAATGCGACTAAAGCCCAGTCTCGAACAGTTTTTCCCAGATTTACCCGACATTTCCCCTTTTCAGCCGCCCTGATGCTTGGTAGATAATCCGGCATTGGGGTTATTCAGGCGTTGATCATTCCGCGCACCCGGATTCGCCCAGGCGTTTCTGGCGGTGGGAAGTCTGTGCCCCATGGAAAAGGGGCCACTTTTCACCGTGTCTGACGTCATTCTCTATTCGGGTAACGCATTCAGCGTCGCGGACGGCAAAGGCCGCTTCGTGTTGCCCCTTGAGATGCGCAAGCTGGTCAAGCAGGCCAGCGGCGACAACCGCCTGTGCCTGTCGGTTCATATGGACAATGGCTGCGCCACCGGCTTTGGCCTGTCGCACAAGCAGTTCCTGTTCGATGAAGTGGCTGAACTGGAACGGCTGGCGCGCGAAGCCAACCGCCCCTTCAACGGTGATCTGGAACGCGAAAACCGCCTCGGCACTATCGAGGATGTGAATTTCGATGATGGCGGCCGTTTCTTCCTGCACCACGATATCAAGGAAGAAGCGGGCATCACAGACGCGGTGTTTTTCTATGGCGTGGG
This sequence comes from Sphingobium sp., assembly GCF_049304695.1. Classification (GTDB taxonomy): domain Bacteria; phylum Pseudomonadota; class Alphaproteobacteria; order Sphingomonadales; family Sphingomonadaceae; genus Sphingobium. The sequence continues at coordinate 119,307 of NZ_JBAQOK010000093.1, forward strand.
CCGATATTTCCAGATCTGGAAGCCCGAAGCGCTGGTCGCAAGTCCCGAACGCCCCGCCCTGATCCGCAACAAGGTGAAACGCTGGATCGACGCCCGCGCGGCGGAGAGTGGCCAGTGAGCGAGATTGCACCCCAGGCCTCGTCCACGTCCGTGCCGCACATCCCTGTCCTGATGGGCGAAGTCCTTGACGCGCTCGCCATTGCCCCCGGCGAAGTCCATGTCGATGGAACGTTCGGCGCTGGTGGCTACTCCAGTGCCATGGCGCTGGCGGGTGCGCGCGTGTTCGCCTTCGATCGTGATCCCGACGCGATCCGCGAAGGGCAGGCGCTGGCCGACGCCCATGGCATCACGCTGATCCCCGGCGAATTTTCTCGGATGGTCGAACTGCTGGCCGAACGTGGCATCGACAAGGTGGCGGGCATCACGCTCGACATCGGCGTGTCGTCCATGCAACTCGACCGGGCGGAACGCGGCTTTTCCTTTCAATCGGACGGCCCGCTGACCATGACGATGAGTCAGGATGGCATGAGCGCTGCCGATTTCCTGAACGAGGCAGCCGAAGAAGACATTGCCAACGTCATTTACCGCTATGGCGACGAGCCGCGCTCGCGCCGGGTCGCTCACGCGATCGTGGATGCCCGCCCGCTGGAACGCACCGGGCAACTCGCCCATATCGTGCGCCGCGCGCTAGGTCATAAGCCCCATGACAAGAAGGACCCGGCGACCCGCACGTTCCAGGCGATCCGCATCCATGTAAACCGCGAACTGGAGGAACTGGAGCAGGCGCTCGAAGCGGCTGAAGCGTTGCTGGAAGAAGGCGGTCGTTTGGCGATCGTCAGCTTCCACAGTCTTGAGGACCGTATCGTCAAGCAATTCCTGCGCAATCGCAGTGGTGGCGATGGTGGCGGGTCGCGTCACATGCCGGCAAAGGTTGTCGGCAACGCGCCGACTTTTGCCAAGCCGGCCAAGGCAGTGCGTCCGGGTGAAGCGGAACTGGCGCGTAACCCCCGCGCCCGATCCGCCACGCTGCGCAGCGCTGTTCGCACCGCTGCCCCGGCTTCCTCTGCCCTGCCCGTCCGGAGTGTTCGCCCATGATCGCCGTCAAAAGGTTGCAGAGCCTGATCTGGGTGATCCTTGTCGCGCTGGGCGCGCTCGGTGCATATATGGTGTCGCTCAAGGTCGCGACCGAGCGCAATGAGTTGATGCGCGTGCGCGTTCAGATCGCACGGGCCAAGGGCGACATTCGCTATCTGGAAACCGAATTCAGCGCGCGCGCGTCGATGCGGCAGCTGGAAAGCTGGAACCAGCATGATTTCCTCTATGCCACGCCCACGTCCCAGCAATATCTGGCTGGAGAACGGGCGCTGGCGCAATTGGACGGGGTGCAGCCCAATGGTCCCGAATATGTGGCGCCCCCGGTCATGGTTGCTATGGTTGAAACGCCAGCCGACCTGCCATCTGCTCCACAAAAAGCGCCCGAAAGCCCCGCCGCGACCCAGATCCGCAGCGAAATCGCGGTCATTCGGGAAGCGCATGCCGCCGACAATGTGGACAAGCTGCCCAAGGTGGCGCGGCCTGCGCCGGTCCAGCGGGCGAAGCTGGACGCCGATATATCCAGGCCCAATCCGGTCGCGCGCAAGGCGGAGCGGATGGCGATGCTGGACGCCAAGCTGCTGGATGACAGCACGCTGGGCGATCTGAGCGCTAAGGCCGCGCGCGAACGTAAGAAGGAGGCGCGCTGATGGCTACGATCATCGTTCAGCCAGGCAGCGCACGGACTGGGCGGCAACGCGTCAGCCTGACCGCAATCGCCCATAATAGATTGATGTTGCTGCTCATTCTGTTCATGGCAATCACTACCATCCTGATCGGTCGCTTACTGTGGGTGGGTGTGTTCGCGCTTGGAACGCAGGGCGATGGCACGCTGTCTCCCTTCCTGCCAGCGCGCGCTGACATAGTGGACCGCAACGGCGTGCCACTGGCGCGAACGATGGATGCCTATTCCGTGGCGGTGCGCCCGTCCAAGCTGATCGGGGAACCGGCGGAACTGGCGCGCAAGCTGCACGAGATTTTTCCCGACGAACCGGAAGCGGCCTTCTACAAGAAGCTGACCGGTCGGGGCTGGGCCTATCTGCGCCGTCGCGCCATGCCTGAACAGGTGGCGGCGGTGAACGCGCTGGGCGAAATCGGCATCGAATTTCCGCGTGAGAAGGAACGCCTCTATCCGCAACGCACGCTCGCGGCACATGTGCTGGGCTTTGCCCCCGATAGCGCCGGCGTGGGCGGCATGGGTGTGGAGGCTGCGTTCAACGACCGCCTGACCGATGCGGCGCTGCGCGGCAAGCCGTTCGCCATTTCCATCGACGCACGGGTGCAGGGCGCGCTGGAAAGCGAACTGTATGCACAGCTGGTGGCGCAGCGCGCGAAGGGTGCGGGCGGCATCATATTGGACGCGAATACGGGCGAAGTCGTTGCCATGGCATCCATCCCGGTGTTCGATCCCAACAAACTGCAAAATTATGCAGGCAAGTCGTGCGGCGAATCGCCGCTGTGTAACCATATGGTGCAGGCGCGCTATGAACTTGGCTCCGCGTTCAAGCCATTGTCGATCGCTGCTGCCATGGACAGCGGCGTCGTGACGTCGATGAGCAAGCGCTATGACGCGACTGCACCTTTGGCCGTTGCAGGATTTCATATCAAGGACGACCATGCGCTCGGCCGCTGGGTTAACGTACCGGAAATCCTGGTACACAGCTCCAATATCGGGACAGCGCGGATTGCCGACGAAATGGGCGCCGCGCCGTTGCAAAAGCTGTTCCGCAGCCTCGATTTCGACCAGCGCGCCCCGATCGAACTGAAGGAGCGGGCAGGGACTTTGTGGCCCGTCAACTGGGGCCGCATTACGACCATGACCGTGTCCTACGGCCATGGCATCGCCGTCACCCCGCTGCATCTGGCCAGCGCCTATGCCGCACTGGTTAATGGCGGCACATGGCGCCCGGCAACTTTGCGTAAGCTGAATGCGGACGAAGTGCCCGAAGGACGGCGCGTGTTCTCCGCCGCCACCAGCGCCCGGATGCGCCAGTTGTTGCGGATGATCGTGGCGGCGGGTACAGGTCGTAGCGCTGATGCCAAGGGCTTCCGGGTCGGGGGCAAGACAGGCTCAGCCGAAAAGCCCGAAGCAGGCCGTTATAACAAGAGTTCACTCGTGACGACTTTCGCGTCCGCATTCCCTATGGATAATCCGCGATATGTTGTGGTGGTCATTATGGATGAAGCGACCGGAGCGTTTGGTTTGCGCACCGCGGCCTGGACGGCATCGCCAGTGGCCAAGCGGGTGGTCGAGCGGGTCGGACCGATGCTGGGCGTCATGCCCGACGAACGGCGCGACGTGGATATTTCGGACCTGATGCCGCTATTGTGGAAGCCCAAGGGGGAAGCGGAATGACGCGTCTGGGTGCGCTGGTCGGCGGAATGGACATTGCGATTGGCGACGCGGCCGGCGCGGACCTGTCCGTAACCGGTTTCGCGATCGACAATCGTAAAGTCGCGCCCGGCACCATATTCGGCGCGTTCCAGGGGCTGCGCGTTAATGGCGAGGATTATATCGCCGACGCGGTAAAGTCTGGCGCCATCGCTGTCGTTGCCCGCCCGGAGGCGAAAGTGGATGGGGCAATCCATATCGCCCACGCCAATCCGCGCCACCTGTTTGCCCTGCTTGCGGCGCGTTATTTCGCGCCGTTTCCGGACGTGACGGTCGCCGTCACCGGCACCAATGGCAAGACCAGCACTGTCGAACTGGCACGGCAATTGTGGCGGATGCTGGGGCAGAAATCCGCGTCGATCGGGACACTGGGCGTCACCACCGCCGTCGATCAGGTATCGACTGGCCTTACGACCCCCGACATCGTGACCTTCCTTGCCAACATGTCCGGCCTCAAGCGCGAAGGCATCACCCATGCCGCGTTCGAAGCGTCGAGCCATGGGCTGGACCAGTATCGTACCGAGGGGCTGCCGGTACTGGCGGGTGCGTTCACGAACCTGTCGCGCGATCATCTCGACTATCATGGCGACATGGACAGCTATTTCGACGCCAAGATGCGGTTGTTCGATGATGTCGTGTCGCCCGATGGCGCCGCCGTTATCTGGGCCGACGACGCCTGGTCCGACAAGGCCGCCGGACGCGCCATGGCACGCGGACTGTGGCTGTTTACCGTCGGCGAAGGTGGCGAAGGGCTACGTCTGGTGAAGCGGACGCCGACCCATTTGGGGCAGACGCTGGACATCCTTGCCGACGGTAAAAGCTACATCGTCAACCTCCCGCTGATCGGTGCCTATCAGGCCGCCAACGCGCTGACGGCCGCTGGCCTCGTCATCGCGACTGGCGGCGATATTGCCCGGACGCTGGAGATGCTGGGCCGTGTCCAGCCCGTGCGCGGGCGGCTGGAGCGGGCGGTCATCAGCAAGGCGGGTGCGCCGGTCTATGTCGATTATGCCCATACCCCCGACGGCCTGAAGGCTGCGATCGAGGCGTTGCGGCCGCATACGCGTGGGCGATTGATCGCGCTGTTCGGCGCAGGTGGCGATCGCGATACCGGCAAGCGCCCGGAAATGGGCAAGGTCGCGGCGGCGCTGGCCGATCATGTCATCGTCACCGACGACAATCCCCGGTCGGAAGAACCCTCCGCCATTCGCGCCGCCGTGATGGCTGGCTCGCCGGGGGCGCAGGAAATCGGCGGGCGCCGCGCGGCCATCGCCGCCGCTATCGCCCATGCCGGGCCGGACGATATCGTGCTGCTGGCGGGCAAGGGGCATGAACAGGGTCAGATCATTGGCGACCGCGTGCTGCCGTTCGATGATGTCACGGTCGCGCGGGAGTGCGCGGGTTGACGGACCTATGGACCTCAGCCGAAATCGCTCAAGCAACGGGCGGCGCCGCGTCGGCGCCGTTTGCCGTTTCAGGCGTCGCGTTTGACAGCCGCGAAGTATCGACCGGCGATCTGTTCGTCGCGATGAAGGGCGACGCGACCGACGGCCATAAATTCATCGACACAGCATTCGGGCAGGGCGCAACAGGCGCGATCGTCAGCACGCCGGTCGATCATCCCCATATCCTCGTCAGCGATAGCGCAGTCGCGCTCGAAGCATTGGGGCAGGCCGCGCGCGCGCGCATGACTGGCAAGGTTATCGGCGTGACCGGTTCTGTCGGCAAGACCGGCACGAAAGAGGCGCTGTTCCACGCACTGGAACGCGCGCATCCCGATGGCGTTCATCGATCGGTCAAAAGCTACAACAACCATGTCGGCGTGCCGCTCAGCCTGTCGCGGATGCCGCGTAACGCTGGTTTTGGCGTGTTCGAAATGGGCATGAACCATGCGGGCGAACTGGCCGTTCTGACCCGGCAGGTGCGTCCCGACGTCGCGATCGTTACTGCCATTGCCCCGGCACACATCGAATTTTTCGCAACAGAGGCCGCCATTGCGGAGGCGAAGGCCGAGATCTTTCAGGGTCTGGAACCGGGCGGCACGGCGATCATCCCCTATGACAGTCCGCATGTCGCGCTGCTCTACAGCCGCGCTGAGCGCTATGCAGCCCGCATCCTGACCTTTGGCATGAGCCGCGAAGCGGACATTCATGCGCGCGAAGCCATGCCCGCCCTTGGCGGTGGCACGCTGGTGACGGCGAAGCTGCCGAACGCCGAACTCTGCTTCACCGTTGCTGCGCCCGGTGACCATTGGGTGTCCAATGCGCTGGCCGTGCTGGCGGCCGTCGATGCCGTCGATGGCGATCTGGCCGCCGCAGGCCTGGCGCTGGCAGAAATGCCGGGCCTGCCGGGTCGTGGCGAACGGCGCATCCTGCCAGTGGCGGGGGGACAAGTGCTGCTGATCGATGAAAGCTATAACGCCAACCCGCTGTCAATGGCGGCGACGCTGACGCAACTGGGGCGCGAATCGGCTGATCGACGCATCGCTGTGCTGGGCGGGATGCGTGAATTGGGCAGCCGCAGCGAAGAGCTGCATGCCGGTCTTACCGACCCGCTCGTCGCCGCGAAGGTCGATTATGCGATATTGGTCGGTGCGGAAATGGCGCCGCTGGCCGATGCGCTGGCCAATAGGCCGGGCAGCGTGATCGGGTACGACCATGTTCCTGACGCGGCGAGCGCCACGTCGCTTCTTACCACACACATGCGCGCGGGCGACGCCGTCCTCGTCAAGGGGTCTAACGGTATCGGCTTGTCGCGCCTCGTCGCTGCACTGGTCGCCCCTGCGATTGATGGCGCCAGCGAAGGAAAGTCCTGACCAATGCTTTACTGGCTTGCCCAGACCATGGATTTCGCGGGGGTGTTCAACCTCATCCGCTACCTCAGCTTTCGCGCGGGCGCGGCTATCTTTACCGCGCTGCTGATCGGCCTGCTGATCGGTCCCAAATTCATCGGCTGGCTGCGCGTGCGGCAGGGGAAGGGGCAACCGATCCGCAGCGACGGACCGCAGACCCATCTGGCCAAGCGCGGCACGCCGACCATGGGCGGCCTGATGATCCTGACGTCCATGGTCGCATCGGTGCTGCTATGGATGGACCTGTCCTCCATCTATATCTGGGCCTGCCTGTTCGTAACGCTCGGTTTCGGCGCGATCGGCTTTATGGATGATTATGACAAGGTAACAAAGGCCAGCCATAAAGGGCTGTCTGGCAAGGCGCGGCTTTTGGCCGAATTTCTTATTGCGGGCATCGCGGCGTGGATGATCGTCCATCATCATGGCAACACCGCGCTTTATGTACCCTTCTACAATGGTCCTGCGATCGAACTGGGGCCGTTCTACTTCTGCTTTGCTGCCTTCGTAATCGTGGCCTTCGGGAACGCTGTGAACTTGACCGATGGTCTCGATGGGTTGGCGACCATGCCGGTCATCATCGCCAGTCTCGCATTCATGCTGATCGTCTATCTCGTCGGCCGCGCCGACTTCGCCGACTACCTGGGCATTCCGCATGTGCCGGGCGCTGGTAACCTGACGATCCTGTGCGGCGCGATCGTGGGGGCGGGGCTTGCCTTCCTGTGGTTCAATGCGCCGCCTGCGGCGGTGTTCATGGGTGATACCGGCTCGCTGGCGCTGGGCGGCACGATCGGCGTCATAGCTGTCACCGCGCATCATGAGATTGTGCTGGGCATCATCGGCGGGCTTTTCGTGGTGGAAGCGATGAGCGTCATCATTCAGGTCTTTTTCTACAAGCGCACCGGCCGGCGCGTGTTCAAGATGGCGCCGATCCACCATCATTTCGAACAGCTTGGCTGGGCCGAACCGACCGTCGTCATCCGCTTCTGGATCATCGCCTTCGTTCTGGCGCTCGCTGGTCTTGCCACGTTGAAGCTGCGATGATCGTCTCCAGCGCCTTTGCGGGCAAGACTTATGCCGTCCTTGGCCTCGCGCGATCGGGCCTTGCCACGGTCGCTACTCTGGTGGCCAGCGGCGCGCGCGTCGTCGCTTGGGACAGTCAGGATACCGCCCGCGCGCTGGTCGCCGATCAGGCGGAACTAGGCGATCCGATGGAAATCGACCTGTCCGGCTTCGATGGCATTGTCGTGTCGCCGGGCGTGCCGCTCAACAAGCATCCGATCACCATGCGCGCCAGAATCGCGGGTGTGCCGATCATCGGCGACATCGAACTGTTCGCGCTCGCCCGCGCGACCCTGCCGCCGCATAAGGTTGTCGGCATCACCGGCACCAACGGCAAATCGACCACCACCGCGCTGATCCATCACATCATCGAACAGGCGGGCTATCCGACCGTCATGGGCGGCAATATCGGCCTTCCGATCCTCAGCCAGCCGCCGCTGGAGCCAAATCTGCACGGCGTTGGCGTATATGTGCTGGAACTGTCCAGCTATCAGATCGACCTGACCCACAGCCTGGATTGCGACGTAGCGGTCCTGCTCAACATCACCCCCGATCATCTCGATCGCTACAATGGCTTCGAAGGCTATGTCGCATCGAAGGCGCGATTGTTCGATATGCAGTCAGAGGGACATGTGGCTGTTATTGCTGCGGAGGATGAATCAAGCCAAGCCATCGTGAACACCATCCGTCATTCCCGCGTAGGCGGGAACCCATCTCCTGACATCATTGAGGTGGCGTCCACCGATATCGACCCCGTTGCTCAACTCACATGGCCAGCGTTGCAAGGCCCGCACAACGCGCAAAACGCAGCCGTCGCCATCGCGGTGGCCCGCGCGCTGGGCATTTCGGACGACGACATTTTTCCGGCGCTGACCAGCTACGCCAGCCTTCCACACCGTATGCAGGCTGTCGCAACCCACAACGGCGTTCTCTACGTCAACGACAGCAAGGCGACCAACGCAGCATCCACTTCGCCAGCACTGGCGGCATGGCCACCGATCGACGGTCGCCCGCGCATCCACTGGATTGTCGGGGGAATCGCCAAGACTGACAATCTGGACGAATGCGCACCCTATTTCGGCAATGTCGCCCATGCCTACACCATCGGCGAAGCGGGGCATATGTTCGCCGATCTGCTGCGACCCGCTATGGCCGTGGACGATAGCGAAATGCTAAGCGCCGCCGTGCGCCGTGCTGCGCGTATCGCGCAACCGGGCGACGTCGTACTGCTGTCGCCTGCCTGCGCCAGTTTCGACCAGTTTCGCGATTTCGAAGCACGCGGCGATGCTTTCGCTGCCGCCGTCGCGGCACTCGAATAAAGCGGCTAGAGGGGCAGGGCGATGAACAGGGAAGGGACGACGAACATGTTCAGGCCAGGCGAGCTGGTGAAGGGTTTCAGAACCCGCACCGTCCCGCGCGAGCGTACGGCGCTGGCGATCTGGTTCTGGGAAATCGACCGTGTCCTCCTGTCGCTCATCGTCGCGTTGATGGCGATCGGGCTGGTTGCCGTCGCCGCCGCGTCGCCGGTCGCGGCGATTGATCGGTCGACCGCTACTATTGCCGTCAATCCGCTTATCTATTTCTATCGCCAGTTGATGTGGGTGGTGATCGGCCTGCCGGTCATGCTGGTCATTTCCATGCTGCCCCGCCAACAGGCGCGGCGGCTGGCGCTGTTCCTGTGCGCTTTCTTCGTCATTCTGCTGGTGTTCGTGCCGTTGCTCGGTTCCACCGTCAACGGGGCCAAGCGCTGGATCGATCTGCCCGGTTTCCGTTTCCAGCCGTCCGAATTTCTCAAGCCCGCCTATGTCGTGACGATCGCATGGCTGCTGTCCCTGCGCGGCAAGGATGCGACGCTGCCGGTGATGCGGCTGACCTTCGTGCTGACCGCGCTCATCGCGCTGCTGCTGATGCGCCAGCCTGACTTTGGCCAGACCGTCATCTTCTGCGCCTGCTGGGGCGCGCTGCTGCTTCTGTCGGGCATATCGTTCAGGATGATCGGCGTCATGGGACTTGCGGCGCTGGGCGGCCTTGTCGCGACGTACATGTTCTACGAAAATGGGCGTCAGCGGATCAACGACTTTCTGGGCATCGGCGTCACCATGGACACCGGCCCGGACCAGACGGACCTTGCGTTCCGCACCATCACCCATGGCGGTTTCACGGGCGTGGGTCCGGGCGGTGGGCAGAATAAATTCCGCCTGCCCGAAGCGCACACTGACTATATCTTCTCTGTCATCGGGGAAGAATTCGGCCTGCTTGCCTGCATCGCCATCGCCTGCGTCTATCTGGCGATCATCGTGCGTGTGTTGCTGCGTCTGCTGGATGAAGAGGACAGCTTCACCATTTTAGCGGCAGCGGGCCTGACCACCGAGTTCGGGTTGCAGGCGATCATCAACATGGGCGTCAATGCGCAGATTTTTCCATCTAAGGGTATGACGCTGCCCTTTATCAGCTATGGCGGCTCCTCTATGCTGGCGCTTTGCATCGGGGTCGGCCTGCTGCTCGCCTTCACGCGGCGTAACCCGTTCATGGGCCGGCACACCGTCGTCAAATGGAGTGGCCGATGAGCATTTCCCGTCACTTCGTCCTCGCCGCTGGCGGGACGGGGGGTCATATGATTCCCGCCCATGCCGTGGCGGAGGAATTGATGGCGCGCGGCCATCATGTCGCGCTGGTCACGGACGAGCGGGGTGCGAAGATTCCCGGCATTTTCGAACATGCGCAGGTGCATGTGATGCCCGCCGGACGCATGACCAAAAATCCCGCAAGTTGGCCCGGCGCGTTGAAGGCGATCCTCGCTGGTCGCGCGATGTCGCGACGGCTGAACGAAACGTTCCGCCCTACCGCCGTCGTTGGCTTTGGCGGATACCCTGCCATGCCCGCGCTTCTGGGGGGGCTGGCCGATGGCATCCCGACGGCTGTCCATGAACAAAATGCGGTATTGGGCCGTGTCAATCGCCTGCTCGCCGGGCGCGTCGATGCGATCGCAACCGCCTATCCCGATGTCGAGCGGCTCAAGCCCAAATATGCCTCGAAAGTCCATCTCGTCGGCAATCCGGTGCGTGAAGAGGTCAAGGCTCTGCGCGAGGAGGATTTCCCTGCGCTGACCGACGAAAGCGTGTTCCGGGTGCTGGTCATCGGCGGGAGCCAGGGCGCGTCGATCCTGTCCAGCGTCGTGCCCGAAGGCCTGTCGATGTTGCCCGTCGCTTTGCGCCGCCGCCTTCAGGTGACGCAGCAATGCCGGGCGGAAGATATTGAGCGCGTGCGCAAAGTCTATGCGGAGATGGAAATCCCTGCTGACCTCGCCACCTATTTCAACGATGTGCCTGAAAAGCTGGGCTGGTCGCATCTGGTCATCGCACGCGCGGGCGCATCGACGCTGGCCGAACTGACCTGCGCAGGGCGCCCTGCCATCCTGATCCCGCTGCCCAGCGCGATGGACGATCACCAGACCGCCAACGCGCGCGAAATGACCGAAGCGGGCGGCGCACGCACGATCATGCAGGCGCGCTTCACCGCCGTCGAACTGGCCAAGCAGATGCAGAAAATGGCGATGGAGCCAGGTGCGCTTCAGAATGCGGCCAAGCGCGCCCTCGGCTGCGGTCGGCCCTATGCCGCCCGCGATATGGCTGATCTGCTCGAAAGCATCGGCCATGCGCCGATCATGAACGATCCCGTGAAAGTCGGTCCAACGCCGACCACGCTCAATCTGGCAGGCGTTCCGGCGTGAGCCAGGCTGCCGTGAATATATCCTCCCCTGCAAGGGGGGCGGCGAAGCCGGTGGAGGGGCGTCATCCTCTCCTTGGGGGGATACCCCTCCGTCTCGCCTTCGGCCATCCACCTCCCCTTGCAGGGGAGGATTACGGCGCAATGAATAACAAGGAAGCCCAGGCATGAAGGGTGTCGGCACAGACATCGGCACGATCCATTTCATCGGTATCGGCGGCATCGGCATGTCCGGTATCGCCGAAGTGATGCATAATCTGGGTTATGTGGTTCAGGGGTCCGACGTGGCCGAAGGCTATGTCGTGGAAGGATTGCGCACCAAAGGGATCAAGGTGATGATTGGCCACAAGGCCGAGAATTTGGGCGACGCCGCCGTTGTCGTCACCTCCACCGCCATCAAGCGCGGCAACCCGGAAGTCGAACTGGCGCTGGAAAACCGCGTTCCCGTCATCCGCCGCGCCGAAATGCTGGCCGAACTGATGCGCCTCAAATCCACCGTCGCGGTGGCTGGCACGCATGGCAAGACCACGACAACGTCCATGGTCGCGGCGCTGTTGGACGCGGGCGGCGTCGATCCGACCGTCATCAACGGCGGCATCATCAACAGCTATGGTTCCAACGCGCGGCTCGGCAACAGCGACTGGATGGTCGTGGAGGCAGACGAGAGCGACGGCAGCTTCCTGCGTCTGGATGGTACGATCGCGGTCGTCACCAATATCGACCCTGAACATCTCGACCACTATGGCAGTTTCGATCGCGTAAAGGACGCCTTTGTCGAGTTCGTCGGCAACGTCCCCTTCTACGGCGCGGCTTTGCTGTGCCTCGACCATCCCGAAGTGCAGGCCATCCTGCCGCGCGTGCAGGATCGGCGCATCGTCACCTACGGCTTTTCGGCGCAGGCGGACATTCGCGGCGACAATGTCGTCAGCTTCCCCGGTGGCAACCGCTTCGACATTCAGGTGCGCGAACGCGACGGCTCGACACGCAGGATCGAAGGCATCGAAATGCCAATGCCGGGCCGTCATAACGTGCTGAACGCCATGGCGGCGATCGGCGTGGCTCTGCACATGGGCATCGACGATGCGACGATCCAGACTGGTTTCGCCAAATTCGGTGGCGTGAAACGCCGCTTTACCAAGGTCGGTGAGATCGCGCTCGGCGGTGGCATTGCGACCGTCATCGACGATTATGGCCACCACCCGGTCGAAATCAAGGCAGTCCTCGCCGCCGCGCGCGAAGGAGCCAAGGGCCGCGTCATCGCCGTGGTCCAGCCACACCGTTTCACGCGCCTGCGCGACCTGATGGACGAGTTTCAGCAGGCGTTCAACGACGCCGACATCGTCTATGCCGCCCCGGTCTATACGGCGGGCGAACTCCCCATCGTGGATGTGGACAGCGCCGCACTGGTCGCTGGCCTCAAGCGTCGGGGCCACCGTCACGCATCGACCGTCGCCGAGGCGGACGCGCTGGCCGAAGCGCTTGCAGCCGATATCCAGCCCGACGACATGGTTATCTGCCTGGGTGCGGGAGACATCACCAAATGGGCAGCGGGTCTGGCGTCTGCCGTTGCTGCCAAACGGGAGGAAACGGTCTGATGTTCGAACTGTTCGCCGTCGGCCTGGAAATGCAGAAGAAGATGATCGACGTCCAGATGCAGGGCGTCGAAGCCGCACGCGATATGGTCGATGCCGCCCAGCGTAATGTGACGGCTGGCATCGCTGCGCAAAATGCTGGTGAAGCGGGTATGAAAGCGATGAAAGGCTGGATGAAGCTGTGGGGGATGCGCGGTTGACCATGGCCATTGCCCTGCCATCGGTGCGCGGCACGATTAAAGCGGACGCGCCTTTGGCTCCCCTCGTCTGGTTCAAGGCGGGCGGCACGGCCCAATGGCTTTTTGAGCCTAAGGACACGGACGACCTGTCTGATTTTCTCGCGGCGCTCGACCCGGCCGTGCCGGTCATGGCGCTGGGCTTGGGGTCCAATCTCATCATCCGCGATGGCGGGGTGCCCGGTGTCGTGGTCCGGTTGGGTAAGCCCTTTGCAAAGGTCGCGACACTGGACGAAACGACGCTGATTTGCGGCGGCGGTGCGTCGGGCATTCTCGTGTCGTCCACCGCGCGCGATGCGGGGATAGCCGGTTTGGAGTTCCTGCGTTCGATCCCCGGCACTGTCGGTGGCTTCGTGCGTATGAACGGCGGCGCTTATGGCCGGGAAACGCGTAACATATTGGTTTCCTGCGATGTAGTGTTGCGATCGGGCGAGCAGGTGACGCTGCTGAACCGCGACCTTGCCTATACCTATCGCCATTCGAACCTGACCGACGGCGCGATCGTCGTCAGCGCGACATTCCATGGTAAACCCGGCGAATCCGCTGCGATTCAAGCGGAAATGGACCGCATCGCGGCCGCGCGCGAGGAAAGCCAGCCGCTGCGCAGCAAGACCGGTGGATCGACCTTCAAGAACCCGGATGGGCACAAGGCGTGGGCCTTGGTTGATGAAGCGGGCTGTCGCGGCCTTCAGATCGGCGGCGCGCAGGTCAGCGAAAAGCACACCAATTTTCTGCTCAACAGCGGCGACGCCACCAGCGCCGATATCGAAGCGCTGGGCGAAGAAGTGCGCCGCCGCGTGAAGGACAAGAGCGGCATCGAACTGGAATGGGAAATTCAGCGGGTCGGGGTGATGAAGTGAGTGCGATGTTTGTAATCTTCCCCTTCAAAGGGAGGATATACCCATGAACCGTGGTCCCTGGCACGTCGCCGTTCTGATGGGCGGCTGGTCGGCAGAGCGCCCCGTGTCGCTGTCTTCGGGCGAGGGTGTGGCCACGGCGCTGGAATCGCGCGGCCACAAAGTCACCCGCATCGACATGGACCGCGACGTGGCCGCGCGCCTGTCGGAAACCAAGGCTGACATCGTGTTTAACGCGCTGCATGGCGTGCCGGGCGAAGACGGCACGGTGCAGGGCATGATGGACCTGATGGGCCTGACCTACACGCACAGCGGCCTTGCCACTTCGGTCATTGCCATCGACAAGCAACTGACGAAGCAGGCGCTCGTCCCGCACGGCATCCCCATGCCGGGCGGTCAGATCGTGACCAGCGAAAGCCTGTGCGCCGCCGACCCACTGCCGCGCCCTTATGTCTTGAAGCCCGTGAATGAGGGCAGCTCCGTGGGGGTGGCGATCGTGACGGCAGGCGGCAATTATGGCGACCCTATTGGACGCGACAGCGTCGGGCCATGGCAGGATTTCCCCGAACTGCTCGCCGAACCCTATATTCGCGGGCGTGAACTCACCACTGCAGTGCTGGGCAACGAAGCATTGCTGGTCACCGAATTGCGGCCCAAAAGCGGCTTTTATGATTTCGACGCCAAATATACCGAAGGCATGACCGAACATGTCTGCCCTGCTGACATTCCGCCCGAAATTACGGAGGCGTGCAAGGCCATCGCCCTGCGTGCGCACCAGTTGCTGGGCTGCAAGGGCGCGTCGCGCTCCGACTTCCGCTGGGACGATGAACAGGGTATCGAGGGTCTGTTCCTGCTGGAGGTCAATACCCAGCCGGGCATGACACCACTTAGTCTTGTCCCCGAACAGGCAGCGAAGCTGGGCATTGACTATGCCGAACTGGTTGAGCGTATTGTCGAGGACGCGCTAAGCAGCGCCGGGGGACCGAAACATGGCTGAAGCACGCATCAGGCGCGGCGGCACCGCACGGCTCAGCAGCGCCAGGGGTAAGGCAACGAAGGGCGGTCGCGGTCGCACGCTCAAGCGCCAATCCTCGATCGATCGCCTGATCGAGGCGCTCCCCATCAGCGAAGCGACCTTACAGCGGCTCGCCAGCTGGGCGATCTTCGGAATATTCGGCGCGATCATCATCGCACTGGCCATATATTTCGGCCTTCCCGGCATCGCACAGCACCAGGCCGCTGACTTGGCCGCACGCGCGGGTTTCGAAGTCGAAAAGGTCGAGGTGCGCGGTGTCGAGCGGATGGACGAACTGCCCGTTTACAATATCGCGCTCGGTCAGGTGGACCGGTCGATGCTCGCACTCGACCTGCCAAAAGTGCGGGCGGAGATGCTCAAGCTGGGCTGGGTTAAGGATGCCCGCATTTCACGCCGCCTGCCCGACACGCTGGTGGTCGATATCGTGGAACGCGATCCCGTTGCCGTGTGGCAGCATGATGGGCAGTTGCATTTGATCGACGTGAACGGCGCGGTGCTGCAATCGGTGTCGGCCAGCGCCATGCCTGACCTGCCGCTGGTCGTTGGGCCTTATGCCAATCGGCAGACCGCTGGCCTCAACCGCCTGATGGAAAACGCCCCGGCGTTAAAACCTATGCTGGCGGGCGCAACATGGGTCGGCAATCGTCGCTGGGACTTGCGGTTTCAATCGGGTGAAACGCTGTCCCTGCCCGAAGGCGACAAGATTTCGGCCGCTGCGCTCGTCAATTTTGCGCGTATGGATGGCGTGAACCGTCTGCTGGGCAGGGGCATCGTGCGTTTCGATATGCGCGATCCTGACCGTTTCGTTCTGCGGCTGCCTCAGGGGCAGGTCAAGGAAACGCCAGTGAGCACGACGGGCGACGCCACCAGCGCGCCGGTTGGCGAGGAAGGCTGACACCGCCATGGCGCAGCCCAAGGTCGAAAAGCTGATTACCGCGATCGATATCGGTTCGTGGAAAGTATCCGCCCTCATCGCAGGGCGCACGGATACCGGCGAGCTGGCGATTCTGGGCACTGGCCAGCGCGAGAGCAGGGGCGTGCGGCGCGGCTTCATCGCCGACATGGAGCGCACCGAACTCGCCGTGCGCGAAACCGTCGAGCAGGCCGAACGGGTTGCTGGCACCAACATCGAGGATGTCTGGGTCAGCTTTTCCGGCGGCAGTCTGGTCAGCGATGTCGTCACGGTCGAGCGCGACATGAGCGGCTATCGTATCGAACAATCCGACATCGACGACCTGCTCACGACCGGGCAGCAGGGGATAGACCCGGACGGCCGCATCGTCCTGCATGCCCAACCAACCTGCTTTACCATCAATGGCAAGGTGCCGGTGAAGAAGCCGCTGGGAATGCATGCGGACTTGCTGGGCGTGGATATTCATGTCGTGCTGGCAGATGGTGCGCCGCTCGCCAATCTCGACCTGTGCGTGCGCGGTGCCTATCTGAACGTCAATTCCATCGTTGCCTCGCCGATCGCGACCGGGCTTGCATGCCTGTCGGAGGAGGAGCGCGATCTGGGCGTGGCGCTGGTGGAAATGGGGGCAGGCGTGACCAACGTGTCGCTCTATGCCGGGGGCATGCTGGTCGGGCTGCACTCGATCCCGATCGGCGCGTCGGACATTACCGACGACATCGCATCGGCCTTCGGCATCCGCCGCAGTCAGGCAGAACGGATCAAATGCTTTTATGGTTCGGCGATGCAAAATCCACGGGATTTCCGCGAGATGATCGAGATTGCGCCGCCCTATGGCGATGTCGCCGTCGCGGGGCAGGCGGCTGGTCCCAGCGCTGAAGGTGGCAAGATTACCCGCGCCGCGCTGGTTGGCGTCATTTGCGAACGGCTCAACATCGTGATGTCGGAAGTCAGCGCTGCCTTGGCGGGCATGGGCTTTAACACGCCGACTGGTCGTCAGGTGGTACTGACAGGTGGTGGAGCGGAAATGAAGGGCATCGCCGATTATGCGCAGGGCGCACTGGGCCGCGCGGTAAGGATTGGGCGGCCCCGTGGCCTGTCCGCCATGCCCGAAGCCCACAGCGGTCCGGCCTTTGCGACATTGGCGGGATTGGCGCTTTATGGCGCTTCCAACCCGGTTGATCTCCGCACGATGGCGCCCGCGCCGCAAACCGTGCATCGGATGGGCACTCCCCTATGGTGGCAACGGATGATGCGCGCGATGCGGACGAATTACTGATAAGAAATTGGATGAAGACGAAAATAGCTGGTGAAATACTCTATTTTCTGGTGTTAATATTTGGTGACGGTTGTCGCTTCCTGACGAGGAAGCTGAGGGAGCAGAATTTATGAGCATTGAGATCAGCCCGCCCCATGTGGACGAACTGAAGCCGCGTATCGCGGTCATCGGCGTCGGCGGTGCGGGCGGCAATGCCATCGCGAACATGATTGCGGCCCATGTCGAGGGCGTCGATTTCATCGTCGCCAATACCGACGCGCAGGCGCTGAACGCATCGCCCGCCGAACGGCGCATCCAGCTTGGTCCGCAAATAACCGAAGGCCTTGGCGCAGGGTCGCGGCCGGAAATCGGCAAAGCGGCGGCTGAAGAAACGATCGCGGCGGTCGAACAGGCGCTGGAAGGCGCACATATGTGCTTCATCGCCGCTGGCATGGGTGGCGGCACCGGCACCGGCGCTGCGCCCGTCATTGCAAAGGCCGCGCGCGACAAGGGCATCCTGACCGTCGGCGTCGTGACCAAGCCATTCACGTTTGAAGGCAATCGCCGCATGAAGTCGGCGGAATCGGGCATCGACGAACTGCAAAAGCATGTCGATACGCTGATCGTCATTCCAAACCAGAATCTGTTCCTGATCGCCAATCCGAACACGACCTTCAAAGAAGCGTTCCAGATGGCGGACGAAGTGTTGCAGCAGGGGGTGCGCGGCATCACCGACTTGATGGTGATGCCTGGCCTCATCAACCTGGATTTCGCCGACGTGCGGTCCGTGATGGGTGAAATGGGCAAGGCGATGATGGGCACCGGCGAAGCAGAGGGCGACGGTCGCGCGCTTCAGGCGGCAGAAAAGGCCATCGCCAATCCGCTGCTCGACGGTGTATCGATGCGCGGCGCAAAGGGCGTTATCGTCTCGATTGTCGGCGGTGAAGACATGCGGCTCATGGAAGTCGACGAAGCCGCCAATCACATTCGCGAATTGGTGGATCCAGATGCGAACATCATCTGGGGCAGCGCGTTCAACGACAATCTGAACGGCAAGATTCGCGTATCGGTGGTCGCTACCGGCATCGACAATGAAATCGGCAACCACGCTGCGCCGCTGACCCAGCCGTTCAGCTTCGCCAGCCGTCCGGCTGTTTCAGTGCCTCAATCAAACTCGTCCAGCGCAACACGTGCCGCTGCTGCGCCCGTGGCAGCGCAGCAGCCTGCGCCGGAACCCGAAGCGCTTGAACTCGACGTGCCCGAAGCACCGGCCCCGGTATCCTTCGCTCCTCCCGCCACACCGGCGCCGACCCCCGTCGCTGCGTCGCGCCCGGCTGCAGTGTTTTCGGATGAAGATTCGGAAGACGAACTGGTGTTGGGTGCTGACAGTGCCGAAACGCCTCCCGCTCCAGCCGCCGCGCAGCCTGCGCCACGCGTTGCAACTGGAGGAACGCTGTTCGAACGCATGGCGGGCCTGACACGCGGATCGGAAAAAGCACCGGGCGCAGCCGAGGAAGGAAATGGCGGCCTCGACATTCCGCGTTTTCTCAATCGGCAGAATAATCAGTAAAGACGCGGCGCGTCCTTGACGCATCGTACTTTTAAAAGCGCGCCGTCGGTCCTGTAAGGCGACCCGGCGCGCTTTTTCGTTCTGGCAATTTCCTATTCAGGCGATGTTCGGTTAAATCCGGCTCGACCATGAAGGCAGTTTAATTTTAACGCGATTCTACGAGCGGCGGGGAGTGCGGCCGAGCGGGAAATCCTTGTAAGGCGCCACTGTGAAACATATTTTCCCCTGGCTTTTTTGTGGCATGGCCCTCTCATCCATTGCGCAAGCACAAACGGACCAGTCCCAATTGGTGCGTCCGCTCGGTGCCGCCGATCTCAACAGCAATCTCGCCCGGCTGGCCTCCAATCCGCGGGATGTGTCCGCCCTGATAGGGGCAGGGGAAGCGGCGCTGGCGCTCGATGATCCACGCGCTGCCGCTGGTTTCTACGCACGGGCCGATGCCATCGAAAACAGCAATGGCCGCATCAAGGCCGGGCTTGGTCGCGTCATGCTAAAATTGCAGAACCCTGCCCAATCCCTGATCCTGTTCGATCAGGCGACCCGGCTGCGTTATCCAGAAGCCACGATCCTGGCTGACCGTGGACTTGCCCGCGATATGACCGGGGATCAGGCTGGCGCACAAAAGGATTATCAGGCGGCATTGCAACGCACGCCGGATGACGCGGAAACAATTCGCCGTTACGCGGCATCGCTGGGCATATCCGGGCATGTCGAAGCGTCCGATCGCGTCATGCAACCCCTTTTCTTCAAAAGCGACCGTGCCGCCTGGCGATATCGCGCCTTCATTCTGGCAATGAACAACCGACAGGCGGATGCACAGAAAATCGCGTTGCAAACTATGCCCGCGCAACTGGCGGCCGCGATTACGCCCTACATGCAGAAAATGCCCTATCTGACCCCGGCGCAAAAGGCGGCGGCGGTGCATTTCGGCCATTTCCCGGCGCAGGTAGGCACGACCATTGCAGCGGTCATTCCGACGCCCTTGGCACCCGAATCCGGCGCGCCTGCTATGGCGCGTACTCCGCCGACCGTGGTCGCCGCCGCACCTGCCAAGGCTCCGACCCGTCGCGAAACAGCGAGCGACCGCCGTGCCCGCCGCGCAGAGGAACAGCGCCAGCAACGCGACGCCACGCGCCTTGCCAGAGCGGACGCGAAGCGCTCGACACCAATGACGACGCCCGCGCCTGCTCCCATGCAGCCAGCGAAGTCGGTCCCGGCACAGACACTGCCTCCGGTTCCGACACCTGCCCCCACGCCGACTCGGCAAGTCGCTGCCCCGGTTCAGACGGTTCAGCCTATACCCACGCCAACGCCTTCCCCCACACAGCCTGTTCGACAGGCGACAGCACCTGATCGCGCAGTGCAGGGGCCACCCGCACCGGGCTTCGATTCGGTTGCAACCGCCCGGAGCGCTACGGCTCCGACCAGCCAACCCGCACCTGCGCTGGCGCAGGCAGATGTCCCTGCACAGTCAGCGCCGCCGCCATCGGCCGCGACGCCGCCCGAACCCACCAGGTCCGTTCCAGCGGCGCCGGTTGTGACACAGCAGCCTGACCCACAGGCAACCCGCACTCTGGCGGACATCATCCGCGCCATCGACGTGCCCGCATCCGAACGCCAGTCGAGCGTTGCCGCTGTAGACCTCACCGAAATTCAGGCTTTGCAGGCAGCCCGCCGTGCCGAACGCAAAGTCGCGGCGGCAAGCGAAGCCGAGAAGACGCGTAAAGCCGCCGTCGCAAAGGCAAAGGCGGAAGCCGATGCCAAGGCGAAGAAGGAGGCCGAGGAGAAGAAGCGACTGGCCGCCAACCCATCGCGCAATTGGCTTCAGATCGGTGTCGGGTCCAGCAAGTCGGCGCTGGCCTTCACCATGAAGGGGCTGCGCAAGAAATATGACAGCCTGAACGCGCAGGACGCCTGGAGCGCGTCATGGGGTCGCACCAACCGGCTGCTGGTCGGTCCTTTTGCCAGCTTCACGCGCGCCAAGGCGGTGGAGGACAAGATCAAGGCAGGCGGGGGTGACGCCTTTGCATGGAAAAGCGATGCGGGAGAGGTGGTCGAACGGCTGGGCGGCGAGTAGAGAAGGCGTCCTATGACGATCCTCGCGCCCTATGCCTGCCATCCTGCCGCCAGCCGTGGCCGCCTCTATCCCGAACCGGGCGGAGAGGTGCGTGGTCCGCGCGACATGTTCCAGCGCGACCGGGACCGGATCATTCATTCGATCGCCTTTCGCCGCCTGCGCCACAAGACGCAGGTTTTCGTGTCGCCCGACGGCGATCATTTTCGCGTCCGCCTGACCCACAGTCTGGAAGTCGCGCAGATCGGCCGCACAACGGCGCGCACGCTGGGCCTGAACGAGGATCTGACCGAGGCGCTGTGTCTGGCCCATGACATCGGCCACCCGCCCTTCGGCCACGCGGGCGAAGACGCGCTGGAGGCCGCGCTCGACGGCCATGGCGGCTTTGACCACAACGCCCACACGCTGCGCACGCTGATGCTGCTGGAAAGCCCCTACCCGTTATTTTCCGGACTGAACCTGAGCTGGGAAATGCTGGAGGGGCTGGCCAAGCATAATGGCCCGATCGACAAGCCAAGCTGGGCGATGCGCGAACTCGACGCGCTCTTTCCGCTGGACCTCACCAGCCATGCGTCGCTCGAAGCGCAGCTTGCTGCGATCGCCGACGACATCGCCTATGACAATCACGACATTGACGACGGGCTGCGCGCCGGGTTGCTGACGCTGGAACAACTGCTCGAAGTCCCCTTTGTCGCGCGATGCTGGGACCGGGTGCGCGCACGCTATCCCGATGTGCCGCAGGACAGGTTGCTGCGCGAACTTGTGCGCGAACAGATCGGCGTGATGGCCAACGACCTGATCGCCGCGACCCGCGCCAACATCGCGGAATCACGGGTCGAGACGGTCGAGGACGTGCGTGCGCTGGGCCGCACGCTGGTTGCCTTCTCGCCCGACCTTGCCGCGCAGGAACGGGATCTCAAGCGCTTCATGTATGCGACGCTCTACCATCATCCCGAACAGCTGGCGGCGGCGGACCGCGCGCGGGTGATCGTCACCGATCTTTTCCGTGCCTATCAGGACCGCCCCGACCTGATGCCCGGCGAATGGCGCGACGCCTGCGTGCTGGACGAACCGGCGCGCAGCCGCCACATCGCCGACTTCATCGCGGGCATGACCGATCGTTACGCTGAAAATCGCCATGCGGAAATTTTTGGTGTGGATGCTTTGGCTGCCCTTTCGACCGATTGACGCGCCCGTGCATTTGCCGCAATGCACGGGGGTCTCCGGCGACGAGGATTCGTTGTCGGGCACGATGCGGGAGAGCATGGGCGGCCTTTCAGGCCAGGCCCGTCGCCGAAGGAGCAACCGCCCCGGAATCTCTCAGGCCAAAGGACCGCATCGCGCGCAGGCACTCTGGAAAGCGGACGGATAATGCCGTCCCACCGAAGGGGTAAGCCATGCGGCCGCAAGGTTGCTGGTGAAAGCTCTCAGGTTCCGTGACAGAGGGGGTGGCAATGCGAAAGGTCCGTTCAGGGCTATTTCGTCCTGTCGCCACGCCTCAATTTACGGAAAGGCCGCGCATGACCGGCAAGGACGATATCGCTCTCATCGAAGAAGAACGCCCGTTGGAGGCGCTGCCGCTTGACGCATGGCATCGTGCGCAGGGCGCGCGCATGGTGGGCTTCGCGGGCTATCACATGCCGATCCAATATGAAGGCATCATGGCCGAGCATAGCTGGACCCGTGAGCATGCGGGCCTGTTCGACGTCAGCCATATGGGCCAGATCACTTTCTCGGACGAAGTTGGCGGCGCCCAGGTGGACGAAGCGCTTGAACTCCTCCTGCCCAGCGATATCAAGGGATTGAAGCACTTTCGCCAGCGTTATTCGATGTTGCTCGATCAGGATGGCGGCATTCTCGACGACCTGATGGTCTCGCGCCCCGGCGATGGCGCGTTCGACGGCGCGGCCATATATATGGTCGTCAACGGCGCGACCAAATATGACGACATGGGCTGGATGATCGAACATCTGCCCGATGACATCGTCATGAACCATATGGCCGACCAAGCGCTGCTGGCGCTGCAAGGGCCGGAAGCAGGCGACGTGCTGGCCAGCCTGCTTCCCGCGACTGCCGACTTGCTGTTCATGCAATCTGGTCCCTTCATCTGGAACGACATAGCTCTTTGGATCAGCCGTTCGGGATATACCGGCGAAGACGGCTTCGAAATCAGCGTGCCTGCCGATGCGGTGGAATCGCTGACCCAAGCACTGTGCGCCCTGCCACAGGTCAAGCCGATCGGCCTTGGCGCACGCGATTCGCTGCGTCTGGAGGCTGGGCTGCCGCTCTACGGTCATGACCTGACGCCTGCTGTCAGCACGATCGGCGCGGACCTTGGCTTTGCCATCCAGAAGCGGCGTCGTGAGGAAGGCGGTTTCATCGGACATGGGCGCATCGTCAAGGAATTGGCCGATGGTCCCGGCACCAAGCGCGTCGGCCTCAAGATCGAAGGCCGCCTGCCTGCGCGAGAAGGCGCATCGATCTATGCTGGCGATGTGCTGGTAGGCGAAGTGACGTCCGGCGGTTTCGCGCCCAGCGTCGGCGCGCCGATCGCCATGGGCTGGGTCAGCCTGCCGCATGCCGCGCTCGACACAGCGCTGGAGATCGAAGTGCGTGGCAAGCGCATCGCCGCTGTGGTCGCGCCCATGCCGTTCGTTCCGCATCGCTATCGCCGCAAGGCCTGACATCTTTTTTCCGAAGGGAGGCAATCCATGAGCCGTTATTTCACCGACGAACATGAATGGATCGACGTCGAGGGCGAAATCGCCACGGTCGGCATCACTGATTATGCGCAGGAACAACTAGGCGACATCGTGTTCGTCGAACTGCCTGCCGAAGGCGCAACCTTCGACAAGGGCGATGACGCCGCCGTCGTTGAATCGGTCAAGGCCGCGTCGGACGTCTACGCGCCGATTTCCGGCGAAGTGGTCGAATCCAACGGTGCGCTCGAAGACGAGCCTGCGCTGGTGAACAGCGATGCGGAAGAGGACGGCTGGTTCTTCAAGCTGCGCATCACCGACGCCAGCGAGCTGGAGGGCCTGATGAACGAAGCCGCCTACAAGACCTTCGTCGCGGGCCTCTAAGCAGCATATAAGTCCCTCCCTTTTTAAGGGAGGGGGGAGTTTTGGAACATGCGCTACCTACCCCTAACTGACACCGATCGGCAGGACATGCTCGCCGTCATCGGCGCGAACAGTATCGACGATCTGTTCGTGGATGTGCCCGCGCAGGCGCGGCTTTCCGGCACGATCCCCGGTTTGCCCGATCATGCGAGCGAGCTAGCGGTCGAACGCCATATGGCCGCTTTGGCCCGCCAGAATCTGTCGGCAGGGGAGGCGCCCTTTTTCCTGGGTGCTGGCGCATACAAGCACCATGTTCCGGCCAGCGTCGATCATCTGATCCAGCGCGGCGAGTTCCTCACGGCCTATACCCCCTATCAGCCCGAAATCGCGCAGGGCACATTGCAGGTGTTGTTCGAATTTCAGACGCAGGTCGCACGCCTGTTGGGTTGCGACGTCGCCAACGCATCCATGTACGACGGATCGACCGCCTGCTGGGAAGCGATCGTCATGGCCCGCCGCATCACCAAGCGTGGCAAGGCGATCCTGTCGTCAGGCCTGCATCCCCATTACGTCTCCGTTGCTGACACCATGGCGAAGTTCACCGGCGACACGCTGTTGCACGATGCGCCGACTCTGGAAGCCACCACCGACATTGATGCTCTGATCGCCGGGATTGACAAGGACACCAGCTGCGTCGTCGTCCAATATCCCGACATATTGGGCCGCATTGCCGATTTGACCCCACTGGCCGACGCGGCCCATGCCGCTGGCGCATTGCTGGTCGCGGTCGTCACCGAACCAGTGGCGCTGGGCGCGATCAAGGCGCCCGGCGCGATGGGCGCGGACATCGTCGTGGGCGAAGGCCAATCGATTGGCGTGGGCCTTCAGTTTGGCGGACCCTATCTCGGCCTGTTCGCGTGCAAACAGAAATATGTCCGCCAGATGCCCGGTCGCCTGTGTGGCGAAACGGTGGATGCAGCAGGCAAGCGCGGCTTCGTGCTGACGCTCTCGACCCGCGAACAGCATATCCGCCGGGAAAAGGCGACGTCGAACATCTGCACCAATTCAGGGCTTTGTGCGCTGGCATTCAGTATTCACATGACCCTGCTGGGTGAAGCTGGCCTGCGTGAAATGGCAACGCTCAACCATGCGCTGGCCGTGCAGGCCGCTGATCGCCTGGCCAAGGTGCCCGGCGTCACGATACTCAATGACAGCTTCTTCAACGAATTTACGTTGATCCTGAACAAGGACGCGCGCGACGTCGTGCGCACCCTGGCGGATAAGAATATTCTTGGCGGCGTCTCGCTCGGCCGCCTGTTCCCCCACGCGCCGCAGATCGGCCACGGCCTTGTCGTGGCGGTGACCGAAACGGTCACGGCGGAGGATATCGAAACATTGGCCAAGGCGCTTGAGGAGGAACTGGCATGAGCATGCTCAAGGAGGGCCGCCCCACCGCACCGACGCCGGTCCCTGTCAACGAAGCCCATATGTCCCCCACGACGGCCACCGGCAACCGCGCGCTGATGCTGGAAGAAGCGCTGATCTTCGAGATCGGATCGACCGCCACCACCGGCGTCGATTTCGCGCCAGCGCCGCAGGTCGCCAGCCGTCTGGGCAATCTGGCACGCACGGATTCCATCGGCCTGCCGGGCTTGTCCGAACAGGAAACGGTGCGTCACTATACGCGCCTCAGCCGCCAGAATTATGCCATCGACCTTGGCCTGTTTCCGCTTGGTAGCTGCACGATGAAGCATAATCCCCGTCTGAATGAAAAGGTCGCGCGGATGCCCGGCTTTGCCGACATTCATCCGCTTAGCCCCCAATCGACGGTGCAGGGTGCGCTCGCCGTCATACATGAACTGGCTGGTTGGCTGGTGACGCTGACAGGCATGCATTCCGTCGCGATGAGTCCCAAGGCTGGCGCCCATGGCGAACTCTGCGGCCTTCTGGCGATCCGTGCAGCATTGGAAGCACGCGGCGACGCCCGCAGCGTCATCCTGGTCCCCGAAAGCGCGCACGGCACCAATCCCGCAACCGCCGCCTTTTGCGGATACAAGGTGGAGGATATCCCCGCCACGCCAGAAGGCCGCGTCGATCTGGAAGCGCTCAAGCGTCGGCTTGGCCCGGACGTCGCGGGGGTGATGATCACCAACCCCAACACCTGCGGCCTGTTCGAACGCGACATGAAGGTGATTTCCGATGCGGTCCATGCCGTCGGCGCCTTCGTCTATTGCGACGGCGCGAACTTCAACGCGATCGTCGGTCGCGTGCGGCCCGGTGATCTGGGCATCGACGCGATGCACATCAATTTGCATAAGACCTTCTCCACCCCCCATGGCGGCGGCGGTCCGGGTTCCGGCCCGGTGGTGCTCAGCGAAGCGCTCACCCCCTTCGCCCCCTTGCCCTTTGTCGAAAAGCAGGGCGACCTGTTCGTGCTGGTCGAGGAAGAGACTGCGGGCGAACATCATGCCGGTACATTCGGCCGCATGGTCGCCTTCCACGGCCAGATGGGCATGTTCACCCGCGCGCTGGCCTATATCCTCAGCCATGGCGCGGACGGCTTGCGTCAGGTTGCGGAGGATGCGGTCCTCAACGCCAACTATATCCTGCGCAGTCTGGACGATGTGCTGGACGCGCCGTTTGGCGGCAGTGGCCCATGTATGCATGAGGCGCTGTTCAGCGACAAGGGACTGGCCGAAGGCTTCACCACGCTCGACATCGCCAAGGGACTGATCGACGAAGGCTTCCACCCGATG
The DNA here is from genome assembly GCF_049304695.1 of Sphingobium sp. Lineage (GTDB taxonomy): Bacteria > Pseudomonadota > Alphaproteobacteria > Sphingomonadales > Sphingomonadaceae > Sphingobium. The sequence continues at coordinate 145,778 of NZ_JBAQOK010000093.1, forward strand.
ACCATGTATTTCCCACTGGTCGTCCATGGTGCGATGCTGATCGAACCCACAGAGACTGAAAGCAAGGCGGCGCTGGATCAGTTCATCATGGCGCTGCGCAGCCTGGCGCAGCGCGCCAAGGCTGGAGACGAGGCATTGAAGGGCGCGCCCTATCACGCCCCGCGCCGCCGCCTCGACGAAACGCTGGCTGCGCGCAAGCCAGTGCTGACGTGGAGCGAACCGGACCTGGCGCAGGCCGCCGAATGACCGACGGGCCGGAGCCTTGGCAGCCAGGCTCCGGCCCAGCGATCGCGGGCAAGCGCCATGCCCCTGCGACGCTGCGCAACCGCGACGCCATCCTTGCGATCCTGCGGGATGAATTGCCCGCATCTGGTCTGGTGCTGGAGGTAGCGAGCGGCAGCGGCGAACATGCCGTCCACTTTGCCGCCGCTTTGCCTGCGCTGGATTGGCAACCGACTGATCCCGACCCTGCGGCGCTGGCGTCTATCGAGGCATGGCGCGCTGAGGTTGACCTGCCCAACCTGCGTTCAGCGCTTCTGCTTGACGCGGGCCAGTCGTGGCCGATGCAACAGGCATCCGCCATCCTGTGCATTAACATGGTGCATATCAGCCCATGGGAAGCGACCTTAGGCCTGTTGGCCAGAGCGGGTGCGGCGCTACCACTCGGCGGTTTGCTCTATCTCTATGGTCCCTTTGTCCGCGCGGGCGTGGACACCGCCCCCAGCAACCAAATGTTCGACGCCTCGCTCAAGGCCCGCGATGCACGGTGGGGTTTGCGGTCGGTAGAGGCGGTCGAGGCTGCCGCCGTGGCGCATGGGCTGATACTCGATCGCCTGATCGACATGCCTGCGCATAATCTCTCCCTTCTCCTGCGTCGCCGGGATTGAAAGACCGGGGCGCTCCTGCGAAAGCCGATGGGCAACCCTATAGTGATCCTATGTCCAGCCAACTCTTGCCCCTTGTCACCGCAGAACTGACCGCACCCGCCGATCCGCGCGCCGCCGCCATGGCCGGCGCGCTTGCCGCCCAATACCCGCAAGCCGCCCGTGCCGTTCTCTTTTATGGTTCCTGCCTGCGGGAAGCCAATCTCGACGGCCTGATGCTGGACTTCTACCTGATCGTGTCTGACTATGGTGCTGCATATGGAAATAGCTGGCTCGCTCGCGCGAACGCCGCCATCCCGCCCAACGTTTTTCCATTCGCGCATCAGGGGCTGATCGCCAAATATGCGGTGCTATCGGAAGCCGACTTTGCCCGGCTGACCAGCACGGCAGCGGACAATGTTTCGGTCTGGGCGCGTTTTGCGCAGCCTTCGCGCCTGCTCTGGGCAGCGGACGATCTCGCCTGGCAACGCGCCATTGCCGCCGTTGCCAGCGCCACGCCGACGCTGCTGTCGCTTGCACGTCCGATGGCAGAGGGAGAGGGAGATGTCGTTGCGCTGTGGCGAACCGGCTTTACCCTGACCTACGATGCTGAATTGCGGGCGGAGCGGACGGGCCGATCGCTGTCGATAGTGGATGCCGACCCCGATCGCTACCGCCGCTTTGGCCAAGCCGCATTGGCCGACGGATTGCCGCCGTCGCCGACCAACGCATTGGGTCGCTGGCGCGCACTCCAAAGGCGGGGCAAATGGCTGTCCGTCGTCCGTCTGGCAAAGGCCAGTTTCACTTATGCGGGCGGGATCGACTATCTGGCATGGAAGATCAACCGGCACGCCGGGACGGCCATCACGATCAAGCCATGGCAGAGGCGCTGGCCCCTGCTGGGCGCGATCACTCTGCTGCCGCGGCTGTTCCTGGGTGGTGCGATTCGGTGAGCGCCGATGACAGGGCGTTGCCCAGCGCCAGAAGCGTATAGGGTTTGCGCAGCACTTCATGCCCTGCGAAATCGATGCTCTGCGTCGCGTCCCCCGCGTAGCCGGTGACGAACAGGACAGGCAGGTGACCGTGGGTGGCGGCCAGTGCGCGCACCATTTCAGGGCCAGTCATGTCGGGCATCAACACGTCGCTGACGATCAGACCAATGTCGTCATTATGGTCCAATAGTCTCGCCGCCTTGGATGGATGATCGCAGGCGATCGGTAAGTGGCCCAGTTCTGCCAGCGCCGCCATCGTCTGCTTCAGGACACGCGGATCATCCTCCACCACCAATATGCGGGTCGGAGGGTGCGTGACGGGCGTTCGTTCCACCGTCACCGTCGGTGCCGGTCCGGCACCTGTCGCAGCGATCCGTCGAGGCAGGTAGATATGGACGCTGGTGCCGTTGCCCGGCTCCGATTCGATGCGGATTTCCCCCTCGCACTGGCGTACGAAGCCGAAAATCTGGCTGAGTCCCAGTCCCGTACCCTTGCCCACGGGTTTGGTGGTAAAGAAGGGTTCGAACACGCGGGTCAGCACGTCTCCGCTCATGCCGCATCCATCGTCGGTCACCGTCACCACGACATAGTCGCCTGCTGGACATTCACCGATCTCTCCGGCCATCAATACGACCTGATCGGAACTGATGACCAACTCGCCTCGTCCATCCATGGCGTCACGGGCGTTGACGCACAGATTGAGGATCGCATTTTCCATCTGATGTTGATCGACAAATATGTGCCAGCCCTGCGCCTCATGCCGCAATTTCACTTTGATCTGGTCGCCGATGGTGCGGTCGATCAGGTCGGCCATGCCCGATAGCAGTGTGTTGGGATCGACCATGCTAGGGAGTAAAGGCTCAGAACGTGCAAATGCCAGCAAGCGGCGAGTCAGGGCAGATGCCCGGTGCGCGCCATCCATCGCATTGTCGAGATGGCGACCTGCTTCTTCCGGCTTCACTTTGATATGCCGCTTCGCCAGTTCCAGACCGCCGACGACGACGGCCAGCATATTGTTGAAATCATGGGCAATGCCACCCGTCAACTGGCCGACAGCATCCATTTTCTGCATCTGGCGCAGATGCTCCTCCGCCGCCGCACGCTCGTTCGTTTCCTCCTGCAACCGCTCATAGGCCTCGCTCAGCTCAACCGTGCGCGCCCGCACCGCAGCGTCCAGACGGTCGGCCCGTTCGGTTTCCATATCGGCCAGGCGACGGGCGGTCCGGCGATCCGCATAGGCGGTCTGCGCAAACCACGCCGCCACCAGAACGCACACGAACATGATCAGGCCGATCAGGCGTGATGTCTTGCCGACGAACTCCGTGCGGTTCCCCGCCAGCGTGACCGCGCGGCTGCGTTCACGCAAACGCGCATTTTCAGCGCGGATCACGATGTCGAGCAGGGCGGTTATCCGCCGTAGATCCTGCGAACTGCCAGCCTGATGAAAGCGGCCAAGCGCTGACATTTTCTGGTCATAGGTGGTGCGCAGGCCGATTTCATTCAGGGTCTTGCCGCGCTGAATGAAGGCGTAGGTGAGCGCTTCCACATTGCCATGTTGCCACCCGGTCGACCGGGTGGCGTAGGTCAACACCTTCAACTGACTGGCGGCGGATCGCCATTGGTCCTGAAACAACCGGCCAGTGTCGGGATCGAGGCTGATGACATAGCGGGCCAGCGTCACTTCGGCGCGCGCGATCTTCGCCTCGAACCCGCGCGCCAGCACCATGATCTCGAAACTGTGGCGTTGTTCGTCGAGCGCCTGCTCATGGTCGCGCGCCGCGCCACTGGCATTATATAAAAGCGCGCCGAGCGAACCGATCAGCAGCACGACGATCAACAGCGGGATGAAGCGCCGGGCGGCGGCGCGCCATGCCGTGTCGGCCTCATCAAGATAGTCGTCCCCTGCCATCGACCGTTACAGTATCTCAACAGCCATGGTCGCGAAACCCCGTCACTTGGAACGTGTCGATACCTGCCCTTACGCGCCGATCGCGCCAGTCGCCTTGCCTGCCGTTTCGAACATGCCGATAATCTGCTCGACCTGCTCTTCGCTATGGTCCGCGCACAGCGAACAGCGCAGCAGGAATGTGCCTGCCGGTGTTGCGGGTGGGCGCGCCATGTTCACATACAGGCCCAATTCCAGCAGCGTCTGCCATATGGCGACCGCCTGCGCCTGATCGTTCAGGATGACCGCGATGATCGCCGATTGCGGCGTCGCCGTGCCGAGCTTGAAGCCCAGGTCGGTCAACCCGCCATGCAGCCGCTTGCTGTTGGTCCACAGGCGCTGGCGCTTGTCGCCTGCGTGCATCAGCTTGCGGATGCTCGTTGCCGCAGTGGCGACCACGCTGGGCGGCAACGATGCGGTGAAGACATAGGGGCGGCATACAAGGCGCAGAATCTCGAACTTGGGATGGTTCGATACGCAAAATCCGCCCACTGTGCCGACCGACTTCGAGAAAGTGCCGACCACGAAATCGACGTCCTTCTCGACGCCCTGTTCTTCATAGACGCCACGGCCATTGGCGCCGAAAAAGCCCATGCCGTGGGCCTCATCGACCAGGATCATGCAATTGGGATGCTTGCGGATCGCGGCGACCATGTCAGGGAGGGGGGCAATGTCGCCCAGCATCGAATAGACGCCCTCCAGCACCACCAGCTTGAGCGCATCGGCGGGCAAACGGCCAAGCCGCTTGTCCAGATCCTCGACGCTGTTGTGGCGGAAGCGCACGATGTCGGCATCGCCCAGGAAACAACCGTCATAGATGGACGCATGGCTGTCGGCATCCAGCACGACATAGTCGCCCTTGCCCGCCAGCGTCGAAATGACGCCCAGATTGGCCTGATAGCCGGTCGAAAAGACCATGGCGGAGGATGTGCCGTAAAATTCCTTGAGCGCGTCCTCGACTTCGCGATGGCCCTGATAGGTGCCATTGAGCACGCGGCTGCCGGTGGTGCCTGCGCCAAACTCGTCCAGTGCCTGCTTGCCTGCCGCAACCACGTCCGGGTCGAACGTCATGCCCATATAATTATAGGTGCCGAGCAGGATGGTTTCCTTGCCCTTGATGATCGCGCGGGTGGGGGACAGCACCTGGTCCATCACGATCGCAAAGGGGTCGCGAACACCGGTGGCCATCAGGGCTTCGCGTTCTGCGATCAGCGCGTCGAACTTGGAAAAAAGATCGCGTGCGTCCGGCACCTCGGCAGGGCTGTGGGCGTCGTTTGCGGTTTCTGCGGCTTGGGTCATCGTTGCTTTCCTATAACCGTTCGCTGTGAGCGGCCTGTGTCAAAACGCCGATCGCATCCCATATCCGTATAACTGCCGGGTCACTTGGCTCATCGGCGTTTCAGGACGAACGGACTATCTTTGGTTCAGGCTTTCAGCTTCTCGACCGCGTCCACCAACTGGCCAACGGTTTCGATTTCGGCCTGCATGTTCATAGTGATCAAAATGTCGAATTCATCTTCGATCGCCGCGACGAAGTCCATCACGGTCAGGCTATCCCACTCCAGGTCGCCTGCAAAGCTGGTGCTTTCGGTCAGCGCGACGCCCTTTTTGTTGAAGGGCGCGATCTGCGCTGTCACGCTATCGAAAATGTCGCTGCGATCCGTCATTCTGGTTAGTTTCTTCCCGTCAAAACACGGCTTTTGCCGCCTCGGCCCGCCTCTTGGCAAGGGAATAAGGCGGCAATCGGGCAGCATCCCGCCCGAAATCGCACGAGGCCAATCCGCGCTTAACGAAAATTGTCGGCGTAGGCCTGTAATTTCAGTGTCTTGGGCGGGGTCGCGATGACGGTGTAGGCAATGCCCTGCTTTTCTGCATAGGCCTTTGCCGCCGCTTCGGAAGGGAAGTTGAGCTTCACCTGCTGGCGGGTATCGCCGGACCCCGCCCAACCGGTCAGCGGATCGGCCTGCTTGGCTTCTGCGGGCGCATGTTCCAGCACCCATTTATGGGTCAGCGCCTTGCCGGACTGGAGGGCGTTTTTCTGAACTTGATAAATGCGCGCGCTCATCGCGTTGGAACTCCGGTAAATCGTCATGCTGCGTTGCACCAGCGGCGGTTGCGAAGTCAAGACTTGGTGCGATCACCATGACGTGCATCGGCGCGTTTGGTCCGCAATGTAGCGTCTGATCCGACGGGATCGTCGGGCCAGGGATGGCGCGGATAGCGGCCGCGCATCTCTTTGGCGACTGCGGTCCAACTGCCTGACCAGAATCCCGGCAGGTCGCGGGTCGTCTGAATGGGGCGACCGGCAGGAGAGGTGAGAGAAAGGACCAGCGGAATGTGCGCGCTGCCAACGACTGGATGTTCGGCCAGCCCGAACAGCGCCTGCACCCGCAATTCCACGCGTGGTCCGCCCTCGGCTGCATAATCGATCGCATGGCTGCTGCCGGCCGGCGATCGGAACTCCGGTGGGGCCAGGCGGTCGAGCCGCTGCTTGCCGTCCCAGCCGATCAGTCCTTCCAGGACCGCCGACAGGTGCGAACGGTCGATGTCTGACAAGCGACGCTTGCCCTGCAACAGCGGCGGCAGCCATTCGTCCAGGCTGTCGATCAACGCCGCGTCGGACACCATTTCCATCGCGGCAAAGCCAGCGCGCATCCGCAAAGACCGTGCGCCGTCGGACCAGGGCAGCAGATCGATTCCACCCTGCCTGACGCCATCAGTCAATGCCGCAACTATGGCATCGGGATCGGGCCGGTCGTCGGAGCCGGACGACAGGCGCAACGCGCCCAGCCGTCGCTCCCGCAAGGCTTCGATACCGCCATTGGCGGGGCGAAAGCGCACGCTGCGCTGCTCAACGATATGGTCGCCAAATAATACCAGCACGTTCGCCTCGCTGATCGGTGCGGCGGACAGGATGCGCGCGCCTGCCGCGCTTCCCTGAACTTCGCCGACCGCCAGCCATTCTTCGCGCGCCAGCGGTGACAGGGGATCGAGCCGGAACCCGCGCCCGCCGACACTTGCCCAGTCCGCGCCATCGGCCGATCGCCGTTTGGCAACCCGGTCGGGGAAAGCCAGCGCCAGGCACAGCCCTGCATCCTGCCCGCTCCGCAAATCTTGCGCCCCGCCGACCAATCTCGCCCACCGCTTCGCCATCGCCCGCCCGGCATCGGCCCGCTTGCCGCTTTCCCGTCGCCAGCGTTGCAGCCGCAGCGTCAGGTCGGTGTCCTGTCCGCCGATACCGCGCTCGCCCAGCAGCACTGCGACCTCCGCTGCCGTCTGCGCCATGCCGCGCTCCGCCGCGCGCACCAGCATATGGGCGATGCGCGGAGAGAGCGGCAAAGTCGCCAGCACCTTCCCATGTGGCGTGATGCGTCCATCGGTATCCAGCGCGTCCAGGCTCGTGAGCCGCGCCCGCGCTTCGCTGACCGCAGCGGCGGGCGGCGGATCGAGCCAGCGCAGGGATGCGGGATCGTTCACGCCCCATAGCGCGCAGTCGAGCAGCAGGCTGGACAGGTCGCTTTCCAGCATTTCGGGCGGGTCGAACGGCGGCATCCCCGCGTTCGCCGCCGCTTCCCACAGGCGGTAAGCCACACCGGGCCGTTGCCGTGCCGCGCGGCCCGCGCGCTGGGTCGCCGCCGCCTGGCTTGCGCGCTCGGTTACCAGCCGGGTGACGCCCGCCGCCCGGTCATAGCGGGGACGCCGGGCCAGCCCACTATCGACCACGATGCGCACGCCGTCGATGGTCAGGCTGGTTTCGGCGATCGACGTCGCCAATATGACCTTGCGCCGTCCATCGCGTGACGGGCGGATCGCGGTGCGTTGCGCACCGGGGTCCAGCGATCCGTGCAGCATATGCACATCATATCCGCCGCCATCGATCCTTTCCGCCGTGCGCTCGATCTCCCGCACGCCGGGTAGAAAGGCGAGCAGGTCGCCCTCTGGCTCCTCGCTCAACGCGCGACGGATCGCCGCTGCCATCTCATCCTCGATCCGCTTTTTCGTGTTGCGGCCGATATGGCGTAGCTCTAACGGCTGGATACGCCCTTCGCTTTCAATCACAGTCGCACCATCCAGCAGCGCGGCAAAGCGGGCGCCGTCGAGCGTCGCCGACATGGGCAAGATGCGCAGGTCCGGCCGCAGCGCGCCTTGCGCATCCAGCGCCAGCGCCAACCCGAAATCGCTGTCCAGGCTGCGCTCATGCACTTCGTCGAACAGCACCGCCGATACGCCCGACAGTTCAGGATCGTCCTGGATGTGTCTGACGAAAATCCCTTCGGTCAGCACCAATAGGCGCGTGCGCGCGGATTGTTTGCTGTCCATCCGGGTGGCATATCCCACTGTGCCGCCCGGCGTTTCGCCCATCATTTCGGCGATCCGCTCCGCTGCCGCACGCGCCGCCAGCCTGCGCGGCGATAACAGCAAGACCTGTCCCGTACACCATGGCTCGTTCAGCAGCGCGGGCGCGACTGCCGTCGTCTTGCCTGCGCCCGGCGGAGCAACCAGCACGGCATTGCTGCCGGATCGCAAAGCAGCGAGTAATTCGGGCAGGACAGCGTGGATGGGCAGGGCGATCATGCCCGTTCCTGTCGCGCCATTGACCGGAAATCGCAAGCCGTTCAAATCGAATAGGCACGCAGGGAAACTCTTGTCCCTTCACACGTTCTCGGGTGACTTTGATCAATTGCCTGGCGCCGACGCAGCGCAACTGGAGTCGATGCGACAATGCAGGGTCTAACCGGGGGCGCCGAACGGTATCGCGCTTTTTTCGAAGCGATGGACGACGGTTTCTGCATCATCGAATTTCTGGATGGCCCCCACGGACCGCTTAGTGATTACATTCATGTCGAAGCGAATGATGGCTATGCGCGTAACACGGGTATCCCCGATGTCGTTGGTCAAAAGGTGCGCGAAATGGTGCCTGACGAAGCCGATGGCTGGGTCGAACTCTATGGCAGCGTTCTGCGCACTGGTGAGCCTATCCGATTTCAGCGCGAACTGGTGGCGACCAGCCGCTATCTGGAGGTATCCTCCTTCCGCGTCGGGACGTTCGAGGATCGCCAGGTCGCCGTTCATTTCAAGGATGTGACTGACCGCATCAATGCGGAAAAGGCGCTGTTGCAGCTCAACGAGACATTGGAAGCACGCATCGCGCAGGCGCTAAGCGAGCAGGAGGAAACGCAGGCAGCCCTGCGTCAGGCGCAGAAGATGGAGGCGGTGGGCCAACTGACCGGCGGCCTGGCCCATGACTTCAATAACCTGCTGGCGGGCATTTCCGGTGCGTTCGAAATGATCGCCCTGCGGCTGGCGCAAGGGCGATCGGGGGACGTCGAACGTTATCTGTCGGCCGGACAGGGGGCCACCCGCCGCGCCGCTGCGCTCACGCACCGACTGCTCGCCTTTTCCCGCCGCCAGACGCTGTCGCCCAAACCGATTGTCATCAATCGGCTGTTTGCGGACCTTAGCGAACTGGTGCGACGCACTGTGGGGCCGCAGATCGACGTGCAGACGGTGGAGGCGGGAGGCCTGTGGCCCGTGCTGGTCGATGTAAATCAGCTGGAAAATGCGCTGCTGAACCTGTGCATCAATGCGCGGGACGCAATGCCCGATGGTGGCACGATCACCATCGAAACCGCCAATCGCTGGTTGGACGACCGGATTGCGCGCGAACAGGGGCTTTCGGCTGGCCAATATGTGACCGTATGCGTGAGTGACACTGGCACCGGCATCGACAAGGCGATAATCGACCGGGTGTTCGACCCGTTTTTCACGACCAAGCCGATGGGCGAAGGGACAGGCCTTGGCCTGTCGATGGTCTATGGTTTTGCGCGGCAGAGCCATGGCCATGTGCGGATATATTCCGAAATCGGCGATGGCACGATGGTGTGCATCTACCTGCCGCGCCATCGGGGGGAAGAGGAGGAGGACGCGCCACAGTTACTGGATGGCGTAAAGGATGCCGACGCGGGCGAAACGATACTGGTGATCGACGATGAACCCACCGTGCGGATGTTGATGGTCGATGCGCTCAGCGATATGGGTTATGCCTGTCTGGAAGCAGGGGACGGCCCATCAGGCCTCAAGATCATCGAATCGGGTGCGAGGATCGACTTGCTGGTTACTGACGTCGGTCTTCCCGGTGGCCTCAACGGGCGTCAGGTCGCCGATGCGGCGCGGGTGTCACGACCTGATCTGAAAATCCTGTTCGTTACCGGCTATGCGGAAAACGCCGTGCTGAACCACGGTCATATCGAACATGGCATGGAAGTGTTGACCAAGCCGTTCGTCGTGGATGAACTGCGTCGACGCGTGGCGACGCTGTTGCTCCAGCCGGACTGACCGCGTCGGGTTTCAGCCGAATAGATAGATGTGGATCGGGTTCTTCGGGTCCAGCAGCATCTTGGCCGTCAGGGCGAGGGACATGACGATCAGCAGCGGCTTGATCAGCCGGGATCCGAACCGCATCGCCAGATGAGATCCCACCTGTCCACCGACGATGCTGCCCACCGCCATGGTCAGGCCCGCGACCCACAGCACATGTCCGCCCGCCAACATCGTCAACAGACCCGCGACATTGCTGGCGAAATTGGCGGCCTTGGTCTGGGCCGTCGCACGCAGGATGGACAAGCCTCCCATCGCCAGAAAGATGGTGGTGTAAAACGCGCCCGCACCCGGCCCGAAAAAGCCGTCGTAAAAGCCGATGACGCCGACCATTGCGCTCAAAGCCACCATGCCGACGCGCGCATGGCGGTCGGCATCGCCCAATTTGGGGGAGAAGCTGAAATAGGCGGCGATGACGATCAGCAGGGCAGGCATCAATCCAGCGAGAATCGACGGATCGACCCGCTGCAACAGCCACGCGCCGCCCACCGATCCGACAAAGGCCGCGATGACCGGCGCCCTGTAGGTCTTAAGGTCCATATGACCGCGCCGGGCATAGGCGACGCAGGCGCCGAAGGTGCCGAAACAGCTTTGCAGCTTGTTGGTCGCGACCGCCTGAACGGGCGGAATGCCCGCCGCCATCAGCGCGGGCAGGGTGATAAGGCCGCCGCCGCCTGCCATCGCGTCGATACATCCGGCCATGAGCGCGGCAGCCATCAGAAAGCCAAGGGTTTCAGGCGACAGGATCATTGACATTCGGGCTTTCGAACGCGCGCAGGCGAAGAGCGAGGAGGGGCATCCGATCCAACGATCATTCGCCGCCTTGTCCTCAATAGGCGCGCGCGATGGCGAACTCTACTGCTTCGGTCAGCGCGGCGCGGACATTGCCAGAGGGGAACATGCCCAGCGCGTCGATCGCGCGCTGACCATATAGTCGTGCGCGGGCCATCGTGTCGCCGATCGCCCCTGTCTTGCGCAGCAGGTCGGTCGCGTGGGCCAGATCGTCGTCGCTGATCTTGTGCCCTGCGATCGCCGCTTTCCAAAAGGCACGATCCTCTTCGCTGCCACGGGCGTAGGCCAGAATGACCGGCAGAGTGACCTTGCCATCGCGGAAGTCGTCGCCAGCATCCTTGCCCATGGTCGCGCCGTCGGATTCATAATCAATCGCATCGTCGATCAACTGGAACGCGATGCCAAGGTTACGACCATAGACATCGAGCGCCTGCTCTTCCGCTTCACCGCGTTCGGCGACTACGGCGGATATGCGGCATGCGGCGGCGAACAGCGCGGCGGTCTTGGCGCCGATGATGTCGAGATACTGGTCCTCGCTCGTGTCGATTTTGCGCTGGGCGGTCAACTGGTTGACCTCGCCCTCCGCGATCACGGCGGATGCGTCGGCCAGGATGCGCAGCACCTTGAGCGATTCCGCTTCCACCATCAGTTCGAACGAGCGGGAGAAGAGGAAGTCGCCCACCAGCACGCTGGCGCTGTTGCCCCAGATGATGTTGGCGGTCTTGCGCCCACGGCGCAGGCCCGATCCATCGACCACGTCGTCGTGCAGCAGCGTGGCGGTGTGGATAAATTCCACCGCGGCCGCCAGCTTGTAATGGCGATTGCCTGCATAGCCGACCAGATCGGCGCAGGCGAGGGTGAGCATCGGGCGCAATCGCTTGCCCCCGCCGGCGATCAGATGTCCGGCCAGTTCGGGGATCAGCGGGATGCGCGATTGCATGCGGTCCACGATCACGGCGTTGACCTGATTCATGCCGCCTGCGACCAGCGACATGATCGGGGCGAGCGAGGGCGCGCCATTGGCGCGGGCGATGGGGTGGACGTTACCGGGGGCTGGTGCTGTCATGACCTGCGTCCCTTGGCGGCGGGAAAAGCAGATGGCAAGCGGGAATAGCTTGCGCGCTCCGCCGGATGGGGCAAAAGACGCGCCGAACATTTGATGGACGCATCGCAGGCGGGCGGAAAACCGGTGCCTGCTGCGATGGCCCGTGTGGAAGGACCGACATGGACGACACCCTGCAACGCTATCGCGAAAGCATCGACAATATCGACGCGGCGCTGGTGTTCATGCTGGCTGAGCGATTCAAGGTGACGCAGGCCGTGGGCGAATATAAGGCCACCCATGCCCTGCCGCCCGCCGACGCAGGGCGCGAGGAGCAGCAGATCACCCGCCTGCGCCAGTTGGCGCTCGACGCGAAGCTGGACCCGGATTTTACCGAGAAATTCCTGCGCTTCATCATCGATGAAGTGATCCGCCATCATGAACGGTTGCGTGACGCCTGACCCCTTGCGCCGTTCAGGCCGGTTCGGTCAGTTCCGCGCGCCGGGGCTGTGACCGCCCCAGCAGCACGCCACCCAGCGCCAGCGCGAATCCGGCCAGTTGCACCGGTCCCAGCCGCTCGCCGAACAGGAGCCAGGCTTCGATGGCGGCCAGCGGCGGGACGAGCAGCAGCAGCATCGACATGCGCGTTGGTCCCTGATGCCGCACCAGCCAGACCAGCAGGCTAAGGCCCGCGGCCGACAGGCCCAGCACCGACCAGCCAAGCCCGAACCACAGGACCGGGGCATTGTCCCACCGCCATTCGCCCACGATCAGCGTGGCAAGGATCGCGACCAGCGCGCCGCCCAGATTCTGCACCGCACCTGACATCAGGATAGGGTCGCCCGCGATCGCGCCACGCTGGATCAGCGTGCCGCCGGTCATGGCGATGATCGCGGCGATCCCCGCGACCATGGGGATGAGCGTGATCGACCCTACGCCAGTGCGCTCCAGCGCGGGCAGCAGGACGCAGGCGACTCCGGTGATCGCGATCGCCAGCCCTGCCCAGGCCCGGCCGGGCAACTTTTCGCCCATCAAGGCCACGCTCGCCACCGCGACCATCAGCGGTTGCAGCGACCCCAGCAGGGACATGACGCCGGCAGGCATGCCCCGACTGACCGCCCACCAGCTGACCGTCAGGTACAGGCCGTGGAGCATGGCCCCGGCGGCCAGATGCAGCGCCAGCCGCTTGCCCCGTGGAAAAGCCTGCTGCGCATAGAGCGCGCAGCCCCCCAACAGCAGGGTGGTAAGGGGCAGCCGGATCGCAAGGATGAGTTCGGGCGCCCCATGCGGCACCACGGCGCGGGCGACGATGAAGCCAGTGGACCAGATGAGGACGAACAGGATGGAGGCACCGAGACCGAACATGCCGCCGCCTTTGGCCCACAGGTCGTCCTATGTCGAGCGGAGCGTTGCTACTCCCGCCCGGCGCGAATCGCCGCACCCCCGGCGAAGGGGGTGATCGCGATCAGCAGGAGTGATGCGGCGCCCAAGAATTTGAACGCTGCGCCGCTGCCATCGCCCAGCGTACCTGCGCCAAAGATGAGTAAGGGCACCGCGAGTGGCAACGCCAGCAGCCCTGCCAGCGCTCCGCTGGACCGCAGTCCCGCCGTCAGCGTAGCGACCAGCAGGCCGAGTGCCGCCAGCGCGGGCGTGCCGACCGCCAGTCCCATTTCCAGCTTCACGATCGTGCCCCCGTCGAGTTTGAGTAGTAAGGCGGCGGGCAGGGTGGCGGCCATGAGCGGCGGGCCGAAGCTGAGCCAATGCGCAACAAGGCGGGCGATCACGACCATTTCCTCGCCAATGCCGCGCAGGGCGATCTGGTCCAATATGCCCGCGTCTCTGTCCGGCGCGACCAGTCGATCTATGGGCAGCAGGCTGGCGAGCAGCGCGGCGATCCAGATCATGCCGCCGCCAGTGCGGGCGAGCAGGGCGGCATCGGGTCCGACGGCGAAGGGGTAGAGGCTGGCGACGAGCAGCAGGAAGGCGACCGGGAGCCACAGGCCCGCCGATCGCCAGCCCTGATACAGATCGCGGCGCGCCAGTAGCCAGAGCGTCCTCATGCCGCGTCCGCCCGGTCGTCGGTAGCCTGATAGTCCTGCAAGGCGATCGTCACCGGGCCGTCGATTGGCAGGGGTTGGTGGGAGGCGGCCAGGACGATGCCGCCCGCCGTCAGATGCCGCCTGACTGCGGCGCCCAGCAAGTCGGTCGATGCCGCATCCAGGCCATTGGCCGGTTCGTCCAGCAGCCAGATGTCGGCGTTCGATGCGATCACTCGCGCCAGCGCTGCCCGCTTGCGCTGGCCGGTGGAGAGCATCCGCACGGGCACGTAGGCCAGTGGCGTCAGGGCCATGGCGTCCAGCGCAGCGGCGAGTTTGGCGGGTTCGGCGCGGTCGAGTTGCGCCCAGAATTCCAGAGTGAGGACCAGAGGTCTTTCCATATCGAGCGCAAGGCGGTCGTCGGCCAGCGCGATGCTACCGCGACGCGTTATCGTTCCGGAAAAGGCCGGAAGCAGGCCTGCGCATATCCGTAGCAGGCTGGATTTTCCCACGCCGTTCGGCCCGACCAGCAACGCGCCTTCGCCCGGCTCCAGCGCCAGCGACACGCCGCGAAACAGCATCCGCCCGCCGCGCAGGCAGGCAAGGTCGGTAAGACGCAACCCCGCGCGCGTCATGAAGCGACCATATCCTCCAGCACATGCATGTCGATGTCCGACAGGCCGAAATGATGGCCGATTTCATGCACCACGACATGGTTGATCAGAACGTCGAGCGGCACACCCGTTTCCACCCATTCGTCCAGCAGGGGGCGGCGGAACAGATGGACGGTCGGTGGTGGATCGCCGCTTTGTGCTTCCTGGCCCACCGGGCGGCCGGTATAGAGGCCCGTCAGCCCGAAAGGATCGTCGACCTCCATCTCCTTGAGGATATCGGCGTCGGCAAATTCCTGTACGAACAGCACGACATGGGCCAGATGGTCGCGAAACGGTTCGGGCAGGCGGCTCAACGCCTCCAGCGCCAGCGTCTCTATATCCTGCGGGGTGGGCGCTAAGCGGGGTGGTTGACCATGATGCGACATGGCTGTCACATAAGCCAAAGCCCGTCATGAGGCCAAAGATTTTGATGGAGTACCGCCGATGATCGAAAAACTGGATGATGAGGCGCGTGCGCTGGCGTTGGCCGAGCTGCCCGAATGGATGGCGGTGTCCGAACCGGACGGGATTGTGCGGAAGTTCACTTTCCCCGATTTCGTTGCCGCCTTCGGATTTATGACGCGGGTCGCCATCCTGGCGGAAAAGGCGGATCATCATCCTGAATGGTCGAATGTCTACAACCGCGTTGTCATAACGCTGACCACCCATGACGCCGGTGGCCTGTCGCAGCGCGACATCGACCTGGCCCATGCCATCGACGCGCTGCTGCCCTGAGCGTTCATCGCTGAACGATCAATCGTCGGCGTGATCCTCTATCCGGTCCTCATAGCCACGCAGCGCGGCAATGACTGACGGGTCGCCCGAATAGCGCCGCCGCAGCATCGCCAGTTTTGCGTCCGACCCCTGACATAGTTCGGCGACGCTTTCGTCGATATAGGCGCGGCGTTCCGCATCATAGGCTTCCTCGCCCCGAAAATGGTCGCATCCGTCGCGCGACACCATGAACTGCGTCACTTCGCGTGGGAAGGGCGCGGCGCTGGCGGCGACGTCGGACGGGGGCAGGTCGAGCGGAAATTCCGGGGCTGGCTGGGCGCGGACGATGACGGTCGGTGCGGGCTTTGCGGGTGGCGTGGCAATGGGCGCTGGCGGCGGCGGGGCGGGGGGTGCCGCAGCGGCGACGGCGACAGGCTGAGGCGCAACGCTATTGTCCGCCTGCGCCCCTTCATCGGACGCACGGCAGCCAGCGACGAGCGCCAGCATCATGACCATCGGAACCAGCTTCGAACGCCTGCTCAACCGATTTCCTCCCGCAAGCTGGCGATTAGATCGGACGCATGAGTCAGTCGCGACTCTTCCTCGTCCAGGATCGCCAGGAAAGCGGCTCGCCTATAGGCGTGAACATGATCGGACGAAAGACGGCTTGCTGCGGGCATTGCCGAAATCACGATGTCCAGAAGCCGCTCCGCACCGTGCAGACGACCCCAGAGATAATCGTTTTCGCGATAGACCCTGCTAAAGAAGGCGCCGAAATTGTTGAATTCAATGCCTTTGAGTGTCGCCTGCGCGCCGCCCGACCGGATCGCCGAGCAATCTTCGGGCGATATCCGATCGACCTTCACCGGATCATATTCATCGACACTGTCACCCTGAAGCAACGGTAATGTGGCGATGTCGTAGAATGGGAAGCCGAGATAGGCGAGCAGCATGGTTCGCCGCGACCCCTTTGGCAGGGCGGCGAAGGCGTCGGCAAGGATGCGGTCGGCGGCATCGTCGCGCGCCTGAAGGCCGCGTTCCTGTGCGACAGCCGCCAGCGCCGCCGCCGCGTCGTTGGGGACTTCGCGGGCAGCCGCAACGACCGCAGCCCCATGGAAATCGCTATCCTCACATTCGGCGTAAAGCGCCAGCGCGGCATAGATGCCATCGTGCATCGCCTGCACATCGCCCGCCTGTGCGTCCTCGTCGCTTTCCAGCGTTTCGGCCAGCCGCCGCGCCAGAAAGCGCAGACGGCGGATGCGGAAGGCAAGGTCATGGGTGCGAAAGAAAGTGACGGGGGCGGACGATGCGCCATCCTTGTCGGTCAACTGATCCGCGCCGTCACTGCGGATCTGTGCCCAGATCGCCTGCCGATAGGCGTCCCGCATCATCATGCTGTCTTCGCCCGACAGGTGGAACAGCAGGTTGGCGAGCGATTCGACGATGCCCGACAGTTTGAGATGGCCATAGGCGGGAAAGGCGAACCCGGCCGATCCCGCCGCGCGCTGTTGCGCCTTGGCGCGCCAGGCGGACAGGCGGGCGGGGGTGGGGCGATCGAGGAAGAACATGCCGCCGATCGTGCTTTCCACCTCCGCCTCGATGCCGGGCCGCAGCGCGTCGAGAATGCGGCGCATCCGGCGGATACGGGTGGAATGACGGTCGATCGCCTCCAGATTGTCGCGGATCGGCTGTTCGCGCGGAATGTCGCTCAATGCGCCAAAGATAGTGCGGAAGAAGCCGGGCAGCGGCGTGTCCGCACCGGCGGGGGCGTCTTCCTGTTCGCCCTGTTTATTCAGGCGGATCGAGCGGTGGCCGGGCTTGGGATCGATATAGACGAAACGGCGATCCACCTCTCGCCGCGACGGGCGGTTGCGCAGCGCACCGATCGCCTGCGCGAAGGGGGCGTTGGCCAGTACCGATCCGTCGATCAGCACCGCCTCCTCCGCCGTGCCGCGTGCCGCATGGCGGGGCAGGGCGCGGGCCAGGAAGCTGTCACGCGTCGCCCAGTGGCGATGGCGGCGTTTGAGCACGCGGTCGAGTTCGCGCACGGTGAAAGGCGGGAATGCGCCGGGGAAGCTGGCCGTCGCGCGCGCGGCGAACACCAGTTCGACCGGATCGGCAAAGGCGCGCTGCGCACCCTCGCTCGCCCGTCCCCGCGCGCGAAAGCCGATCGAGAGGCGATGCTCCGTCTCTACCACCTGCGGCGGGCTGTTGAGTGTCAGGCTTTGGGGATGGCCTTCGAAATCGGTGACGGTAACGAACAGGTCGAGCGGATGGCCTTCGGGCAACAGCGGGTTGCCTCGCGGGGCGGCGGCCATTGCATCGAACGCGTCGAGCAGCATGTGGGAGAATATCTCTCCGCCAAAGGGTGGTTCGAACCAGCGCGAGCGGATGAAGCGGGAGAGTTTCATCCGCACTTCTTCCCGCGTGTCCGGCGCGACGGTGCGTTCCACCGCGTCGCCGGGGCGGCGCGCGGCCATCCACACAAGTGGCGTTGCCCAGAATTTCGTCATCGCACGGGCAGGGCGGGCGTCGGGGTCGAGCAGGCTGTCGACATCGGCATTGTCGAGCCACAGCGCTGTCAGCGGCTCCAGCGATTGTCCCGTCTCGATCGCCTGCGCCAGAAAGATGCCGTTGATGCCGCCCGCGCTGGCACCGGCGATGATGTCGGGCAGCACACGTAGCCGCACGCCGCTCTGCGCCTCCATCTCGCCAAGCAGGCGGCCATAGACGCCCTCTATGCCTTCGCCCGGTGGCGCGCCGTCATGATAGGCGCGGCTGGCCCGTGCGAGCCGCCACACCTCCTTGGTGATGCCATGCATGTAGATGGCCAGGCTGATCCCGCCATAGCAGACCAGCGCGAGCCTGAGTTCTCTCTCCTTCATACGCCGAACGTCGCAGAGGGCGGGGAACTTGTCGAGGTTCGTTTGAGGATGCGCATACGCGCATTCGGCGGCACCGGCCCGCACCCCCTCCCGGCCGCCCACAGAATATCCTGAATGGGAGGCCGGGAGGGGGTGCGGGCCGGTGCCGCCGCAAAATGCGTCCTTCCACGCATTCTCAAACAACCCTCAGATTTTGAAATCGGCCCAGATCGGCAGATGGTCAGACGCCTTACGCGCCGCCGCGCTTTCATGGACGCCGCAGTCGGTCAGGGTCAGCTTGCCGCAATGCATGATCCGGTCGAGCCGCGCGACGGGGCGTTGCGCATGATAGCTGCGCCCGCATCCGGCAAAACTGTAGTGGCGGGCGAAGTCGGCCAGGCATCCCCGGTTGGCGCTCCATTCGTTAAGGTCGCCCATCAGCACGGTGGGCATCGCATTCCCCTGCGCGGCGGCATGGATGACCGCCGCCGCCTGCTTGCGCCGCCACAGGCCCGACAGGTCGAGATGCATGCCGAATACGCGCATGGATACGCCCTTCACCGACACTTCGGCCATGGTCGCGCCGCGCGGCTCCAGATAGGGGATATGGACCACGTCGTGCGCGCCGACATCTGCCGCTTTGCGCACGAGGATGGCGTTGCCGTGCCAGCCCATCGAATCGACCTGCACATTGATCGGCACGGATTTATAATCGCTCTGCCGGTCCAGCATCGCGGCGGGTATCGCGGCGGACCGCACGCCAAAGCGCCGGTCGGCCTCCTGCAAAGCGATGATGTCGGCGTCCACCTCCGCCAGCACCTCCAGCACCCGTTCGGGAATCCGTCGCCGGTCGGTGCCGATGGCCTTGCGGATATTATAGCTTGCGACGCGGATTGTTTTCATCGGGTCACCAATGCGCGAGGGTGACGTAGGTTTCCAGTGTCATGGCAATGTTCTTGCATTGTTCGCATCATGGCGGCATATCGACGCCATGGCCAAGACAAAGCGCAAATTCGTCTGTCAGCAATGCGGCACCGTCGCCGCGCGGTGGCAGGGGCAGTGCGAGGATTGCGGTGAGTGGAACAGCATCGTGGAGGAGGCGGGCGAGACCGTCTTTTCCGCGCGGCACGATCTGCATACCGGCGGGCGGGCGATCACTTTGGTGGGGCTGGACAGCGAAGTCGCCCTGCCGCCGCGCACCAGCACCGGCATCGCCGAATTCGACCGGGCGCTGGGCGGCGGGATCGTGGCGGGATCGGCCACGCTGATCGGCGGCGATCCGGGGATCGGCAAATCGACCCTCTTGTTACAGGCGGCGGCGCGGATCGCGGCGCGCGGGTTGTCGGTCGTCTATATCAGTGGTGAGGAAGCCGCCGATCAGGTGCGGTTGCGCGCGCAGCGGCTGGGGCTGGGCAATGCGCCGGTGATGCTGGCCAGCGCGACGTCGGTGCGCGACATATTGACGACGCTGGGGGAAGGGCCGCCGCCCGCGCTGGTGGTGATCGATTCGATCCAGACGATGCACAGCGACCTGATCGAGGGCGCGCCCGGCACCGTCAGCCAGGTGCGCGCTTCGAGCCAAGAACTGATCAAATTCGCCAAGCAGCGTGGGACTGCGATGATTTTGGTGGGCCATGTGACCAAGGATGGCAGCATCGCCGGGCCGCGCGTGCTGGAACATATGGTCGATACCGTGCTGGCGTTCGAAGGGGAGCGCAGCCACCAATATCGCATCCTGCGCGCGATCAAGAACCGCTTCGGCGGCACGGACGAGATCGGCGTGTTCGCCATGGTCTCCGAAGGGCTGGAGGAGGTCGCCAACCCGTCCGCCCTGTTCCTGACCCATCGCGACGAAACCGTGACCGGCGCGACGGTCTTCCCGGCGCTGGAGGGGACGCGGCCTGTGCTGGTGGAGATACAGGCGCTGGTCGTACGCCTGTCGAGCGGGGCGACGCCGCGCCGGGCGGTGGTCGGATGGGACAGCGGGCGGCTGGCCATGGTGCTGGCGGTGCTGGAGGCGCGCTGTGGGCTGAGCTTTTCGACCTGCGAAGTCTATCTGAACGTGGCGGGGGGGTATCGGCTGTCGGACCCTGCCGCCGATCTGGCGGTTGCGGCGGCTCTGGTGTCGGCGCTGTCGGAAAAGCCGTTGCCGTCCGATGTCGTGCTGTTTGGCGAAATCGCGCTGTCGAGCGAGATCCGCCCGGTTGCCCATGCGCCGCTGCGTCTGCGCGAATCGGCCAAGCTGGGCTTCAACCGCGCCTTCATTCCTGCGGCGGCGGCTGACGGGGTGAAGGGAATCGCGGTCAGTGGTTTCCGCACCCTCGCACAGTTGGTTGACCAGATGCTGGGACGCGGATAGCCACGCTGGCGATGAACGCGATCGACATTCTCGTCCTGCTCGCCATTGGCGGCTGCACCATATTGGGGCTGCTGCGCGGCTTTGTGCTGGAAACGCTCTCGCTCATGGCATGGGTGCTGGCGATCTTCGCCATCCGCCTGTTTCATGCGTCTGCGGCGGAATTGCTGACGCCGCTCGTCGGATCGACCAGCGGCGCGGCGGTGCTGGCGCTGGTGCTGGTGTTCGGCGTGACGTTCGGCGCGGGCAAGATGATCGCCCACGCCATCGGTCGCCGCACGCGCCAGTCGGTGCTGGGGCCGGTCGACCGCGTGCTGGGCGGCGGCTTCGGCGCGGTGAAGGGCCTGATCGGCGCGACGCTGATGTTCCTGGCGTTCAGTCTTGTCTACGACACCTTCTACGGCAGCGGTGCGCGACGGCCGGATTGGCTGTCGGATGCGCGCACTTATCCGCTGCTCAATGCGAGCGGGCAGGCGATCAGCGAGTTTCTGGCGGAGCAGCGGGCGAAGAAGCCGGGGTGAATCGGTGGATGCGTTTTGGGTGTGGTCGAAAAGGGTAGAAAGCAGCCATAGTCCTCGCCCTAGGATGCATGGCTGATGAGGGCGATCACCCCAGCACTGATGCCGCTCGGATAGTCGCCGTTCTGGAAGTGGGGAATGATCTCATTATCCATTATCTGCTGGCATAAGGTGTTCGGAAGTGTCCGTTCCAAGCCCAGCCCAACTTCTATCCGCGTCATGTGTTCTTTTGGCGCTACAAGAAGTATAATCCCGTCGTCTTGTTCGGCTCTTCCAATACCCCAAGTGTTGCCAAGCTCCTTTGTGAACACGGCCACGTCCCGTCCCCCAAGCGACTGCACCGTGACTACGACCATCTGGTGACCAGATGCGTCCTCGAACGCCTGCAACCGGGTGGACAGGCTCGCCTCTTGCTCAGGGTTGAGTATGTCGGCGTCGTCCGTGACCCTCCCTCGAAACGCAACTTTCGCGAGCGCGGTAGTCCCCGCTTCCAGTCGGTTGCTAGAAGATGACTGATTGGTAGCTTGTCCATCCGAGCAGAATGCAGCGGCTGTCAGCATTAGAGGGAAGATGGCCTTCATCCCCACACAGTGAGAACGCGTTCCTAAATCGTCAATACCTGCAAGTGTCGCAAACTACCGCCGCTTTTCCGTGGTGATGCCGCATGCCGTCGCTTCCTGTCATCCTCCCCTGCAAGGGGAGGTGGCTGGCCGTAGGCCAGACGGAGGGGTGTCGCTTTCTCGATAGGGGGACACCCCTCCACCATTCGCTTTGCGAACGGTCCCCCTCCCCTTGCAGGGGAGGATCCTTCATGTCGCTTCTTGATCGACAGTTCCTACAGCCACCCCTTCACGCGATACGCCTCAACCGTTGCCTTCAGTCCCTCCGCCGTCGTGACTTGTGGCATCCATAGTTGCTTCGGCACATGGCTCGCCGTCGCCGCGACCCAATCCGGGTGGCAGAAATAATCGACGCGGTCGGGGGTGAGTTTGGCGTTTTTGCCGCGGATCATGCGGTCGGTGCGGGCGGCGACGCCCAGTAGCCAGGCGGGGGTGGCGAGCGTCTTCACGCTGCGTCCGACCGCCTTGCCGATCGCTGCGCCGAAATCCTTATGATCCCAGCCGTTCGGGGTGCCGTCGTCGATTTCATAGACATGGGCGAGGCTGACGTCGCGTTCCTGCGCCAGCCCAAGTAGCAGCCGGGCGAGATCGCTGACGTGGATGACGGACAATCGCCCGCCCGGCGGCAGCATCATGATGCCGCGCTTGGCCATGCGGAACAGTTCGAGCATTTCGCGGTCGTTCGGGCCGTAGATGGCGGGGGGGCGCACGATGGTCCAATCGAGGCCGCTCGCCTTCACATGGCGTTCGGCCAGTTCCTTGGACCAGCCATAGTCCGACAGGCCCGGTTCGCGCGCGGCGAGCGAGGAGACATGGATCAGCCGCCGGATGCCGCGCCGCCGCATCGCGTCCACCACGGCCATGGTGCCGCGCGCATTGCCCGCTTCGAACCCGTCGCGGTCTGGCGCGTTCACCACGCCCGCGATATGGATCACGGCGTCGGCATCCCGCACCAGCGTGTCGAGTGCGGCGGCTTCCTCCAATGATCCCGGCACCCATTTCAGCCGCGCGCGCGGCGGCTGGGCACTGCGGGTCAGGCCATTGACGCGCAGGCCGTCAGCCAGCGCCTGTTCCAACACCTGCGCGCCGACGAAACCCGTCGCGCCCGTCATGGCAATTCTGAACGGCATGGGCGGTCAGACCATCGCCATATGGTCGCGATGGACCAGCACCGACCGGGGCATTTCGCCCAGCAGTGCGGGAATGTCCTCGCTGCGTCTGCCGGCGATCTTGGTCGCGGCCTCGCTATCATATTCGATCAGGCCGCGCGCGATGATCCGCCCGTCCTGCGCCACGATGTCCACCACGTCGCCGCGCGCGAACATGCCTTCGACGCTCGCTACGCCAGCGGGGAGCAGGCTGTTGCCCTTGCCTAGCGCCCGTTCCGCGCCCGCGTCCACGATGATGCGTCCGCGCACCGTCAGCCGCCCGGCCAGCCAGCCCTTGCGCGCGCGCTTGACCGGGGCGGCCAGGAAGATCGACCCCTTGCCGCCATCGGCCCATCGGGACAGCGGAGCATCGACCTTGCCCGAAATGATGGCAAGGTGCGCGCCCGCGCCGGTGGCGATCTTTGCCGCCTCGATCTTGGACGTCATGCCGCCCGAACCCATGCCCGACGCGGAACCGCCGTCTGCCATGGCCGCGATTCGCGCGTCGATCCTGTCTATTGTCTCTATCAGCATCGCGTCCGCATCGACTTGCGGGTTGGCCGTGTAAAGCCCGTCCACGTCCGACAGCAGGACAACTGCGTCAGCCCGTGCTGCCTGTCCGATACGCGCCGCCAGCCGATCATTATCGCCGAAGCGGATTTCCGCCGTCGCCACGCTGTCATTCTCATTGACCACCGGCACGACGCCCAGCGCCATCAACCGCTCCAGCGTGGCCGACGCATTAAGGTAGCGGCGGCGATTTTCCAGATCGTCCAGCGTCACCAGCATCTGCGCGGCGACGATGCCGCGTTCCTGCAACAGGCTGGCCCAGCATTGCGACAGGGCGATCTGGCCTGTCGCCGCCGCAGCCTGCGCATCTTCCAGACTGCCGCGACCGCCTTTGGGCAGTTTCAGCCGCCGTGCGCCCAGCGCGATCGCGCCGGACGAGACGATGATGATCTGCTGTCCCGCATCTTTACGCGCGGCGACATCGGCGACCAGCGTGCGCAACCAATCGGCGCGCACTTCCCCGGCCGGATCGACCAGCAGGGCCGAACCGATTTTGATGACGAGCCGACGAATGGCGGCGGGGGGAAAGCCGGAGAGGGCGGTCATGGATTCTAAAACTACATTCGTTCGGTTCGAGCTTGTCGAGAAGTTAGCGGGCCGTTCTCGACAAGCTCGAACCGAACGGGAGTAGACTAGTTGACGCCTAGATCGGCGACCACGTCTTTTCGCTTTCTTCCCCCGTCTCGCTGATCACTTCACCCTTGGCTTCACCCACGATCGGCAGGATCGCGTCGAGCAGGGCTTCCATCCCCTCGCCGGTGCTGGCGGAGATGATGAAGATATCCTCCACGCCTTCCTCGCGCAGCTGGTCGGCAATGTCTTCCATCAGTTCCTGGCCCAGCAGATCGCCCTTGTTCAGCGCGACGATCTGCGGCTTTTCGTCCAGCCCCTCACCATAGGCGGTGAGTTCTTCCTGCACGATATGGAACGCTTCGACCGGATCGTCACCGGTCGCGTCGATCAGGTGCAGCAGCACGCGGCAACGCTCGATATGGCCCAGAAACCGGTCACCGATACCCACGCCCTCTGCCGCGCCCGCGATCAGGCCGGGAATGTCGGCCAGCACGAATTCGCGTTGCTTGTGCAGCACGACGCCCAGTTGCGGCTTGGTCGTGGTGAAGGCATAGGCGCCGACCTTCGCCTTGGTATTCGTGACCTGATTGATGAGCGTCGATTTGCCTGCGTTGGGCATGCCCACCAGACCCACGTCGGCCAGCAGCTTGAGGCGCAGCCAGACCCACATTTCCTGACCCGGCCAGCCCGTGCCATGCTGACGCGGGGCGCGGTTGGTGCTGGTCTTGTAGGACATGTTGCCACGGCCGCCATCGCCGCCGCGCAGGAATGTCATGCGCTGACCCACTTCGGTGAAATCGGCCAGGATTTCCTGCTCGCCATATTCGGGATAGCCGTCTTCGTCCTCGCTACCCTCGATCACCTTGGGGTCGGACAGGATCTGCGTGCCGACCGGCACCTTGATGATCAGATCCTTGCCGCCCGCGCCATAGCGGTTCTTGCCCATGCCGGGCGTGCCGCGCGGTGCCTTGAAATGTTGGGTATAGCGGAAGTCGATCAGGGTGTTGAGACCCTGCACCGCTTCGAAGATGATGTCGCCGCCCTTGCCGCCGTTGCCGCCGTCCGGGCCGCCATATTCCTCATATTTTTCGCGGCGGAAACTGACCGCGCCGGGGCCGCCCCAGCCGGATTTGATGAATATTTTTGCTTGATCGAGAAAATGCATGGGGCGGCCCATAGCGCCTTATGACGCAGAATTAAACCTTGGCTTGTGTCGCTTTCGCGTCACGGTCCTGCGCGGCCCGTGCGGCCATGGCCGATGCCTCCTCCATCAGCACGGCAATCAACCCGCGCGTGGCCATTTCCCGTGCCTTTTCCCGCGACAGGCCAAGCGATGACGCCATCGGTCCGCCCATCTGCGAATCGCCCAGCGCCACGAGGACCAGCATCAGCGTCTGTTCGCGGATCAGGTCGGCCAGACGCGGGGTCAGCGCGGTCGCAGCCAGCTTGTCCACCAGCCGGTGGATCGCCTCCACCACCGGATCGAGCGCGTCTTCATTGCCTGATGCCAGCATCCAACTGGCCAGTGCGCCCGCGCCGCCTGCATCGAACGCGTCGAAGGTCATGTCCACGATGCGGCGTGGCTCCACCTCTCCACGGCGCACGGCGTTGACCGCCTCGCCGATGGTCGCGGTGATCGTGTCGCCCAGATAGGCGGCCAGCGCTTTCTGCAATCCCGCCGCCGACCCGAAATGGTGCAGCAGATTGGCGTGAGTGCGCCCGATCCTGCCCGCGACGGCCTTGAGTGTCACGGCCTGCGGCCCGGCTTCGATCAACAGCGCGCGCGCCGCCTCCATCGCGGCGAGGCGGCTTTCGTCGGGAGTGAGGCGCGAGCGCTTTATTGACATGAGTGTAAGTAACTCTTATTTACATCAATGTAAGTAACCAGAAGAGGCTACGCACATGACACCGAAAGACCTGACCATCATCCCCCGCGACCGCCGTTTTGGCAGAGGCGCTGCGTCGGCGCGACATTGGCTGAACGCGGACCCGATCGCTACGGCTTTCTTCAACGCGCTGTCCGTCACCTTCCCGCGCGGGGAGGCTTATTTCATCGAAAGCGTTCGCGCCTTTCGCGATGGCGCGCCGGACAAGCTGGCAGGAGAGATCGCGGCCTTCATTCGTCAGGAGGTGGCGCATAGCCGCGAACATCTGGCGTTCAACCGGCAAGTGACCGACCATGGCTATGACGTATCGCGGCTGGAGGCGGATGTCATTCATGTGCTGGATATGGCCAAAAGCCGCGCGCCGATCGTCAGCCTGGCCGCGACGATGGCGCTGGAGCATTTCACGGCGATTCTGGCCCATGAGTTGCTGCGCGATCCGCGACACCTGAAGGGCGCAGACCCGGAACTGGCGGCGCTGTGGCGCTGGCACGCGATCGAGGAAATCGAGCATAAGGGCGTGGCGCATGACACATGGATGCACGCCACACGCGACTGGAGCCGGGCGAAGCGCTGGCGGCTCAAGACGCTGATGATGCTGATCGCGACCAGGCATTTCCTGCACCATCGCGCACGCGGCATGATGGACCTGCTGCGGCAGGACGGCGTGACCGGCGTGCGGGCGTGGGGCGGATTGCTACATTATGCGCTGGTGCGGCCCGGCATATTGCTGCGGGTCGCGCGTCCGTGGCTTGGCTATTTCCTGCCCGGCTTTCATCCGTGGAAAGTCGATGACCGGCATTTGATCGGGCGGGCAGAGAGCGACTATGCCGATGCACGCAGCGACAGGGGGCTGGCGTCGGTGGCTTGACCATCGGGCGGGGTCAGGCTTTTATCGCGGGATGACGACTGCCCCGCTGTTGCACACCGATCGACTGATACTGCGCCCGCATGGCGTCGGCGATTTCGACGCGGCTTGCGCCTTATGGAGCGATGCTCAGGTCGTGCGCCATATCGGCGGATCGCCACAGGATGCGCAGGCGGTCTGGTTCCGGCTGTTGCGCTATGCGGGCATGTGGTCGCTGCTGGGCTATGGCATGTGGGTGGTGCAGGATCGGGCCACCGGCGCTTTTCTGGGCGAGGCGGGGCTGCTGAACGCCGCGCGCGGCCTGCCTGAACTGGATGGCGTGCCGGAGGCCGGATGGGTATTGGGACCGCAGACGTGGGGCAGGGGCATCGCAACAGAAGCGATGGCCGCCGTGCTGGGCTGGGCTGATGCTTATCTCGATGCCCCGGCGATTCGCTGCATCATCGAGCCGGACAATGGCGCGTCGATTGCGGTCGCGGGCAAGCTGGGTTTCGCGCCGTTCGCCGATACACAAATGGAGAAGAAGTCCGTGCATGTGATGGAGCGAAAGCAGGGCATGTAGTTCTGGTCGCCAGGTCCGGGGCATCTGCATCCCCGGACCCGGCGTTTCGTCCGCCGATCAGGCCGCCAGAGCGGGCATCGCGTCGGCGTAGAGGTCCGCTGCGGGGTCGGTATAAGACCCCGGCATCATGCCTTCCTCCAGCGTCAGGCAGTCGGCATGGCTGTTGCGCGCCGGGCTGAACCGCTGTTCGATCCGGCCGGTGTAGCGAAAGCCCAGTTTGCGCAGGACGTTGCCCGATGCGCGGTTGTCGGCGAAATGAGCGGCGCGGATAGCGGTGACGCCATTGGCGTGGGCCATGCCCATGACGGCGCGGGCCGCTTCGGTCGCAAAGCCCAGACCCCAGTAGGGGCGGGCGATCCAGTAACCCAGTTCGTGACTGCCATCTTCATCACGCATGACTTCGCAGCCGCCGATCAGGCGCGGTGCGCCCTGTGTGCGGGAAAAGGCCAGTAAGCGGGGCAGGCGGGCGTCCTGCGGACGGGACAGAAATTCGCCCGCATCATCCACCCCATAGGGGCAGGGCGCGCGGGTCAGGTTGCGCAGGATCGCAACGTCCCCGATGGCGTGGGCCAGCGCAGGCGCGTCTTCCATCCAGCCGGGACGCAGGAGCAGGCGGGGGGTACGGGCGAACATTCGTCTCTCCTCTTTTTATGCGCCGATAACCATCAATGATGACGGCTTGACGACGCTCCTTTTCTGGAAGGTTCCGCTCCGCACGACGCGTGAGAAGGCGTGGAGTTCCAGAGGTTTGAGGGAAATCGGAAGGAGCAATAACTCTTTGTCTGTCGGTCGCGATCCGGCAAGAATCACGCAACGGAAAAAGGGGCGCTCCCATGAAAGGAGCGCCCCTTGTTTCCCTCGAAAACCGGCGGTGCCAGACTGGCCCCTACCGGGAGGATCGCCCCTTATGCGGGGGACGATCCGTCATCGATCGTCCGTTTATTCAGCCGCCAGCGCCTGTGCGTCGACCGACACATATTTGCGGCCTTGCTTGCCAGCGTGGAATACCACGCGGCCTTCGCCCAGTGCGAACAGCGTGTGGTCCTTGCCCATGCCGACATTGCGACCGGGATAGACGCGGGTGCCGCGCTGACGAATGATGATGTTGCCGCCGATCACTTCCTGACCGCCGAACTTCTTGACGCCAAGGCGCTTCGATTCCGAATCGCGACCGTTGCGCGAAGAACCGCCTGCTTTCTTATGTGCCATTGTGCAAACTCCTACTTTAACGGTTGGCCAGGCGAATGATCACATCCACCAGAGCCGGAACCGCGTAACAACAAACGACCGGTTCGAAGCGATCAGGCTTCGGCAGCGGCCGGGGCTGCGTCTTCGCTCTTGGCGGCGGCCTTCTTGGACTTCTTGTCCTCGTTGCCGATCGCCACGATCCGCAGGATCGTGTGGCGCTGACGATGGCCGTTCTTGCGGCGATAGTTATGACGGCGACGCTTCTTGAAGACGATGACCTTCTCGCCCTTCGCCTGCGCGATGATTTCCGCCGAAACGGTCAGGCCGCCGATATCCTTCAACTCGCCGTTTTCACCGGCCAGCAGGACGTCGTCCAGCGTGATCTTGTCACCGGCTTCACCGGCCATTTTTTCGACGACGATCTTGTCTCCGGCGGCGACGCGATACTGCTTGCCGCCTGTGCGCACGATAGCGAACATGGCTTATCTCTTCTCGTTCAAATCTGCTTTACGCCGCTCACCAAAGACATGTTGCCTTGCCGACCCGCGCGGGAATGTGGCCCGGTAAGGGAATGACTCGCGCCTGTCAACTACGGGGGCGATGTCGGGGCTGGTTTTCTGTGGTTCCAACCTCTATCTTGAGACCTTACGGAGCAGATTTATCGCATGATGGCAAGGCAACACAGGGCAGAAGGTAGAGGGGCGCACGTCGCCATCGCCGCCGTCCCGTGGGCGCTGACGCTGTGGATGTTGATTGCCGTGGCGCTTTTGTCCGCGCTTGCGCCGCTGGGACCACCGCTCAGCCGTGTGACTGGATCGGCTTTTAATCCAGCTACGAGCGATGTCGTGCTTAAGGTGCGCGCGCTGCCCGCCGCGCAGGTGGCGCAGCCGACCCGGCCGGATGGCGATGGGGATAGCCATGTTGCGCCGTTCGTCGCGCTTGTCTCGGCGGTGCTCGTCTTTCTCCTATGCTTCCGTGTTCCGGTACAAGCCTTTAGGTCCGTGTCCTCCCCGCGCCTCGCACGCCGGCGCGATGGCGCGAAGTGCGCCCGCGCGCCCCCACTTCCTTTCTGACGAAACGCATCCGGTCCGCTCCGACGGACCTTCGTCAGATTTAGGGAGCATCTTCATGTCTCGCAAACGTCGCCCGCCCTGGTGGTTCATGCCCGCCGTGATGGCGGGTCTGGGCATTGCCGCCGCCCTGCTGTCCGCCGTGCTGCTGCCCGTCGCCCAAGGATAAAAAATCGTCAGGCGGCGTTGCCCTTGCAACACAGCCTGACGAACCGGATCGAAAGTCTTTCATGCCTCATCACACGCCCCTTATCGGGACCATTGTCGCCGGTCTCGTCGTCGCCTTCATCATGGGCGCGATCGCCCACAGGCTCAAACTCTCGCCCCTTGTCGGCTATCTGGTCGCCGGGATCATGGTCGGTCCCTTCACGCCCGGCTTCGTTGCCGACGCGGGGCTGGCCAACGAACTGGCTGAAATCGGCGTCATCCTGCTGATGTTTGGGGTCGGCTTGCATTTTTCGATGAAAGACCTGTTGTCGGTCAAATATATCGCCATCCCCGGCGCACTGGTGCAGATCGCGGTGGCAACGCTGCTGGGCATGGGGCTGTCGCAGATCATGGGCTGGCCGTTGCTGGGCGGCGTCGTGTTCGGCCTGGCTCTCTCGGTCGCCAGTACGGTGGTGCTGTTGCGCGCGCTTCAGGGCGCGAACCTTGTCGAGACACGGCGGGGCCGGATCGCGGTAGGCTGGCTGATCGTCGAGGATCTGGTGATGGTGCTGGCGCTCGTCCTGCTGCCCGCGCTCGCCAATGTCATGAACAGCGCGGACGCAGGGGGCGGCGCAGGGGCGTTGATCGCGCCGCTGGTCGGCACACTGCTCAAGGTGGCAGGCTTCGTCGCGCTGATGCTGATCGTGGGTCGCCGCGTCATCCCATGGGCACTGCATTGGGTCGTCCATACAGGATCGCGTGAACTGTTCCGTCTGGCCGTCCTTGCCATCGCGCTGGGCGTCGCATTCGGCGCGGCTTATGCGTTCGACGTGTCCTTCGCGCTGGGTGCCTTCTTTGCGGGCATGATATTGGGCGAAACGCCGCTCAGCCGTCGCGCGACGGAGGAGACGTTGCCGCTGCGCGACGCCTTTGCCGTGCTGTTCTTCGTATCGGTGGGCATGTTGTTCAACCCCAGCGTGCTATGGGAACAGCCGCTGCCGCTGCTGGCGACCGTGGCGATCATCGTCGTGGGCAAGTCCATCGCCGCCTTCGCCATCGTGCGCCTGTTCCGCTATCCCGGCGACACCGCGCTGACCATCGCCGTCAGCCTGGCGCAGATCGGCGAATTTTCCTTCATCCTTGCCACGCTCGGCACGGGCCTTGGCGTCCTGCCTGCCGACGCACGCGACCTGATCCTGGCCGGTGCGATCGTGTCGATATTCCTCAACCCCATTCTGTTTTCGATGGTGGTGCGTGGCCGCAAACAGGAGGAGAAGGACGAGGAAGACGCACGCGTCGCGGCCGCCGCTGCGCCAGGGATCGGCCATGTCATTCTGGTCGGCTATGGCCGCGTGGGCAAGCTGATCGCCGATCGGCTGACCCAACGGCAGGTCGCCTTCACCATCATCGAGGATGACGGCGACAGGGTGGATGAAGCCAAGGAAGCGGGCATGTCGGTCGTGCGTGGCAATGCGCTGGAGGACAAATATCTGCTGAAGGCCGGCATTCGCGAAGCCCGCCATCTGCTGATAGCGGTGCCTGAAGGATTTGAGGGCGGCGCGATCCATGAACATGCCCGGCACCTGAACGACAATCTTCAGGTCATTGCCCGCGCCCATTCCGATGCCGAAGTTGCGCATCTGGAAACGCTGGGTGTCGCGCATATCGTCATGGGCGAGCGTGAGCTGGCCGGTCGGATGCTGACGCTGTGCGGGGCGGGCTAATCCAGCGTCCCCAGAAACCGCGCCGCCTGATCCCGGATGGCGGCGCGGGTATCGTCATCCATGCGCGCCCAGTTGCGATAGGGCAGGGCCAGCCGGACATTGCGGCCCAGCGTCCGTTCGTTGCGCGCCAAAAAATCCCAATAGAGCGCGTTGAACGGGCAGGCGTCCGGCCCCACACGCTGTTTGACGTCGTAACGGCACTGGCCACAATAGTCCGACATGCGGTTGATATAAGCGCCGCCCGACGCATAGGGTTTCGACCCCAGCAGGCCGCCGTCGGCAAACTGGCTCATGCCCAGCGTGTTGGGCAGTTCGACCCATTCATAGGCGTCGGCATAGACTTCCAGATACCAGATATGCACCTGATGCGGATCGACGCCTGCGAGCAGGGCAAAATTGCCGGTAATCATCAGCCGCTGGATATGATGGGCATAGGCATGGTCGATCGTCTGGCCGATCGCCTGTGCCATGCAGTGCATGTCCGTGTCGCCGGTCCAGTAGAATCCGGGCAGGTCGCGCGTGGCGTTCAGCGCATTGCGGCGCGCATAATCCGGCCCTTCATGCCAATAAATGCCGCGCACATATTCGCGCCAGCCGATGATCTGGCGGATGAAGCCTTCGACCGCGTTGAGCGGCGCTTTGCCTGCATGATAGCGCGCCTCGGCCTGCCGACATAGCTCCATGGGATTGAGCAGGCCGACATTGATATAGGGCGACAGGATCGAGTGCCACAGAAATGGCTCGTCGGTCAGCATCGCGTCCTGATAATCGCCAAAGCGGGGGAGCGCTTCATCAAGGAAGCGTTGCTGCTGCCGCTGCGCATCCGCTTGCGTCACGGCGAAAGCGAAATGATCCAGAATGCCGATATGATCGGCAAAGCGCGTGGCGACCATATCCATCACGTCGCGGGTTTCGGCATCGGGCGCAAAGCGGAGCGGTTGCGGCATCAGCAGGTCGCGAGGCGGCGCGGGCTTGCGGTTGTCTGCGTCGTAATTCCACTGGTCGCCTTCGGGCTTTTCCTCTGCGGTCATCAACAGGCCGCTCTTGCGCCGCATGTCGCGATAGAAAAATTCCATGCGCAACTGTTTGCGCGCCGCCGCCCATGTGTCGAACTCCGCATGGGTGCAGAGGAAACGGTCATCCTCATGGATGACGACGGGGACGTCGAGGCGCAGCTCCCAGCTTTCCAGCATGGCGCGAACCCGCCACTCGCCTGGCTCCGTCACATGGACGGCGCAGGGCCGGTGGCGTTCGACCGCGCGCATGACTTCGCCGGTGAAGCTGCCGCTGTTGTCCGGATCGTTCAGCCGCACATAATCGACTGTCCAGCCCAGCGCCCGCAGGCGATCGGCATGGTGGCGCATGGCCGACAGGATGAAGGCGATCTTGGCCTTGTGGTGGCGGACATAGGTGGTTTCGTCCGCCACCTCCATCATCAGGATGACGCTGCGGGCCTTGTCGGCCTCGGCCATCGCCGCGATGTCGAGGGTCAGCTGGTCGCCCAGCACGGGAATGAGAAAGGGGCCGTCAGTCATGCGGGTAGCAATGACTGACGGCCCCTTTCGGTCCCATATGTCCTAAAGGCTATCAGGCCCTTAGCCGCGCGGGCGTGGTGGACCCTTGCGCGGGCCACCAGCGCCAGCGCCCCGGAACGGACGCGGGCTGTGCGGTGCAGCGCCGCCACGCGACCCGGCACCCGGACCGCCACGGGGCGGGCCGGTGCGGTTGGGACGGTCGCCATTGGCGGGACGCAACTGCTTGCGGTTTTCGCGTGCTTCCTCGCGGGGCGCGCCATCGACAGGATCGAACATCACGTCCGCCCCCTCGTCGCCTGCCTCGCCCGAACGGCGGACCGCCGCCAGGAATTTGGTCGCGATCGCCTTTGGAATTTCGAACATGGTTTCGTTCGTGGTGATGCGGATCGCGCCGATATCACCGCGCGACACATGGCCGCGACGGCAGATGAGCGGCAATATCCAGCGCGGATCGGCATTCTGGGTGCGGCCGATATTCATGCGGAACCACTGGGTATCCTCGAAACCGGGGCGCGGTCCGTCGCGACGCGCGGGGGCTTCGCTGGCGTCCAGCAATTCCTCTGGCGCTGGCATGGCGGCGCGGGCGGAGCGGACCAGCATGGCCGCGATTTCCTTGGCGCTCTTGGCCTCCAACAGTTCGGCGCCCAGCGTCCAGTCGGACTCTTCCAGTTCGGCAGGCGCCAGCAATTGCGCGCGCAGACGCTCAGCATCCTGCTGCGCGATGGCTTCCTTGCTGGGGGCCGTCGTCCATTCGACGGGGATTTTCGCGCCCTTCAGCATGGCTTCGACGCGGCGACGGCGGGGATAGGGGACGATCAGGACCGCCGTTCCCTTCTTGCCCGCACGCCCGGTACGGCCCGAACGATGCTGCATGGTTTCTGCGTCGCGTGGCAATTCCACATGGACCACCAGCGTCAGCGTGGGCAGATCGATACCGCGTGCGGCAACGTCGGTTGCGACGCAGACGCGGGCGCGACGGTCTCGCAGTG
The DNA here is from genome assembly GCF_049304695.1 of Sphingobium sp. Classification (GTDB taxonomy): domain Bacteria; phylum Pseudomonadota; class Alphaproteobacteria; order Sphingomonadales; family Sphingomonadaceae; genus Sphingobium. Next base: position 179,808 of record NZ_JBAQOK010000093.1, read on the forward strand.
CTTGCAACGCATGGTTGCGCTCATTCTGGCTATGCTCACCCGACAGGGCGACGGCGGCAAAGCCACGCTCGGTCAGGCTGGCATGCAGATGACGCACATTGTCGCGCGTGGCGCAGAACAGCATCGCCGTTTCCGCTTCATGATAGCGCAACAGATTGACGACCGCATTTTCGATGTCGGCGGGGGCCACGGTCATCGCCTGATAGCTGATGTCGCCATGGCCACGCTCGGTCGATGTGGTCGCGATTTGAATCGCGTCCTTCTGATAACGGCGGGCCAGCGCGACGATGGGCTTTGGCATTGTCGCCGAAAACAGCAGCGTGCGGCGGCCATCGGGCGTGGCATCAAGGATGCCTTCCAGATCTTCGCGGAAGCCCATGTCGAGCATTTCGTCCGCTTCATCCAGCACGGCGGTCTTGAGCGCCGACAGGTCGAGCGCGCCGCGTTCCAGATGGTCGCGCAGACGGCCCGGCGTGCCGACGACGATATGCGCGCCCTGCGCCAGTGCGCGGCGTTCCTTGGCCGCGTCCATACCGCCCACGCAGGTGGCGATGCGCGCACGCACGCCAGCGAACAGCCATTCCAGTTCGCGGCTGACCTGCAACGCCAGTTCGCGCGTCGGCGCGATGACCAGCGCCAGCGGCCATGCGGCGGGGGGCAGGCGGCCTTCCTCGTTCAGCAGTTCGCCCGCCATGGCGAGGCCGAAAGCGACGGTCTTGCCCGACCCGGTCTTGGCGGACACGATCATGTCGCGGCCAATCGCTTCGGGTTCGATGACCGATGCCTGCACTTCGGTCAGGACTTCATAGCCCTTGGCGGTCAGTGCCTGCGCGAGGACGGGGGGGAGATTATCAAATGCCATGCAATTATGTTCCATCGGTAATAGCGACCCGCCATTCCGACGGATACCAAAAGACCTGTTCCTTACGCCCTGTTGGGGAGCGTTCAGGGTGCTAGGTCACACACACCCTGATTTTACATCCTCCCCTGGAAAGGGGAGGTGGCAGGGCGTAGCCCCGACGGAGGGGTGTCCCCCTCTCATGAGAGGAATACACCCCTCAACCACCAGCTACGCTGGCGGTCCCCCTCCCCTTGCAGGGGAGGATGAATTGAAAACAGGAAAGCCTCCTTCCGCTTTTCCGAGGAAGGAGGCTTTCCCTGCGATCATAGCATAAAAATCAGATCGCGGCGACTTCTGCCACATCGACCTTCACGCCCGGCCCCATCGACGACGACAGCGCGATCTTGCGGACATATTTGCCCTTCGAACCGGTCGGCTTTGCCTTCACGATGGCATCGACGAACGCATCGAAATTCTTGCGCAGATCTTCAGGCGAGAAGCTGGTCTTACCCAGTCCTGCGTGAATGATACCGGCCTTTTCGACGCGGAATTCGATCTGGCCACCCTTGGCGGCCTTCACGGCTTCGGCGACGTTTGGTGTGACGGTGCCCAGCTTGGGGTTCGGCATCAGGCCCTTGGGACCCAGAACCTTACCCAGACGACCGACCAGACCCATCATGTCCGGCGTCGCGATCACGCGCTGGAAATCGATGTTGCCGGCCTGGATCGATTCCAGCAGGTCTTCGGCACCCACGATGTCGGCACCGGCGTCGAGCGCCTGCTGTGCCTTGTCGTTGCGGGCGAACACGGCGACGCGAACGTCCTTGCCGGTGCCAGCGGGCAGGGTGACGACGCCACGGACCATCTGGTCGGCGTGACGGGGGTCAACGCCCAGGTTGATGGCGATTTCGACGCTTTCGTCGAACTTGGCAGTCGCATGGGTGCGAACCAGGCCCAGAGCCTCGTTCACGCCGTGCAGCTTTTCCTTGTCGATGGCGGTGGCCAGAGCCTTGGCCTTCTTTGTCAGCTTTGCCATGGTCTTAGCCCTCCACTACATCAAGGCCCATCGCGCGAGCGGAGCCTTCGATGATCTTCGTTGCAGCGTCGATGTCGTTCGCGTTCAGATCGACCATCTTGGCCTGCGCGATTTCAGCAAGCTGCGAGCGCTTGATCTGACCAGCGACGATCTTGCCGGGTTCCTTGGAACCGGACTTCAGGTTCATCGCCTTCTTGATGAGGAAGGTCGCAGGCGGCTGCTTCATCGTGAAGGTGAAGCTGCGATCGGCATAGACGGTGATGATCGTGGGCAGCGGGGTGCCCTTGTCGACATTGGCCGTCTGCGCGTTGAACGCCTTGCAGAATTCCATGATGTTCACGCCGCGCTGACCCAGTGCCGGGCCGATTGGCGGTGCAGGTTTGGCGTCTCCGGCAGGCACCTGGAGCTTGATATAGCCCGTAATCTTTTTAGCCATGATGACTCACTCTGTAGGTGGAAGGGCAGCAAGCTGGCCTTCCGGTTCAAGTTTAGCGGTTCAAACGAAGGCCGGTAAAAGCCTCCTCCCGCGCGCATTCCCGGTTGCCCGGAAATTCTGTGTGCCGTCATGCCAGCGAAGGCTGGCATCCCACTTTCTTCGGTGGAGAAGAACAGGGAGACCCCAGCCTTCGCTGGGGTGACGGATATAAATCGTTACTTGGACAGTTCGACCTGCTCGAAATCCAGTTCCACCGGCGTGGCGCGACCGAAGATCGACACCGACACCTTGACCCGGTTCTTTTCGAAATCCAGTTCCTCGACCGTGCCGTTGAAGCTGGCGAAGGGACCGTCCAATACCTTGACCGCATCGCCGATTTCGTAATCGACGCTGACCTTGTGCTTGGGGGCGGCTTCGGCTTCCTTGCGTGCGCCGAAATAGCGCGCGGCTTCGGTTTCGCTGATCGCCTGTGGCTTGCCCATCGAACCCAGGAAGCCTGTGACCTTGGGCGTGTTCTTGACGAGATGGTATATGTCGTCGTTCATCGCCAGCTTGGCCAGGACGTAGCCGGGCATGAACTTGCGCTCGACCTGCACCTTCTTGCCGCGCTTCACTTCGGTCACGGTTTCGACAGGGACTTCGACCTGCTCGACCAGTTGGGAAAGGCCCATGCGCTCGGCTTCGGACAGGATCGATTCCTTGACCTTGTTTTCGAAGCCCGAATAGGCGTGGATGATGTACCAGCGCGCCATGTTACCGTTTCAAACTCCCAACAGAGCGATGTCCAGACCGGGTAAACCGGCAAACTCGGCAATCGCGTCCAAGCACTTCTACTTTGCGATTGCGATGCCGGCGGGCTTTGCAATCGCGTCTTAAATTCTGTCTTTATGGCCGACCCGCCGCAACGCCCAGCAACCACTGGACAATCGCGCCGAAGAAGGTGTCGATGCCAAAGAAGAAGAGGCCCAGCGTCGTCGTCATGATGACGACCATGACACCGGTCATCACCGTTTCGCGGCCCGTGGGCCACACGATCTTCGACGCTTCGGTCTTCACCTGATTGACGAATTCGCCTGGAGAAACCTTCGCCATCGCCTGCCTCAAATCCTGTACCAACACCAAAGCGCGAAGCAATAGTCCGCCCTCCCGTCCCGCCCTGTCTGGCGTCCGGGGGAGGCGGCCGCTTGCTTCGCGACACATACTTCGTTGACGCGCCTAGCTGCGAAACCCTGAAAGATCAAGGTTCGCGGCGAAGCGACTGGCAGGAGTGGAGGGACTCGAACCCACGGCATTCGGTTTTGGAGACCGACGCTCTACCAACTGAGCTACACTCCTGTGTCGGCGAAGGAGGGCGCTTTAGCGTGGGGCGGCAGGCAGGGCAAGCGACATTATGCGGCTTTTTCCTCCGCCGGGGCGACGCTGGTGTCCGCACTTGTCTGTCGCTCTGCTTCCGCGTTGATCTGCGCGCCCAGCAGGACGATATAGGCCGACACGAACAGCCACAGTTGCAGCACGACGACCGCGCCCAGCGACCCATAGGTCTTGTTATAATTGCCAAAGGTCGAGACGTAGAAAGACACGCCCAGCGTCGCGAGCAGCCAGAAGATCGTCGCGGCCACCGAACCGACCGTCAGCCATTGCCACTGCGCCTGACGACGATCGGGGCCAAAGCGGTAGATGAGGCCGAATATCAGGCTGGCCAGCAGGCCCGCCAAGACCCATGTCAGCGCCTTGATCGCAAAGAGGACGGCCGGACCCCATCCGGTCAGGAAATCCTGAAGCAGGCCAATGATCGTCGCGGTCAGCACGCCCGCCACCACGACCAGCACGGCGGAGAAAGTGATGCTCATCGAGGTGCGGTAGAAGCGCAGGATGTTGCGCCCTTCCTTTTGCCCATAGACGATGTTGAGCGATTCCATGATCGCCGAAGCCGCCCGCGTTGCGCCATAGATGGCCAGCACCAGCGCCAGCAGCAGGCCAAAGCCGATCGCTGGCTTGGCGGTGCTGACGACGCCCAGCAACTGATCGTTGATAAGCCCTGCGGCGTCCTGTGGCACGACGGAGATGATCGCCTGCATATGCCGCCCGACCATCGCCGGATCGCCGAACAGGCCATAGGTCAGCACGACGGCACCCAGCAGCGGCGCGATCGACAGGAAGGCGTAATAGGCCACGCCGGCGGCCAGTAGCCCGATATGGTTGGCGGACATGGCGGTATAGACGCGCTTCAAAATCTCCCACCAGGCGCGCGGCGGTATCTTCCATGGCGCATGGACATGCACCTGCTGCGCGACGCGTTCTGTCATCATTCCCCCTGCGACTGGCCCTGCGGTTCATAGGGGCAAGCGCGTGAAGGGGAAGAGGGGTTCCGTTCGGGGCGAAGAAAGCGGGGCAGTGTCACCTACACCCGTTCGCCCTGAGCTTGTCGAAGGGCTTTTACTGTTCTTCGTAGGGAAGAAGAGAAGTAAGAGGCTTCGACACGCTCAGCCCGAACGGGTGTGGGTGTATTACGCCGCCAGGAACATGTCGGGGTCGAGCGCCATCAGCGCCTCCGCGCCGCCCTCGATCTTGCGACGCAGCGATCCCGCGTCGGGCATGATCCGTTCGGCAAAGAAGCGCGCGGTGATCAACTTGGCCTCCAGGAACTTCGCGTCGCCTTCGCCAGTGTCCAGCAGGCTGGTCGCCGCGCTCGCCATGCGCAGCCACATCAGGCCCGTCGCGACGATGCCCAGGATATGCATATAATGGTGTGCGCCAGCACCCGCATTGTCGGGGTTCTTCATCGCATTCTGCATCAGCCACATGGTCGCCGCGCCCAGTTGCGCACTCGCCTTTTCCAGCGCATCGGCGAAGCTGGCCAGCTTCTCATTACCCTTGGCCACCGCCACTTCGTCGGCCACGATCTTAAGGAAAGCCTGCAACGCCCGGCCGCCATTCATCGGCAGCTTGCGCCCGACCAGATCCATCGCCTGAATCCCGTTGGTGCCTTCGTAAATCTGGGCGATGCGTGCGTCGCGGACATACTGCTCCACGCCATTTTCCCAGATATAGCCATGGCCACCGAACACCTGCTGGCTGGAAACCGCGACATCGAAGCCCTTGTCCGTGCCATATCCCTTGATGACCGGGGTCAACAGGCCGATCAGATCGTCGGCCATTTGGCGCTCTTCCTCGGTCGCGGCATGGTGCGACAGGTCGACCTGAAACGCGCCCCACAGGATCAGCGCGCGCAGCCCTTCGGTGATCGCCTTGGCCTCCATCAGCATGCGGCGCACGTCGGGATGGACGAACAGCGTGTCGGCTTTTTCCTCCGGCTCCTTAGCCCCGGTCAGGGCGCGGCCCTGCCGCCGGTCGCGGGCATAATGGACGGCGTTCTGATAGGCGATTTCGCCCTGACCCAGCCCTTGCAGGCCCACGCCCAGCCGCGCTGCGTTCATCATGATGAACATCGCGGCCAGCCCTTTATTCTCCTCGCCGACCATCCATCCGGTCGCGCCGTCATAATTCATGACGCAGGTCGCGTTGCCATGGATGCCCATCTTATGTTCGATCGATCCGCACGACACGGCGTTGCGGTCGCCCAGCGATCCATCGTCCAGCACCATGAACTTAGGCACGACGAACAGCGAAATGCCCTTGCTGCTGTCGGGGGCGCCCGGCGTCTTGGCCAGCACCAGATGGATGATATTTTCGGCCAGGTCATGCTCGCCCGCCGAGATGAAAATCTTGGTCCCGGTGATCGCAAAGCTGCCATCGGCGTTGGGCACTGCCTTGGTCTTGATGAGGCCAAGGTCGGTGCCGCACTGCGGCTCGGTCAGGTTCATCGTGCCGGTCCATTTGCCCGATACCATGTTGGGGATGTAGCGCTGCTGCAATTCCGCGCTGCCCTTGGCGATCAGGGCGGCGACCGCACCTGCGGTCAGGCCGTGATACATTTCGAACGCCTGATTGGCCGACAGCACATATTCGTCCACGGCCGTCGCCAGAACGGAGGGCAGCCCCTGACCACCAAATTCCGTGGGGCCATGAATCGTCGTCCATCCGCCCTCGACGAACTGGTCAAACGCCGCCTTGAAGCCAGTCGGCGTCGTCACGCTGCCATCGGGGTTGCGGGTGCAGCCTTCCTTATCGCCCACCGCGTTTAGTGGGAACAGCACTTCCGCCGCCATCTTGCCGCCTTCGGTCAGGATCGCCTCGACCAGATCAGGCGTCGCATTTTCGAAGCCGGGCAGGTTGGTATAGCGGTCAAGGCCGACCACATGGTCCAGCACGAAACGGGTGTCGCGAACGGGGGCGGCATAGCTGGGCATGATCTTCTCCTGCGAAATTTTTATGCGGTAGGGTTTTTATTGAGGGGTGAGTGCAGTGACGAAAGACGCCAGCTCGGCGATGGCCGCGTCGATATCGTCCTTCTGCCGGGTCAGCAGGTCGATGCGCGCCTTGCACTTGGCCACGGTCACGCGCCGCTGTTCCTCATGCTCTTCGTCGGCATCGTACAGGTCGATCATCTCGCGAATGTCGGTCAGGCTGAAGCCCACCCGCTTACCGCGCAATATCCACGCCAGCCGCGCCCGGTCGCGCCGCGAATAAATACGCGCCAGTCCCTGCCGTTCCGGCGAGATCAACCCCTCGTCCTCGTAAAAGCGCAGCGCACGGGCGGTCACGCCAAATTCTTCGGCGAGGTCGGTGATGCTGTAGCTTTGCCGGTCGCGATGGTCGGGCAGTTCGATGCCTGCGATGCTGCTGAGCTGGTTCATGGCATGGATATAATCCTACCTTACGTTTACGTCAAGGTGAGAGGTCATGGTCATTCTGTCCCAGTGACACGGGATAGATTCTGCCGTATCGGGCGATTGATGATGGGGGCGATCAGACAGAATGAAGGCGCACGCGGCCTGTTGGCTGCGCTGGCGCTGCTCGTCCTGGCGATCCAGATGATCGCGCCATCGGGCTTCATGCCGGTGCGCACCGATCGCGGCGTGGTCGTGACCCTCTGCACCGGGCAGGGCGCGATGAACGTCGTCGTAGCACGCGGCACGGTGCCTGCCCGCGACCATCAACCCGACGATGGCATGGCCGGGCAGCAACATTGCCCCTTTGCCGCATCGGTCCAGCCGGTCGTTCCGCCACTGGTGCTGGCCGACCTGCTGCTGCCTGCCTGGCAACTGGCCTTCGGCCCGATCGCCTTCGCGCTGAATACCGGCGTCATAGCCCGCATGGCCGCGCCCCCGCCGCCATCATCGGGACCGCCTGCTGCCTAATAGATCCTCCCCTGCAAGGGGAGGTGTCAGCACGCAGTGCTGACGGAGGGGTGTCACCTTCTCGATAGGGTTACACCCCTCCGTCTGGCCCTTGGCCAGCCACCTCCCCTTGCAGGGGAGGATTTGTTTCGTCCGAAATAATATTCTTATTCCAGTAGGTTAAATCCCCATGCGCCACACCCATGGCCTGCGCAGCGTATCGCTGTGCGCCCTTATCCTGTCGTCTGCCCCCGCCTTCGCCGAAGACGAAACCGACCGTCCCACCCTCATCGTCACCGCCACCCCGGCGGTGCAGGACGCCATCGCCCGCGTCCAGCGCACCCCCGGCGGCGTGGATGTCGTGGCAGCGGATGACTATGCCGACCGGCTGGCCGTTTCGCTGCGCGACGCGCTCGCCTTTTCGCCCGGCGTCTATACTCAGCCGCGTTTCGGGCAGGAGGTCCGCATTTCGATCCGCGGCTCTGGCCTGTCGCGCGGCTATCATATGCGCGGGCTCACGCTGTTGCAGGACGGCATCCCGATCAACGCCGCCGACGATAATGGCGATTTTCAGGAACTCGACCCGCAGGTGTTCCAGCATCTGGAAGTCTATCGCGGCGGCAATGCGCTACGTTACGGCGGCTCTACGCTGGGCGGCGCGATCAACGCCGTGACGCCTACGGGACGCGCCGCGCCGGGCATCGACATGCGGATCGACGGCGGTAGTTTCGACACCGTCCGGGGCAAGCTGGCCTATGGCTATGCCGACGATCGCGGCGACGCCTATGCCGCACTGACCGCCGACCGATCCGACAGCGACCGCGCCCATGGCGACCGCAAAGCTGTGCGCTTCAACGGCAATGTCGGTCTGAAACTGGGCGAGGGGGTCGAGACGCGTTTCTACGCCAGCGTCCAGTCGATCCGCCAGCATCTGGCGGGCGCGCTCAGCGAAAGGGATGCGCTCACCAATCCGGGCAAGGGCAACAGCGTGGGCGATCAGGCGCGCGATATTGATTCGATCCGTCTGCAAAACCGCACGACCGTGGCGCTGGCTAATGGCACGCTTGCCTTTGGCCTCTATTTCAACGCCAAGCAACTGCACCACCCCATCTATCAGGTCATCGACCAGAAGTCGGAGGATCGCGGGGTGTTCGCCAGCCTCGATCTGGCGGGCGATCTGGGCGGTATGCCGGTCGAAATGACACTTGGCAGTCAGGCGCGATTCGGCAGCGTCGATGCGCGCCAGTTCGTCAATATCGCGGGCCGCAGCGGCGCGCCAACCGCCTCCGCGCGCCAGACTGCGCAGACGATCGATAGCTATGGCGAAGTGCGCGTCGCACCGATGCCGGACCTGTGGCTGATCGCGGGCGGCATCTACACCCATGGCGAACGGCGCATCGCCAACCACTTCGCCCCGGCACGCAGCGGCGACGCCCAATTCGACACCTTCGCCCCCAAATTCGGCCTGCTTTACCAGCCGACCGGGGCCGTGCAATTCTACGCCAATGTCAGCCGGTCGGTCGAACTACCCGGCTTTGGCGAACTGAGTCAGGCGCCGGCAGGCGGCGCGCCCGGCTTCACTTCGGTCGGTCCGCAAAAGGCCTGGACGGCGGAAGTCGGCACGCGCGGCACCGTCGGCATCGCGACATGGGACATAAGCCTCTATCGCGCTGATATCAGGGGAGAAATACTGCAATATAGCGTCGTCCCCGGCGTCATCCCTGCGGCAACCTTCAACGCCGACCGCACCCGGCATCAGGGGCTGGAGGCGGGGCTGGACCTGACCTTCACCCCTTGGGCAACCCTGCGCCAATCCTATCAATATAGCGATTTTCGTTTCCGGGGCGACATCCAGTTCGGCGACAATCGCCTGCCCGTGGTGCCACGCCACGTCTATCGCGCGGAGCTGAAACTCGGCACCGAACGCATGAGCGTCTCGCCATCGGTCGAATGGCTCCCGCAGGGCGCATGGGTGGATTATGCCAATACGAAGCGGGTCGGAAGCTATGCGCTGCTGAACCTTGGCGCACGGGCGGAAGTCCGCGATGGCGTCACCCTGTTCCTCGACATGCGCAACCTGACCGGCAAGCGCGCGATCGGCGACATCAGCGCGCTGGTGCGCTACGCCGCCGACAATCCGGCGACGGCGGCGGACGAAGGCAGCGTGGCTTTTTATCCCGTGGAACGTCGCGCCATTTATGGAGGCGTCCGTGCCCATTTCTGATTCGGGGGAAGGCAAGATGCGCGAAGCCGCTTTCTATCGGGCGATCTGGCGCTGGCATTTCTATGCCGGGCTGATCGTCCTGCCGGTGCTGGCGCTGATGGCGGTGACGGGCGCGCTCTATCTCTACAAGCCGGAGATCGAGGCAGCGCTCTACCCCGTGAATCTGCCCGCCCCGGCAGAGGGCGTGCCGCTCGCGCCTTCCAGACTGGTCGCGGCGGTCGAGCGGGCGACCGGCGAGCCGGTGGCGCAACTCACGCATCCCGCCTTGCCCTCCCAAAGCTGGCGCATCGCGACCCGATCAGCCGATGGCGCGCAGACGGTCCATTTCGTCGATCCGCGCAATGGGCGTCTGCTCGGTACGATGCGCGATGGTGGCGCGATGCAATGGGTCAAGCAACTGCACAGCCTCGCCCTGACCGGCCCGATCGGCAACCGGCTGGTGGAGGTCGTTGCGGGCTGGGCGATCCTGCTCTGCATCACTGGCGTCTATCTGCGCTGGCCCCGACGCGGCCAGCCTGCACTCGCCGTCCGGGGCAGCGCGAGGGGTCGCCTGTTCTGGCGAGACCTTCACGGCACGCTGGGCTTCCTGTCGGCCGGGGCCATCCTGTTCCTGGCCGTGACCGGTATGCCGTGGACGGATGTGTGGGGCGGGGGGCTGCGATCGATCGTCGCGGCCAATGGCTGGGGTCGCCCGAAAATGGCGACATTGCCCTTTGATGCATCGACCAACGACGCAATGCCATGGTCCCTGCGCGAAGGTGGATTGGCGACCGGAACGCCCGGCTTCGTGGGCATCGACGCCATCGCGCGCATCGCTGCTGCCAGGGGACTACGCGCCGGATACCAGATCATCCTGCCATTCGCACCGGGCGCGCCATGTCTGGTGGTGACTCAGGTAATTCGCGCGAACGACGCCCGCGCCCTCGTCATCGACGCGGCCAGTGGCGCGGTGGTGCAGGACATGGACTGGCGCATGTTCGGGCCGGGCGCAAAGGCGGTCGAATGGGGCATCGCCACGCATCAGGGCCAGCAATATGGGGAGGCCAATCGCCTGCTCATGCTGGCCGGATGCCTGTGCCTGCTGACCCTGTGCGTGACGGCCCCCGTCCTGTGGTGGAAGCGTCGCCGCCATGGCCGCCTCGCCCCGCCGCCGCCCGCGCCCATCGGGACGCAGCGCGTCGTCGGAGCGATGATGCTGGGCGTGGGTCTGCTGTTCCCGCTGACCGGCCTGTCGATGGTCGTCGCTTTGGGTGGCGAATGGGTCGCGGCCCGGCTCCGCCCCACCTGATCGCACACAATATTTCCCTTTATCCGGGCAAGGCGGTATGGGGCGGCCCATGATCCGCCTTTCCGGTCTCACCCTGCCGCTCGACCATCCCGCCGACGCGATTGTCCCCGCCATCTGTGCGCGGCTAGGCATCGAATCCGCCGACCTGCGCGGCCATAGCCTCGTGCGGCGCGGCAACGACGCCCGCCGCCGCAGCGCCATCATGCTCGTCTATACGTTCGACGTGGATGTTGCCGATGAAGCCGCCGTGCTGGTTCGCTTCGCCAACGATCATGACGTGCGCCCGACGCCCGACACGGCCTATCGCTTCGTCACCCACGCCCCCGATGGCTGGCTAGGCAAGCGGCCGATCGTCATCGGCGCTGGGCCATGCGGCCTGTTTGCCGGCCTCATCCTCGCGCAGATGGGTTTCCGCCCGATCATCATCGACCGGGGCAAGGTGGTGCGCGAACGGACCAAGGACACATGGGGACTATGGCGGCGCGCGGAACTGAACCCGGACAGCAATGTCCAGTTCGGCGAGGGCGGGGCAGGCACATTCTCCGACGGCAAGCTCTACTGCCGGGTCAAAGACCCCCGTTTTCTGGGACGCAAAGTGCTGGAGGAGTTCGTGGCCGCAGGCGCGCCCGACGACATTCTCTGGGAAGCGCACCCCCACATTGGCACCTTCCGCCTCGTCACCATGGTTGAAGCGATGCGGCGGCAGATCGAGGCACTGGGCGGCGAATATCGCTGGCAGACGCGCGTCGATGATCTGGTGCTTGAACGGACAAGCGACGGTACGCAGAAGGTGCGTGGCATCGTGGTTCAGGATGGCAGCGTCATCGACACCGACCATGTCGTGCTGGCCGTGGGCCATAGCGCTCGCCCGACCTTCACCATGCTGCATGGCCGGGGCGTGCATATCGAACCCAAGCCCTTTTCCATCGGCGTACGCATCGAACATCCGCAAAGCTGGGTCGATCGCGCCCGCTACGGCCAATGCGCGGGCCACCCGGATCTGGGCGCTGCGGCCTATAGTCTGGCCCATCATTGCGCCAATGGCCGTACGGTCTATAGCTTCTGCATGTGTCCGGGCGGCCGCGTCGTTGCTGCGTCGTCGGAGGAGGGCGGCGTCGTCACCAACGGCATGAGCCAATATAGCCGCGCAGAGTTCAACGCCAATTCGGGCCTTGTCGTCGGCATCGACCCGGCGCGCGACTATCCCGATGGGCCGCTGGCTGGCATCGCATTACAACGCCATTGGGAAAGCATGGCCTATGTCGCGGGCGGTTCCTCCTACTGGGCGCCGGGTCAGACGGTCGGCGATTTCCTTGCCCGTCGTGCATCGACCGCGTTGGGCGAAGTCGTTCCCTCCTACAAGCCGGGCGTCACGCCCACCGACCTGTCGCTATGCCTGCCCGACTTCGTGATCGAGGCGTTCCACGAAGCCCTGCCCGCCTTCGGACGGCAGATCGACCGCTACGATCATCCCGACGCAGTGATGACGGGCGTGGAAACGCGCACATCCTCTCCCATCCGCATTACGCGCGACCGCGATTTCCAAAGCCTCAACGTCGTGGGCCTTTATCCGGCGGGTGAGGGGGCGGGCTATGCAGGCGGCATCCTGTCGGCGGCGATCGACGGCATCAAGGTCGCCGAAGCCGTGGGTCAGGCGATCGTCCGATAGTCAGGCCATCTGGCGTAAGGCTGCTTTACCCGGCGTCCCGGCGCATCGAATCGATCATATAGCGCCACACATTGGCGGCGTCGCTCAGATGCGCATGGTTGGATTGTTCGGGGTTATAGCCTTTGAAAATCTCGCTCCCGGCTTCCTTCATGACCTCGCTTGGTTCATGCAGCGCGTCCACGACTGCAAGCACCCTTGGCAGATAGCTTTGCCACATCGGCTTGCCTTTGAAGTCGTCATCTTCCAGCTTGCCATCAAGGGCGCAAAGGGTGCGGGCGGCGCGTTCGATCGGTTTCATGGGCAGGATGGTCGCCCGGAGTCCTGCGTCCGTCAAGCGATGTTAAAAACCATCGCAGCAAATATCCGCATTTAGCCGGATTTTGCGCCTTTGGCCTGATTATGGCATCAATCTGTCGGGATTACAGGAACTTAACATGGCCTCACTGCCTTCACACCTTTCGCCGATCATATGGGGGACGGATCGTGACAATCAGGCATTATGTGGGCGAGACGCACCGGATCGTTGCAAATCGACAGGGCCGATCGATCCTGTTGGGCTGGACCAATGGCATGGCTCAGGAGGAAATGGCCTTGTTCGAAGCCTATTTCGGCACCGTATGGATTGAGGAGGTCATCGACCAGCAGGCCGAGGCGCTGGGCCATGCCGATGGATTACAGGTGCTTGGCTACCGCTGAAAAGGGGTTGGACAGGACATCGAACACTTCCATGGCTGCAAAACCGGCGGCAAAAAGACCAGCGGCCACCAGCAGGCCGAACTGGAAGGCTGACGACCAGCGGCGGCTGCTTTCCAACTGCCGCGCGATGTTCGCGTCCGCGTTCATTCGCGCCTGCGCGCGGCGATCCGCTGCGGCCCCTGCTTCCGTCGGTTGCGGGCGGCGGGTCAGGCGCGGTTCGTTGGTGATCGCCGCGATGTCGATCGTCCCCTGCGCGCGAATGCCGAAGAAGCGGTCCTTGCGCCACACGACGCAGCCCACGATGGTCTGCTGTCCGCGCCGGATGTCGACATAGGTGCCACGGTCGGGCGCATCGTCGCTGGCGAGCAGCGCGCCATGGGCCGACAGATTGTGGATCACGACATCGGTCCAGGTCGATCCGGCATGCATACGTGCCTGGATCAGGACCGTATAGCGCGGCTCGCGGGCTTTATAGCCAACCTGCAAAGATTTGAGCACCAACGCACCTCGGACGGGGAATAATCCTCTAAAACGTCCGTGCGCAGCAAACGCTAAGCCGAAATCGCAAAAACGTTACGATTGCGACCAACATAGGATGTCAAATAGAAGAATTTGGATGCCCGACAAGGACTCGAACCTTGATTGACGGAGTCAGAGTCCGCTCTCTTACCATTAGAGGATCGGGCATCATGAGCAGGGTGTCCCCCGCTCGGGAGGCCGCAGATAGGCGGGGTTGGACAGGCGGTCAAGAGCGTTTTTATATTCCCGTGCCGACATAAAAGAAAAGCCCGCCGGAGCGTGAACCGCATCCGACGGGCATGAGCACCTGCCCGGTGAAGGGCCGATGAGCTTGGGAGCTGGTCCCTAGATAGGAACCAGCTCCCGCTATTTCAAATGGCTTACGCTTCATCACCCTTGATCAGGTAATCACCGGCATCCGCGTCGGTGCCATGCGTCTCACCACTCACGGCGCCCAGCGGATCGTTGCCGATCGCGGCTTCTGGACCCTGAGCCAGTTCGGCGGCATGTTCCGCAGAAGCGGTCTTGGGTGCGATCAGATCGACCTGAACCGCCGGACGCATCGCGGCCCGCAGGGCAGCGTCGCGCGAAGACGCCGCCACGCGCAGTCGATTCATGCCAGCACCGGTGCCCGCCGGGATCAGGCGGCCGACGATGACATTTTCCTTCAGGCCGACGAGCGTGTCCTTCTTTCCCTGAACCGCCGCTTCGGTAAGGACGCGGGTGGTTTCCTGGAACGACGCAGCCGAAATGAACGACCGGGTCTGGAGCGAGGCCTTGGTAATGCCGAGCAGCACTGGCTTACCGGCGGCAGGCGCGAAGCCTGCACCCAGCTTGCTGTTGATCTCGTCCATTTCCTCGCGATCGACCTGCTCGCCCACCAACAGGGTGGTGTCGCCGGACTCGATGATCTCGACTTTTTGCAGCATCTGACGAACGATCGTTTCGATGTGCTTGTCGTTGATCTTCACGCCCTGCAAGCGATAGACTTCCTGGATTTCAGCAACCAGATATTCAGCCAGAGGCTCGATACCCAGCACTTCCAGAATGTCGTGCGGATCGGGCGAACCACCGATCAGATTGTCGCCGCGCTTGACGAAATCGCCTTCCTGAACGTCGATCACCTTGCTCTTGGGGATCAGATATTCGACCGGCTCGCCGCCGTCTTCAGGATTGATGGCGATTTTGCGCTTCGCCTTATAGTCCTTGAGGAACTGGACGCGGCCCGACACCTTGGCGATGATGGCGTTGTCCTTGGGCTTGCGTGCTTCGAACAGCTCGGCCACGCGCGGCAGACCACCCGTGATGTCGCGGGTCTTGGCGGCTTCGCGGCTGACACGCGCCAGCACGTCACCGGCCTGCACCGTCTGGCCATCTTCGACCGACAGCATCGCGCCCACGGCCAGCATGTAGCGGGCAGCTTCACCCGAACCATCGTCCAGCAGGGTCAGGCGCGGACGCAGATCCTCCTTGGTGCGCGATGCGCCACGATGTTCGGTGACTACGCGCTGGGAAATGCCCGTCGCTTCGTCGGTCTGTTCGGCCAGCGTCTTGCTGTCGATCAGATCGACATATTTGACGATGCCCGGCCGTTCGGTGATCACCGGCATGGTGAACGGATCCCATTCGGCAATCCGGTCGCCCTGCTTCACGGACGCGCCGTCCTCGAACAGCACCGTCGCACCATAAGGCAGGCGATGGACTGCACGTTCGCGGCCCTCGATGTCGATGATCGCCAGTTCGCCGTTGCGGGCGAGCGACAGGCGACGGCCACGGCTGTCCTTGATCGTGGGCATGTCACGCAGTTCCAGCGTACCGTCGGACACGGCTTCCAGGTTCGACGTTTCGTTGAGCTGCGCCGCGCCGCCGATGTGGAACGTCCGCATCGTCAGCTGCGTGCCCGGTTCACCGATCGACTGCGCCGCGATGACGCCGACCGCTTCACCGATATTCACCGGCGTACCACGGGCCAGATCACGGCCGTAGCATTTGCCGCAGACGCCCATCTTGCTTTCGCAGATCAGCGGGCTGCGGATCTTCACGGCCTGCGTGCCGATAGCCTCGATCTTGGCGATCATCGGCTCGTCCAGCAACGTGCCGATCGGGATGACGATGCTGCCATCCTTGCTATCAACGATATCCTGCGCCGTGGTGCGACCCAGGATACGTTCGCCCAGCGAAGCGATGGTCGAACCGCCCTGGACGATCGCCTTCATTTCCAGCGCGCGGTCGGTGCCGCAATCTTCCTCGACGATCGTGCAATCCTGCGACACATCGACCAGACGACGAGTCAGATAACCCGAGTTAGCCGTCTTGAGCGCGGTGTCGGCCAGACCCTTGCGAGCGCCGTGGGTCGAGTTGAAATATTCAAGGACGGTCAGACCTTCCTTGAAGTTCGAGATGATCGGCGTTTCGATGATCTCGCCCGAAGGCTTGGCCATCAGACCGCGCATACCCGCCAACTGCTTCATCTGCGCCTGCGAACCACGCGCACCGGAGTGAGCCATCATGTAGATCGAGTTGATCTGCGCCAGACGACCGGTCTTGGGGTCCTTGGGCTGGGCGCGGATCTCGTCCATCATCGCGTTGGCGACGCGATCGCCGCAACCCGACCAGGCATCGATCACCTTGTTGTACTTTTCCTGCTGCGTGATCAGGCCGTCCTGATACTGCTGCTCGTAATCAGCCACCAGCGCCTTGGTCTCATCGACCAACGTCACCTTGCTGTCCGGGATGACCATGTCGTCCTTGCCGAACGAAATGCCCGCGCGGAATGCATGCTGGAAGCCCAGCGCCATGATGGCGTCGGCAAAGAGCACCGTGTCCTTCTGGCCAGTGTGACGATAGACCTCATCGATCACGTCGCCCACATCCTTCTTGGTCAGCAGGCGGTTGACGGTGTCGAACGGCACCTTGTGGTTCTGCGGCAGGCACTCGCCCAGCAACATGCGACCCGGCGTCGTTTCGAACCGCTTCATATATTGCTGACCGTTTTCATCGGTCTGCGGTACGCGGCTGGTGATCTTGCTGTGCAGCGTCACGGCCTTGGCGAACAGCGCCTGATGCACTTCGGACATGTCGGACAGCAGCATGCCTTCGCCCGGCTCACCTTCGCGTTCCATCGACAGATAATAGATGCCCAGCACCATGTCCTGCGACGGCACGATGATCGGCTTGCCGTTCGCGGGCGACAGGATGTTGTTCGTGGACATCATCAGCACGCGGGCTTCCAACTGCGCCTCAAGGCTCAGTGGAACGTGAACGGCCATCTGATCGCCATCGAAGTCGGCGTTGAAGGCGGAGCAGACCAGCGGATGAAGCTGGATTGCTTTACCCTCAATCAGCACGGGTTCGAACGCCTGGATGCCCAGACGGTGAAGCGTGGGCGCGCGGTTCAGCATGACCGGATGTTCGCGGATCACTTCATCCAGAATGTCCCAGACTTCCTTGCGCTCTTTTTCGACCCACTTCTTGGCCTGCTTGAGGGTCATGGACAGACCCTTGGCGTCGAGGCGCGCGTAGATGAACGGCTTGAACAGTTCGAGCGCCATCTTCTTGGGCAGGCCGCACTGATGCAGTTTCAGTTCAGGCCCGGTCACGATGACCGAACGACCTGAATAATCGACGCGCTTGCCCAGAAGGTTCTGGCGGAAGCGGCCCTGCTTGCCCTTGAGCATGTCGGACAGCGATTTCAGCGGGCGCTTGTTCGCGCCGGTGATGACGCGGCCACGACGGCCATTGTCGAACAGGGCGTCAACCGCTTCCTGCAACATGCGCTTTTCGTTGCGGACGATGATGTCCGGCGCGCGCAGTTCCATCAGGCGCTTCAGACGGTTGTTGCGGTTGATGACGCGGCGATACAGATCGTTGAGATCCGACGTCGCGAAACGACCACCGTCCAGCGGCACCAGCGGGCGCAGTTCCGGCGGGATCACCGGCACGACGTCCAGGATCATCCATTCGGGGCGATTGCCCGATTCCAGGAAGCTTTCCACGACCTTCAGGCGCTTGATGATCTTCTTGGGCTTCAGCTCCGACTTGGTCGTCGCCAGTTCTTCCAGAAGGATCTTCTTCTCGCCTTCAAGGTCGAGGTCCATCAGCATCTGCTTGACCGCTTCCGCGCCGATCCCGGCGGAGAAGGCGTCTTCGCCATACTCATCCTGCGCGTCGAGCAGTTCGTCTTCGTTGAGCAGCTGGAACTTCTCCAGCGGGGTCAGGCCCGGCTCGGTGACGATGTAGGATTCGAAGTAGAGGACGCGCTCCAGCTGCTTCAACTGCATGTCGAGCAGCAGGCCGATGCGCGAAGGCAGCGATTTCAGGAACCAGATATGCGCAACCGGCGCGGCCAGTTCGATATGGCCCATGCGTTCGCGGCGGACCTTCGAAACGGTCACTTCCACGCCGCACTTTTCGCAGACGATGCCCTTATACTTCATGCGCTTGTACTTGCCGCACAGGCATTCGTAATCTTTGATCGGACCGAAGATGCGCGCGCAGAACAGGCCGTCACGTTCCGGCTTGAACGTGCGATAGTTGATGGTTTCGGGCTTCTTGATCTCGCCGAACGACCATGACCGGATGCGCTCTGGCGAGGCAAGGCCGATCTGGATCTGGTCGAACGTCTCGGTCTTGGCAACCGGATTGGCGAAGTTGGTCAGTTCATTCATAATGTCATTCCCTCATGAGGGCGAAAGTCCAGGTGCGAAGGGGAAGGGGCGCCGCCGCATCAGCAGCGCCCCGTTTCCTTATTCCGCCGCGGCCGCGAAGCCGCCCTCATCCGTTGGAATTTTGTCCAGCGAGTTGAGTTCGACGTTCAGACCCAGCGAGCGCATTTCCTTGACGAGCACGTTGAAGCTTTCGGGGATACCGGCCTCGAACGTGTCGTCACCCTTGACGATCGCCTCGTAAACCTTGGTACGGCCGACCACGTCATCGGACTTCACCGTCAGCATTTCCTGCAAGGTGTAAGCGGCACCATAGGCCTGGAGCGCCCAGACCTCCATTTCCCCGAAGCGCTGGCCACCGAACTGCGCCTTACCACCCAGCGGCTGCTGCGTGACGAGCGAGTAGGGACCGATCGAGCGGGCATGGATCTTGTCATCGACAAGGTGATGCAGCTTCAACATGTAGATGATGCCCACCGTGACCTTACGGTCGAAGCGGTCACCGGTGCGGCCGTCATACAGGTCCGACTGACCCGAAGTCGCAAGCCCCGCCAGCGACAACATGGTCGATACGTCCGCTTCGCGGGCGCCGTCGAACACGGGCGTCGCCATGGGTACGCCGCGTTCCAGATGCTCAGCCAGATCGATGATCTGTTCGGGCGTCCGGGCTTCGATCTGGTCGTGATAGCGCGGACCATAGGCAGTGATCAGCCGTTCCTTGACCGCGTCGGGCATGTCGCCCGCCGACGGGTTGGGATTGGCTTCGCGCCAGTCTTCCAGCGCATGTTTGAGCTGCTGGCCAAGGCCACGGGCGGCCCAGCCCAGATGCGTTTCAAAGATCTGCCCAACGTTCATGCGCGACGGCACGCCCAGCGGGTTCAGCACGATATCGACATGCGTGCCGTCTTCCAGGAACGGCATGTCCTCGACCGGCAGAATGCGCGAAATGACGCCCTTGTTACCGTGACGTCCGGCCATCTTGTCGCCCGGTTGCAGCTTGCGCTTCACCGCGACGAACACCTTGACCATCTTGAGCACGCCCGGCGGCAGCTCGTCACCACGTTGCAGCTTGTCGACGCGATCCTCGAACTTGTCGACGATGATCTTCACCGCTTCGTCATACTGCGCCTTGACGGCTTCGATGCCGGCCTGACGCACGTCATCGGCGACGGCGAACTTCCACCATTCGTGACGCTCGACTTCACCCAGCAGGGCGTCGTCGATTTCCACGCCCTTCTTGACGCCCTTGGGCGCTGCGGTGGCTGTCTGGCCCAGCAGCATTTCCTGCAAGCGGTTGTAGGTCGCCCGGTTCAGAATGGCGCGTTCGTCCTCGCGATCCTTGGCGAGGCGGTCGATTTCCTCCCGCTCGATCGCCATGGCGCGCTCGTCCTTGTCGATGCCGTGGCGGTTGAACACGCGCACTTCAACGACCGTCCCGGCAACGCCCGGTGGCAGACGCAGGGACGTGTCACGCACGTCGCTGGCCTTTTCACCAAAGATCGCGCGGAGCAGCTTTTCTTCCGGGGTCATCGGCGATTCACCTTTGGGGGTGATCTTGCCGACCAGGATGTCGCCCGGCTCCACTTCCGCGCCGATGTACACGATGCCCGCCTCGTCGAGGTTGCGCAGCGCTTCTTCACCGACGTTGGGAATGTCGCGGGTGATGTCCTCCGGCCCCAGCTTCGTATCGCGCGCCATGACTTCGAACTCCTCGATATGGATCGAGGTGAACACGTCATCCTTCACGATGCGTTCGCTGATGAGGATACTGTCTTCGTAGTTATAGCCGTTCCAGGGCATGAACGCGACGAGCGTGTTCCGGCCCAGTGCCAGTTCGCCGAACTCGGTCGACGGGCCATCGGCAATGACGTCGCCAGCTTCGATCAGGTCACCGACCTGCACCAGCGGACGCTGGTTGATGCAGGTGTCCTGGTTGGAACGCTGGAACTTCTGGAGCGTGTAGATGTCGACGCCCGACTGGCCGGGTTCGACATCGCCGGTCGCGCGGATGACGATACGGGTCGCATCGACCTGATCGACGATGCCCGCACGCTTGGACGCGACGGCCGCGCCGGAGTCACGGGCGACCGTGCCTTCCATGCCTGTGCCCACGAACGGCGCTTCGGCCTGAACCAGCGGCACAGCCTGACGCTGCATGTTCGATCCCATGAGCGCGCGGTTGGCGTCATCGTTTTCCAGGAAAGGAATGAGCGATGCGGCGACCGACACCAGCTGCTTGGGGCTGACGTCCATCAGGGTGATGTGATCGCGCGGCGCCATCAGGAATTCGCCCGCTTCACGCGACGAAATCAGGTCTTCCACGAAATGACCGTCGGCATCGACTTCGGCGTTGGCCTGCGCGATCGTGTGCTTGGCCTCTTCCATGGCCGACAGGTACACGACCTCGTCCGTCACCTTATGGTCGATGACCTTGCGGTACGGCGTTTCGATGAAGCCATATTTGTTCACGCGGCTGAACGTGGCCAGCGAGTTGATCAGGCCGATGTTCGGGCCTTCTGGCGTTTCAATCGGGCAGATACGGCCATAATGGGTCGGGTGAACGTCGCGGACTTCAAAGCCTGCACGCTCACGCGTCAGGCCGCCCGGCCCAAGCGCCGACACGCGGCGCTTATGGGTGACTTCCGACAGTGGGTTGGTCTGATCCATGAACTGCGACAGCTGCGAAGAGCCGAAGAATTCACGCACGGCGGCCACGGCGGGCTTCGCGTTGATCAGGTCGTTGGGCATCACGGTCGATACGTCGACGCTCGACATACGCTCCTTGACGGCGCGCTCCATGCGCAGCAGCCCGACGCGATACTGGTTTTCCAGCAATTCGCCGACCGAACGCACACGCCGGTTGCCGAGGTTATCGATGTCGTCGATTTCGCCCTTGCCGTCCTTCAGGTTCACCAGTTCCTTGACCACGGCGAGGATGTCCTCGACGCGCAGGGTGGTGACCGTATCTTCGGCGTCCAGGTCGAGACGCATGTTCAGCTTCACGCGGCCCACAGCCGACAGGTCGTAGCGCTCTGGATCGAAGAACAGGCCAGCAAACAGCGCTTCGGCGGTTTCCTTCGTTGGCGGTTCACCGGGGCGCATGACGCGATAAATGTCGCTCAGTGCCTGATCGCGCTCTTCGGCCTTGTCGGCCTTGAGCGTGTTGCGGATCCACGGACCGGTGCCGACATGGTCGATGTCGAGCAGTTCGAGACGGTCGATGCCCGCCTTGTCCAGCTTTTCCAGATTTTCAGGCGACACTTCGTCACCGGCTTCGATGTAAATTTCGCCGGTGGTTTCGTTGATCAGGTCATAGGCGCTGTAGCGGCCATAGACTTCCTCGGTCGGGATCAGCAGCGTTTGCAGCCCGTCCTTTTCCGCCTTGTTTGCGGCGCGCGGCGAAATCTTGGTGCCGGCGGGGAAGATCGCTTCGCCCGTCTTGGCGTCCACGATGTCGAACGCAGGCTTCAGGCCGCGCCAGGCTTCCGCCAGATACGGGATTTCCCAGCCGCCTTCGCCACGGATGTAAACGACCTTGTTGTAAAATTCGTTGAGGATGTCCTCAGGCGTCAGGCCCAGCGCGAACAGCAGCGCCGTGACCGGCAGCTTGCGCTTGCGGTCGATACGGACGTTGACGATGTCCTTGGCATCGAATTCGAAATCGAGCCACGAACCGCGATAGGGAATGACGCGCGCGGCGAACAGATATTTGCCCGACGAGTGAGTCTTGCCACGGTCATGGTCGAACAGGACGCCCGGCGAACGGTGCATCTGCGACACGATGACACGCTCTGTGCCGTTGACGATGAAGGTGCCGTTGCCGGTCATGAGCGGCATGTCGCCCATGTACACGTCCTGCTCCTTGATATCGAGCACCGAACGGGTTTCGGTGTCCTGATCGACTTCGAATACGATCAGGCGCAGGGTAACGCGCATCGGCGCGGCATAGGTTATACCGCGCTGGCGGCATTCCTCGGTGTCATATTTGGGGTCTTCCAGCACATAATGGACGAAATCCATTTCGGCGGTGCCAGCAAAATCGCGGATCGGAAACACGCTGCGCAGCGTCTTTTCCAGACCCGATACATAACCGATCGACGGGTCGGAACGCAGGAACTGCTCATAGCTCTCCCGCTGGACTTCGATCAGGTTCGGCATCTGCACCACTTCGTGGATGTCGCCGAACACCTTACGGATGCGCTTCTTAGCGCCGGTGTTGCTGATCGGGGGGAGAGCTTTGGTCGCCATGCGTTGTCCTTGCCTTCATTCGTCGTATTTTTCCGCATTGCAGCGAAAATTCAGTCCTGAACGGGCAAAAAGCGACGTGATTCGTCGCCCTTCATCCACGAAAAAAAGTGCGGGCCGGGACTATCCGAACCGCACTGCCAGCGTCTGGTGAAACCCGTAAACCCGCCCAATACCGCCGAAAATCGTGCGCAAACCGATTATCCGAACCCCGAGCGAACCGGGCGCGACCGACATAGCCAAAGCGGCGTCATCGATCGACTTGATGAACGCCATATAGGACCGCGCAGGGTTTTTGTGAAGGGGGTATTGCTTAAGGGGTGGACGGGGCAGGGGGCGGTGTTGGCGCAGGCGGCACGATCTTCACCGTTTCGAACCGCCCCCTGCGCCGCACGCCGTCAAGGCCAGCGTCACCCATGGGCGCGGCGGATGCGCCCGTCGGCACGCGCTGGCGCATGCACTCGCTCTTGGCTGCGCGCGGCGTTTGCGTGCAATTCCATAACGCACGCTGCAGGCCGACGTCTAGATTGTGAATATAACCAAAGCTCATTGTCTCGATCTGGGCGGTGCTGGGCGGCCAGGCTGCTGGCGCACTACCCCCTCGCCAAACCATGACGCGGCATAATGGGCGCCCACCGCATATTTTATGCGCTATGGTCAGCCAGCTATCGCTTGCTGTGGTTCGTCCGACCTCGACCATGAAAGTCACGCCATCCGGATCGGTCGCGATCAACCGGCCACCCGCGATTACCTTGCCGACAGAATGTGGCCCGATCGCCATCGGTGCTTGCGCCGCGAGTTCCGCTGACGAAGCCATGGCCGCAGCGATAGCAGTCGATGCAGATGTAAGCGTCTCATTCTCTGGCCGATGCGCCGCCGACAGCCGCGCGATCTGCGCGATCACCGGCTCGCCGCTCTCACTCCCCCGCCTGAACGCGGGCGGTGTCCCCCACCATCCACGCCAGCGGAAGAAGAGATGCGTTCCCACCATCGTCAGCTTGTCCAGGCTGTCGCTCCAATAGGGGACGACCCAGTTGGTATGATAATGGGTGGCATAGCCGATTGCCGGAAACACCTTCCCCGCCAACGCCCCACGCGCAATCTCCCGCGCGCGATCCCATACCGCCGGGGATGGCGTGCGCGCCAGTGCCCCGTCGCAGGTGAAGGTGAACTGGCATCCGGTCCGCCGCTCCTGCCCCTGAAACACGACCGCGCACACTGTCTTGGGAAAGGCGGGGTGGCGCACCCGGTTCAGCACGACCTGCGCCACTGCCCGTTCGCCGACCGCATCGTCGCCAGCCTCATAAATCTGCGCCGCTGCCAGACAATCTATGGCGCGGGCCAGATCGACCTCCGACCCTGCAAAGACAAACGGCCGCGCCGCCGGATTGGGCAGGGGGGAGAAAGGGATTTTCGCGTTGAACGCCCGCGCCTGATCCCGGTCCAGCGCATAAACCTCGACCGGCTCGACGGGCGGCGGAGGCGTGGGCGGCGCTTGCAACCGGGCAGCCTGCGCCGCTGCAAAACGCCGCACACCGCTATCGGGGCGATCCCGCGCTTCCCATCCAGCGACCAGCGCGGGCAGTCCGGCGAACAGCAACAGCCAGACGAGCCACATCGCGGGATGCGGCTCCTTAACGGAATCCGGTCTGGTCATGGTTGGTGGGGCTTGTCTCTATTCCGGCAGGAAATCTGGCACCGACAAATAACGCTCGCCGGTGTCATAGTTGAAGCCCAGAACACGGCTACCCGCTGGCAGTTCCTTCAGCTTGCTGGCGATCGCCGCCAATGTCGCGCCCGACGAAATGCCAACCAGCAATCCCTCCTCGCGCGCTGAACGGCGCGCATAGTCCTTGGCATCGGCGGCATCGACCTGAATCACGCCATCCAGCAACTGGGTCTGTAGATTGGCAGGAATAAAGCCCGCTCCGATGCCCTGAATCGGGTGCGGGCCGGGCTGGCCACCGCCGATGACCGGGGACAGGGCCGGCTCCACCGCATAGACCTTCAGACCCGGCCATTGCGCTTTCAAAACCTGCGCGACGCCCGTGATATGACCGCCCGTACCTACGCCCGTAATCAGCGCGTCGATCGGCGTGTCGGCGAAATCGGACAGGATTTCCTGCGCCGTGGTGCGGACATGCACGTCGATATTGGCGGGGTTCTCGAACTGTTGCGGCATCCAGCTGCCCGGCGTCTGCGCCACCAGCTCCAGCGCGCGCTCGATCGCCCCCTTCATACCCTTTTCACGCGGGGTGAGGTCGAAACTCGCGCCATAGGCCAGCATCAGCCGCCGCCGCTCGACCGACATGCTTTCGGGCATGACGAGGATCAGTTTGTAACCCTTGACCGCCGCGACCATCGCCAGCCCCACGCCGGTATTGCCCGACGTTGGTTCGATGATGGTGCCGCCCGGCTGCAAATCGCCGGACGCTTCGGCTGCCTCGATCATCGCCAGCGCGATACGGTCCTTGATCGATCCGCCGGGGTTCGATCGTTCGGATTTGATCCATATTTCGGTGCCAGCAGGCGCATCGGCAAACAGCCGTGCGACGCGGATGTGCGGCGTGTTGCCGATGGTGTCCAGAACGGAATCGACTTTCATACGGGCTTCTCCTGGCTGTTATGCGCCTCCCGTATGTCGGGTGGGTCGAACGTGCGTGCAAGGCGCAATTCGGGAAAGAGCCGCGCCCAGATGATGGTGATGATGATAGCACCGATGCCCCCGCCGATAACAGCGGCAATCGGCCCGACCAGCGCGGCCAGAAAGCCGCTTTCCGCCTCGCCCAGTTCGTTGGATGCCGAAATGGTCAGCTGCGACAGGCTCGACACGCGCCCGCGCATGGCATCGGGCGTATGCAGCTGCACCAGCGACTGGCGAACGAACACGGAAATCATGTCCGCCGCGCCCAGTACGATCAGCGCCGCGATGCCCGCTTCGATCGCGATGCTGCGCGGCATGAATGCGGTGCAGCCAAAGGCGATCGTCGCCAGCCCGAACAGGACGACTGCGCCCAGCATTTTGAGGCCGACTTCACTCTTCATCGGACGAAAGGAAAACCACAGGGCCGTCGCGCCCGCACCGATGCCCGGCGCAGCAGCCAGATGACCCAGACCTGCGGACCCGACATGTAATATGTCGCGCGCATAGACGGGCAGCAGCGCCGTCGCCCCGGCCAGCAATACGGCGAACAGGTCCAGCGTGATCGTCGCCATCACCAGCCGATTGCCCCGCACATAGGTCAGCCCGTCGATCATCTGGCGAATGGGGTGGCGGGTCATGTCACGGGCTGGCTGCGGCACTGGCCCGATCAACAACATTGCAAACAGTGCAATGCCAAACAGCCCGGACGCCAGCGCATAAGCCCCCCATGGCGTCGCAGCATAGGCATAGCCGCCCAGCGCCGGACCCACGATGGATCCAGTCTGCCACACCACGCTGGAAATCGCGATGGCGTTGGGAAGCACCTCGCGCGGGACCAGATTGGGCGCCAAAGCGCCATAGGCCGGGCCATTGAACGCCCGCGCGATCCCGACGATGACGGCGATGCCGAATATCAGCGGCAGGCTGATCCACCCCTCGAACGTGGCAAAAGCCAGCAGCCCGGCGGAAATCGCCAACAGCGTCAGTGTCAGCCGCGTAATCATCCGCCGGTCATAATGATCCGCCACCCACCCTGTAACCGGTGTCAGGAAAAACAGCGGCAGGAATTGCGCCAGTCCTATAAGGCCCAGCTGCGCCGATGCGCCTGACGTCGTCATGGTTTCGCGGGCGATATTATAGGCCTGCCACCCCAGCACGATCATCATGCTATACTGGGCAAGTACCGCGCACAGCCGCCCGACCAGATAGGCCCGGAAATTGGGGACGTGCAGCGGATGGGTGGGGAGGGCATGCGCGGTCATATCCACTGCCTTAGCCGCCTTGCCCGAACGGAAACAAGCGTGGCGCGCGATATGTCACGCAGCTTTTCTTGGGGCCGCAATGCCTGCCCTATTTTGCGGGCTTATGGCCGCAGTAACAGACCGCTGACTGATCCGTTGCGAACCGAGCAGACGAACGGCCTATTGTCGTTGCCAATAGCGACATGGCCCTCGACTTCCCAACCGGTCGCCATGCTTCTGGCGACCGCCTGACCAATCAGCCGCGCGCCCGCGCCCATTTCCTGACGCGCCTCAACGACGCAGGCGTCACGCGCCCCGCCTGCGCTGGTGATATTTCCCTGACCGGGAGAGGCATAGGGATAGCGTCGCGCTTCCCGTTCGGCCTGCCGGTCGCGGGCAATATCGCTGACGATCGCTGCACCGACGACATCGCGCGGAAGTATAACTCTCTGCGCATATATGGGGCCACCGGTAAACAGGCCTGCGATGATGCAGATTGCTGCGAACTTCATGTTCCGCCCTCCAGTCCGTGCCTCGCCGCCGCTTATTTGAACAGGCTGCCCAATATGCCGCGCACCAGATTGCCAGCGATCCCGCCGCCCGACGATTTGCGACGGGTGCCGCCGCCGAAAACGGCCCTGCCCAGTTCATTGGCGACCTGCCGCCCGACCGAGGAACCTGCCGCGCGTGTCGCCGATTGGACCGCCTTTTCCAGCGCGGATGGCTTGGCGGCCTCCCGCTGTTCCACCGCATCACGCCGCGCCTGTTCCTTCAGCGCGGCTTCCTGCTGCTTGGCTTCGACCTTTGCCTGTACGGCGGCGGCCTTGTCGGCCTCCGCCTGCGCCTTGCCTGCCTGTGCAGCGGCAGCGGCGGCCTGACCGCGCGCTTCCAAAATCTCCTGCGCCGACTCGCGATTGACCGCATCGTCATATTTGCCCGCACAGGGGGAGATCGACTGGATGATCGCGCGTTCCTTGTCGCTCACTGGTCCCAGCCGCGACCGGGGCGGGGCAATCAATGTGCGCTGGACGATGCCGGGCGACCCATCCTCCTGCAACAGTGACACCAGCGCTTCGCCGACCTTCAATTGCGTGATCGCGGTTTCGACGTTCAGGTCCGGGTTGATACGGAATGTTTCCGCCGCTGCCCTGATCGCCCGCTGGTCGCGCGGCGTGAAGGCGCGTAGCGCGTGTTGCACCCGATTGCCCAATTGCCCGGCCACATCTTCGGGAATGTCGATCGGGTTTTGCGTCACGAAATAGACGCCCACTCCCTTGGACCGGATCAGCCGCACGACCTGCTCGATCTTGTCGGTCAGCGCTTTTGGCGCGTCATCGAACAGCAGATGCGCTTCATCGAAAAAGAACACCAGCACCGGCTTGTCCGGGTCGCCCACTTCGGGCAGCGTTTCGAACAGTTCGGACAACAGCCACAGCAGGAACGTGGCGTAGAGCTTGGGGCTTTGCATCAGCTTGTCGGCGGCAAGGATATTCACATAGCCGCGACCCTGATCGTCCACCTTCAACATGTCGTGAATGTCGAGTGCCGGTTCGCCAAAGAAATGGTCGCCGCCCTGACTTTCCAACTGGAGCAACTGCCGCTGGATCGCCCCGACGCTGGCCCTGGTCACATTGCCGAAGCGGGCGGACAGCGTGTCTGCATTATCCGCGCAGTAACTCAACATCGCCTGTAAATCGCTCAGGTCGAGCAGCAGCATCCCTTCTTCATCGGCATATTTGAAGGCGATGGTCAGCACGCCTTCCTGCGTTTCATTCAGGCCCATCAGCCGGGCGAGCAGCAACGGTCCCATCTCGCTGATGGTCGTGCGCACCGGATGGCCCTGCTGCCCATAGAGATCCCAGAAAATCGCCGGATTGTCGGCATAGCTATATTGTTCGATCCCAATCTCGGCCGCCCGCGCCACCAGCTTGTCGGCATTTTTGGCGGTGGGAGAACCGGCCATGGCGATGCCAGACAGGTCGCCCTTCACATCGGACAGGAACACCGGCACACCCAGCGCGGAAAAGCTCTCCGCAATGCCCTGCAATGTCACCGTCTTGCCCGTGCCGGTCGCGCCTGCAATCAGCCCATGGCGATTGGCCCGGCGCAGGTTTAATATCTGGGGAACCCCGCCATCTTTTTCCGGTGCGCCAAGACCGATGAAGATACCGTCGCTCATCCTATCTTCCCCAAAACAAAAAACCGTCATCCCTGCGAAGGCGGCAACCCATCTCCTGCGCTACCCTCATTGACGAGGATGGGAGATGGATGCCCGCTGTCGCAGGAATGACGGAATTAACCGCACATCTTCCTCTCCCACAAGGGGAGAGGAGTTTGTAACCTTATTTATCGCGCAGACGCACCGGCAGGAAGATAGGCTGCTGGCCGCGACGCAGCACCTGGAGCAGGATGGCGTTGCGCCCCTGACCCGACACGGCCTTGACCTGCGCGTCCAGTTCCGCCTGGCTGGCGATGGGACGGTTGTTGGCGGTGATGATGACATCCCCGCGCCGCAGCCCCTTCGATCCCGCATCGGTCGATCCGTCCACGGCTGTGATGACGACACCGCGCGTATCGGCAGCCACACCCAACTGACGAATGATGCCCGGCGTCAGCGGTATCGCCGAAATGCCCAGAGATTGCTGTGCGGCTTGCCCCGGATTCTGATCCTGCTGGCTAAAGTCCTCATCCTGCTGCGGCGCGAAGTTGCTCAGTTCGTCTTCGGACGGACGTTCGCCCACGACCGCATTCACGCTCTGGCGCTGGCCATTGCGCAACAATACGATCGGCACGCTCGACCCGATCGGCTGCGACGCGACGATGGACGACAGATTCTGGTCGGGGCTGACTTCCTGCCCCGCCACGCTGACGATCACGTCGCCCGCCTTGATGCCTGCCTTCTCCGCGCCCTTGCCCGGCTCCACGCCCTGCACGAATTCGCCACGATTCTTTGCCAGACCCAGCGAATCGGCCAGATCCTCGCTCAGCGGGCTGATCTGTACGCCCAGATAGCCACGCTTGATCGTCTGCCCCTTTTGCAGGGTGGCGACGATGGGCGCGGCCTGTTCCGAGGGGATGGCAAAGCCGATGCCGACATTGCCGCCCGACGGCGACAGAATCTGGCTGTTGATGCCGATGACGTTGCCGCGCATGTCGAACATCGGGCCACCGGAGTTGCCCTGGTTGATCGACGCATCGGTCTGGATGAACTTGTCATAGCTGCCGCCGGTGCCGCGATGCAGGGCGGAGATGATGCCCGCCGTGACCGTGCCGGACAAAGCGAAGGGGTTGCCGATCGCGACGACCCAATCGCCCACGCGCGACTTGGTGCTGTCGCCGAACTTGACGAAGGGCAGGGGCTTTTTCGATTCGATCTTCAGCACCGCCAGATCGGTCGCAGGATCACGCCCGATCAGCTTGGCCGGATATTCTTCCTTGTTCGTCAGCGTGACCGTGATGGAATCGACGGTTGCGCCTTCGGCCCCGGCGGACACGACATGATTGTTGGTCACGATATAGCCGTCGGCGGAGATCAGAAAGCCCGACCCCAGCGATTGCGCCTGCCGCGTCTGCGGCTGGCCACCGCCCTGTTGCCCCTGACCGAACAGGTCGCCGAACGGCGTGCCCGCGAACGGGTTCTGGGTCTGCACCTTGACGCGCTGCTTGGTCGATATGTTGACCACGGCTGGCTGGAGCTTCTCGACCATGTCGGCAAGGCTGGCGGGCGCACCTGCAGGAGCCGCTGCCTGAATGCCCTCATTCTGCGCGACCTGCGCGCCGACATTGGGGGACGTGATGGCGATGGCGGTGCCGCCCAGCAGCAGGGCACCGGTAATGGCATAAGCGTAACGCACTCGTGACGGTCCTCTCATGAACTTCAAACAGGGGAAAAGAAGGCGGGACTCTGGGTGAAACCTGAAAATGCGCCGACTTGCCTTAACCCTCATTGAATGGTGCTGGTTCCGAAATGAACCAGAGGCGGATTAACGCCGCCCCTGAAACTGCCGGAGGAATTCATTGTTTGGCGACAGGATGATGTTGGTCTGGCCGGGCTTGTCCGGCGCGAAGGTATAGCGATAGCTCTGCATGCCCCGATAGAAATCATAGAAATCGGGGTCTTTGCCGAAACTGTCGGAATAGATGCGCGCGGCGTTGGCGTCCGCTTCGGCACGGATGATCTGCGCCTGCTTGGCGCCCTGCGCACGGATGGTCAGCGCTTCCTGCTCGCGCGCGGTGCGCATCCGCGTGAAGGCGCTTTCCAGCGGCGTACCATCGGGCAGGTCGGCCCGCTTGATCCGCACGTCCACAATCTCGGCACCATATTGGCGCGCGACGCGATCAAGGCCTGCCTCGATATTCTGCATCACCTGACCACGTTCCGGGCTGAGCAGCGCGGCAAACGGCCGCTTGCCCAGTTCGTTACGCAGCGCAGAACCCAGGATCGGGCGCAGCGCATCGGATACGCGCTCTTCGCTACCCGCCGCGATATACATGCGCAGCGGATCGACGATGCGATAACGAGCAAAGGCATCGACCTGCAAACGCAACTGGTCGGTGGACAATACCTGCTGCCGTTCCATTTCGACCGACAGCACGCGCTTGTCGATCCACACGATCTGGTCGACGAACGGCCAGCGCAGGATCACGCCTGCGCCGGTCTCGCCGAACACTTCCCTGGGCCGATAGCGGTTGATGATCGCCTTGGGATCGCCAAAGCGCACGATCACGCCCTGCCGGGTTTCCGGTACGATGGTCACGGTGCTGCCGATCAGGATCAACAGCGCAAGCAGAACAAGCGCAAGCGCGACGGGTTGACGCATGAAACCGGGCATCACTGGCCCCCCGTGGTGCTGGTCGTCGTGCTGGCCGTGCCGCTGGATGCGGATGGCGACGCGGGCGTCGCCGCCTGCGCACGGCGTTTGATTTCGGGCAGCGGCAGATAGGGCGTCACATTGCCGCCCTCAACGATGGTCTTGTCGACGTTCGACAGCACGCCCTCCATGGTTTCATAATACATGCGACGGCGCGTCACATCGGGCGACAGGCGATACTGCGCATAGACCTTGTCGAACGCAGCGGCTTCGCCCTGCGCCTTGGCCGTCACCTGCTGGGCCGCAGCGCGCGCTTCGTTCAGGTAAGTCTGCGCGGTCTGTTGCGCAGCGGACACGGCCTTGAACGCGTCGTTGACGGCGGTTGGCGGATCGGCCTGCTTGATGGCGACGCCCTGAATGCGGATGCCTGACTTATAACCATCGAGTATTTCCTGCATCCGCTGTTCGACCTGCTGCTCGATAGCGGTGCGGCCTGCACCCAGCGCGTCGTCCAGGCTGACGCTCGCCAGCACGGCGCGCATCGCGCTTTCGGCGACTTCGCGCACGGCGGCGTCGGGTTCGGATAACTGGAACAGGTAAAGCTCAGGGTTGCGGATATTCCACCGCACCGAATAGGCCAGATCGATGATATTCTGGTCACCGGTCAGCACCAGATTCTCGCTTTCCGCGCTGGCCGATCCGACGTCGATGGTGCGAATTTCCTCGACATCCACGGTCGTTACCGCCTCGAATGGCGCAGGCAGCGTCAGGCTGATGCCCGGCGTCAGTGTGCGGCTATATTTGCCCAGCAATGTCACGACGCCGCGTTCCTGCGGGCCGACCCGATGAAAACTGGTCATCACCAGCCACAGGATGAGGATCAGGCCAATGGCGATCGGCCACAGCGCCTTGCTGTTGCCGCGCGGAGACATGCCGCCAAAGCCGCCGCCTCCATTGCCACCGCCGCCGCCCTGACCGAAACTTTCGCGGCCACGGCGCAGCAGTTCCTCGATCGCCGATGGCCCCTTCTGACCGGTCGGACGCGGGGGCTGAGTCCACGGATTACGCGGGCCTCCATCGCCCGACCCTGGACCATTGCCGGAGCCGTCGCTGCCGTCCGGTCCGTCATTCTTGCCGCCCCATGGGCCTTGAGCCATGCTCGCGATGGCGGGCATCCACCCGAAAATTCTTTTCATGATCCCTTCTATAGGTAGGGTTTCGACCGAAAAACAGTGCCAATGGCCGCGTTTATTTCCTACAGGGCGTCGTCATGACCGATCTTGCTGATTTCACCGCCCGTCTGACCGCCCTGACCGATGGCCGCGCCAGCGCCCCACGGGTCAGGGATGGCGTGATGACCATTGCCCTGAATGTGGGCGGACTGTCGGCGGATCGCCGCGACGGACTGGCCGACGCGATCCGGCAAGGCGCACTGACCGTGCCCGGCGTGACCGACGTCAGGATCGCCATGACGTCGGAGCGCAGGGCGATGCGGATCATCGCGGTCGCGTCGGGCAAGGGTGGCGTGGGCAAATCCACCATATCGGCCAACCTCGCAGTCGCGCTGCACCGGCTGGGCCATCGCGTCGGGCTGGTCGATGCCGACATCTATGGTCCCTCGCAGGCAAAGCTGATGGCGAGCGAGGATCAAAAGCCGCAGGCACGCGACAAGAAACTCTTCCCCGTCCACGGCACGCTGGGCATCCCGATGCTGTCGATGGCCCATCTGGTCGATCCGGGCAAGGCGCTGGCGTGGCGCGGGCCGATGGCTGGCAATGCGCTGTCGCAACTGGTCGATGCCAACTGGGGCGACGTCGATCTGCTGATCGTGGACATGCCGCCCGGCACCGGGGACATTCAACTGTCGATGTTACAGAAACACAAGCCCGCAGGCGCCGTGATCGTCTCCACGCCGCAGGATTTGGCGCTGATCGACGCGACCCGCGCGGTCAGCCTGTTTGAACAGGCGGGCGTGCCGATGATCGGGCTGGTGGAAAATATGGCCGGCTATGCCTGCCCCCATTGCGGCGAAATTTCCGATCCCTTTGGGCAGGGCGGCGCGGAAACGGCGGCGGGCGAGATGGCGATGCCGTTCCTGGGCCGCGTGCCGCTGGCGATCGACATCCGCCGCCGCTCGGACGCGGGCGATCCTCCGGCGGCTGGCGAAGGCGACCATGCCGACATCTTTCGCGCGATCGCAGGCAAAGTGTCGGACTGGGTCAAGGCGCTGCCGGGCTGACGACATCGCTCGATGCAGGAAGCGATGGCTAATGAAGCATCATGTGTTCCCGCCTGCGCAGGAACACGCTTTGACGCTTTTGAAGGCAAGGGAACGTCCCGCGTCCTCCCGCGTCCTCTCTCTGACACAGGAGAACGCCCATGCCGCTCACCGACCCGCAGGACATCGCCACGCTGCTCACCGAAACCCGCACCATCGCGCTGGTCGGCATATCCGACCGGCCCGATCGGCCCAGCTATGGCGTGATGCATTTTCTCCAGAGCCACGGCTATCGCGTGCTGCCGGTCAATCCGCAGATCGCGGGCGAACATGTCCATGGCGATTTTGTCTGGGGTCGCCTGTCCGACATTGGCCTGCCCATCGACATGGTGGACATATTCCGGCGCAGCGACGCAGCAGGCGAGGCGGTCGATGATGCCATCGCGGCGGGCGCGAAAGCAGTCTGGATGCAGTTGGGCGTTATCAATGAAGCCGCTGCCGCTCGCGCCGAGGCCGCCGGGCTGAAAGTCGTCATGAACCGCTGCCCCGCCATAGAGATACCGCGTCTGGGCATCGCGCCCATAGCCGCCGAATAGCGCTAGGCAGCACGCCCAAGCGCATCTATCAGACCCCTATGGCGCGCATACCGCGAAAGCGATCGGACAAGGGAAAGAGTGGCGGCGGTATCGACCGGCGCACGCTGCTGGTCGGGGGTGGGGCGGCGGCCGGGCTGCTGATCGCGTGGGGCGCATGGCCGCGCCGCTACGCGCCCAACCTCAACGCCGGTCCCGGCGAAACGATCGTCAACGCCTTCCTGAAGATCGACCGGTCTGGCCAGATCATCGTCATCGTGCCGCAAACCGAAAGCGGGCAGGGGGTGACGACCGTCCTACCGCAGATATTGGCCGACGAACTGGGCGCGGACTGGCGCACGGTCGCGGTGCAAAGCGCGCCGGTCAGCCCCCTTTACGCCAACACGTTGCTGGCGCGCGAATGGCTGGCGAGCGACTGGACGCGCCTGCTGGGTGGCGTGGGCGACTGGGCGGTCGGCCAATATGCGACCCGCTCCGCGCTGATGCTGACCGGCGGCGGCACGTCGGTCCCGATGTTCCACGATGCCTATCGCGACGCAGGCGCGGCGGCGCGCGTGCTACTGTGCCAGGCGGCGGCCGCGCGCTGGGGCATCCCGTGGGAAAGCTGCGACATAGTCGATGGCCTGATTACCGATGGCGCGGCGCGCCGGATGAAGATCGGTGAGGTGGCGGGCGACGCGATGCAGTATAAGCTGCCCGACATATTGCCCCTGCGTCAGGGGCAGGACGGGCGGCTGGCGGGACAGGATCTGCCCCGGCTCGACACCCCGTCCAAGATCGACGGCAGTCATAATTATACCGCCGACATTCGCCTGCCCGACATGGTCTATGCCTCCATCCGTCAGGGACCGATCGGCGACGCGCTGCTTGCCGGGGTGGACGAACGCTCTGCGAGCGGCGTCACGGGATTCCTCAAACTGGTGCGGCAGGATCGCTGGGTCGCGGCAGTGGCAAGCAACTGGTGGGCCGCGAACAAGGCGCTGGATCTGGCCGATCCGGTCTTCACTCTGCGCGGCACCCCGGTCAGCAGTAACGGCATAGACAATGCGTTGGAGTCTGCCTTCGCCGGATCTTCGGGGCAGCGCCTTTATCAACAGGGCGACCTTCTCCCTGTGTTCGAAGGGGCAACCATCCTCGCCAGCGAATATCAGGTGGACGCCGGACTGCACCTTGCGATCGAACCCATGGCCGCGACCGCGCGGGTAACGGATGATGGTGCGGAAATATGGATGGCGACGGAGGCGCCCGGCCTTGCCCGCGCCGCCATCGCCGACGTGCTGGGCCTGGCCGACGAAGCCGTGACGCTGTATCCCCTCCATGCCGGTGGGTCGTTCGGGCGCAAGATGGACTGGGACGCAGGCGTGCAGGCCGCCCTGCTGTCCCGCGACATGGGCCGCCCGGTCCAGCTTCTCTGGTCCCGGCTGGAGGATGTCATACAGGACCGCCCCAGCGCCCCCGCTCACGCCCGCATGGCCGCCCGGCTGGGCCGCAACGGCGCGATCGCAGGCTGGCTGGCAAAGGTCGCCGCCCCTTGCGCTATAACCCAGACCTGGGCGCGCATCGCCGACCGTGCCTTGCCCCATGAAGCGGCAGCGGCCGGGTCCGATAAGGCAACCCGGCTTGCTGTCGCTGGCATGGTGCCGCCCTATGCCATTCCCAACTGGGCGGTCGATCACTATCCCGTCGATGTCGGTTTACCTGTGGGGCTCGCTCAGGGAAATGCGCGCCTGCACGGCGCGTTCTTCACCGAAAGTTTCGTCGATGAACTCGCCCATCTGGCGAACATGGAGGCGATGAGTTTTCGCATCCAAATGCTCGGCGGCAACCCGCGCCTCGCCCATTGCCTGTCCACCGCCGCTGCCATGGGCGGATGGCAGGGCGGCATAGCGGGCAGCGGGCAGGGCATCGCCGTCCACATGATGGACGGTGCCTATGCCGCGATCCTCGTGGAAGCTGCCATGAGCGGCGATCGACTGAACGTCACCCGTATCGTCGCGGCGGTCGATGTCGGCGATCAGGTCAATCCCGACATCGCCCGGCAGCAGGTGGAGGGCGGTCTTATCTATGGTCTGGCCTATGCCATGGGCGCGTCCGTTCCCTATGAACGCGGCCTGCCGACGCGTGCGATCCTTGGCCGGATGAATCTGCCGCGTCTGGCCGACATCGGCGAAATCAACGTCGAGCTGATCCGCAGCACCGCTGCGCCGACCGGCGTCAGCGATCTGGCCGCTCCGCTGGTCGCGCCCGCGATCGCCAACGCCCTGTACACATGGACAGGTCAGCGTTTGCGCCGCCTGCCGCTATTGGCCACATCATGACATTACCCCCCGATCATCCCGCCATCCCGACTCCCAGGGTCGGCGTTCTCATCATCAACCTTGGCACGCCCGACGCGCCCGACGCCAAATCCGTGCGCCGTTACCTTGGCGAATTCCTGTCCGACCGCCGCGTGGTGGAGATACCGCCGCTGCTCTGGCAACCGATCCTGCGCGGCGTCATCCTGACCACGCGCCCGCGCAAATCCGCCCATGCCTATGGTCAGGTATGGACGGCGGAAGGATCGCCGCTGGCTGTCAACACCCGCGCCGCCGCCCATGCGGTTCAGGCGGCTATGGGCAGCGACGTGCATGTCGACTGGGCCATGCGCTACGGCAATCCGTCGATCGCATCGCGGCTGGACGCGATGAAGGCAGCGGGGTGCGATCGCATCCTGATCGCGCCACTTTACCCGCAATATTGCGGCGCGACGACGGCGACCGCCAATGATGCTGCCTTTGCGGCGCTGGCCCGGATGCGCTGGCAACCGGCGCTCCGCACGCTGCCGCCCTATCATGACGACCCGGCCTATATCGACGCTCTCAAGACCTCGGTGGAAATCAGTCTCGCCGCGCTCGACTTCACGCCCGATGCGCTACTCGCCAGTTTCCACGGCATGCCCGAACGCACGCTGCATCTGGGCGATCCCTATCATTGCCAGTCGGTCAAGACGGTAAGGCTGTTGCGCGACGCGCTGTCGTTGCCAGTGCATATGAGTTTTCAGTCCCGCTTCGGGCGGGCCAAATGGCTTGAACCGGAAACGGAATCGACGCTTACCAAATTGGTTCGTGAGGGTGTCTGTAATGTTGCGGTTTTATGTCCGGGGTTTTCGGCGGACTGCCTTGAAACCCTGGAGGAAATCGCCCTGCGCGCGAAAGAGGTGTTTTTACGCGAAGGTGGCGAAAAATTTGCCTATTTGCCCTGTCTAAACGCATCGCCCGAAGCTATCATTCTGTATCACAGGCTTATCAGCCGTGAACTGTCGGGCTGGATGGACCAGCCGGGTTAGTCAGGAAGAGGATGCCCATATGTCGAGAGTAGCGATCGTGACCGGCGGAACGCGCGGGATCGGCCAAGCGATCAGTCTGGCGTTGCAGGACATGGGCTATACCGTCGCAGCCAATTATGGCGGCAACGATGCCAAGGCGCAGGCTTTTACGGAAGAAACCGGCATCGCCGCGTTCAAATGGGACGTGGGCGACCATCAGGCGTGCCTGGATGGATGCGCGGCGGTCGCGGAGCAGCTTGGCCCCGTCGATATCGTCGTCAACAATGCGGGCATCACGCGTGACGGCGTGCTGGCCAAGATGAGCTTCGACGACTGGAACGAAGTGATGCGCATCAACCTGGGCGGCTGCTTCAACATGTCCAAGGCGACGTTCGGCGGTATGCGGGAACGCGGCTGGGGCCGGATCGTCAACATTGGATCGATCAACGGGCAGGCGGGCCAATATGGCCAGGTGAACTACGCCGCCGCCAAGTCGGGCATCCATGGCTTTACCAAGGCTCTGGCGCAGGAAGGGGCGAAGGCGGGCATAACCGTCAACGCGATCGCGCCAGGTTATATCGACACCGACATGGTGGCTGCCGTGCCGCCTGCGGTGCTCGAAAAGATCGTTGCAAAGATCCCCGTCGGCCGTCTGGGCCAGGCACATGAAATCGCCCGCGGCGTCGCCTTCTTCTGTAGCGAAGAGGGCGGTTTCGTGACCGGCAGCACCCTGTCGATCAACGGCGGCCAGCATATGTATTGATGCAATGACGGGCGATCCCATGACGGACTCTTCCGATCCTGCCGGATCGCCCTTTGCGCCGCCCGTAAAGCGCAGCGTAACGATCGCGGGTCATCAGACCGCAATCAGTCTTGAGCCAATATTCTGGGACGCCCTTCGCGCGGAGGCGCAGCGGCAGGCGCTGCCGCTCAACGCCCTGATCGCCAATATCGACCTCGCGCGCATGGGCGTGGCTTATCCTCCCAACCTGACCAGCGCCCTACGGTGCTGGCTGTTCGAGCGTATTTTACACGGCGATAATAGTAATTACTCGCAATAATATTTGACTCTGCGAAGGACTCGCAATAGCAGCGCCCTCGACAAATAGGGGGATCTGAACCATGTCCAAATCTGCATCCATTCCATCCTTTCTGGCGCTTGGTTGCGTCGGCGCGATGGCGTTCGTCGCCAACGCTCATGCGCAGGACAGCCAGTCCGGCGCGCGTCTGGGCGGCATGACCGTCACCGACACTGCGATCGACGAATCCGAAATCAAGGTGGATAAGGCAGCGTCGCCTAAATATACCCGCCCGCTGCTCGACACGCCGCAGACCATCACCGTCATCGGCAAGGCAACGATCCAGCAGCAGAACCTGCTCACCCTGCGCGACGTATTGTCCACAGTGCCCGGCATCACATTCGGCGCGGGCGAGGGCGGCTTTGGCTATGGCGACCGCATCATCCTGCGCGGGCAGGACGCCAAGAATGACGTGACAATCGACGGCGTCCGGTCCGGCGCGTTCGTCAACCGCAATGAAGTCTATAATATCGAACAGGTCGAAGTGACCAACGGTGCGAATTCGGTCATGAATGGCGGCGGCTCCGTCGCTGGCACGATCAACCTCGTTACCAAAAAGCCGCTGGCCGACGACCAGACCGTGCTGAATGCTGGCATCGGCACAGACAATTATTACCGCGCGACCGTGGACACCAACAAGCGCATCAACGATCTGATCGCGGTGCGCATCAACGCGGTCTATCATGAAAACGACGTGCCCGGCCGCGATGTCGAGGATTATAAGCGCTGGGGCATTGCACCCGCCATCACGATCGGCATCGACGGGCCGACGAGCCTGACC
The DNA here is from genome assembly GCF_049304695.1 of Sphingobium sp. Taxonomy (GTDB): domain Bacteria; phylum Pseudomonadota; class Alphaproteobacteria; order Sphingomonadales; family Sphingomonadaceae; genus Sphingobium. The sequence goes on from NZ_JBAQOK010000093.1 coordinate 219,337, forward strand.
ATTCAGGGCGAATATCTGGATGACAAGGCGATGCCGCAATATGGCCTGCGCTATTATGCCAACAATGGGGGTTTCCTGTCTGATTTTGATCGCGAAGGCTATTATGGCTTTGCCAATCTGGACAAGCAGAACAGCAAGACCCGCTCGCTCCAAACCATTTTCAGCCATGCCTTCAGCGACACGCTGAAGATCCGCAACCTGACCCGTTATGAAAAGATCACGCAGAACACCGTGACCAGCCAGCCAACCGGCACTTTCTGTCTGGCATCGACCGGCCGTCAGCCGATGGACATTAACGGCGTCAGCGCGGCTTGTCCGGCGACTGTTCCGGCGGGCTATTATCTGCCCACTGGCGGGCGCGGGACGGAACGGTTCATCAATAACGAGACCGCCTATAACCAGATCGACCTGAGCGCCGATTTCGACACTGGCGGCATCGGTCATACGCTGGTGTTGGGCGGGTCTGCCCTGTGGGAACGGTATGACCAGACGTCGGGCGCGCTACCGCGCAATGCTGACGGATCGACCCCCACATTCCCGCTGGTCAACATCGCCAATCCGGGCGAGGTCGTCGCAGGCCCGACCGGCTTCACCTATGGCAGCAACGTCTATACCGGCCCGATCAACTTCATGCGCGCCAGCCATGCCATCGGCGAACAGACAAGCTATGCCGCCTATCTGTTCGACACGATGAAATTTACCGACTGGTTCGAAATTAACGGCGGCGTGCGCTATGAAAAAGTGAAGGGTTTCAGCCGCACATTCGCCTATAATACTACGGCGATCGGCTTGCCCGCACTCGGCACGCTCACGTCTGTCACAACGCCGCCCCGCACTAACGACAATCTCTTCTCCTATCGCGTCGGCGCGGTCGTGAAGCCGACGCCCAACACCAGCCTCTATGTCGCCTATGGCAACAGCAAACTGCCATCCAAGGCATCGGTGGATGGCACCTGCACCGTTGCCAACGCGGCCGGTGGCAGCGGCACCTGCTTCGTGAAGCCGGAAACGACCAAGAATTACGAAATCGGGGCCAAGGCCGACCTGTTCGACAGCAAGTTGCTGCTGACGCTGGCCGCATTCCGCAACGATCGCGACCAGATCAAGGTCGTGTCGGGTGATCCCACGCTGCCGGATCAGGCGACGGACGGGTTCCAGCGGGTTGAGGGCATTTCCTTCGGCGCGTCGGGTAACATCACCAGCAACTGGACGATCTCTGCAAATTACATGTATCTCAAAAGCAAGATCAAGCAGGGCGTGTCCGATTACTGTCTGGCCAATCCGGGCAAGGTCGATCCTGCTGCGGGCACCTGCGCCAACAGCGCGGCCTTCCCCGATCCGACCGCTGGCTATGCGCTGACCAACACGCCCAAACATTCAGGCAGCCTGTTCACGACCTATCGCTTCGGTTTCGGTCTGGAACTGGGCTATGGCCTGACCTATCAGGGCAAGTTCCTGCTGAACCAGCCGTCGCTCGCCCAGCTTACGGCCGGAACCTATGTCGGTTACAATGTGCCAAGCTATACGATCCACCGTTTCATGGCGAGCTATCCGATCACGGATAAGCTGAAGGCGCAGATCAACGTTCAGAACTTTACCAACGAAAAATATGTGACGACGGTGCGCAACGCCATTGGAGGAAGTTGGGCGCAGCCTGCGCCCACGCGCTCGGCAGTGTTCAGCCTGAACTATATGTTCTGATGCTTTAGCACCCGGAATCCCCGGCCCGTCCCTGTCGGGGCGGACGGGCGGCGATGCAGCTTCCATGACCATCCTCCTCGGTCGACCCGCTGCAATTGCCGCCCGTCCACTCTTTGTTTGTAGATGATGTAATATCGCAATTGATTCGCATTATGGTTCGCGGTATCGCGCTGGGGACTGGATGACGCAAAGGAGGCGCTGTCATGCTGCACGCCGTAAGCAGACCCAATGACGATCTGCTGCCTGACATGGATCAGGAGAGTACGGCCATGTCGCCCCTGCGCCCGCCGGTGCCGACTTTCTCGCTGCCCACCGATCGCTATGGCGTAAAATCGCGCCCCAATATTCCCGTCATCATCCTGATCGTCATCATCCATGCGATCGCCCTTGCCGCATTGATCCAGGTGCGCAGCCATGTCCTGCGCGTACAGGCGACGAAGCTGACAGTCGTCAATCTGTCGCCTCCACCGCCACCGGCGTCCGAAACACCCCCCCCACCGCCGTCCACGCCGCAAGTCGTCGCCCCCCCACCGATCGTGCGGACACCTGCGCCGCCCGTGCCCGTGCAGACCACGCCAGTTCCAACTCCCATCCCCGTGCCGGTTGCGGCCGCGATCGCGCCGACTCCTTCCGCCGTCCCGGCTGCGCCGCCAGCGCCGCCCAGCATGGTGCAGGGCGGCGACCTTGGTACGCAGATGGTTAGCGGCAAGCCGCCCCGCTACCCGATCGACAGTCGCCGCAAACGCGAGCAGGGCACCGTCGTGATGACCCTGACGCTCGGAGTGGACGGCGCAGTGGAAACGATCGCCGTAACGCAGAGCAGCGGCTTTTCCCGGCTCGACAACGCTGCGCGCGACGCCGTGAAGGGTTGGCGCTGGAAGCCGATGCTACGCAACGGGCAACCCGTGCGGGTTAAGGGCGTGGTCGAAATCCCCTTCGTCCTGCGCAGCGATGCGGCCTGACAGATAGCTTTTCATTCATGCTGATCGCCATTCCCGACCTGCTTGACGCCGCTGGCGTTGCCGCCGTCCGCGCGTTGATCGACGATGCCGACTGGGTAGACGGCAATGTCACGTCCGGTCCGCAATCGGCGATGGCCAAGCGCAACCTGCAACTGCCCGAAGACGCCCCCGCCGCACAGCAGGCGGGAGCAGCGATACTCGACGCGCTCAGCCGTTCGCCGATCTTCATTGCCGCCGCCCTGCCTTTCAAGATTTTTCCGCCGCTTTTCAACAGCTATGCGGGCGGGCAGGCGTTTGGCGTGCATGTCGATAATGCGATACGGATTCAGGCGGGCACTGGCTTTCGCGTGCGGTCCGATCTGTCGATGACGGTCTTTCTGGAAGAACCGGACGCCTATGACGGGGGCGAACTGACGATCGAGACGCAGTTCGGCGTCCAGCAGGTGAAGCTGCCTGCCGGACATGCCGTGCTCTACCCGTCCTCTTCCCTGCACCGGGTCGAGCCGGTGACACGCGGGCGGCGGGTGGCCAGCTTCTTCTGGCTGCAATCGATGATCCGGGATGATGCTGCGCGGCAAATGCTGTTCGACCTCGACCGCAGCGTGCAGACGCTGGCTGGCGAACTGGGACATGGCAATGGCGAGGTCATTCGCCTGACCGGCGTTTATCACAACCTGTTGCGCCGCTGGGCCGAAGGCTGACGTTCTCCGGCACAGGCTGCAATCGGATCAGTCCAGCATCGCCGCGAGCGCCGGGGTCATATGCTCCATGCCTCGCCCGTCATCGCGCATCACCAGCCGCGCGGCCAGGCCATGGCGCGTGGCGAGTGCCATGCCCCGATCCGGCCCCAGCACCGTAATGGCCGTTGCCCAGGCGTCGGCCATCATGGCACGCTCATGCAGGACGGTGACGGACGCGACGCCGTGATCGATGGGCGCTTGCGTCGCAGGGTCGATGCTGTGCGACAAACGCCGCGCGCCTTCCATGCGATAACGGCGATAGTCGCCCGACGTGGCGACGGATTGGCCGCACAGTGCGATGCGCAGGATTGGCACCGACAGGCCAGTGGGGGCTTCGACATCGACCCACCATGGTTGGATGTCGGGCTTTATTCCTTGCCCACGCAATTCGCCGCCGATCTCGATGAGGAAATTGTCAGCTTCCAGTGCGCGCAGCGTGTCTGCCACCGCATCCACGGCAAATCCCTTGGCGATGCCGGAAAAGTCCAGCGCTATGTCGGCACGGCGACGGGCAGCGTCGCTCGTGACTTCGATTGCCTGCCACGGTGAGGTTGCGACCATAGGCGCGGTGGAACGGACGGAAGGGCCAAAGCCCCAGCGATCGACCAGATGGCCCATGGCAGGGTCGAACGCGCCGCCCGACAAGCGCGCCATATCCAATCCAGCGCGTAACACCGTCAGCATATCCGGGGGCAACGGCACCCACTGGTCGATCGGCGCGCGATTGAAGCGGCTGATGTCGGAATCTGTTTCCCAATTGCTCATCTGCGCGATGATCCGCGCGATCGTCGCCAGAATCGCCGCCTCGGAACCTTCGGGCGGATCGACGATCCGGGCGGACCAGTTGGTGCCCATCGTCGGCCCGCCCAGCGTCGCCACGCGCCCGAACCGCTGTCGCCCGGCGCATAGTGCGGGCGACAGGGCAGGGGGGATGGCGATGCGGACGGGATGCGTCAGGGGGCCAGCACTTCCAGCGTGCTGATATAGCTGGCGCGCCGCTGTGGCGGACCTGCGGGACGCGGCGGACGTTGGCCGCCTTCCGTCCCAGCAGGCGCAGCGCCTTGCGCAGCGGGGCGCTGGCCACCTGGACCGCCGGGACCGCCTTCGCCGCCGCCTTCACGGCCACCGCCGATGCTGGCGTTCAGCCAGTACATGCCGGGCGTCGGCCAGGTGATCGCGACCTTGCCATCCTTGTCGGTGACCAGATCCATCTGGTCCAGCGCGTCGCGATAACGGATGCCGCCGGGGATCACCATGACCTTCAGGCCGCTGGCAGGCTTGCCGTCGAGCAGGAACTGGAAGGTTGCCGCCTCGCCCGACACCAGATCGTTGGGATGAGTGACGGGGACCAGTTCGATGCCCGAACCTGTCGGTTTGAAAATGCCGTTGCTGGGCGCGCCCAACGTCACGAAAATTTCGTTGCGGCTGGACATTTCGGCGGTCTGCACGTCCGTCGCACCAGCGGGGATGACGCTCGCCAACTTGTCTTTCGTGGTGCCACGCGGCAACCGCTCCTGCTTGCCGTTCAGCATATAGCTGCCCATGACACCAGTGGACGCGTTGGCGATGCGATAGGTGCCTGGCTGTGTCAGGTGAACGTCGAAAGTGGAGCGATATTTGCCCGTGGCGGCATTCTCGATCCTGCCTGCGCTGCCGTCCGGCTGGGTCACGGTGATGCCGTCGGTGCGCATCGGGACATGTTCGAAATAAAACAGGTCGTTGGATACCGCTGCATCGACAGTCACCCAAGTGTCGGTGCCCGATAGAGTGGTGGAGGATGGCATCATCCATTGGCGATGCGCCTGCGCGGTGGCGGGCAGCATCAGGGCGGCGAATGCGCCCGCGATCAACAATCTGGCCTTCATGATTATCATCCCCTTATTTTGTGAAGTTCAGCGCTATTGCGCCCAATTCGGTGCTGCCCTGCGCCTTCGCGCTCGCGCCCGGCTTTGGCGGCCAGGCGAAAGGCAGGCGAACGACTTCGCGACCACCCACTTCGCGCGCGGCCTCCACGATCAACGTGTAATTGCCTGCGGCCAGCGTGCCGAGCGGGCCTTTGCCAGCGGTGAAGGCGATCTTGTTATCGCCCGGCGCACGGGTTGCGCCGGTCACGCCATCGGCGGGAAAGTTCATCGTCCGGCCTGATGCGCGCCACCACTGGCGCACGTCGCGCAGCCATTTGGTGCCTTCGCCCTTCGCCTTGTCATAATCATACCAGACCGACAGGGTGCGCGGCGCCGCGCCTTCCTTCTCGATCCAGATGGCGACATAGGGGCGATGATATTCGGCAACCGACAGGCGGGGCAGGCCGACGGACAGCGTCATCGTCTGCGCGCCGACAGGCATGGCCAGCCCGCCTGCCGCACCCATCGCCGCCGTGCCGGTCAGCAGTGCCCGATAGCGGATCTGCATAATCTTTCCCCCTTTTAGTGAATGAAGACGATGGCCAGGACCGCCGGAATGGCCAGGCCGATGGCGACCAGCGGCCAGGTGCTGGGCCGTTTCTTGGAATGAAGCTGCAAAAGCAGCAGGCCGGTCAGGGCGAAGAGGAAACAGGCGACGGCGAAAATGTCGATGAACCATTTCCACACCACGCCCGCGTTCCGGCCCTTGTGCAGATCATTGAGGTAGCTGATCCAGCCGCGGCTTGTCGCTTCGCTAGTAACCTTGCCATTGTGCCGATCAATGGACACCCACCCGTCGCCGCCGGGGCGGGGCAGAGGCAAATAGATTTCGTCGGCGGACCATTCCGCCTCGCCTGTCCCACGCCCTCCGATTGCGGTCGCCACCCAGGTGGCGACAGGGGCAGGCAGCGGCTTCTTCACGTCTGCCGCATCGTCGGGCGCGACCAGCCGTCGCAGCTCGGCGGGCAGCACCGCGCTTTTCTCGACCGTCTTGGGCGATCCCTCGACATCGGCGGCGTGGTTGAGCGTGATTCCGGTAAAGGCGAACAGCAACAGACCGATCAGGCTGACGGCGGAACTGATCCAGTGCCAGCTGTGCAGCTGCTTCATCCAGAAGGACTTGGCACTCTTCTTTTTCTGCGACTGGATGCGGGTGGTGCCGTGCATGGGAGAGCAAATACGTCCTGCGGGATGAGGTAGACGCCCCATACCGCGAACGACTCGCATTTGCAAACAGGCTGGGCGACGAAAAATTGTATCAAGATGTCGCGGCGGATTGTGCCGCTAACTGTCCGGTTCGTTCAGGGCGATGTCCATGTCAGCCAGCGCCAACCGCAACAGTTCAGCCATCGTCGCGCGCGCCGCCGCCGTGTCGCGCGCAGCGATTGCTTGGAACACCGCGAAATGGTCGGGCAGGGGGTCACGCGGCAACAGCTTCTTGCGATGCTTGAAGGTCGTGGTCCAACTGACCGCCGCCCCGACCGAACTGGCCAGCGATTCCAGCGCGTCATTGCGTGTCGCAGCCAGGATCATATTGTGGAAACGCTGGTCAGCCGCGCGGCCTTCCGGTGTGGACAGGCCATAACGCCCCATCTCCGCCAGTGCAGCTTCCATCACCCCCAGTTGTTCGTCGGTGCGTCGTCGTGCGGCAAATTCCGCCGCCGCCGGTTCGATCACGCCGCGCAGTTCGAACAGGTCGCGAATGAAGGCGGGGTCCGGTTCGCCTGCAAACATCCAGCCGAGCATTTCAGGGTCCAGCAGGTTCCATCGGTTGCGCGGCAGCACGCGGGTGCCCGCCTTGGGCCGACTTTCCAGCACGCCCTTGGCCACCAATATGCGCACCGCTTCGCGGTAGGCCGTGCGCGATACGCCCAGACGTTCGGACGCTTCGATCTCGCCTTCGAACAGGTCGCCGGGCTGGTGCTTGCCGGTCAGGATGGCAGTGCCAATGTCGCGCGCGATCGTTTGATGGATGCGAAGCGCGCTTTCTTCCGGTCGATGTGTCCGCGCGCTGCCCAAATCCTGTCCCCTGTTTTAATCCTCGAAAGCCGTGGTAGGGCAATGGCGGCCGCAAAGGAAGGCGTCAGCCACCAGGCGCAGCGGAGCGGTATCCACGTCGATGGCCCTGTCCCCGACCAGATCGACGAAGCGGCGATACATGGCCGGATATTCCTCGTCTGGTGCCTTCATCTGGATTTCGCCGTCCAGCCGCAATGTGTTGCCGCCTTCCGAAAGAAGCAGGCTGCCATTGTCGGTCTCGACCGCGATGTCCCAGGTTTGTGGTCCTGTCTGACGCCAATCAAACAAAGCGTCGATCGGCGCGCCCGATGCGGTCGCCATGGCGATAGCCGCCCCGATCGGCGCGTCCTTGTTGACTGGCACTTCCAGATTGGCCGACAGGACGGTTACGGGTTCGGGCACGATTTCCGTCAGGATGGACAAGGCATTGATGCCCGGATCGAACACGCCGAAGCCGCCCGCTTCCCATATCCACGGCTGGCCAGGATGCCAGTGGCGAACATCTTCGCGCCACTGGATCGATATGCGCTCGACCTTGCGTTGCGCAATCCATGCTTTAGCCTGCGCGACGGCGGCGGCATAGCGGCTGTGCCAGCTGGCATAGAGAGTCACGCCCTGTCGCCGTGCCAGTGCGATCAGCGCATCGACTTCTGACACGGTCGCGCCGGGCGGCTTTTCAAGAAATACATGCTTGCCCGCCAGCAACGCCTGCCGCGCAGCGGCGTAGCGGACCTGTGGCGGCTGACACAGGATGACGGCATCGACACCGCTGTCGCCTGCCAGCATCGCGCCGAGGTCGGGGTAGTTGTCCACCCCATCCCCCCGCGCGTTGCGGCTGGCGACGGCGATCAGGTCGATGCCGTCCGTTTTGGCTATCGCGGGCAGGTGCTGATCGCGCGCGATTTTACCCAGCCCGACCAGACCCGCCCGGATCGTCATGCTGCGACCGTCAGCTTGCCGTCCATCCGACGGGTCAGACCCCATGGGTTGGCGTCCTGCAACGCGGCTGGCAGCAGCGCGTCAGGCACGTCCTGATAGCAGACGGGACGCAGGAAGCGCATCATTGCCAACGTGCCGACCGATGTCGAACGGCCATCGGCAGTCGATGGGAAGGGACCGCCATGGACCATGGCATGGGTCACTTCGACGCCGGTGGGCCAGCCATTGGTCAGGATGCGGCCGACCTTGCGCGACAGCACCGGCAACAGTCTGGCGGCGTCGTCATTGTCAGCCGCAGTCAGTTGCAGCGTGGCGGTCAACTGACCTTCCAGACCGGCGATGGTCGCGATGACCTCCTCGATGCTGGAACAGCGGATCAGCACCGACGAGGAGCCGAACACTTCTTCCGCCAACACGGGGTTGGACTTGAAGGTGGCAGCGTCGGTCGCAAAGAAGGCGGCCTGCCCACGGTTGCAGCCTTCCGGTTCCGTGCCGCGCGCGACGGTGGTGACGCCATCGGCACCGACCAGCGCTGCAACGCCCTTTTCATAGGCGTCGTGGATGCCCGGCGTCAGCATGACCTGCGGCGCTGCACCCGACATCGCCTGCGCTGCGGCGGCAACGAAGGTGTCGAGATCGGGACCATCCAGCGCGATCACCAGACCCGGATTGGTGCAAAACTGCCCCGATCCCATGGTCAGCGAACCGACGAACGCCGTGCCCATCGCTTCGGCCCGCTCGGCCAGTGCGCCGGGCAGCAGCACGACCGGGTTGATGCTCGACATTTCGGCATAGACCGGAATCGGCTCGTTGCGTTCGGCGGCGATCTTCATCAGCGCCACGCCACCGCCGCGCGATCCGGTAAAGCCGACTGCCTTGATGCGCGGATCGGCGACCAGCGCGCCGCCCAACGCCCGGTTCGCGCCGGGCAGGTAGGAAAAGACGCCTTCGTGCAGGCCGCATGCCTTGACCGCTGCCTGAATGGCGCGGGCGACCAGTTCGCCGGTGCCTGGGTGAGCGCTATGCCCCTTGACCACCACGGGCGATCCAGCGGCGAAGGCCGACGCCGTGTCGCCGCCCGCGACCGAGAAAGCGAGCGGGAAGTTGGACGCGCCGAACACGCCGACCGGACCGACCGAATGGTTGACGCGGCGCAGGTCCGCACGCGGCATGGGCGCGCGGTCGGGCATGGCAGGGTCGATGGTGGCGTCGAGCCAGTCGCCCAGCCGCACATAGCTGGCGAACAGCCGCAACTGGCCCACGGTGCGGCCACGCTCACCCTCCAGACGGGCGCGGGGCAGGCCGGATTCTGCCATGGCGGTTTCGATCAGCAGGTCGCCGATGGCGACGATATTGTCGGCCACGGTTTCCATAAAAGTCGCGCGAGCGTCAGGCGTCAGCGTCGAAAAGCTGTCGAACGCTGCATCGGCCAGCCTGGTCGCTTCTTCGACGTCGGCGGGCATGGCGCTGGAAAAGGCGACGTCGCCCTTCGCCCCGGTCGCCGGATTGATCGCGTAGAAAGGCTCACCACTGTTGCGCTCGCTCGCGCCGATGAGGATGGCTCCGTTGAACATAGATGTTCTCCTGAAAATGTCGTTGGGGGTCTGTCTAGACCATCACGCCGGATCGAACTGACCATTCTGTGATGCGCGCGATGCTGAAAATGGAATGATCGGGGGCAGCCATATAGATGGTCCGCCGCCCCCTTTATTCAATGTGCCTGATCAGTGATTGTCGCGCGGCAGGCCCATGGTCTGCGCGATGCGCTGATATTTCTCCGCGCCTTCCAAAATCGCGCCGGTGTTCATTTGCCCGACGACCGATCGCTGGATTTCCTGCCAAGGCGTTTGCGAAGCGGGATATTGGAAGCCGCCAGCGGCCTCCAGCTTCACGCGGCGGTCCTGCAATTCCTCGTCGGATATCAACACGTCCACCGTGCCGGTGTTCAGGTCCATGCGCACCCGGTCTCCGGTCTTCAGCAGCGCCAGACCACCCATCGCCGCCGCTTCGGGCGACGCGTTCAGGATGGACGGGCTACCACTCGTGCCCGACTGACGCCCGTCGCCGATGCAGGGCAGGGCGCTGACGCCTTCGGTGATGAGGTAGGAAGGCGGCCGCATGTTCACAACCTCGGCAGCGCCGGGATAGCCGATCGGCCCCGCGCCGCGCATAAACAATAATGTGTTGGCGGTGATGCCGGTCGCCGGATCGTCGATGCGATGATGATAATCTTCCGGCCCGTCGAATACGACCGCCGGACCTTCGAACGCATTGAGATCGTCCGGGTTCGACAGATAGCGGCTACGGAATTCTTCGCTGATGACGCTGGTCTTCATGACCGCCGCGTCGAACAGATTGCCTGACAGTACCAGGAAGCCGGCTTCCTCGACCAATGGCTGCGCGAAGGGACGGATGACCTTTTCATCCTCGATTTCCACACCCCGGCAATTGTCGCCCATCGTCCTGCCATTCACGGTCATGACGTCTTCGTGGATCAACCCCTGCTGCATCAGCTGCGACACCACGGCGGGGACGCCGCCTGCGCGATAATAATCCTCGCCCAGATATTCGCCCGCCGGTTGCAGGTTGACGAGCAGCGGGATCTTGTGACCCACCGTCTCCCAATCCTTGAGCGGCAGTTCGACGCCCATGTGACGGGCGATCGCGGCCAGATGGATTGGCGCGTTGGTCGATCCGCCGATGGCGCTGTTGACCATGATCGCATTGTGGAATGCGTCGCGCGTCAGGATGTCGGAGGGTTTCAGATCCTCATGCACCATTTCCACGATCCGCTTGCCGGTGCGCCATGCCACTTCCTGACGGTCGCGGTAGGGGGCGGGGATGGCGGCCGAACCCGGCAGCATCATGCCCAGCGCTTCGGCCAGACTGTTCATCGTCGATGCCGTACCCATGGTGTTGCAATAGCCAGTCGACGGCGCGGACGACGCAACCAGCTTGATGAAGCCCTCGTCGTCGATCTTGCCAGCGGCCAGTAGTTGCCGACCATGCCACACGATCGTACCGGACCCGGTGCGTTCACCCTTGAACCAGCCGTTCAGCATCGGGCCGACCGACAGCGCAATCGCAGGAATGTTCACAGTGGCCGCCGCCATCAGCAGCGCAGGCGTCGTCTTGTCGCACCCCGTGGTCAGCACCACGCCGTCGAGCGGATAGCCATAGATCGCCTCTACCAGCCCCAGATAGGCCAGATTGCGATCAAGGCCAGCCGTCGGCCGCTTGCCGGTTTCCTGAATCGGATGGACCGGAAATTCCAGCGCGATGCCGCCCATTTCGCGGATGCCCTCACGGACGCGCTCGGCCAGCACCAGATGATGGCGGTTGCAGGGCGACAGGTCGCTGCCGGTCTGCGCGATACCGATGATCGGCTTGCCGCTGCGCAATTCCTCCAGGCTCAATCCGAAGTTGAGATAACGTTCCAGATAGAGCGACGTCATGTCGACATTGTCTGGATTGTCGAACCATGCGCGACTGCGCAGCTTCGGGGCGGGCTTGGACGAATCGCTCATTATGGCATCCCTGCAAAGAAAGGCGTGGCGCGTTGACGCGCTTGGCGACCCTGATATACTCATACAAATGAAAAGTTCAAGAACTCCTGAAGAGATGTTAAGAGCGCCATCATGTATGAAGACAGGGACAGATGTTCATGCCTTATAGGGTGATCGGCGACTGGGGGACGAGCCGCCTGCGCCTGTTCCGGGTCGAATATGACTGCATTGTCGCACGGCGGGTCGGACCCGGAATCGGTACTGTCGGGTCAGAGGCCGAAGCGGCCTTCGCGCAGACCATCGCTCCCTGGGTGGCGGACGGCCCACCGCAGGACATAGCCCTGTGCGGCATGGTCGGTGCGCGCGACGGATGGGTGGAGGCGCCCTATGCGACCTGCCCGGCTGATCGGGATATATGGCGATCGGCGGCGGTGCGCTTCGACTGGAACGGCGCGCCGCTCGCCATCATGGCGGGTCTGGCCTGCATCGGCGACGACGACATTCCCGACGTGATGCGGGGCGAAGAGGCGCAGATTTTCGGCGCGATCGCACTGGACCCTGCACTCGGGCGGGGGCGTCATCTCATCATCTTGCCCGGCACGCACAGCAAATGGGCGCTGGTGGACGATGGGCGGATCGTCAACTTCCGTACCGTACCCACCGGCGAACTGTTCGCTTTGCTGCGGGATCGCTCGACGCTGGGGCCAAAGGACGCGACCGGTGACGCAGGCCAAGAGTCGGCAGGCTTTGACGAAGGATTGGCGCGTGCGGGCGATGGCCGCCCGCTTACGTCACTTTTCGCCGCCCGGTCGATGCGACTACGCGCCGGGCGTTCGGCCGACTGGGCGCTGGGCTATCTGTCGGGCCTTTTGATTGGTGGCGAAATCGTGGAAACCCGCGCATTGCTGAGTGGCGGGGATGGGGTAACTCTGGTCGGCGATGCGGGCCTTGCCGATCGCTATGCCCGTGCGCTTGATGCGCAGGGTGTCGCGGCGCGGCGGCTGGACGGCGACGCCTGCGCGCTCGCAGGCCTTGGATTTACAGGAGAGATTGCGGCATGACGATGGACGAACTGCTGGCCGATGGCGCACCGCCGATCGCCGCAATCCTGCGCGGTATCCGCCCGGATGAAGCGCTGGACGTTGCCGCCGCGCTGGTCGAATCGGGCGTCCGCATCCTCGAAGTGCCTTTCAACTCGCCCGACCCGCTCGACAGCATCGCCACGATGCAACAGGCGTTCGGCGACCGCGCGATTATCGGCGGCGGCACGGTGCTGAGTATCGAGGCGGTCGAGGCGCTGCATGGCGTGGGCGGGCGCATCATGGTGACGCCCAACACCAACCCGGCGGTTATTGCGCGCGGTGCGGCGCTCGGTCTCGACCTGCTGCCCGGCTTCATGACTCCCAGCGAAGCCTTCGCCGCGATCGAGGCTGGCGCACGCCGGATCAAACTCTTCCCCGCCGCCCGCCTCGGCCCTGCTTATGTCAAGGCGGTCAAGGATGTGCTGCCCCGTCATGTTGGCGTCTGGGCCGTAGGCGGCACCGGCGCCGACACGGTCGGGGAATGGCTGGGCGCTGGATGCGAAGGCATAGGCGTCGGCGGCGCGCTCTACCGCCCCGGCGACGATGCGGCGACCGTTGGACAACGCGGACGGGATCTGGTCGCCGCATGGAAAGCGACACGGGCTTAGGGCGATTTGTCCACGCACAGCCCGCGCCGCTCCTCTTGAAAGGCGGTAAACATCGGCGCATGGACCGGGCATGACCAAGTCCGCCTTTTCCGCTTCCGCTCGTCCAGCCCCCCGCGCCATCGCGCGCTGGCTGTTGGCCGTCGCATTCCTCGTCTTCCTGATGGTGGTCGTAGGCGGCATCACGCGCCTGACCGAATCGGGACTGTCGATTACCCAGTGGAAGCCGATCACCGGCGCTATTCCCCCGCTGACCCATGCGCAGTGGATGGAGGCGTTTCGCCGCTACCAGCAGATCCCCGAATATCGGGCCATCAATCAGGGCATGAGCCTGTCGGATTTCCAGTTCATCTTCTTCTGGGAATGGCTGCATCGCCTGATCGGGCGGTTGATCGGGGTCGCCTTCGCGCTGCCGCTCATCTGGTTCGCCTGGAAACGTGCGATCCCGCAGGGCTATGGCCTGCGCCTCGTCGCGCTACTTGCCCTGGGCGGATTGCAGGGGGCGATCGGTTGGTGGATGGTCAAGTCCGGCCTGTCTGTCCGCACCGATGTCAGCCATTATCGGCTGGCGGTGCATCTGCTGACCGCACTCTTCATCATCGGCGGCCTGATCTGGACTGCGCTCGACCTGTTCGCGCTCGCCCGCCATTCCTCCGCACGGCCCGCACGCCTTCGTCCGCTGGCGATCGGCGTGCTGCTGCTTCTGTTCGTGCAGTTGATGTTCGGCGCGTTCACCGCCGGGCTGGACGCGGGATATGTGTCCAGCACATGGCCGTTGATGAACGATCATCTGGTGCCGCAGGGTATTCAATGGCTCGGTTCGCTCTGGGCGACGGTCTCCAGCGATCCCTATCTCGTTCACTTCATTCACCGCTGGTGGGCGTGGGTCGCGGCCGGGGCGCTCATCCTGCTCGCACGAAAGGCCAGGCGCGCGGGCCAGCGCGGCCCCTCCATCGCCATCAACGCGACAGTCGGCACGCAAATCGCTCTGGGCATCGCGACCGTTATCAGCGGCATCGCCCTGCCGATCGCCGTGCTGCATCAGGCGGTTGGCGCGTTGGTCGTCGCGTCTGCCGCATGGGCCGCGCATGCAGTGGGCGCGCGCCGATAGATTCGGTGCGTTTTCCAGCGTCAAATCGACGCGGGTATCATTTTACCCGTCAGCAAAGCCGCCGAATCTCTTGACTTGCGCCCCTCCTACGGTCATTAGCGCCCCACTTCCGAACATCCATAGGGGCGTTCGGGTCTTTAATTCTGTCTGGAGATTGGCACCATGAAGGCGCTGATGAAGACCACGAAGTCGGCAAACCCGGCGAACGTGGAAAAGAAATGGGTGCTGATCGACGCGGAAGGTCTCGTCGTCGGCCGTCTGGCTTCGACCGTCGCAAACATCCTGCGCGGCAAGCACAAGACCAGCTTCACTCCCCACGTCGATTGTGGTGACAATGTCATCATCATCAACGCTGGCAAGGTGAAGTTCACCGGCAAGAAGCTGACCGACAAGATCTATTACAAGCATACCGGTTATGCCGGTGGCATCAAGGAAACCACGCCTGCCAAGATTTTGGAAGGCCGTTTCCCTGAGCGCGTGCTTGAAAAGGCCATCGAGCGCATGATTCCCCGTGGTCCGCTGGGTCGCCAGCAGATGCGCAACCTGCGCGTATTCGGCGGCGCCGAGCATCCGCATGAAGCCCAGAACCCCGAAGTGCTCGATTTCGCATCGCGCAACCGCAAGAACAAGGTGGGTGCATAATGTCCGATAACCGCCAGTCCCTGTCCGATCTCGCGCAGATCGCCGCCGACGCCGCAGCCGCTCCGGTTGCAGCGCCCGCCGCTGCCGAAGCTGCGCCCGCCGCCGTTTCGACCGAAGCAGAAGCGCCCGCCGCGCCTGTCGCGCCTCCGGTATCCACCATGCCGCTGCGTGAGCAGGAAATCGACGCTCAGGGTCGTGCCTACGCCACGGGCCGTCGTAAGGACGCCGTCGCTCGCGTCTGGGTCAAGCCCGGTTCCGGCAAGATCACTGTCAACGGTCGCGATCAGGAAACCTATTTCGCCCGTCCTACCCTGCGTCTGGTCATCAACCAGCCGTTCGGCGTGACCGAGCGTGTCGGTCAGTATGACGTGATCTGCACCGTCAAGGGCGGTGGCCTTTCGGGTCAGGCCGGCGCGGTCAAGCATGGCATCGCCCAGGCGCTGACCAAGTACGAACCTGCGCTGCGCAGCACGGTCAAGGCCGAAGGCTTCCTGACCCGCGACAGCCGCGTCGTCGAACGTAAGAAGTACGGCAAGGCGAAGGCCCGCAAGAGCTTCCAGTTCTCGAAGCGCTAACAGCTTCGTTACAGAGAATTTGAAAAGGGCCGGGCAACCGGCCCTTTTTTATTGCGTAAAGATCCTCCAGTTTGAAGGGGAGGTGGATGGCCGAAGGCCAGCCGGAGGGGTGTCCCCCTTTCACGGAAACAATCCATCCGAACTCACCCCGTCACCGCTCGCCGACTGGCCACCCCCATCATCGCAACGCCAGCGATCGATGCGACGATGTTCGCCGCCGCCGCTCCGACCGTCCCGTACAGCGGCAAGAGCGCTGCCTGTAATCCCAGCAGCAACAAGGTCGAGGCAAAGGTAATGCGCAACGACAGTCCCGCCCGGTCAGTCGCCATCAACAGCGGGCGATAGCTGACCCCGATCAGTTCGATGCACGCCGACACGCCCAGCAGCAGCAGCAGCGGATAGCCCGGCAGAAATTCCGGCCCGGCGATGAACCCAAGCAACGGCCGCCCGATCGTCACGATCAGCGCGATGATGACCGCACCGGCGATCAGCGCCAGTCGGTTGGTGCGTCGGAACAACAGGCCCAGCGCCTCCGTCCCCTGCGCATGGCTGCGCGACAGTTCGACAAAGATGCTGCGCGAGAGCAGCCCGGAAATCTTGGTCAGCGAGTTGGCCAACTGGTTGGCGAGGCGATAGAGACCCGCACCGGTCGGCCCAACGAACAGGCCCACGATCAGCACCGCGACCTGCTGCCCCACCGACGACAGCGTGGTTTGCAGGTTGGTAGCGGTCAGGAAGCCGACGATGCCCGGATTTTCAGCACGCGCATCCCATGCCCGACCCGCCCGCCAGCGCCCGATCCGGTCCCGCCCCACCCGCAATGCCAGCCACCAGTAAGCCACCGCGCACAGCAGTTCCGCCGCGCCCCAGGCGATCAGATAGCCGGTGATCGTCGGCATCAGCGCCAGCGCCATAAGCGCCCCGATCATCCGGCCGACCGGGATCATCGTTTCGGCAAAGGCGGCCGAATCGAACCGATCGAACAGGCGTAATATGCCGGTCGGGCTGGACCGGATGGTAATCATCATCACCATGCAGAATAGCCACGCCTGCAACCCCATTCCCGGCGGCAGGGCGAGCAGGTCGCCAAGGAGCAGAATGATGGCGGCCGCCACCACGCCCCCTGCAACCGCTGAAGCCAGGTCGATCAGGATGCAAAAACGCAGCACGCGGTTGAGCGCATCGCCATCGTCGCGGGCCAGATGCATCTGGCCATAGCGCACGATAATCTGCCAGCTATCGAAACTGACCACCGTCTTGATGACCGTCGCGGCGCTCAGCACCAGTGCGAACCGCCCGAAATCGGCCACGCCCAGCGTCCGGGTGACGATGGCGAGATAGGCGATGGACAGGAGCGCGCCCACACCCTTGCCCCCCAGCAACCATCCGGTATTGGCCAGTATGCGGGAAAACCCGTCCTGCGCTGCGCCGGGTTTGCGTTTGAACTTCATCCTAGTCCTTCAACCCGTCGTGAGACATGCCATTTACGCCCGTTGGTTTCTCGACTTCGCTCGAAACGAACGGACGGATATATCGCGCTCTGCCTTAGGCGCTGCGAACGCTGACTTGAAGCCGCCTTTTTTCGGCCAAATTCCGCGTTTGTCCGGCGCGATTTCCGAGCCGTCAGATGTTCCATCTGACTTGAAATCGCTCTAAAGCCCCTCTCATGACCATCACCAAAGCCATCATCCTGTCCGCAGGTCAGGGTTCCCGCCTGTTGCCACTGACCCGCGACGTGCCCAAATGCATGATCGAACTGAACGGCCGCACCCTCATAAGCTGGCAGGTCGCGGCGCTGGTCGCCAATGGCGTGACTGACATCGTGGTCGTCACGGGATTCCGCACCGAACGGGTCGAGGATCATGCGCTGCAACTCTATCGCGAAACCGGCGCCCGCATCCGCACGGTCTTCAACCCCTTCTTTCAGGTCGCCGACAATCTTGGCACCTGCTGGATCGTGCGGGAAGAGATGGACCGCGACTTCATCATCCTGAATGGCGACACCATCGTGTCAGATGGGATCGTGGCAAAACTGATCGCGGGCGCGCAGGATGCCGTGACGGTCACGGTCGATGTAAAGCCGGGCGATTATGACGATGATGATATGAAGGTGAACCGCGATGACAGCGGCCGCCTGCACCATATCGGCAAGCGCCTGCTGCCCCCCGACACCAATGCCGAATCCATCGGCATGCTGGCTTTCACCGGCGAAGGCCCGGCGATTTTCCGCAGCCAGGTCGAACAGATGATGCGCACGCCCGAAGGCGTCGAGCGCTGGTATCTGCGCGCCATCGACATCATCGCCAAGGGCAACCGCGTCGGCACCGTGTCGATCGAAGGGATGGAGTGGCAGGAAGTCGATTTCCCACAGGATGTCGAGGACGCCATGGCATTGACCGCCAAGTGGGTGGAAGAGGGGCGATACGGCGCATAAGCCGCCCGCCCACGCGCCAAGCCGAAGTTCACGATGTCGTGCGACTTTTCGCGCCGTTTTCGTCCGTGAAGCGACAACCAAGCGCCGTTGAGGGGACAACGACGCACCGATCGGGTCACATCCCCGCGCGCCAGACGCGCCATCGACGCGCCATCGACGTAACGGCGATGCGTCGGGCTGCGTTGGCCGGTCGTAGGGTGGCGTCAGGTGCTGCATCCATGAGGATAGATCAGAAGAAATCCTACATTGGAAGCTGCTGGCATAAGCGGTCGGCGTTAAATCCTCCCCTGCAAGGGGAGGTGGCAGCACGCAGTGCTGACGGAGGGGTGTCACCCTATCGAGAAGGCTACACCCCTCCGTCTGACCTTGCGACCATCCACCTCCCCTTGCAGGGGAGGATGCGGACGCGACCAGCTTTTGTCGCTTATCCTCGTCATCCCAGCTAAGGCTGGGATCTCTCTTCTTGTCACGCGGTAGAAAAGCGGGATCCCGGGTCAAGCCCGGGATGACGATGAGGAAGAGCGATGGAAAGCGCCCAGAGTTGGACGATCCCGCGCAACAGCGTATGTTTGCAAACGCATCTTTGGGAGAGGCCTGATGAAATCCAGCCTGATGGTCTCGATTATTATAACGTCAGTTGCGTTGGGGTTGTCCCCATCAGGCCACGGGCGTCCACTGCGCGAAGCAGCCTTGATGACGGAGGATGAAAAATATCGGTTCGATCAGCAATCACCGACTGTCCAAAATGCTATTCTCAAAAATCTAAAAAGCGCAAAAATCTGTATTGCCGCTTACGCGCAAAAAGATGGCGTCAAGGAAGCCAAGATTGCCGTTAAGTCACCGCAGCCTCGATTTTACACGGCCGGTTCTTATGGCGTTATTTTTCGGCAGACGGTGCCAGGGGTCAAAGATTGCGTACCGACGTTTGAGGCGGTAAACGATAGCCTCATTTTCAGACGACTGCCTGAATCCATCTCTCGGGCATCCTTTCTGACCATAGAATGGCAATGCGCAGATGCCGCTACACGATATGCCGCTATGTTCAACCAAACCCTTGCCGCCATGAGGCCCGAGTTATTGCAGGCCGCTTGTCCTGCTGGAAAGCGAGCCGGGAAATAAGCGTCACTCAATTCATTACAGTACCGAAACAACCATTCACCCAATCGCGCAAACATGTCTGGTCTTCACTCGCGACTTTGACTGCGGCGTTCAGGTCCGGTTGACCCGGCCATCCGGCATCCGTCACGGTCAAACCACCGCCGCTGCGCGTGCCTTCATAGCGGGGGATGACGTGGAAATGGACGTGGGGGTCGACCATCATCAGCATCAGATAGTTGATCTTGGCATAGCCCACGGCTTGCGTCAGCGCCGCTTCGATCGCCGCCGTCACCGCCTTGAGTTCGGCATGGGCCGCGCCGTCCAGATCGCCGAACGCGGTCGCGCCGCTCTTGGCCGCCAGCACCAGCGATCCCAGCGTCGGCTGGGCCGGGCGCAGCAGGACGACCCAATAGTCATAGTCCGCGATCAGGCTGTCGGGCCAGCCGAACTTTTTCATCGTCGCGTTCATGCCGTTGCCTCATCCATCCAGCTGACGATCGGACGACCCGATCGCTTGACTGCGTAGGCCTGCGCCAGCCGCACCGCATGGACGACCAGCGAAATCACCGTCCACCATGCCAGCGCGACCAGCCCGATGTCGGGCCGCCCGAAGAGCAGCGCGACGAACAGGATGACCATATTGGGATTGCGCCGTGCGGTGATCAGCCGGAACTGGCTGTCGAAGGGGCGCCAGACGTGGATGTCCATGCCGAAATCTTTCAGGAACATCCCCTCGATCAACCGTTGCAGCACATAGCCTGCGATGACCGCCGCCATGACCAGCGTGAAGGCCTGCCCCGAGAGCGACAGCCCCCATGCGGCCAGCCCGGTGCCCCAGAAATACCACCAGAAGGGCGGGTGGACCAGATCGACGCCATGGTCGATCACATTGCCCCATTTGGACGATGTGATGGTGCAGCGGGCCAGCTTTCCGTCCACCGTGTCCAGCACCATGAAGATGAAGCCGCACAGGAATCCGGTCCAGTACATCCCTTCGGCAAACAGGAATGTCGCGATCAAGCACAGGGTCACGCCGATCACCGACACCATGTTGGGCGTCATGCGCAACTGCGCCGCGATCCGCGTCAGCACCAGCGCCAGTTCGGGCCACAGATATTTGGTGAGCAGGTCGGTGACGCCCTTATACGCCCCGAAATAGCTGCGCCGTTCTATCTCTCGCCGGGTCGCAGGCGTGAGTTCGCGGACCATCGGCTGTTCCAGCTTGCGCAACTGGCGGTTGTAGAGTTTG
Organism: Sphingobium sp.; assembly: GCF_049304695.1. Classification (GTDB taxonomy): domain Bacteria; phylum Pseudomonadota; class Alphaproteobacteria; order Sphingomonadales; family Sphingomonadaceae; genus Sphingobium. The sequence goes on from NZ_JBAQOK010000093.1 coordinate 239,904, forward strand.
CGCCCGTCCGACAGGTCGATGACGGTGGCGGCGGTCAGCGGATCGCTGTGCTGGGGGATATGCCCGACGATCGGCGTGCGGCCCCACACGAACAGCGTGCCGGGCGTTTCCAGCACCAGCCGCAACAGCAGCGGGTCGAACACATAGGCCAGATTGAAGAGCAGGGCATGGTCAGGGGCTAGTGTGCTGCCGGCCTTGGCTGAACTTTCAGCCATGCGGCGGCATCGTTCGGCGTTGGATATGCCCCAGATGGGGGTCCTGTTGTCGCCGATCAGGATGACCGGGCCAAGGGAGGTGGAGAGGATGTTGGTCATGACGATTGCCCAGCGAAATCTAGGATGATGTCGGCCTGCCGCACAGAGGCGGGGACCGGGGAGTGATCGATCGAATCCTGCATGGCCGCTTCCTGAGCAGCAACGAAGCCGGGTTGCAAGTCGAAGGCGCGCGCCAGGGCGGCCGGCAGGGCAGCGGCGTCATCTGTCACCTGCCCGAGTTTCCAGTGCGCAAAGGCGTCGTCCTGCGCATATGCACGTCCATCGAGGTTCAGGAAGATGCAGGGGCGCGGCTGGACGAGAAATTCATACACCTGGCTGGACACATCGCCCAGATAGACGTCGGCGCTCGTGGTATAGCTCATGTCGATGGAGTGCCGACTGCCCATGTCCACGCGGATATGGGGAGCGGCGCTGACGATCGGGGCGACATTGCGGGCCAATTTGGTGTGCGGTGCGATGATGACATTCCACCCGCGCAGCGATTCCAGCGCGGCCAGCATGGCGGGTCCATGGCGGACCCACGACGACAGGTTCCGGTCGAAATGCGGATTATAGAGCAGGACCGGATCATCATTGGCAAAGACGCGTAGTGGGGGCGCTTTCAGTTCGAACTTGGCATAGCCGCCCACCGCGACGGCTTGCGGCGCGCACAGGCCACGGTCGATCAGGCGGCGGCGGTCCTTGTCCCCTGCGACCAGGGTCAGGTCGAACGCGGCATGGCGCTTCTTATACCCGCCCTCACGGTCGCCCGCGCCATGTTTGATCAGGATCAGGCCAGACGAAAAGCCGGGCACGCGGCGCAACCACGCACTGGATATTTCCGTGGTAACCAAAATGGGAAAATGCGCGATGGTACGATAGTTCAGCAACAGCGTCGCAAGGCGCGAGGGTTGATGAAAAAGCGAGTCGCTGCGACCGGGCGGGCGCGTCAGTCGGACGATGCGCAGGCGCAGATCAGGATCGTAGCTGGTGACCAGATCCAAAATTCGGTCAGATGGGGAAAGAATGCTGACCCGTACGTCCGGGCGGCGCGCCAGTTCCAGTGCGGCAGGCAGCCAGTGATAGAGCTGCTGCGCTTCGGCAATGGCAAGAAAGGCGATGTCGATCGGCAATGGCGCGTCCCTAGCAGGCTTCCCGCTGACCTAGCGCGGATGGCGGCGCAAGCAAGTGCCCGATGGCGTTCCTGCCCGGCGAAACCGGTTGCAGCGGTGGCGGCAAGGGCAGAAACATTGTCTAGACGCTGGACCTTTGCAGATATTTTGTTATGCGGACCCCAAACCTGCAGACATCATCCCGAGAGGCTCGACGAGCGATGGCCGAATTTGCGTTGCCCAAGAACAGCAAGATCAGTGGCAAGGGTGTGAACCACCCTGCGCCTGCAGGTGCGACCAACGTGCGCAGCTTCAAGGTGTACCGCTACGATCCCGAATCGGGTCAAAATCCACGTTACGACACGTTCGAGATCGACCTCGACAGCTGCGGTCCGATGGTTCTGGACGCGCTGCTCAAGATCAAGAATGAATATGACCCCACGCTGACTTTCCGCCGGTCATGCCGCGAAGGCATTTGTGGTAGCTGTTCGATGAACATGAACGGCAAGAATGGTCTGGCCTGCACCACCGCGATCGACGAGTGCGCGGGCAAGGATGTGCGCATCACGCCCCTGCCGCACATGGACGTGATCAAGGATCTGGTGCCTGATTTCACCCATTTCTACGCGCAGTATAATTCGATCCAGCCCTGGCTGAAGACCGTGTCGCCCCCGCCATCGGGCAAGGAACGGCTCCAGTCGCCTGCGGATCGCGAGAAGCTGGACGGGCTGTACGAGTGCATCCTGTGCGCCTGCTGCTCGACCAGCTGCCCTTCCTATTGGTGGAACAGCGACAAGTTCCTTGGACCCGCGATCCTGTTGCAGGCCTATCGCTGGCTGGCGGACAGCCGCGATGAATTTACCGGCGACCGGCTGGATGAGCTGGAAGATCCCTTCCGCCTCTATCGCTGCCACACCATCATGAATTGCGCGAACGTCTGCCCCAAGGGTTTGTCCCCGGCCAAGGCGATCGCGGAAACCAAGAAGATGATGGTCGAGCGGCAGCTCTGATCGGCGTGAGTGATGGTGTTGCAGGTGGATCGCCGCTGACGGAAGGGCGTTGGGCGGGGTGGGTGCGCTGGTCGGACCCCACGCCCGACACGTTTTTGCAGGCGATCGGCACGGGCTATATGCGGTGCGAAGCGCCCGGTCGCGCACAGGTCGCTCTGGAAACGCGCTTTAGTCATCGCAATCGTCTCGATACGCTGCATGGCGGCTTCCTGGCCGCCTTTGCCGATCATGCCTATTTCGGCGGCCTGTGGATCATGGGCCACACCGCGCAGGTCAAAGGCGTGACGATCGACCTGTCGATGCAATATCTGGGGTCGGGCCGGGTCGGGCCGGACCTGATTGCGCAGGTGGAGTTGCTGCGCGAGACAGGGCGGCTGATGTTCATGCGGATGCTGCTGACGCAGGAGGGCGAGAGCATCGCGGCCTCCACCGCGACGGTCCGCAAGGTGTCGGTCGCACAGTGACCACCGTGCTGGCGCGATACAAGGCACTGGTCGCCGCTGGCGAACTGCGCGCCGACCCGGATCAGGAAGCGGGCGCGGTTCGGCTCGATGCGCTGCAACGCGAACTGGAAGCAACCCCGGCACGCGGATCGACCCTGTGGAAGCTGCTGCGCAAACAGCCTGAACCGCCCCGCGGCCTGTATATGTGGGGCGGCGTCGGGCGCGGAAAATCCATGTTGATGGATCTGTTTTACGATACCGTGCATGTCACGCGTAAGAAGCGGGCGCACTTCCATGAATTCATGCTGGACGTCCATGCGCGCCTGGCCGAAGCGCGCAAATCCGAAAGCGGCGATCCCATCCCGCCGGTAGTCGACTCGCTGGCCGAGGAAGCGCGGCTGCTGTGCTTTGACGAGATGGTCGTCAACAATATGGCCGACGCGGCGATCATGTCGCGACTGTTCACGGGCCTGCTGGAAAAGCGGGTGACGATCGTCACCACGTCGAACCGCGAACCCGACGAATTGTACAAGGACGGCCTCAACCGCCAGCTTTTCATGCCCTTCATCACGTTGATCAAGGACAAGCTGGACGTGATGACGCTGAACGGGCCGGTCGATTATCGGCGCGACCGTCTGGGTGACGCGACCCTGTGGCATTGCCCCAACGGGCAGGCGGCGACCGACGCGCTGAGCACGGCCTTCTTTCGCCTGACCGACTATCCGCCGTCCGATCGCGCCAATGTGCCGTCGGAGGATATCGCCGTGCAGGGCGGCCGCACGCTGCATGTGCCAAAAAGCCTGAAGGGCGTTGCGGTCTTTTCGTTCAAACGGCTATGTGCGGAGGCGCGCGGCGCACCGGACTATCTGGCGATCGCGCGCAAATATCATACGGTCATCCTTGTGGGCATCCCGGTGCTGGGGCCGGAGAACCGCAACGAAGCCGCACGTTTCGTGACGCTGATCGATTCCCTGTACGAATATAAGGTCAAGCTGCTGGTGTCCGCAGACGCCGAACCGACGCAACTTTATCCGCAGGGCGACGGCGCGTTTGAGTTCGAGCGAACCGTGTCGCGGCTGATGGAAATGCAGTCGGACGAATATCTGGCGCTGGGACACGGGCCGAAATAGAAATGCGGCCTGTTCCCGCCTGTGCGGGAACACGGCCTTTTTCCTCTACTCACCGCTGCATGGAATCCACCCGTCCGATGGCGCGTATGCCATTCATCAGGACGCAATCTTATGCTGGGAAAGAGGCCGGGTGCCATCGCGAAAGACAGCACCCGGCAGGATTGCTCTGCAGGGAAGGCTCGCTGGCCAGGGTAAGAGCCAGGAGCGACAGGGCATGAATCGGCCATAATGCAATTGCGAATGATTTGCAAAGATAAATTGGCGATATTGCCAGTCACAGGTTGAAACCCCCGTCCGAACGGCGTAGGCGAACCTGCAATTCCAGAATTAATGCCTTGGAGGATGACACGCATATGGCCCGTAACAAGATCGCGCTGATCGGCGCTGGCAATATCGGTGGAACGCTTGCCCATCTGGCGGCCCTGAAAGGGCTTGGCGACATCGTGATGTTCGACGTGGCTGAGGGCGTGCCGCAGGGCAAGGCGCTCGATCTGTCGCAATGCGCTTCGGTCGAGGGTTTCGATGCGAAGATCACCGGATCCAACGACTATGCCGACATTGCCGGCGCGGACGTGATCATCGTCACCGCTGGCGTTGCGCGCAAGCCGGGCATGAGCCGCGACGATCTGCTGGGCATCAACCTGAAAGTCATGAAGGCCGTGGGCGAGGGCATCGCCGCCAACGCGCCCGACGCTTTCGTCATCTGCATCACTAACCCGCTCGACGCGATGGTATGGGCGCTGCGCGAATTTTCTGGCCTGCCCCATAACAAGGTCGTTGGCATGGCGGGCGTACTGGACAGTTCGCGCTTCAACCATTTCCTGGCGGAAGAATTCAACGTGTCGGCCAAGGACGTCACCAGCTTCGTGCTCGGCGGCCATGGCGATACGATGGTCCCGGTCATCGAATATTCGACCGTCGCTGGCATCCCCATTCCCGACCTCATCAAGCAGGGCCGTTCGACGCAGGAGCGCATCGACGCCATCGTGCAGCGCACCCGTTCGGGCGGCGGTGAAATCGTCGCGCTGCTCAAGACCGGTTCGGCTTTCTATGCGCCCGCAACCAGCGCGATCGCGATGGCCGAAGCCTATCTGGGCGACAAGAAGCGCCTGCTGCCCTGCGCTGCCAACCTGACCGGCCAATATGGCATCGACAATCTCTATGTCGGCGTGCCTGTCATCATCGGCAAGGATGGCGTGGAACAGGTCATCGAAATCGAACTGAACGAGGAAGCCAAGGCGAACCTCACCGTGTCGGTCGACGCGGTCAAGGAATTGCTGGAAGCGTGCAAGGGCATCGACCCCAGCCTCGCCTGAATATAAAAGCTGCACCGTTCCGCTCCAGGTAAGTGCGCAGCCTGGAGCGGAACGCTTTTTATCAACTGCCACGTCCGCAGGAAAAAAGGGGCATTCATGTCCATTCTGGTGAACAAGAATACCAAGGTCATCACGCAGGGTATGACCGGCGCGACCGGCACCTTTCACACTGAGCAGGCGCTCGCTTATGGCACGCAGATGGTTGCCGGCGTGACGCCGGGCAAGGGTGGTTCGACCCATATCGGCCTGCCCATGTTCGACACCGTGCTGGAAGCCAAGACCAAGACCGGTGCAGATGCTTCGGTCGTCTATGTGCCGCCACCATTTGCGGCGGATTCGATCCTGGAAGCGATCGACGCGGAAATCCCGCTGATCATCTGCATCACCGAAGGCATCCCCGTTCTCGACATGGTCCGCGTCAAGCGGGCGCTGTCAGGCAGCAAGTCGCGCCTGATCGGCCCGAACTGCCCCGGCGTGCTGACCCCCAATGAATGCAAGATCGGCATCATGCCCGGCAGCATTTTCAAGGCGGGCAGCGTCGGCGTCGTGTCGCGCTCCGGCACGCTGACCTATGAAGCGGTGTTCCAGACGTCGAATGCTGGCCTGGGCCAGACCACGGCCGTCGGCATCGGCGGCGATCCGGTCAACGGCACCAACTTCATCGACGTGCTGGAACTGTTCCTGGCCGACGACGCAACCGAATCCATCATCATGATCGGTGAAATCGGCGGCGACGCGGAAGAACAGGCGGCGCAGTTCCTGATCGACGAAGCCAAGCGCGGCCGCAAGAAGCCGATGGCTGGCTTCATCGCCGGTCGCACGGCCCCTCCGGGTCGTCGCATGGGCCATGCCGGTGCGATCGTGTCGGGCGGAAAAGGCGACGCGGAAAGCAAGATCGCGGCGATGGAAGCGGCCGGGATCAAGGTCGCGGCCAGCCCATCGGAGCTTGGCACGACCCTGCTGGAAGTGTTGAAGGGCTAAATCAGGCCTGTATATGAAGCGGTCGGGCTGCACCCCGGCCGCTTGCTACCCCCGTTCCGCGACTGCACGCGGCTGGGATGGGACAAGAGACATGGGTTACGAGAACCAGGACTTCGAAATCGAGCAAGGTCCAAGCTGGGCCAGGCCCAACTGGCCGCTGACGGACACCGACGATCTGACCGGGGCATTGGACCCCACGCAGATGCAGGTCGCCGTCAAGAGCGCGGCCAAGGCACAGGGCAAGGCCGTGTCGGACGCCGACATCGCGCAGGCCGCCGAAGACGCGATCCGCGCGCAGATGCTGATCCGCACCTATCGCGTGCGCGGCCATCTTGCCGCCAATCTCGATCCACTGGGGCTGAACCGTCTCGACCTGCCCGCCGACCTGACGCCGGAATATCACGGGCTGACGTCGCTCGACAAGAAGGTGTTCCTGGGCGGTACGCTGGGCCTGCAATATGCGACCGTGGCGGAGATCGTCGCGATCCTGCGGGCCAATTATTGCGGCAATGTCGGCCTGGAATATATGCACATCGCCGACGTGGAGGAACGCCGTTTCCTGCAGGAACGGCTGGAAGGCAAGGACAAGGAAATCATCTTCACGCCTGAGGGCAAGAAGGCCATCCTGTCCAAGGTCATCCAGGGCGAGCAATATGAGAAATTCCTGGGCCGCAAATATGTAGGCACCAAGCGTTTCGGTCTGGACGGCGGCGAATCGATGATTCCCGCGCTCGAAGCGATCATCAAATATGGCGGCGCGCAGGGCGTGCGCGAAATCGTCTATGGCATGGCCCATCGTGGCCGCCTGAACGTGCTGGCCAACGTGCTGGCGAAGGGCTTCCGCGTCATCTTCCACGAATTTTCCGGCGGCACTGCCAACCCGGAAGATGTCGGCGGTTCGGGCGACGTGAAATATCATCTGGGCACGTCCACCGACCGCGAGTTCGACGGCATCAAGGTGCATATGTCGCTCGTCCCCAATCCGTCGCATCTGGAAACCGTCGATCCGGTGGTGCTGGGCAAGGTGCGCGCGCAGCAGACGTTCCGCGACGACCTGAGCAAGCATGAGCAGGTTCTGCCCGTGCTGATCCACGGCGACGCGGCGTTCGCCGGGCAGGGCATCGTTTGGGAATGCCTCGGCTTTTCCGGCGTCAAGGGTTACAATACCGGCGGCTGCATCCACTTCATCGTCAACAACCAGATCGGTTTCACGACCAGCCCGCAATTTTCGCGCGGATCGCCCTATCCCAGCGATGTGGCCAAGGGCGTTCAGGCGCCGATCCTGCACGTCAATGGCGACGATCCTGAGGCAGTGACTTTCGCATGCAAGCTGGCGATCGAATATCGCCAGACCTTCCACCGTGACATCGTGATCGACATGTGGTGCTATCGCCGCTTCGGTCATAACGAAGGCGACGAACCGTCCTTCACCCAGCCGCAGATGTACGCGAAAATCCGCCAGCATCCGCCGGTCAGCGACATCTATTCCGCGCGGCTGAAGGCCGAAGGCGTCATCGACGACGCCTATGCGGGACAGGTGACGAGCGATTTCGTCAGCCATCTGGAAGACGAGTTCGAAGCGTCCAAAAGCTACAAGGCCAACAAGGCCGACTGGTTCGCTGGTCGCTGGTCGGGCCTGCACAAGCCCGCCGATGCCGAAACGGGTCGCCAGAGCGTGGAGTCGGCGATCACGCCCAAGCTGTTCGACAGCCTGGGCAAGACGTTGACCACGGTTCCGCAGGGCCATGTCGTCCACAAGACGTTGCAGCGCGTGCTGGATGCCAAGGCGGAGATGTTCAAAAGCGGCGCGAATTTCGACTGGGCGACCGGCGAAGCGCTGGCGTTCGGATCGCTGTTGTCGGAAGGCTATGGCGTGCGTCTGTCGGGGCAGGATTCGGGTCGCGGCACGTTCAGTCAGCGGCATTCGGTCTGGGTCGATCAGAATAGCGAGCAGAAATATATCCCGCTCGCCACCGTGCCACATGGCCGGTTCGACGTGCTGGACAGCCCGCTGTCGGAATATGGCGTGCTGGGCTTTGAATATGGCTATGCACTGGCCGACCCCAAGTCGCTGGTGCTGTGGGAAGCGCAGTTTGGCGATTTCGCCAACGGCGCGCAGATCATCTTCGATCAGTATATTGCGTCGTCGGAGACGAAGTGGCTGCGCTCCAACGGCCTCGTTTGCCTGTTGCCGCATGGCTATGAAGGGCAGGGACCAGAGCATAGTTCGGCGCGTCTGGAACGGTTCCTGCAACTATGTGCGGAAGGGAATATTCAGGTCGCCAACATCACGACCCCGGCCAATTACTTCCACGTCCTGCGTCGCCAGATGCTGCGCCCGTTCCGCAAGCCGTTGATCATCATGACGCCCAAGTCGCTGCTGCGGCACAAGCTGGCGGTGAGCAAGGCCGAGGATTTTCAGGGCAATACGCATTTCCAGCGCATCCTGTCCGACACCAACCCGGCGGCGGACGCGGATACCAGGCGCGTGGTTCTGTGTTCGGGCAAAGTGTCCTACGACCTGATCGAGGCACGCGACGCTGCTGGCGACAAGCACACCCAGATCATACGGATCGAGCAGCTTTATCCTTTCCCGACAGAGGCTTTGACCGCACGTCTGGAAAAAATGCCCAAGCTGGAAGAAGTGATCTGGTGCCAGGAAGAGCCGCGCAACAATGGCGCGTGGTTCCATGTCGAACCCTATATCGAGGAAGCACTGGCGGATGCCGGCCGGTCGCCCATGCGTGCCCGCTATGCTGGCCGCAAGGCATCGGCGTCGCCCGCCACCGGCCTTGCCAAGCGGCACGTCGCCGAACAGGGTGCTCTCGTTGCCGATGCGCTGGGTCACAGCGTCCGTGAAGAAATCCGTCGCCAGAAGAAAGGCTGAACAAGCTCATGGCTACCGAAGTCAAAGTCCCAACATTGGGCGAATCCGTTACCGAAGCAACCGTGGGCCAGTGGCTCAAAAAGCCCGGTGAGGCCGTCGCGCTCGACGAACCCATCGTCAGCCTCGAAACCGACAAGGTGGCCGTCGACGTGCCATCGCCAGTGGCAGGCACGCTGGGCGATGTAGTCGCCAAGGAAGGCGATACCGTCAATGTTGGCGCGCTGCTGGCTTATGTGAACGAGGGCGCCGCAGCATCGGCCGCGCCTGCCGCTGCCCCCGCAGCAGCAGCCCCGGCGGCGAAGGCAGAGGCCGCGGCTCCCGCGCCTGCCGCATCCGCGCCCGCCCCGGCGGATGAGGATGATGGCGGCAATCTGACGCTATCCCCCGCCGTGCGCCGCATGGTGCTTGAACATGGTCTGGACCCCAGCAAGATCAAAGGCACCGGCAAGGACGGTCGCCTGACACGCGATGACGTCACCGCGGCTGTCGCAGCCGGAACGGCGAAGGCTGCTGCGTCGGCGCCCGCCGCTGCCGCACCTGCCGCCGCCGCGCCTGCCGCTGGCCCAAGCCGAGCGCAGGAACGGGTCAAGATGACGCGCCTGCGCCAGACCGTCGCCAAGCGGCTGAAGGAAGCGCAGAACACCGCCGCGCTGCTGACCACCTATAACGACGTCGACATGACCAACATCATCGAGGCGCGCGCGAAATATAAGGATCTGTTCGAGAAGAAACATGGCGTCCGTCTGGGCTTCATGGGCTTCTTCACCAAGGCGGTCTGCATGGCGCTTCGCGACATTCCGGGCGTCAATGCGCAGATCGAAGGCGACGAGATCGTCTATAACGATTTCTGCGACATCTCGGTCGCCGTGTCGGCCCCGACCGGCCTGGTCGTTCCGGTCATCCGCAACGCGGAAACGCTGAGCGTGGCTGACATCGAAAAGACGATCGGCGGCTTTGGCAAGAAGGCCAAGGAAGGCAAGCTGACGATGGAAGATATGAAGGGCGGCACCTTCACCATCTCCAACGGCGGCGTGTTCGGTTCGCTGCTGTCCAGCCCGATCATCAACCCGCCCCAGTCGGCGGTTCTGGGTCTGCACCGCATCGAGGAACGCCCGGTCGTCCGCAATGGCCAGATCGTGGCGCGTCCGATGATGTATCTGGCGCTCAGCTACGACCATCGCATGGTTGACGGTCGCGAAGCGGTGACGTTCCTGGTCGCGGTCAAGAACGCGATCGAGGATCCGACCCGCCTTCTGATCGACCTGTAAGCAACAAGCGCAGCATGAGAGGAAATGGAATGAAGAGACTGGCTGCTTTCGCCGCGATGGCGCTTTCCGTTCCTGCCGCTCATGCCGCCAGTTGCGACGCCCCGCGTCCCGGTTTCGACAATGTCTATTGCTTCGCCAAAGTCTATATGGACCTGGATCGGCAGTTGAACGACAATTATGTTGCGCTGATGCGCTTGCTCAAACCGGCCGACAAAGTGGTTTTGCGGGACGGGCAGCGCGGATGGATAGCGATGCGGGACAAGCAATGCTATCGCTCCGAAGGCAACAGCAACGCCGTCAACATCGATTGCGCACTTGCGACAACGCGCAGCCGTATCCAGTTCCTGTCGGATCGTTTGGCCGAATGTCGTGGCACCAGCTGCAATGTGAGCAGGCTGGGCCGCGTAGGAGATTCTTAAATGAGTGAGTTCGATTATGACGTCCTGGTGATCGGTTCCGGTCCCGGCGGCTATGTCGCTGCGATCCGGGCGGCGCAATTGGGTCTCAAGACCGCGTGCGCCGAAAGCCGGGACACGTTGGGCGGCACCTGCCTCAATGTCGGCTGCATCCCGTCCAAGGCGATGCTGCATGCCTCGGAACTCTATGACGAAGCGGCCAATGGCACGCTGGCCAAGCTGGGCGTCAAGATCGACCAGATGAGCCTGGACCTGCCCACCATGCAGGGCCAGCGCATCGACGCGGTCAAGGGGCTGACCGGCGGCATCGAATTTCTGTTCAAGAAGAACAAGGTCACCTGGCTCAAGGGTCTGGCCAGCTTCACCGGCGCGAACAGCGTCGAGGTGGCGGGCGAAAAGGTGACGGCGAAGAATATCGTCATCGCGACGGGTTCGTCGGTCGCGACCCTGCCCGGCGTGGCCGTGGACAATGCAGCCGGTAGAATCGTCGATTCGACCGGCGCGCTGGAGCTGGCCAAGGTGCCCGGCCACCTGGTCGTCATTGGCGGTGGCGTCATCGGTCTGGAACTGGGTTCGGTGTGGAAGCGGCTGGGCGCGAAGGTCACGGTCGTGGAATATCTCGACCAGATCCTGCCCGGCATGGACGGTGAAGTCCGCAAGGAAGCCAACAAGATGTTCAAGAAGCAGGGCTTCGAATATCTGTTGAGCACCAAGGTGACGGGCGCGGAAGTGGTGGGCGAAGGCGTCAAGCTGACCGTCGAGCCGGCCGCTGGCGGCGCTGCCGAGACGATCGAGGCGGACGTCGTTCTGGTGTCCATCGGCCGTCGTCCCAACACAGATGGTCTGGGCCTCGACAAGATCGGGCTGGAGGTCAATGCGCGCGGCCAGATCGAAACCGATCATGAATTCGGCACAAAGGTGGCGGGCGTGTGGGCGATCGGCGACGTCATTCCCGGTCCGATGCTGGCGCATAAGGCCGAGGATGAAGGCATTGCCGTTGCGGAGAATATTGCTGGCCTGACCGGCATCGTGAACCACGCTATCATCCCGTCGGTCGTCTATACCAAACCGGAAATCGCGGGCGTTGGCCTGACCGAAGAGCAAGCCAAGGAAAAGGGCGCGATCAAGGTCGGGAAATTCCCGATGATGGCCAACAGCCGCGCCAAGACCAATCATGAGCCGGACGGCTTTGTGAAGATCATTGCAGACGCGGAAACCGACAAGGTGCTGGGCGTGTGGATCATCGCCGTGCCTGCTGGCACGATGATCGCGCAGGCCGCGCAGGCCATGGAATTTGGCGCGTCGAGCGAGGACATCGCCTACACCTGCCACGCGCATCCCACGCATAGCGAAGCGATCAAGGAAGCGGCGATGGCCGTCACGGGTAAGCCGATCCATATGTGATCGGCTGACGATCGCTCTACAGACAGGGAAGGCCTCCGGTTTCGGAGGCCTTTTTTGCATGTGATTGGGACCTGATATTATGTGGCGTTGCACCGCGTCCGTTCGTTTCGAGCGAAGTCGAGAAACTTAGCACGGCGCTATCAGCTTCTCGACTTCGCTCGAAGCGAACGGATTAAGGTGAAGTCATTATGGTCCAAGGACTAGAAATTCGGGCGACGCTTTCCCCGAAATGCCGCTACCCCCTCCGCAAAGTCGGGCAACGTAAAGGCATCGCGGAACAGGGCGAGCGTGGTGTCATCATCATCGGCCTGACCGTCGAGGATGCGGCGTATGATGGCCTTGGACGATCGCACGCTATGTTGGGCGTTGGCCGCGATCGTTGCGGCGAGATCCCTGGCGGCGGCGAGCGGATCGTCGGCGATCTGGTCGATCAGGCCGATCGACAGCGCGTCGTCCGCATGATGCAAGGCACCGGTAAACAGCACCCGCCTGGCTCTCGCCGGGCCGATCAGATCGACCAGCAATTTCGTGTCGAACAGCGAATAGACGATGCCCAGTCTGGCTGGCGTGATTCCCAGCCGCGCCGTGGGCGCAGCGATGCGTATATCGCATGCGATGGCGAGGCCGCATCCGCCACCCACGCAGTCCCCGTCGATCGCCGCGATCACCGGCTTTGGCGCATGGGCCAGCGCATATTGGCTGGCGCGGATCGCGGCCTGATTGGCGACGCGCCAGTCCGGGTCGGACGAGCATGTCGCAAATTCGTCTATGTCGGCTCCGGCGCAAAACAGCCCCGGCGTCGCCGATGTCAGAATGAGGGTGCGGATGGCTGCATCAGCCATGGCCTCTGCGACGAGGTGGGGCAGTTCTTGCCACATCGCCTGCGTCATGGCGTTGCGCCGTGCCGGTCGATCGATCGTCAGGCGTGCGATCGCGCCGTCACGTTCGAGGTGCAGCGTCATGACGGCCAGTTTTCCAGCAGAGGAAGCAGTTCGTCATAATGGTCGATAACGGCGTCGGCCTCCAGGTCTTCGACCGGGCCGTCGAGGAAGCCGAAGCTGACGGCAATGCTGGGTATGCCCGCGTTGCGCGCGCTTGCAATATCGTTGATCGTGTCGCCCAGGAAAATTGCGCGCCCGCCCCCCGATCGCTCGATCATGGCATGGATCGGCGCGGGGTCTGGCTTCGATATGCCTACAGTGTCTCCGCCGATGATCGCGGCGAAGCGATCCGACAGTCCGATCTGATCCATCAGCGGGATGGTGAAGCGTTCGGCCTTGTTGGTGCAGATGGCCAGTTTGACGCCCGCCGCACTCAGCGCGTCCATGGCGACGATCAGGCCGGGATAGGGGACGGAATGGATGGCCAGATTCTGCTGATAATGGTCGAGCAGCACGGGCAGCAGTTGTTCCAGCATGGCATCGTCATAACCGCCGGATGCGTCCAGCGCGCGTTCCAGCATGACCCGCGCGCCTTTACCCACGAAGGGGTGGATCGACGCGACCGGGAAGGGTGGACGATCGATGGTCGCGATGGCGTGATTGACCGCTGCGGCCAGATCGCCGCTGGTGTCGATCAGGGTGCCGTCGAGATCGAAGCCGACAATGTCGAAAGGAAAGCGTGCCATGGGGCAATCCATGCCGTGTGGGCGGTGGCAAAGGCAAGTCAAACATGGCAGAGAGCGGATCGATTATCGCTTCGATCGAGGTTCCTATCACCGTGACTTCTCCCCGCCCGCTCGCCGTCATCATCCTTGCCGCCGGGCAGGGGACTCGCATGAAATCGGCTATGCACAAGGTGTTGCATCCCATCGCCGGGCGGCCGATGCTGTTACATCTGCTGGCGAACGTGGCGGCGCTCCATCCAGAGCGTCAGGTCGTCGTCGTGGGGGCCGGGCGCGATCAGGTGGAAAAGGCGGTTGAGGGCACCGGCGCTGTGATCGCGGTGCAGGATGCGCAATTGGGGACGGGTCATGCGGTCGCTCAGGCGCATGACGCGCTGGCCGGGTTCGCAGGCGATGTGCTGATCCTCTACGGTGACGTGCCGCTGGTGCGGGCCGAAACGATGAAGGCCATGATCGACCGGCTGAACCGTGGCGATGAACCACGTGCCGTCGTGCTGGGGTTTCGTCCAGATGATGCCGCTGCCTATGGCCGGATCATCGCCGATGGGCAGGGCATCATCGAAAAAATGGTCGAGTATAAGGATGCCAGCGAAGCCGAGCGCGCCGTCACTTTGTGCAACAGCGGCCTGATGGCGGTGCGCTCGACCGACCTGTTCATATTGCTGGACCAGATCGGCAACGACAACGCGGCGGGAGAATATTATCTCCCTGATATCATCATGTTACCCGGCGCACCCAGCGCGGTGATTGAAACCGACGCCTGGGAAGTGGCTGGCGTGAACAGCCGGGTCGAACAGGCGCAGGTCGAGGCGCAATGGCAGGCCCGCCGCCGGATCGAAGCGATGCGCGACGGCGTGACGCTGATCGCGCCGGACACTGTATTTTTCAGCCACGACACCGTGCTGGGCCGTGACGTCATAGTCGAGCCACATGTGGTGTTCGCTCAGGAAGTTACCATTGCCGATGACGTGGTAATCCACGCCTTTTCGCATCTTGAAGGCGCGCGGGTGGAACGCGGCGCGCAGATCGGTCCCTATGCGCGGCTGCGTCCCGGCGCGCAGATTGGGGCGAAGGCAAAGGTCGGCAATTTCGTCGAGATCAAGAAGGCGACATTGGGCGAAGGCGCAAAGGTCAATCATCTGTCCTATATCGGCGACGCCAGCATCGGGGCGGCGGCGAATATTGGCGCGGGCGTCATTACCTGCAACTATGACGGCTTCTTCAAATATCGCACGGACATTGGCGCGGGAGCCTTCATCGGGTCCAACAGCGCGCTGGTCGCTCCCGCCAGTATCGGCGAAGGCGCGATCGTGGCGGCGGGTAGCGTTGTGACGAAGCCGGTGGCGGCGGACGCACTGTGCCTGGTACGGCCCGATCAGGTCGACAAGCCGGGATGGGCCAAGCGTTTTCGTGAACGGATGAAGACAAGGAAGGCGAACAAGGCTTGAGCCTGCGCGGATTGGGGGTGGTTCGCCGCTATCCCGGTTGGACCGCGTTGCTGATCGTCCTGCTGTTGCTGGTCGCGGGCATATTGTCCCTCATCGCCAATGCGCGCGCGATGCCGATCGTGCGTCATGCGAACATCGCGCTGCCCTATCCGGCCGGTGGGCCGCATCAGCCGATACGCGTCGTGTTGCTGACCGATACGCATCTGTCCGGGCCGGACAACAGCCCACGGCGCATGGCGCGCATCGTCGCGCAGATCAACGGACTGCGGCCCGACCTCATCCTGCTGGGCGGCGATTATATGGGCGATGACAAGGGCGGGGCGACCTACAATGCTCGCCAGAGCATCGCCGTCTTTGCCGGGCTGCGCGCGCCGATGGGCGTGATCGCGGTGATGGGCAATCATGATAGTCTCAGCAAGAAAAATCCCTATCCGATGAGCGGGCCGGGATGGCAGGCGGCGTTTACGCAGATGGGTATCACCCTGTTGCAGGATCGGGCAGTCCGACGCGGGCCGCTGGTTATCGGGGGATTGCGCGACATCTATACCCGCAAGCCTGATGTGGCAGGCACGATGCGCGCCATGGCCAAGCTGGGTGGCGCGCCGATCATCCTGTCGCATGGGCCGGACGTTTTTCCCAAACTGCCTGATGCGCCGTCACTGATGCTGGTTGGGCATACCCATTGCGGGCAGGTCGCTCTACCCTATTGGGGTATCATCTATGTGCCGTCGAAATATGGGACGCGCTATGCCTGCGGCCAATATCGGCTGGGCGCGCGGCGCATGATCGTGGCGGCGGGCGTAGGGACCAGCGGACTGCCGATCCGGCTGTTGTCCCCGCCCGACATTTGGCTGATTACCATTCGCCCGCAATAGGCGTGCGCGAGACGGCGAAATCATCGCCGTTTCAGGCCGGTCATTAATGACATGGTCAGCCACCAGCCCTATGGAAGGCATCATCAGTCAGTCGTTTCGGGACAGTCATTCATGTGCGGCATCATTGGAATCATCAGCAGGAACGACGTGGCCGAACGGCTGGTGGATGGGCTGAAGCGGCTGGAATATCGGGGCTATGACAGTGCGGGCGTGGCGACCGTGCATGATGCTATGATCGACCGGCGGCGGGCGGAAGGGAAGCTCGCCAATCTGGTCAACGCCTTGTCTGAAGCACCGCTGCCCGGCACGATCGGCATTGCCCATACCCGCTGGGCCACCCATGGCGCGCCCACGACCAGCAATGCGCATCCGCATGCGACCGGCGAAGTGGCGCTGGTCCACAATGGCATCATCGAGAACTTCAAACCGCTGCGCGCCGAATTGATGGCGCGGGGCCGTCATTTTGACAGCCAGACCGATACCGAGGTCGTCGCCCATCTGGTGAGCGAACTGGTGGAACAGGGCGCATCGCCGCAGGATGCAGTGCGGCAGGTCTTGCCCCGGCTACATGGCGCGTTCGCGCTGGCAATCCTGTTCCGCAGCCATCCTGACATGCTGATCGGCGCGCGGCTGGGGTCGCCGCTGGTGGTCGGCTATGGCGATGGCGAGACGTTCCTGGGGTCCGACGCGCTGGCGCTGGCGCCGCTGACGCAGCGCATCGCCTATCTGGAGGAGGGCGACTGGGTCGTCATCACTGCGGATGGCGCGGAGATTTTCGACAGGGATAATCAGCCGGTCGAACGGCCAGTGACGATTTCCGGCGTGTCCGGCGCGATGATCGACAAGGGCAATCATCGCCATTTCATGCAAAAGGAAATTTACGAGCAGCCAGTCGTCGTCGCCCAGACTTTGCGGTCCTACCTGCGGCGGATGGACAATGAAGTCGCCATGCCGGACATGGACTTCGACCTTGGCCAAGTGAAACGCATCACCATCGTTGCGTGTGGCACCAGCTATTACGCCGGGCTGGTGGCGAAATACTGGTTCGAGAAGTTCGCACGCGTGGCCGTCGATATCGATGTCGCGAGCGAGTTTCGCTATCGCGATCCGGTGCTGGAGCCGGGTGGGTTGGCGCTGTTCATCAGCCAGTCGGGGGAGACCGCCGACACGCTGGCCGCGCTGCGCCATGCCAAGTCGGAGGGGCAGATCATCGCCGTAGTGGTTAATGTGCCGACCAGTTCGATGGCGCGCGAAGCCGATCTGCTGCTGCCCACCCATGCCGGGCCGGAAATCGGCGTGGCATCGACCAAGGCGTTCACATGCCAGTTGGCGGTTCTGGCGGCGCTGGCGGCCAATCTGGCGCGGGCCAAGGGCCGGTTGACGCCACAGGAAGAGGCGCAAATCGTCTGGCACCTGTCGGAAGCGCCCGCCGCGCTGAACGAGGCATTGAGCCGCGACGGGCAGATCGAGGCGATGGCGCATCTGATCGCACCGGCGCGGGACGTGCTGTATCTGGGCCGTGGGCCGGATTATCCGATGGCGCTGGAAGGCGCGCTGAAGCTCAAGGAAATCAGCTATATCCACGCCGAAGGCTATGCGGCGGGCGAGATGAAGCATGGGCCGATCGCTCTGATCGACGATGCCGTGCCGGTCATCGTCATCGCGCCGTCGGGGCCGCTGTTCGAAAAAACCGTCAGCAACATGCAGGAAGTGCAGGCGCGGGGCGGCAAGGTGGTGCTGATCTCCGATGCGGAGGGTATCGCGCTGGCCGGCGAAGGCTGCATGGCGACGATCGAGATGCCGCAGGTCCATCCGCTGATCGCGCCATTGGTCTATGCGGTGCCGGTGCAGTTACTGGCTTACCATGTCGCGGTGATCAAGGGCACGGATGTGGATCAGCCCCGGAATCTGGCGAAGTCGGTGACGGTGGAGTGATTGAGTGAGGGTTGGTTGGGCGACTGACGACCATTCTCAATCACCAACCACTCTCATCCCAGCCTTCGCTGGCATGACGGTTGAGGAGAACCGCGTTTCGTAAATCGCCGTCACCCACCACCCGGAGAATTATGTCCGCCCGCTGGCACCGGCCCTCCGCTGGGCGCGTGGCTGTGGTCGGGGTTGCTGTCCCATTCGATGTGGTAAAGGTCGAAGCGGCGGTCGCGCAGGTTGCGGACGGTGCCTTCCGCGCGCGCCCAGCTGAGGTCGGCGAGGTTGACGTCCGCCATCGTCAGCGTTTCGACATTCTCGGTCGATTCCGCCGCGATGCCGTCGCGGGCGAAGGGCAGATCGCAGGGCGTCAGGATCGCGCTCTGGGCATACTGGATGTCCATATTGTCGACGTTGGGCAGATTGCCGACATTGCCGGACATGACGACATAGCATTGGTTCTCGATCGCCCTTGCCTGCGCGCAGTAGCGCACGCGCATGTACCCAAGGCGCGAATCGGTGCAGAAAGGGACGAAGATGATGCGCGCGCCCTGATCGACCAGGCGGCGCGCCAGTTCTGGGAATTCGCTGTCGTAGCAGATCAGCACGCCGATCGGGCCGCAGTCAGTCTGGATCACGTCGAGGGAATCGCCGCCCTTGATGTTCCACCAGAAGGATTCATTGGGGGTTGGGTGGATTTTTTCCTGTGTATGCACTGACCCGTCGCGCAGCGCGACATAGGCGATATTCTGTATATCGCCATCGTCGGCGCGGGTCGGGTGCGATCCGCCGATGATGTTGATATTATATTGCAACGCCATCCGCGTCAGTTCCTTGGTGAGGCGCGGGGTGTAGCTGGTCAGCTTGTCGATCGCCTCCATGGGATTGAGCTTCTTGGTCTCGAAAGACAGCAGGGGAAGCGTGAACAATTCGGGGAAAACGATGAAGTCCGACCGATAATCAGCCGCAACATCGACGAAATATTCGATGTTGCGAATGAAGGCGTCGAAATCCTCGACCGCGCGGGCCTGTAGCTGACAGGTGGCGAGGCGGACGCTTTCGACGCCGCGTGGCACCCGCATTTTGGCGGCTTCATCGGGATCGACATAGGGATTGCGCCAGACGAGATGCGCGGCGTGTCCGTCGGACTGTTTGTCTTCGGGCAGGTAATTTTCCAGTACGCCGAGTGGCTCGAACTGGTTTTTCAGCTGAAAGCTGACGACCTGATCGCGGATCTTCCCCTGGACGACCTTGTCCAGATAGTCTTTCGGTCCTTCGACCTTGCGCTTGGTACGTAGATAGCCCGGCATCCGCCCGGCGATGACAATGCCATGCAGGTCGAGTTGTTCGGCCAGTTCCTTGCGCTCGTCATACAGGCGCTGGCCGATGCGCAGGCCGCGTAGCTTTGGATCGACCGCCATTTCATAGCCGTAAAGCCATTCGCCTGCCGCACTGTGGCGGGTGCCAAAGCCGTTGGCGGTGATTTCTTCCCAATCATGATGGGCAAAGGCCATGCCCTTGCTGACGCGCATGGTCGCGCAATAGCCCACCACCTTGTTGTCGTAGAGGGCAACGAAGCAGCCGTCGGGGAAATTGTTGATCTGGCCGCGCACGGTGGCGGGCGAATAGTTGGGCATGCCAGGATAGACGCGCGCGATAAGGCGCAGGACGGCGCGTACGTCCGCGGGCACAGCGGCGCGCACCTCCAGGCGTTTCTTGGTCGCAGTCGTCATCGGGTTGCCTCCGCTCTATCAGATATGGAAAAGGCGACGCCGGTTGCACGGCGTCGCCTCATTCCGTTTGCGTATTGAACCGCGCAGGCGCGGATCAGTTCCCGTTTTTTAGGCCCAGGTCGCCATTTCGGTTTCCAGGTTGACGCGGATCTGTTCGAAGAACTGCTCCGTCGTCATCCAAGCCTGATCGGGGCCGATCAGCAATGCCAGATCCTTGGTCATTGCGCCGTCTTCGACGGTCTTGATGCAGACGCGCTCCAGCGTTTCGGCAAATTTGGTGACGTCCGGCGTGCCGTCGAACTTGCCACGGAAGGACAGGCCCTGCGTCCAGGCAAAGATCGATGCGATCGGGTTGGTGGAGGTCGCCTTGCCCTGCTGGTGCTGGCGATAGTGGCGGGTGACGGTGCCATGCGCGGCTTCTGCTTCGACCGTCTTGCCGTCGGGTGTGAGCAGGACCGACGTCATGAGGCCAAGCGAGCCGAAGCCCTGCGCGACGGTGTCGGACTGAACGTCGCCGTCATAGTTTTTGCAGGCCCACACGAACTTGCCGCTCCACTTGAGGGCGGAGGCGACCATGTCGTCGATCAGGCGATGTTCGTAGATGATGTTGGCCGCCTTGAACTGATCGGCGAATTCGGCGTCGAACACTTCCTGGAACAGATCCTTGAAGCGGCCGTCATAGGCCTTGAGGATCGTGTTTTTGGTTGACAGGTAGAGCGGCCATTTGCGGTCGAGCGCATAGTTCATGCTAGCGCGCGCGAAATCGCGGATCGAATCGTCGAGGTTGTACATGCCCATGGCGACGCCGGCGGCGGGGAAGTTGAACACTTCCTTCTCGATCTTTTCGCCATTTTCGCCGTCCCAGATCATGCGCAGCTTGCCCGCGCTGGGTACGAGGAAATCGGTCGCCTTATACTGATCGCCAAATGCGTGACGGCCGATGACGATCGGGTCGGTCCAGCCGGGGACGAGGCGGGGCACGTTCTTGATGACGATGGGTTCGCGGAACACGACGCCGCCCAGGATGTTGCGGATCGTGCCGTTGGGCGAGCGCCACATGGACTTGAGGTTGAATTCCTCGACGCGCTGTTCATCAGGCGTGATGGTCGCGCACTTTACGCCGACGCCATATTGCTTGATCGCGTTGGCCGCGTCGATCGTGATCTGATCGTCGGTCTCATCGCGCTTTTCGACGGAAAGGTCGTAATATTTCAGGTCGATGTCGAGATAGGGCAGGATCAGACGTTCGCGGATCCATTCCCAGATGATCCGGGTCATTTCGTCGCCGTCAAGTTCTACGACGGGATTCTTCACCTTTATCTTTGCCATGCGCCTGCTTCGCTTTCTGCTTTAGTGGGATGGAATTGCGACACGCCCTAGGCAAAGCGGCGCCAATGTTCAACCGCTCTGGCCCACTTATGTCGCGCTTATGCCGCGCGCGTGGACCCCTTCACCGGGATCGGTCGTTGTCAGGCAACAAGTCTCTCCCTAAAGACGGTGCCATGGACAATAATGAGATCACGATCGCCGCAGGTGGCAATGTCAAATGGCGTTGGCCGTCGGTTCACCCGGAGGGCGTGAAATTCGGCCTGATCGCTGCTGCGATCACGGGCGGATTCTTTCTGCTGGGCTGGGAAATCGTCGGCTGGTTGATGCTGATGCTCACCATCTGGGTGTTGGCGTTCTTTCGCGACCCCATCCGGGCAGTGCCACAGGACGAGAACGCGATCATTGCGCCCGCAGACGGTCTGGTCACGCTGATCCAGCGGGTGCCCCCGCCGCGCGAGATGTCGGGCGCGCTGGGCCTGGGCGATCAACCGCTGATCCGGGTGTCGATTTTCATGAGCGTGTTCGATGTCCATATCAACCGCACCCCGATCGGCGGGACGATCAAGTCGGTCGTCTATATTTCGGGCAAGTTTCTCAATGCCGATCTCGATAAAGCCAGCGAGGATAATGAACGGCAGCATATTTTGGTTGAACGCCATGATGGATTGCGCATCGGCTTTACCCAGATTGCAGGTCTGGTCGCGCGGCGGATCGTGCCGTTCGTGAAGCCCGGAGATATGGTCGCGGCCGGGCAACGGATTGGTCTTATCCGCTTTGGCAGCCGGGTCGATGTCTATCTGCCCGCAGGAACGGCGCCGCGCGTCATCCTTGGGCAGCGCACTGTGGCTGGCGAAACCATATTGGGCCAGGTCGGCGATCGTCGCGTGATTCCGGGTATTCAACAGTGAGGCAACGGCGCGCCGTGCCACAGGGGCTCCGCCGGGGAATAACCTTGCGTATGCTGGCGCCCAATGCTGTCACAGCGATGGCATTATGCTTTGGCCTGACTGGCGTGCGCTATGGCATATCGGGCGATTGGGAACGCGCCGTCCTGTCCATCATCTTTGCCGGGGTGCTGGATGGACTGGATGGACGCATCGCCCGGCTGTTGCGCGGAGAAAGCCGGTTCGGCGCGGAACTGGATTCACTGTCCGATTCGATTGCCTTTGGTGTCGCGCCTGCGCTGATCCTGTATCTCTGGTCGCTCCATGCGATGCCCAAGTTCGGGTGGATATTCGCGCTGGCGCACGCTTTGTCCTGCGCGTTGCGGCTTGCCAGATTCAACGCCAATATCGATGCGGACGAGCAGCCGCACAAATCGGCGGGTTTCATGACCGGCGTTCCGGCCCCAGCAGGTGCAGGGCTGGCGTTCGTGCCGCTTTATCTATGGCTGGTGACGGGGCAGGAGATTTTTCGTGCCTGGTATATTGTCGCGCCATGGGCCGCCTTCATCGCGTTCCTCATGATATCGAGCATCGCGACTTATACATGGTCGGTGTTGCGGCTGCGTAAGCGCATACGGCTGGAGGCTATCGCCTTTGCCGGATTGTTGGCTGCATTGCTGTTTACCGATCCGTGGCTGACCTTGTTGTTGATCTGCGGCATCTACGTCGCGCTGATCCCCTTTGGCATCCTGTCCTATTCCAAGGTCAAGCGGCAACGCGAAACGCAGCGACAGGCCGCGCCGGACACCGCCTAAGATTAGATCAGGCGGCCAAAATGGTGGTCGGCGCGCTGAGGGGTGATGTACGACGAACAACACGCGGGCGACGCACGCGGATGTGATAGACCGGCCTGTGATCGGGTAGGGGCTCGAACTGGAGCGCTGCCACCATCTTGTCATGGTAGAGGAAGAACATCCATGCGATGGTGCCGACGGCCAGCAGAAAGGCGACGAAAAACAGGGTTGCTGCAACGAACGTGAACATGGAGATCACTTTCTATCTTGCCGTTTGCACGGCTTGTCCCACGATAACGATCCAAACGTCGGATAACCGTGCTTGTTCCGTTTGTTCACTCTATGTTCTTGGTTTAAGCGCAAGTCAACCCTTGCGTATCATTTTAAGGGTCGCTAAAGGCGCGGCTCATTCCACATGGGAATCGACATATCCGGTGCTGAGGACGGCCTTTCAGGCTGTTGGCAGTTCCTGATTCCCAGAGGCATTAACCGGAAAGGACGTATATTATGGCAGCTCCTGTTGTCACCATGCACCAATTGATCGACGCTGGCGCGCATTTTGGCCACCAGACCCATCGTTGGAACCCGCGCATGAAGCCGTACATCTTCGGCGAGCGCAACGGCATCCACATCCTCGACCTGTCGCAGACCGTGCCTTTGTTCAGCCGCGCGCTGGACTTCGTGTCGTCGACGGTCGCCGCTGGCGGCAAGGTTCTGTTCGTCGGAACGAAGCGTCAGGCACAGGATCCGATCGCTGACGCCGCGCGCCAGTCGGGTCAGCATTTCGTGAATCATCGGTGGCTGGGCGGCATGCTCACCAACTGGAAGACGATTTCTGGTTCGATCAAGCGTCTCAAGACCCTTGAGGAAAAGCTGTCGGGTGACACCCATGGCTTCACCAAGAAGGAAGTCCTTCAGATGACTCGCGAGCGCGAGAAGCTGGAAGCGTCGCTGGGCGGTATCCGCGACATGAACGGCATCCCTGATGTCATGTTCGTGATCGACGCGAACAAGGAAGAGCTGGCGATCAAGGAAGCCAACACGCTGGGTATCCCGGTCGTTGCGATCCTCGATTCGAACGTCTCGCCCGATGGCATCGCGTTCCCGGTCCCCGCGAACGATGACGCCAGCCGTGCGATCCGCCTTTATTGCGATGCGATTGCTGCAGCCGCGACCAAGGGCAACCGTGGTGCGCAGCAGGCGTCGGGCGTCGATCTGGGCGCGATGGACGAGCCAATGGCTGAAGAGGTTGTCGCGGAAGCCTAAACAGCGTCGCGCAACTGCAAGAATGACAGGCTAGGGCGCGCTCTTTGTTGAGACGCGCCCTGCCGCATATTTGAACCACTATATTTTAGGAGCCGAAACATGGCCGATATTACCGCTGCCGCCGTCAAGGAACTGCGCGACCGTTCGGGCGCGGGCATGATGGATTGCAAGAAGGCGCTGACCGAAGCCGGTGGCGACATCGAAGCGGCAACCGACTGGCTGCGCGCCAAGGGTCTGGCCGCTGCGCAAAAGAAGTCGAGCCGCACCGCTGCCGAAGGTCTGGTCGGCGTTGCCGTATCCGGCACCAAGGGCGTTGCCGTCGAAGTGAACAGCGAAACCGATTTCGTTGCCAAGAACGAGCAGTTCCAGGATTTCGTTCGCACCGTATCGACGATCGCGCTGGAAACCGGCGCGGCTGACGCGGATGCACTGGCAGCAGCCGCTTATCCGTCGGGCGGCACCGTTTCGGAAAAGCTGGTCGCGAACATCGCCACCATCGGTGAGAACCAGACCGTTCGTCGCGTCGGCCATGTCGAAGTGAGCCAGGGCGTCGTCGTCTCCTACGTCCACAATGCCGCTGCGCCTGGTCTGGGCAAGATCGGCGTGCTGGTCGCGCTGGAAGGCGATGCGCCTGCTGCCGTGCTGGAACCGCTGGGCAAGCAGATTGCGATGCACATCGCCGCCGCCTTCCCGCTGGCTCTTTCGGCTGCTGACATCGACCCGGCCCTGCTGGAGCGCGAGCGCGCGATCGCCGCTGAAAAGGCTACCGAAGAAGCCGCCAAGAGTGGCAAGCAGATTCCTGCCGACATCCTCGCCAAGCGTCTGGACGGCTCGGTTGCCAAGTTCGCCAAGGAGCAGGCGCTGCTCAGCCAGATCTTTGTGATGGACAATAAAACCCCGATCGCTGAGGTCGTTGCCAAGGCCGCGAAGGATGCCGGGGCGTCAATCACGCTGACATCCTATGTCCGCTTCCAGCTGGGCGAAGGCATCGAGAAGGAAGTCAGCGACTTCGCTGCCGAAGTCGCGGCGGCGGCCGGGGTCTGATTCTTCTCTTTCTCCCCTTGCCGGGGAGGAAAAGCTGCTTCACAGAATGGCGCGTGCTGCCTAAGGTGCGCGCCATTTCCTTGCCCGCTTAACAGATGGAATAATCCTCCGCATGACCCGGCCTGCCTTCAAGCGCATATTGCTGAAACTGTCCGGTGAGGTGCTGATGGGGCAGGGCCAGTTCGGTATCGAGCCGGAGACGGTGAACCGTGTGGCAGGTGAAATCGCTGCGGCCAAGGATGCCGGATTCGAACTGTGCGTCGTGGTGGGCGGCGGCAACATCTTCCGCGGACTGGCGGGCGCGGCCAAGGGTTTCGACCGGACCAGCGCCGACTATATGGGCATGCTGGCGACGGTCATGAACGCGCTTGCGGTGCAGAACGCGTTGGAAAAACTAGGTTACGATACGCGGGTTCAGTCAGCCATTCCGATGGCGTCGGTGTGCGAACCCTATATTCGTCGCAAGGCCGTGCGGCATATGGAAAAGGGCCGGATCGTCATCTTCGCGGCGGGCACCGGCAACCCCTTCTTCACCACGGACACGACCGCCGCGCTGCGGGCCGCCGAAATGAATTGCAACGCGATCTTCAAGGGCACCAGCGTGGATGGCGTGTATAATGCCGATCCCAAGCAGGTAGCCGACGCCGTTCGGTATGACGAAATCAGTTTCGATCGGGTGCTGAACGACCATCTCAAGGTCATGGACGCCAGCGCCATCGCGCTGTGCCGTGAAAATAATATTCCTATCGTTGTCTTTAACATCCGCGAAACCGGCAACCTGGCGCAGGTTCTGGCAGGGCAGGGTGTGGCGACGATCGTGCAAAATCAGGAGAGCTGAATCCATGGCACAATATGACAAGTCGGACCTGGAACGCCGCATGGCGGGCGCGGTCGAATCGCTCAAGAGCGATCTGTCCGGCCTGCGTACCGGACGTGCCAACGTCATGCTGCTCGATCCGGTGGTGGTCACAGTGTATGGCGCGGCAATGCCGCTCAATCAGGTGGCGACCGTATCGGCGCCTGAACCGCGCATGTTGTCGGTGCAGGTGTGGGACAAGGTCAATGTAGGGGCGGTCGACAAGGCGATCCGGTCGGCAGGGCTGGGCCTCAATCCGATTACCGACGGGCAGACCCTGCGCTTGCCGATCCCCGACCTGACGGAGGATCGCCGCAAGGAACTGGCCAAGCTGGCGAGCAAATATGCTGAAGCTGCACGCATCGCCGTGCGCAATGTGCGCCGCGACGGCATGGACAGCCTGAAGGCGGACGAGAAGAAGGGCGAAATCAGCGAGGATGAGCGCAAGCGTAAGGAAACCGAGGTCCAGAAGCTGACCGACGGCGTTATTGCGGAACTGGATGCGGCGGCAACGGCGAAGGAAAAGGAAATTCTCGGCCAGTGAGCCGGGGCTTCCCCTTCGTGTCCAGAACGCGCATATCTTTTTGATGGCCAGTCAGGTGAAGCCCGACCTGCTCAGCAGCGCACCAGCCCATGGCGCGCGCCATGTCGCCATCATCATGGACGGCAATGGCCGTTGGGCCAAAAAGCGTTTCCTGCCGCGGATCGCGGGGCATCGGGCGGGCGTCGAAGCGGTGCGGCGCGTGTCGCGGGCGGCGCGTGAGTTGAAGCTGGAATGTTTGACGCTCTACGCCTTTTCGTCGGAAAACTGGAAGCGTCCGGCCAGCGAAGTCGCCGATCTGATGGGGTTGCTTCGCCATTTCATTCAGTCGGATATTGACGAGTTGCACGCCAATGGCGTCCGATTGCGGATCATCGGCAATTATCGCGTTCTGGAACCCTCTTTGGTCGAAATGATCGACGGGGCAATGGCGCGCACGGCGGGGAATACGGGGCCGGTCATTGCGATCGCGCTCAACTATGGCGCGCAGGATGAAATGGTGCGCGCGGCCCGACGACTGGCGCAGCGCGCGGTGGCGGGCGAGATCGCGGCCGAGGACATCGGCGTGGAAGCGATCGACGAGGCGCTGGATACGGCCGACCTGCCGCCGCTCGACCTGCTGATCCGCACCTCGGGCGAGCATCGGCTGAGCAATTTCATGCTGTGGCAGGCCGCCTATGCCGAGCTATATTTCACCGATATGCTGTGGCCCGATTTTGACGCACATGCTTTGGGGCAAGCGCTGGACGCGTTTCGCATGAGGGACCGCCGTTTCGGCGGACTGTGAGCATGTGACGAGCGAATTGCGTACCCGTGCCGTCGTTGGAGCCGGTCTGATCGCTTTGGCTCTGGGGGCGTTATTGTCGGGGGGGCTGATCTTCTGGCTGTTACTGGTGGTCGCGGGCGTGCTGATGCAGGGCGAATGGGCCGACCTGACCGGCGTGACGGAGCGCGACAAGAAACTGTCCATGTATGCGGTGTCCGTGCCGCTGGCGATTTTATGTCCCTTGGCGGCAGGGGTTCATGGGTTTGCATTTGGCTTGCTGGCCGCGTCGATCATCTTCGTTGCAATAGTGACGCGTGTTCCTAAACTGGCGTTTGGCCTTTTCTATGTGTGCGCGCCTGTGATCGCGCTGCTGTTCCTGCGCGCGCAGACGCCCAATCTTACTGGCCTGATGCTGGCCTTTTGGGCGTTGGGTCTGGTCTGGGCGACGGATATCGGCGCTTATTTCGCTGGTCGCTCGATCGGCGGGCCAAAACTTGCGCCGCGTGTCAGTCCGTCAAAGACATGGGCGGGGCTGGCCGGTGGTGTGCTGGCGGCTTTGCTGACCGGGTTCCTGTTTCATCGTTTCGGTGGGTTGCCGATCCAGCTGGCAGCGGCGAGTGGCGTGTTGGCCGTCGCCGCGCAGCTGGGCGATCTGTTCGAAAGCGGGATGAAGCGCCGCGCCGGGGTCAAGGATAGCGGGAAGCTGTTGCCCGGCCATGGCGGGGTGATGGACAGGCTGGACGGCGTCGCGACCGCTGTCCCGCTCGCGGCCCTGTTTTACCTCTTTTTGGTGCAAGGCTGATGCGGTCCATATCTATTTTCGGCGCGACCGGTTCGGTCGGCATGTCGACGCTGGACCTGATCCGGCGTGATCCCGACGCCTATCGCGTAGTGGCATTGACGGCCAATAGCGATGTCGATGGTCTGGCCAGATTGGCGCGTGACATGCGCGCGCAGGTGGCGGTGATTGGCGATTCAGCGAAATATGGCGCATTGAAGGCGGCGCTTGCCGGGTCGGGCGTGGAGGCAGCGGCGGGCGAGGTGGCGCTGGTCGATGCTGCGCGGACGGGCGCGGACTGGACGATGGCGGCGATCGTGGGATGCGCCGGATTGCGCCCGACGATGGCGGCGCTGGAAGCAGGCGGCACGGTCGCGCTGGCCAACAAGGAATCGCTGGTGTCCGCCGGTGCGCTGATGATGGCGATGGCGAACCGGACGCAATCGACGCTCTTGCCGGTCGATAGCGAGCATAACGCCATTTTCCAATGCCTTGCAGGCGGTAGCCTGGACGATGTCGCGCGGATCACGCTGACCGCCAGCGGCGGGCCGTTTCGCACACGTAGCCGGGCGGAGATGCAGGACATTACGCCAGCGCAGGCCGTCGCGCATCCCAACTGGTCAATGGGCGCGAAGATCAGCGTCGACAGCGCGACGATGATGAACAAGGGGCTGGAACTGATCGAGGCGGCGCACCTCTTCCCGGTCGGTCTCGATCGGATCGAGATATTGGTCCATCCGCAATCGGTCATCCATTCCATGGTGGAGTATCGCGACCGATCCACGCTGGCCCAGTTGGGATCGCCCGACATGCGGATTCCGATCGCCCACGCGCTCGCCTGGCCGCAGCGGATGGCGACGCCGTGCCAGCCGCTGGATCTGGCTCGGATCGGCAGGCTCGACTTCGAAGCGCCTGATCCGATACGCTTTCCTGCGCTGCGTCTGGCGCGGGCGGCGGCGGAGGCGGGCGGGGTGGCCCCGGCGATCCTGAACGCAGCGAACGAGGTGGCAGTCGCGGCTTTTCTAAGCGGTCGGATCGGCTTCATTGATATTGCCATGATTGTGGAAGATGTGTTGAACCGCTATAGCGCACCAACGCCTGCCGCCATTGACGATGTTCTGGCGGCCGATGCGCAGGCCCGCATTTTGGCGGGCAATGTGATGGAAAGAATGATCGCTTGATCCACAATCCCGGTTTCCTGATGACCGTTCTTGCCTTCGTGGCGGTCATTGGGCCGCTCGTTTTCGTGCATGAGCTGGGCCATTATCTGGTCGGGCGCTGGTGCGGCGTGAAGGCGGAAGCGTTTTCGATCGGCTTCGGGCCGGAGTTGTTTGCTTGGGTCGACAAGCGTGGCACGCGCTGGCGCGTCGCGGCGCTGCCGCTGGGTGGCTATGTGAAGTTCAAGGGCGATATGAACGCTGCCAGCATGACCGACCCGGCCTGGCTGCAATTGCCAGCGTCGGAGCGGGCGCAGAGTTTTCCTGCCAAGCCCCTGTGGCAGCGGGCCGCGATCGTCGCGGCGGGGCCGGCGATCAATTTCCTGTTCGCGATCCTGATCCTTGCGACCTTCGCCTTCGTCCATGGCGAAAGCCGGACACCTGCGGTTGCCGGAATGGTGCAGCCGGGCAGCGCGGCGGCGGCCGCTGGCATCCAGTCGGGCGACCGGATCGTGTCGCTGGGCGGGCGCGAAATGGCGACATTCGACGATATTCGTATGTATGCGCAGATCCGTCCGGGCGAGCCGGTGGCGATGGTCATCGAGCGCGATGGCAAGACCTTCGAGCGGCAGGGCAAGGTCGGCAGCGTGACCGAGGGTGACGGGTTCGGCAACACGTTCCAGATCGGTCGGCTGGGCCTGGCCCCCGGCGCACCCGTGGTGGAGCCGGTCAGCCTTTTCCGCGCGCCGGTCGTCGCGGTGGAGCGCACCGGGCAGATCGTGCGCACGATGGTCGAGACGATGGGCCAGATCGTCAGCGGCGGTCGGTCTGTGAAGGAACTGGGCGGGCCGCTCAAGATCGCACAGGTTTCGGGGCAGGCGGCGACATTGGGGCTGGAAAGCTTCATCTTCTTCGTAGCGCTCATCTCTATTAACTTGGGGTTCATCAACCTGTTGCCAATTCCAATGCTGGATGGCGGGCATCTGCTCTTTTATGGAATCGAAGCGGTGCGACGGCGTCCGGTCAGCGCGACTGCGCAGGAATGGGCCTATCGGTCGGGGCTGGCGGTGCTGTTGACGATGATGGTGCTGGTGACTTTCAACGATTTGTCGTCTTTCGGACTGTGGAAAAGCCTGTCCGGCTTGATCGGCTGACCCGCATCGGGCAGGGAGACGCGGTTTGGCGTCGTCTGTTTCGGCGGAAACATTATTTTTCGAGTTTTTGAGGTGATGCGGGTGACAGCGATGATGAGCAGCAAGAGGCAGCGCCCGGTTGTCGCGGTCCTGTTGGCGACCACGATGATCGCAGGTGTTTCGGCGGCTCCTGCCATGGCGCAGCAGTCGCGTGCTCCGGCAACCGCGCCTGCCGCGCCTCCAGTACCGACCACCACAGCATCATCGCCGCTGGGTACGGTCAGCAGCATCACTGTTTCCGGCCAGCAACGTTTAGAGCCGGATACGATATTATCCTACACCAAGTTGCGCATCGGTCAGCCCTTTACCCAGGAATCGCTCGATCAGGCGTTGCGTGATTTGTACGAGACGGAGTTTTTTGCCGACGTCCAGATCCGCAATGACAATGGCGCGCTGACGGTCGATATCAAGGAAAGCCCGGTCATCAACCGCATCGTGCTGGAGGGCAACAAGCGCCTGAAGGACGACAAGATCAGGCCCGAAATCAAGCTGGCCCCGCGTCAGATCTATACCCGGTCGAAGGTTCGTGCCGACGTCGCGCGGATTATCGAACTGTATCGCCGTCAGGGCCGGTTCGCCGCCAGCGTCGAACCCAAGATGGTGCAGCTCGACCAGAACCGCGTCGACATCGTGTTCGAAATTACCGAAGGGCCAAAGTCCAAGGTTCGCCAGATCAACATCATCGGTAACGACAAGTTCAGCGATGGCGACCTGCGCAGCCAGATGGTGACCAAGCAGTCGCGCTGGTTCCGTCTGTTTTCGTCTGGCACCAGCTATGATCCCGATCGTCTGGCCTATGACCAGCAGAAGCTGCGGCAATATTATCTGACCGAAGGCTATGCCGATTTCCGCGTCATTTCGGCCGTGGCGGAGCTGACCCCGGACAAGCAGGACTTCATCATCACCTATGTGGTGGAGGAAGGATCGCGCTATAAATTTGGCGACGTGAAGGTCGAGTCGGACATTCGCGATCTGTCGGGCGATGGCCTGACCAAGCGGTTGCCGATGAAGAAGGGCGACTGGTATAACGCCAAGCAGGTCGAAGATACGGTCGATACGCTCAGCGAGACGGCTGGTCTGTTCGGCTATGCCTTTGCCGACGTGTCGCCGGACTTCAACCGCGACAAGGACACGCTGACGATGGGGATTAATTTCCGCATCGCCAATGCGCCGCGCGTCTATGTCGAACGGGTGGACATTAACGGCAATACGCTGACACAGGACAAGGTGGTGCGCCGCGAGTTCCGGCTGGCCGAAGGCGATGCGTTCAACAGCTTCTTGGTCAAGCGGTCGAAGGACCGGATCAACTCGCTCGGCTTCTTCCAGGAGAAGCTGGACATCGAGCAGAAGCCGGGTTCCGCGCCCGACCGCATCGTGCTGGAAACCAATGTGCAGGAAAAATCGACCGGCGAACTGTCGCTGTCGGCTGGTTTCTCCTCGCTGGAACGCTTCATCGTGTCGGCGTCGATCACGCAGCGCAACTTCCGTGGCAAGGGCCAGGAACTGCGCACGTCGGTCAACTATTCGGCCTATAGCAAGTCGGTGGAAGTCGGGTTCACCGAACCCTATTTCATGGACAAGAATATCGCGCTGGGTGGCGACATCTACCGCCGCGATCTGAACAGCTTCCGCTACCTCAACAATAATGATCGCGACACGACCTATGAGCAGACGACGACGGGTTTCCAGATCCGCGCCGGTGTGCCGATCACGGAATATATGTCGCTGGCGCTGCGTTACAGCCTCAACCTCGACGATGTGACGCTCGACAAGGATACCTATTATTCGGACACCAACGGCGATGGCGTGACCGAGTGCGATCCGCTGCTGGCTGGCCGCTATCTGTGCGACGCGATTGGCAAGCGCACGACGTCCTCGCTCGGCTACTCGCTGATCTATGACACGCGTGATAATCGCATCCGGGCAACGCGCGGCTACAACTTCGTGCTGAGCCAGGATTTTGCGGGTCTGGGCGGTGACGTGAAATATATCCGCACCCGGTTCAACGCAGCGAAATATATCCCGCTGGGCGCTGGCTTCATCTTCTCGCTGACTGGCGAGGGCGGTTATATCCACAGCCTGGAAGGCGACCGTCGCGATGCGACCGGCGCGCTGGTCGATCCGATCCGTTTGACCGATCGCTTCTTCCTGGGCGAACCGCAGATGCGCGGTTTCGACATTCGTGGCATCGGGCCGCGCGTGATCCGGCGCTTTTACACCAGCACGACCGACGCGACGACGGGGGTCATCACCGGTGTCCAGTCGACAGACAGGAACAACCGCACCGACGACGCGCTGGGTGGTCGCATCTATTATATGGCGCGTGGCGAGGTGGAGATTCCGCTGGGGTCGGGCGCACGCGAAATGGGTCTGCGCCCGTCCATCTTCATGGACGTGGGCGCGGTCGCCGGGCTGAAGGATCCGGGCACGATCGATTATGCGGGCACCTGCACTCTGGCGAGCGGTTCGACCGTCAGGGCGACGGGTACGGCGGCTGCGCCGATCTGTGCCAGCGGCACGCATAACAGCGGCACCGGATTTGCAGAGCAATATCTGGGCGATACGCTCAAGCCGCGCCTGTCGGTCGGCTTTGGCGTCAACTGGAATTCGCCATTCGGCCCGTTCCGTATCGACATCGCCAAGGCTCTGCTCAAGGAACCAGGGGACGACGACAAGCTCATTACCTTTAACGTAGGGACTCAATTCTGATGAAGATGATTTTCAAGGCCGCGGCGCTCGCTCTGACGCCCATGACCGCCATTGCGCTGACCGCTGTTCCTGCCGTCGCGCAGTCGAAGGCCGGTATCGCCGTCGCCGACTTGCAGCGTGCCGTGGGCACCAGCACTGCGTACACGACTGCACGCACGCAGATGAACACGACCTACAAGCCGCAGATCGATGCGTTCAATGCGCGCAAGGCCGCGATCGACGCAGACCTCAAGACCAAGAGCGACGCGCTTCAGGCTGCGCTGAAGGCGGCGAACAACAAGCCGACCCCGGCGATCGAAACCCAGTATCAGACGTTCCAGCAGGCGCAGCAGACGGCGCAGGCCGAGCTTCAGCGTCTGGGCCAGCCGATCGCGGTCGCCAACGCCTATGTCGAAGAGCAGATCACAGCCAAGCTGTCGGATGCGCTGAAAGCGGCGATGACCAAGGCGAAGGTCGATCTGGTTCTGGGTCCGGACGCGACCGTGTCCTACCAGCCGAGCGTCGATATCACGGCGGCGGTCGTCACTGAACTCAACGCACTGGTCCCAAGCGTCGGCATCACGCCGCCTGCTGGCTGGCAGCCGGGTCGTCAGGGTCAGGCCGGGGCTGCTGCTGCACCGGCGGCAAACCCGCAGGCACCCAAGTCGCGCTGATCGAAGCATGACGTTAGAGGTTGATAATAGCGCCCGTGGCCCGATGGATATCCGTCGGGTCATGGCCGCGCTGCCGCATCGTTACCCGATGCTGCTGATCGACCGCGTGGTGTCGCTGGTGCCGAACCAGTCGATCCATGCGATCAAGGCAGTGTCGGTCAACGAGCCGTTTTTTCAGGGGCATTTCCCCACGCGGCCTATCATGCCCGGCGTGCTGATCGTGGAAGCGATGGCGCAGGCGGCGGGCGTGCTGGCGGTGGAATCGATGAATTTGGCCGATTCGGGCAAGCTCGTCTATTTCATGAGCATCGACGGGGCGAAGTTCCGGTCGCCTGTTGAGCCGGGGTGCCTGATGGACCTGCTGGTCGAAGTGACGCAGAATCGGGGGGCGATCTGCAAGTTCAGCGGCAAGGCCATGGTCGACGGCAAGCTGGTGGCGGAAGCCAATTTCGTCGCGATGATTTCGGACCCGCCCAAGGATTGAGGCGCAATTTGTGGTCGGTTCGGGCTGGGCGATTTCCAGAGTGAGCACCACAGCTTTTGCGCATTGGATAGAGAGGCTGTGTAGTAACATATTGTTATTGCACGGCCTTTTTGTTGGAGTTGAGTGCGGGGTTTGCGTTTTTTTCGTGGAATCGATGATGGCGCCTGTTGATCGGGCGCTGCGTGCAGGCGGATCGTCGCGGTCGGGCAGGGCTTGTGCTTGCCATATCGGGCCAAAACCGCTAACCGCGCGCCTTCGCAGTTTTTACCGCATCCACAGCCGGTCGGAACCGGCACCTTACGGAGCATAGCCATGAAGCCCGATACGCACCCCGCCTACCACATGATCAATGTGCAGATGACCGACGGCACCGTTTTCCAGACCCGCTCCACCTGGGGCAAGGAAGGCGACACGATGGCGCTGGACATCGACCCCAAGTCGCATCCGGCATGGATCGGCGGCCAGCGTCAGCTGGATCAGGGCGGCCAGGTGGCGCGCTTCAACAAGCGTTTCGGCGGCCTGACGCTGAAGAAATAATCGGTCGGCCTGTTTCCTGTGTGGCTGTTGGCCGTGCGGGGAATGTTTGCCGGACTGGAATGAAGAGGGCGTCCCTGTGGGGCGCCCTTTTTGTTTTGTGGTGGAGTTGGAGCGGGGGCTTTGGGGCGATCCGTTCGGTTCAAGCAAAGTCGAGAAACGCGGGCATAGCGCTGTCTGCTTCTCGACTTCGCTCGAAGCGAACGGAGGTGGGGGGCATCAGCTGCGTGTTGTCGCGACGATGGTTTGCGGTGTTGGGGCTGAGGGCTGGATAAGAGCATGTGACATGCTTTCTCCTTTGTTCGTCACTGTGAACTTGGTTCAGGGTGACAGCTGGGAGGAGTGGTTCCTCATGCGATAGCCTTGCTGCCAGGGCAACGGGCGGGACTGGAATCCCGCCGACGCCGGGGCATGGTTATTATGGTTTGGGTCTGTGGTGTGTGATGACGGACTGCTGTTCTAACCATCACGCTGGAAAAGGTGGGGCGAACATTCTATCGGACGGGGATGACAGCCTATATCGATGTAACCGCGGCTACGCCTCGCACCCGGACCAACGCCATCAAAATTTATGGCGCGGAGGGGTTCGAGGGGATGCGGCGCGCCGGGCGGATCGCGGCGGAGACGCTGGATGCGCTGGTGCCAATGGTGGTGCCGGGGGTCAGCACCGGGGCGCTGGATGATTTCGTGCGCGATGCGATCGTCGCGGCGGGGGCGATCCCGATCAATATCGGATACAAGGGCTATGCCCATGCGACCTGCATTTCGGTCAATCATGTGGTGTGCCATGGCATCCCCGGCGCGAAGATACTGGCGGAAGGCGACATATTGAACATCGACCTGACGGCGGTGGAGGTCGGGTGGCATGGCGACACAAGCCGCATGTTCCTGGTCGGGGACGTGCCGTTGAAGGCGAAACGGCTGGTCGATGTGACCTATGAATGCATGGTTCTGGGCATCGAGCAGGCAGTGGCGGGCAATCGGCTGGGCGACATCGGCCATGCGATCCAGCGCCATGCGGAAAAACATCGTTATGGCGTGGTGCGCGATTTCGTGGGGCATGGCGTGGGACTGGTCTATCATGACGAGCCGGACGTGTATCATTATGGACGGGCCGGGACCGGGCCGGAATTGCGCCCCGGCATGATCTTCACGATCGAGCCGATGATCAATATCGGCAAGCCGGGCGTCAAGATATTGGACGACGAGTGGACGGCGGTGACGCGGGATCGCACCTTGTCGGCGCAGTTCGAACATTCGATCGGTATTACCGAAGCGGGACCGGCGGAGGTGTTTACGCGCAGTCCCAAGGGGTTGGACCGGCCGCCTTATTGAGGGGGGTGGGCGTTTCTAGTCTTTCGGCGGCCTGTTATGGACGCTCTGGACTGGCCCGTGCCGAAACGACCAAGCGCGGCATTATTGGCTTCTCGACTTCGCTCGAAGCGAACGGATCAAGGTAAAGTCATTAGGTGCCGGAGAGGGTGAATTGTCGAACGGGCTGGGTCTGTGGATCAGGCCGCCCGGTCGCGGTCCAGAAACGCCGCCACATCGTCCAGCGCTACGTCCTTCGACAGGAAGGTCTGGCCTATGCCGCGTGCCAGCAGGAAGGGGAGGGTGCCTGCTGCCATTTTCTTGTCGTGGAGCATGTGGCCCACAAGGGCTGCGCCGTCGGCGGTGACGTGGGCAGTGGTGAGGTCGTGGGGGAGGCCGGTGGCGCGCAGGTGGGCGGTGACTCGGTCGGCGTCGGCTTGCGGGCAGAGGCCCAGATGCGCGGAGTAGCGGAAGGCGAGCGCCATGCCCGCTGCGACGCCTTCGCCATGGAGCAGGGTGTCGCAAAAGCCGGTGTCGGCTTCGAGCGCGTGGCCGAAGGTGTGGCCGAGGTTGAGAAGCGCGCGGCGGCCCGTCGTTTCGCGCTCGTCATCGGCGACGATGGTTGCCTTGGCCCGGACGCTGCGTTCGATGGCGGTGGTGCGGGCTTGCGGATCGCCAGCCAGCAGGGCGGCGGCGTTGTCCTCGCACCATGTGAAGAAGGCGGGGTCGTCGATCAGGCCATATTTGACGACTTCGGCATAGCCAGCGCGGGTTTCGCGCGGGGGTAGGGTGTCGAGGGTCGAGGGGTCGATGAGGACGAGGGCGGGCTGATAGAAGCTGCCGACCAGATTCTTGCCCGCGCGAGTGTTGATCGCCGTCTTGCCGCCGACCGACGAATCGACCTGTGCCAGCAGGGTGGTCGGCACCTGAATGAAGTGGCAGCCGCGTTTGAGGATGGAGGCGGCAAAACCGACCAGATCGCCGATGACGCCACCGCCCAGCGCAACGATATGATCGCCGCGCTCAATCTCCAGCGCGAGCAGGGCGTCCATCAACTGTTCGAGGTGCCGCCAGCTTTTGGTCTGTTCGCCCGGTGGCAGGATGATGGGTTCCAGCGCGATGTCGGCGGCGCGCAGGGCAGCGTCCAGCCGGGACAGTTGGGCGGCGGCGACATGGGCGTCGGTGACGACGACAAGCCGTCCTTTGCGCGCATAGGGGGCAAGGAGGTCGCCAGCGCGGTCGAGTGCGCCCTGTTCGATGATGATGTCGTAACTGCGCGCATCCAGCGCGACGCGGACTATGGCCATGCGGTCAATTTCTCCATGATGCTGTCCACCGTCACTTCATGCGGCGCGGCGATGCTTTTCACATGAATGGGAGCGAGGGCGTAAACGGGATTGCGGATGGCCGCCAGTTGCGTGAGCACTTCGCGGGGATCGCGATCCTTGAGCAGGGGGCGGCTTTCGCGGCGGGACACGCGATCGACCAGCACGGCGATGTCTGCGTCCAGCCAGATGGCGGTCGATTGGGCGAGGATGAGGGCGCGGGTGTCGTCCTGCATGAACGCGCCGCCACCGGTCGCGATCACCTTGGCCGCGCCATCCATCAGCCGGGCGATGACGCGCCGTTCGCCGTCGCGAAAATGCGCTTCGCCATAGCGGGCGAAGATTTCGGCCACGGTCATGCCGGCGGCTTTTTCGATTTCCTCGTCCGCGTCCACGAATGTGAGGCCAAGGCGCGCCGCGAGCCGCCGTCCCACGGTCGATTTGCCCACGCCCATCATGCCGATCAGGACGATCGGGCCGCGTGTGGGGGTGTCTCCAAGGAATTTGCTGTTTCGCTGCATGGCGACCGGGGCTATACAACCAGCCGCCAGAGAGGCAAATCGCATCTTTCCTGTTCGATCGGTCCCGTTCCGATCAGCCCCATTTCGCTCGGCCAGCGCCGCAGAAGGTTTCATGAAGAATAATCGCAACAGCAGCAGTTTCGAGGGCAGCTCGCGCCGCCGTGGTACAAACCTGCCTATCATTCCGATCGCTCTGGTGGTGTTGGTCGTGTTGCTGCTCGTCTTTCTGTGGTCGCGCGGCGGGGAACAGCCGCAGCAACCCGTCGAAAAGATAATCCCCGCAGAACAGCTGGGGAAATAAGCGGTCATGGCGTGGCGGGGGCAGGCATCCAGCAGGATGAGCCGGGTGGCGTTGGGCAGCTTTGCGCTCGCGCTGGCTCTGCCGGTGGTGGCGCAGCAGTCGCCCGAATCGCTGTTGCCGCCCGGTTTCGGCGATGCACCCGAAGCGCCCGCGCCGCAGCCTGCGCGTCCGGTCGCGCCCGGTACGCCGTCAGCGCCAAGCGCCGCGCCTGCGCTTAATCCTGCCACGCCGCCCGACTTGTCGCTGATCCAGCCGATCGACAATGCGGTGGCGGCGGAAGAAGAACTGACGCCGGAGGAACTGGCGGCGCAGAAGGCGAAATATGACCTGCCGGAAACGGCGCGGCGGTCGCTCGACCGGATCGGGCCGCTGACGCCGCAGACGCGGGGGATGGAGCCGGACGCCTTTGGCGCGCAGTCGGGGAAGTATCTGGCGGCGCTGATGCGGGAGACGCATGCGCCGATCGTGTCGCGATGGGCATCGATCCTGTTGCGGCGGACGTTGCTGTCGGCGCTCGATACGCCGCGCGACATTGACGGCGCGGACTGGGCGGCGGAGCGCGCCTGGCTGCTGCTGCGCATGGGCGAGGCGGATAGCGCGCGGTTGATGGTGCAGAGCGTGGACGCGGATCGTTACTCCCCGCGCCTCTATGCCATTGCGATGCAGACCTATCTGGCGACGGCGGACCCGGCGGGGCTGTGCCCGCTGTCTGACGGGGCGCTGCGGTTCAGCAAGGAGCCGGGCTGGGACATGACGCGGGCGATCTGTCCGGCGCTGTCGGGCGATCAGGGGTCGTCCAGCGGGGCGCTCAATCAGGCGCAGCGGCGCGGCGTGGTGCGGGGCGTGGATTATCGGCTGGCCGAAAAGGTGGTCGGCACGGGTTTCAATGCGCGGCGGTCGGTGAAGATCGACTGGGATGGCGTCGATCGGCTGACGGCGTGGCGCTTCGGTCTGGCGACGGCGCTGAATGTCGAGATACCATCGGCGCTGTATGGCACGGTGGGGCCGCATGTGCGGGCTTGGGAAGCGCGGGCGCCTGCGCTGAGTGCAGTGCGGCGGCAGCCCGGTGTCGAGATCGCGGCGCGGCTGGGCGTGTTTTCCAGCGCGGCGCTGGTGGGTTTTTACGGGCAGATGAACAGCGACGGCGATGCGCCCGATGCGTTGGCCGACCGAATCGATGCGCTGCGCAATGCGAGCAGCGGTGCGACGGTGGGTGCGCGGCTGGATGCGATGCAGACGCTGTGGAAGGACAAGGCCAGGCCCGATTATGTCGGCCTGATCGCGACGGCACGGGCGGCGGCGGCTTTGCCAGTCGCGCAGGCGGATGCGCGGGCGGCGGCCAATCTGGTCGCGGCGATGCTGAGCGCTGGATATGATCGCAATGCGGCGCGCTGGGCACGGGCACTGGGGCAGATGGATGGCGATGGGGCGAGCCAGTTCTGGGGCTTGCTGGCCGTGGGCGCGCCAAGCCCGGTGGTGGACATCGATAACAGCCGGATTTCCGCCTTCATCACCGAAGCGGGTGACGCGCGCGGGCGGATGCTGATCGCGGCGCTGGCGGGGCTGTCGCGTCTGCCGGGCGGCGAGGTGGCGACGCTGGCGCAGGAGAATGGCGTGGTGCTGGCCGCCAACAGCCGCTGGGCGCGCGCGATCGATGCGGCGGCGCAGCGGGGCGAGAAGGGCAGCGTCGCGCTGCTGGCGGCGGTGGGGATGCAGGGCAGTGACTGGGCCAGCTTTCCGGCCGCGCACCTCTATCATGTCGTCGCTGCGTTGCATCGCGTGGGGCTGGACCCCGAAGCGCGCATGATCGCGGCGGAGGCGATCAGCCGGACCTGATCGGTGAGCGAGGACGCCGCCCTGATCGACCGCTTTCTGGAGATGATGGCGGCGGAGCGGGGGGCTTCGCGCAATACGCTGCTGGCCTATCGCGCGGACCTGCTGGGCGCGGGCGAGATTGTTGGCGGATTGGCGGGCGCCAGTCGGGAAGGGCTGGGCGCGCTGGCGGGAGCCTGGGCTAGGCTGGCGGCGTCTTCGGTGGCGCGCAAGGCGTCGGCGTGCCGGGCTTTTTATGCGTTTCTGGAGGAGGAAGGGCTGCGGGCGGACAATCCGTCGGCGGCGCTGCCACGCCCGGTGACGCAGCGACCTTTGCCCAAGATATTATCCACGGCGGAGGTCGATTCGCTGTTTGCGCTGATCGCCGGGCGGCTGGACGTGGCGCATCCTGCGCGGCTGGACTTGCGGTTGTCGGCGTTGATCGAGCTGCTCTACGGATCGGGGTTGCGGGCGACCGAACTGGTGTCCCTGCCGCGCCGGGCGTTGGCGGCGGACCGGCCTTTCCTGATTATCAAGGGGAAAGGCGACCGGGACCGGCTGGTGCCGATTTCCGATCGCGCGCGGGCCGCCGTCTCGGCATGGCTGGCGCATGTGCCGGGCGATAGCGCGTGGCTGTTTCCTTCGGGCAAAAGTCATTTGAGCCGCATCCGGCTGTATCAGATGGTCAAGGATCTGGCGGGCGCGGCGGGGATCGCGCCCGAACGAGTCAGCCCCCATGTGCTGCGCCACGCCTTCGCCACGCATTTGCTGGAG
Organism: Sphingobium sp.; assembly: GCF_049304695.1. GTDB lineage: Bacteria > Pseudomonadota > Alphaproteobacteria > Sphingomonadales > Sphingomonadaceae > Sphingobium. The sequence goes on from NZ_JBAQOK010000093.1 coordinate 280,763, forward strand.
GGCGGGGCGGATTTGCGGGCGTTGCAGTCGATGCTGGGCCATGCGGATATCGGCACGACGCAAATCTATACCCATGTCGACAGCCGCCGTCTGGTCGAACTGGTCAACAGCCGTCACCCATTGGCGACGATGACACCCAAGATCGCGCATCCCCGCGTTGACGAGCCGCCGCCATCCCCTTAACGCCTTCGCCCATGGTAAGTTTTCTGGAATTCGAAAAGCCGGTCGCGGAACTGGAAGCGCGCATCGTCGAACTGCGCGCCACTGCGAGTGTGGGCGACATCAATATCGACGGCGAAATCGCGACGCTGGAAGGCCGCGCGCGCAAGCTGCTGACCGACACCTATGGCAAGCTGACGCCGTGGCAGAAGACGCAGGTCGCGCGTCACCCGGAGCGGCCGCATTTCAAGGATTATGTCGCCGGGCTGTTCGACAATTTCATGCCGCTGGCGGGCGACCGGGCCTTTGGCGACGATCAGGCGATCATCGGCGGCTTTGCGACGCTGAACGAGCGGCGCGTCATGGTGATCGGCCATGAAAAGGGCGACGATACCGCCAGTCGGGTGCGGCACAATTTCGGCATGGCCAAGCCCGAAGGCTATCGCAAGGCGATCCGTCTGATGGAACTGGCCGACCGCTTCGGCCTGCCGGTCGTGACGCTGGTCGATACGTCGGGCGCGTTTCCGGGCGTGCAGGCGGAAGAGCGCGGTCAGGCCGAGGCGATCGCCCGGTCGACCGAGGCGTGCCTGGCGCTGGGCGTGCCGATGGTGGCGGCAGTGGTAGGCGAAGGCGGATCGGGCGGCGCGATCGCGCTGGCGGCGGCGAATCGCGTGTTGATGTTCGAACATGCGGTCTATTCGGTGATTTCACCCGAAGGCTGCGCGTCGATTTTGTGGCGGACCGCCGACAAGGCGAGCGATGCCGCCACGGCGATGCAGGTGACGGCGCAGCATTTGAAGGCGCTTGGCGTGATCGATCGGATCGTGGCCGAGCCGGTGGGTGGCGCGCATCGCGATCCTGTCGAGGCGATCGCCAATCTGGGCGCGGGAATTGCGGCGGAACTGGATGCGCTGGACGGCATGGATGCCGATGCGTTGCGGGTCGACCGGGCGGACAAGTTTCTGGCCATCGGCGCGTGATCGGCTAGATTTTGGAACGCCTCCCCGTCCTGCATCGTTACGGTTGCGGAGATTGAGGGGAAGATCATGAAGCGGATATTTTCGATCGCCTGTGGCGGCGTGGCTTTGGTCGTGGCGCTGGCCGCGCCAGCCGTGATCGGCCAGCAGCGCGCCATTCGCACCGTGTCGTCGATCAGCGCGCAGGACAAGACGACCGGCGCGAAGCAGCATCCCGAACTGGTCAAGGAATTTGGCGGCGCCTATGCCGGGCCGCAGGCGCGCTATGTCGAGGGTGTAGGGCGACGCATCGCCGTACAATCTGGCCTGTCCAATGCGCAGGGCGATTTTACCGTCACGCTGCTGAACAGTCCGGTGAACAATGCCTTCGCGATTCCGGGCGGCTATATCTATGTCACGCGCCAGTTGATGGCGTTGATGAATGACGAGGCTGAACTGGCGGGTGTGTTGGGGCATGAGGTCGGCCATGTCGCCGCGCGCCATGGTCAGCGACGGCAACAGGCGGCGCAGCGCAACGCGATAGGCGGGGCTTTGTTGCAGGTATTGAGCGGCGCATTGCTGGGCGATTCGGGGCTGGCGGGGCTGGTGCAGAAAGGCATCGGGTCGGGCAGCCAGTTGCTGACGCTGAAATTTTCGCGGACCCAGGAATATGAAGCGGACGATCTGGGCATCCGTTATCTGGCGTCGGGGGGCTATGATCCGCGCGCGCTGTCGGACATGCTGGCGTCGCTGGCCGCGCAAAGCAATCTGGATGCGCAGGCGGCGGGCAGCGCGCGGTCGATGCCCGAATGGGCCAGCACCCATCCCGATCCGGCGTCGCGTGTCAGCCGCGCGGCCAAGGGGGCGTCTGGTAGTGGATCGACCAGCACGGTGCGTAATCGCGACGCTTTTCTGGCGGCGGTGGATGGTGTGCTCTACGGCGATGATCCCAGGCAGGGGATGATCGACGGTCGGCGCTTTCGGCATCCCGATTTGCGCCTGACCTTTTCTGCGCCGACCGGGTTCGGCATGGAAAATGGCGCCGATGCCGTGTCGATTACCGGTTCGGGCGGGCAGGCGCAGTTTAGCGCGGCCGCCTATAAAGGCGATCTGGCTGGCTATATCGATGCCGTGCTGGGCAAGCTGGGCGGGGCGAACGGGTCGGTGCCGCCCGGCGAAGTCAGTCGCACGACGATCAACGGCCTGCCTGCGGCATGGCGGACGGTGCGGGCCAGCAGCCAGTCCGGGCAGATGGATGCGACGGTGTTCGCCTATGATTTTGGTGGTGGGAAAGCCTATCATTTCCTGATCCTGACGGCTGCGGGGCAGGGGGTGGGGCCATTTACGTCGATGGTCCAGTCGATGCAGCGTTTGACCGCGCAGGATGCGGCGGCGATCAAGCCACGCCGGGTCGATGTGGTGACGGTCAAGGCCGGGGATACGGTGCAGTCGCTGGCCAAGCGTATGGCATATGGCGATTTGCAGCTGGAGCGGTTTTTGACGATCAATGCGTTGCGCGCGGATGCCAGGTTGCCGCCGGGGCAGAAGGTGAAGATTATCGTTTAGGGTTTGGTGCATGGGATTTGCACCTGAGTTTCGTTCGTTTCGAGCCTGTCGCGAAATGCGGGCCTGATGCTACCGGCTTCTCGGCAAGCTCGAAGTGAACTGGGTGGGTGGTGCGGTGGCGTAGCGAGATACTTCGCTGCTCACCTCGTCAATTGAGACTGTCGGGTATGGAACCTTGTTCTCCTGATACGTCATCCTGAACTTGGTTCAGGGCCGATTTCTCGTCACGGGCGGATGCTTGTGGGGCGCGATGGATGCTGAGCCGGAGGCCAGCGCAGCTAAATGCGTTCAGTATGACGCAGGTATGGGAGGTGTTTCGCCCCAATTATTGAGGCGGCTTAATCTGGTCCGAACCTCAACCACACGCACACGAAAAGGGGCGGCGAACCGTGGTTCGCCGCCCCTTTATTTCAACAATACGTCGGGCTTATTACAGCTTTGTCGAAACATTGTTGAAGGTGTTGCCGAGCTTGCCGCCCAGGCTGGACATCGCGCCGATAGCAGCGACGGCGATCAGAGCAGCGATCAGACCGTATTCGATGGCGGTCGCGCCCTTTTCGTTCTTCAGCATCTTACGGATGAACTGCATGTTGTGTCTCCTTGACTTGATGACGTTTAACTACCCGGCCGCCCCGCTAGAATATCTGTGGTCAGCGAGGATTGAATTAGAGGATGGCGGTTGAAAATGTCTTAACGCGATAGGCAACTGTCAAATTATGATGGTTACTGCGCCGTTAGTACTTTTACCGCCACGTTGTTCCACATGCCTGTCGTCTTGGTAGCGATGTTGGAAAGCGCCACCATGATGGCCAGCACGACCATGGCGATGATGAGGCCATATTCGATCGCTGTCGCGCCGCGTTCGCACCGGATAAGCCCTTTGCGAGCGATAATGTCGATGATGGCGCGCATAGAGTCCCCAGTTGGCTACAGACAGTCCTCGACAGGCATGTAAAAGAGGGACGGTTAAGAAAGCCCTCCAGTTGGACCGATATGCCGCATATTTCTCCCCTGCTCGTCGTTGCCGCCGCCCTGATCGACGCGGACGGGCGCGTGTTGTTGCAACAGCGCCCGCCGGGGAAAGCGATGGCCGGATTGTGGGAATTTCCGGGGGGAAAGGTGGAGCCGGGGGAGACGCCCGAAGCCGCCCTGATCCGCGAACTGGAGGAAGAACTGGGTATCGAAACCCACGCAAGCTGCCTGGCGCCCGCGACGTTCGCCAGCGAAGCGTTGGGCCAGCGGCATTTGCTGCTGCTGCTATATGTATGTCGTAAATGGCAGGGGATGCCGGAAGCGCGGCATGCGACCGCGCTGCAATGGGTGCGGCCGACGCAGATGTATGGGCTGGAAATGCCGCCGGCGGACCTGCCGATGATCGGGATATTGGAAGCGTTGTTGTAAGGCGGGGCATCGATCGGATCGACGCCCCGAACGACGATCAGTCTTCCTTGGCCTTGCTCTGAAGCTGGACGTAGTTCTGGATGCCCATGCGTTCGATCATTTCGAACTGGGTTTCCAGCGTATCGACATGCTCTTCCTCGCTTTCGAGGATATATTGGAACAGGTCACGCGAAACGAAGTCGCGGATCGATTCGCAATAGGCGATCGCGTCGCGCAGGACGGGCAGCGCTTCATATTCGAGTTCGAGGTCGGACTTGAGGATTTCCTCCACCGTCTCGCCGATTTTCAGGCGGCCCAGAAGCTGGAAATTGGGCAGGCCGTCGAGGAAGAGGATGCGTTCCGCCACCTTGTCGGCATGCTTCATCTCATCGATCGATTCGGCATATTCGAACTTGGCGAGCTTTTCGATGCCCCAATGGTTCAGCATGCGATAGTGCAGGAAATATTGATTGATCGCGGTCAGCTCATTTTTGAGCACCTCGTTCAGATATTCGATGACCTTGAGGTCGCCCTTCATGGCTTATGCTCCGGCTGTTGGTGAATGGCCGGGCTATAGACGTTTCGCAAGAGGCTGTTAAGCTGAAAACCCTTGGGAAACCGCCGTTTTACTGAGCGCTATTGATTCAAGTTCGCGCTTAATTCGTGCGGCTGACTCGCAATGCCATCAAATGGAGGCGCGTTCCGCAGCGATGATGGTGCGGGCGAAGGGAACGCACTGGCCACATTTGGGGCGACGGCCAAAACGCGCATAGGCGCTGCATGGCGTGTCGGCGCCATCGCGCACGGCTTCCTTCAAGTCCTTTTCACGAATGGCATTGCAGATACACACGACCATCGAAGCACTCTCCTGACACAGGGAGAGATAGCGCAGGTGATAATAGGTCGCAATAGTAATCAACTGCTCTTGCGAATCTTTTGCGGTCGGCCGTTGCACAGGCTGCGCCAGAGCCATTCGGCGGGGCCGAGCGCGAATCGGCGGGACCAGGGGAGCGACCAGAACAGCATCGCGGCCCAGCCGGGCAGGATGAACAGTGGCAGCAGCGCAGGGCGGACATGGCCGAACAGGCCCAGACCCCAGCCGTCGAAGAGGGCGGTCATGACAAGGCTGGTCGCGAGATAATTGCTGAGCGCGAGTCGACCGGCTGCGGCGATGCGCGGGACCATGGGGTGATCGCGATGACGGGTGAGCAGCCAGAGGATCAGGGAGGCCCAGCCGACGGCGAGCGGGATGCGGAAGGGGAAGGACCACGCGAGCGCCGTGCCATAAGCGGGAAGCGCGTCGAAGCCGCTGGCGATGACCCAGGTCGCCAGCGCGGCCATCGGCAGCAGGCCGATCAGGAAACAATGGCGGGCGGTGCGCCAATATTGATCGGCGCTCCAGCGGCCGGTGAGGAAGCCACCTTTGAGCATTGCCATGCCCAGCAGCATGAAGCCGAGCGTATCGAGACCCGTAAACAGGAAGCCCCAGAACCATTCGCCGGGGAAATGGCCGATCTTATGCAGGAAAATGGTGGCAAAGCCGCTGCGATAGGTGGCGATTTCGGTGAGGATGGCGGGGCTGGTCGGATCGGTGAGGGAGGCGATGAAGGCGGCATAGCTCTCGCGCGTCGCGGCGCTGGCGTCAGGGGCGGCTGCGCTGTGGTGCCAGGCGTAGATGCTGGCCATGAAGCCGGCGACCAGCAGGAAATGCAGGAGGAAGAAGAAGAAGGCGGTCTTGACCAGCGCCATGGGTGGGCGGCGCACGAAGGACAAAGCGGCGACGCCAACGATGGCATAGACCATCAATATGTCGCCCCACCAGAGCAGCAGATAATGGGCAAGGCCAATGACGAAGAGCCAGCCGACGCGGATCAGGTGCGTGCGTGTTCCGTCGCGGCCCGCCATTTCCTCCCGGTCGATGAGCAGCAGCATCGACGCGCCGAACAGCATGGCAAACAGCGCGCGCATCTTGCCATCGACCAAAGCCAGGCTGACGCACCAGAAGGCGATATCGGCGACGCCCGTGTGACCCGATGCAGCCGGATCGAAATAGGCGGGCTGGGGCAGGGCGAAGGCGGTGATGTTCATCCAGAGTATGCCCATGACCGCGCAGCCACGCAGCACATCGATGGCGGGGATGCGGGCGGAGGCGGACATAGGGGCGGTCATGGCAGCAAAGGTTCCGGGTCTGCGGCCGGGAAAGGCCGGGGAAGGGGCTGGCCATGGGGACTGGTCATGGGGCCGGGGCTCTGCCATGCGCTTAACGATGAACCGCCCTCGCAAGCAACGGATAAGCGACGCATTCGGCGCGGCGGCGGCATATTATGACGATCATGCCGGGCCGCAGCGACAGGCGGCCGCGCTGGTCGCGGATCTGGCGCAACGGCAGCGGCCCGATGGCGTGGCGCGCATCCTGGAGATCGGGTGCGGCACCGGATTGTTGACGCGGGACATACAGGCGCGCTGGCCCGGCGTGGAACTGGTGGTGACGGATTTGTCGCCGGGGATGCTGGACGTTGCGGCATCGCGGGGGCTGGTTGCGGCGACCTTTTTAGAGATGGATGGAGAAGCGCCCTCGTTCGACGGGCCGTGGTTCGACCTGATCCTGTCCAGTCTGGCGTTCCAGTGGTTTGATGATCTGGCGGGGGCTGTGGCGCGGCTGGCCGGGTTGCTGCGGCCGGGGGGGAGCTTGATCTTTTCCACCATGGGGCAGGGCAGCTTCGCGCGGTGGCGTGCGGCCCACGCCGTGTGCGGGGTGGCGTGCGGAGTGCCGGATTATCCGACGCTGGAGGCGCTGCGCGCGATGCTGGCAGGGGTCGGGGATGGGTTTGGGTTTGACGAGGATTATCCGATCGAGTGTCGCGACGCGCGGGGGCTGATTGCGCATTTGCGAGGGATTGGCGCGGTAGTGGCGGATGAGGGGCGTGCGCCATTGCGGCCGGGGGATTTGCGGCGGGTGATGGCGGCGTTCGAGGCGGACGGCGGGGTGGATGGGTATCAGGTGCTGTTTGGAAGGGTGACGCGGGGGGCGTGAGGTCTTGGCCCCTCCGTCTCGCCTGCGGCGAGCCACCTCCCCATCGCTGCGCGACAGGGAGGATCTCACACGACGCTAAAATCCTCCCTGTCGCGTAAGCGATGGGGAGTTGAACGGAGGCACGTGACTCCGTTCAACAGCGCGGAGCGTTGACGGAGGGGCTATTTGCGTGCGCTAACGTATGCGAGGATCGCCTCGGCTACTTGCGTAGGGTCTTTCAGGATGTCGCTGGCCGGGATGCGGAGGACTTCGAAGCCTTGTTCGCGCAGCCAGGCGTCGCGCGTCGCATCGCGGTTGGGACGGTCGCCCATGTCGTGCGCAGCGCCGTCGATCTCGATCGCGAGTTTTTGGGCGGGTGCGTAAAAGTCGAGGATGTAGGGGCCGATCGGGTGCTGGCGGCGGAATTTGATGGCTTGTGGCTGGCCTTTGAGCAGGCGCCATAGCAGGGCTTCGGGGAGGGAGAGGTTCTGGCGGAGGGTGCGGGCGTTGGTGACGGTGCGTGGGGTCGTTGCGCGTGCCATTTGCCCCTCCGTCAGCCTTTCAGGCTGCCACCTCCCCATCGCTGCGCGACAGGGAGGATCGAAGAAAGGCAAGTTCCTCCCTGTGCCGCAGGCATGGGGAGGTGGCTGGCCGCAGGCCAGACGGAGGGGCCGGTTCCCACCCCTGTCCTCAAATTTCGCTGTTCATCAGCTTGGGGAAGAAGCCTTCATGGGCGGTGCGCAGGGTGTCTAGCGATACGCCTGCGACGCTGGTGCCGCCGGTGGTGCCGATGCGGGTTGCGTTGGGGATCGTGATATCGCCCGGCGTGGTGACGACGTAGCGGGCCTGATCCTCGCCGAAGGCGGTGGTGGTGGTCAGGGGCGCGTCGATCGTTGCGCCGATCTTGCCAGCCAGCGCCATTTCCGTGATCGTCACGATCAGGCCGCCGTCCGAGATATCATGCACGGCGTTGACCGTGCCGGCGGCGACAAGTGCGCGGACGGTTTCCGCATTGGTGCGTTCGGCGCCCAGATCGACCGTGGGCGCTTCGCCCGCTTCACGGCCGGTGATTTCACGCAGCCAGATGGACTGGCCCAGATGCGTACCTTCGCCGCCGATCAGCCAGATGGCGTCGCCTTCATTCTTAAACGCGACCGTCGCCATCACGTCCACATCCGCCAGCAGGCCGATGCCGCCAATCGCGGGGGTGGGGAGGATGGCGCTGCCGCCGCCGGTCGCCTTGCTTTCATTATAGAGCGAGACGTTGCCCGACACGATCGGGAAGTCGAGCGCGCGGCAGGCGTCGCCCATGCCGTCGAGACAGCCGGTGAGTTGCGCCATGATTTCGGGGCGCTGGGGGTTGGCGAAGTTGAGGCAGTTGGTCACGGCCAGCGGCGTCGCACCGACGGCGGAGAGGTTGCGATAGCATTCGGCGATCGCCTGCTTGCCGCCTTCATAGGGGTCGGCATAGCAATAGCGGGGCGTGCAATCGGTGCTGATCGCGATGCCCTTGTTCGATCCGTGGACGCGCACGACGGCGGCGTCGCCACCGGGGCGCTGGACCGTGTCGGCCCCGACCATATGGTCATATTGTTCCCAGATCCAGCGACGGCTGGCGATGTCGGGACTGCCCATCAGGGTGATGAGGTCCGCGCCGATATCGGTGGATTCTGGCACGTCGCCCAAGGGCTGAACGTTCGACCAGACCTTATAGTCGGCCTTGGGCATCGACGGGCGATCATAGAGCGGGGCGTCGTCGGCCAGCGGAGCGAGGGGAATGTCGCACACGGTTTCGCCGTGGTGGACGAGGACCATGCGGCCCGTGTCGGTGACTTGGCCGATGATGGCAAAGTCGAGTTCCCATTTGTGGAAAATGGCCTGCGCAAATTCTTCGCGGCCGGGCTTGAGCACCATCAACATGCGCTCCTGCGATTCGGAGAGCATCATTTCATAGGCGGTCATGCCGGTTTCGCGCTGTGGCACGGCGTCCATGTTGAGGAGGAGGCCGACGCCGCCCTTCGACGCCATTTCGACGCTGGAGGAGGTGAGGCCCGCCGCGCCCATATCCTGAATGGCGACGATCGCGTCGGACGCCATGAGTTCCAGGCACGCCTCGATCAGCAGCTTTTCGGTAAAGGGGTCGCCGACCTGCACGGTCGGGCGCTTGGCGTCGGCGTCGTCGCCGAAATCCGCGCTGGCCATGGTCGCGCCATGGATGCCGTCGCGGCCGGTCTTTGACCCGACATAGACGATGGCGTTGCCGATGCCGGACGCAGCGCTGTAGAAAATCTTGTCGGTGTCGGCTACGCCCACGGTCATCGCGTTGACCAGGATATTGCCGTCATAGGCGGGGTGGAAATTAACCTCGCCGCCCACGGTGGGCACGCCCACGCAATTGCCATAGCCGCCGATGCCGCGCACGACGCCGCTGATGAGATGCTTCATCTTCGGATGGTCCGGTCGCCCGAAGCGCAGCGCGTTCATGTTGGCGATCGGGCGTGCGCCCATGGTGAACACGTCGCGCAGGATGCCGCCCACGCCCGTCGCTGCGCCCTGATAGGGTTCGATATAGCTGGGGTGGTTGTGGCTTTCCATCTTGAAGATCGCGGCCTGACCATCGCCGATATCCACGACACCCGCATTTTCGCCGGGGCCGCAAATGACCTGCGGGCCGGTGGTCGGCAGCTTCATCAGGTGGATCTTGGAGCTTTTATAGCTGCAATGTTCCGACCACATCACCGAAAATATGCCCAGTTCCGTGAGGTTGGGTTCGCGCCCGATGGCGTTTAGAACGCGGTCATACTCTTCCGGGGAAAGGCCGTGTTCGGCAACGATTTCCGGGGTGATCTGGGTGGGTGCGCTGGACATGCCCGCGCCTTTAGCGAGCGCGCGGCGGGCGCGCAATGGTGGCTGTGGCGGGGGGAGCGGAAAGAGGGGTGTTCGTCGCGGAATTGGGGAGCGAAGGGAGCCTGTCGTAAAAAACGAGGTTAACGGCAAGAGCAGGTTGAACATAGTTTGCGATGCAGCATTATGCCCCTCCATGACCCTGGAATATTACATTCTACAGCGGCTGGGATCGGGGCCGGTGCCGTTATCGGCGCTGGGTGACATCGGGGACGATGATCTCGACCGAATGCTGGCGATAATGGCAGCGCGGCGGCAAATCTGCGTGCGGGACAGGCAGGTTTCGCTGTTCTGGCACAGGCATATGATTTCGCGCGCTGGCGCTGTGGTGCATGGGGGCGCGGTGGCGTTCGCTTGAGCGGGTAGGGCGCATGCCTGCGGGAGAAGGATAGAGGCGCAAGAAAAAGGCCGGACCGTTTAAGCGATCCGGCCTGTGTGGAGGCGAAAATTCGGGGGTTGGATCAGATGTGGCAGGCCTGCGCGCTTTTGCCGGGGACGGTGATGGTCACCGCGTCGCCCGAACCCTTGACCTCATAACCTTCGGCCGTGAAGGGCTGGCCGGCTTCGGCAGCCTTGAGCGAGGTGGCGGTGCCGCCCTTTTCGGTGCGCAGCAGGGCGGTCTTGTCGTCGCTCATAAAGTCGACGAACAAGAGGCTGTTGTCCTTGCAGCGATATTGTTTGTTGGACTTGACCGATGGCGGCAGTTCGACTGGCGCGGCGTTGGCGAGTTCCGCCGCCATGGGATCGGCAGGGCCGCCCACGACTTCGGGTTCATCATTTTTGTTGCAGGCCGAAAGAAGGGCAACGGCGGCAACGGCGAAAAGGGGGATATAAGATTTCATAGCGATCCTTTTATGTGCATGTGCAACATGAGCCGTCAACGCTAAACTGCCGCGTTTCCGCCATAAGGCGCAGATGCGGGGCGTCCGGTCGGGTGCGGAAGGGTCCGTGCGCCTTCGCCGACGCGGTGAAGCGTAGGTCCGTGGCGCGACTCCGGGGCTTGACCGGGCGGGCGGCGGCGGTCAATGCAGGCGGATGGCCATGGATAGCAGCACCCCGTCCACCGACCCCGCAGCGCTTTCGTTCGAGGATGCGCTGCGCGCACTCGAAACGATCGTGCGTCGCCTGGAGAGCGGAGACGTGCCGCTGGACGAGTCCATCTCGCTCTATGCGCAGGGCGAGGAATTGCGCAAACGCTGTGCCGAACGGCTGGCGGCGGCTGAGGCGCGGATTGCGAAGTTGACGGTGGACGCCAATGGCGCGGTCACAGGTACGCAGCCCTTTGGTGCGGACTGACCCTGACGTGACGCGGGGGGACGAGGCAAGCCAGTTGCTCAAGAGCCGCTCTGCCGCGCTGGCGGAGGATGTCGATATGGCGTTCGACCGGCTGCTGGCCGTGCCGGACGATGCGCGCGCGCGATTGTACGAAGCGATGCGCCATGCCGCGATCGGCGGTGGCAAAAGATTGCGGCCATTGTTGGTGCAGGCGACGTGCGACCTGTTCCACATCGGGCGGGAATCGGCGCTGCGCGTGGGTTTGGCGGTCGAGTGCATCCATGTCTATTCGCTGGTGCATGACGATCTGCCCGCGATGGACGATGACGATCTGCGCCGGGGCAAGCCAACGGTCCACAAGGCGTTCGACGAGGCAACGGCGATATTGGCGGGCGATTGCCTGCACGATCTGGCGTTCGAGATATTGAGCGATGCCGATACGCATGCCGATCCGTTCGTGCGGATCGAACTGGTGCGGGCGCTGGCGGCGTCGAGCGGCCCGGCGGGCATGGCGGGCGGGCAGATGATGGACCTGGCGGCGGAGAATGCCCGGTTTGACCTTGCCACCGTGACGCGGTTGCAAAATCTCAAGACCGGGGCGCTGATCGGCTTTTGCGTGGAGGCTGCCGCGATCATGGCGCGCGTGCCGGTCGAGGGGCGTACCGGGCTGCACGGTTATGCCCGCGACATCGGGCTGGCGTTCCAGATTGCCGACGATCTGCTGGATGTCGAGGGCGACGCGGATCTGGCTGGCAAGGCGCTGGGCAAGGATGCGGCGGCGGGCAAGGAGACGTTCGTGTCGTTGCTGGGCGTGGAGCGGGCGCGGGAACAGGCGCATATGCTGGTCGCTCAGGCCAAGGCGCATCTGCGCAGCTATGGCGCGGAGGCCGACCTGCTGCGCGCGATTGCGGACTATATCGTGGAAAGGGATCGCTAAACCATGGCCAAGCAGCGGATCGGCGTTTATCCTGGCACTTTCGACCCCGTCACGCTGGGGCATATGGATATCATCCGGCGCGGCGCGAAGCTGGTCGACAAGCTGGTGATCGGCGTGACCACCAATATCGCCAAGTCGCCCATGTTCAGCGACGAGGAACGGTTGGACATGGTGCGCCGCGAATGTGCGGACATCGACGCCGACATCGTCGTTATCGGCTTCAATTCGCTGCTGATGGACTTTGCCGAATCGCAGGGGGCCAGCGTCATCGTGCGCGGGCTGCGCGCGGTGGCGGACTTTGAATATGAATATCAGATGGCGGGCATGAACCAGCAGATCAACGCGCGGGTCGAGACCGTATTCCTGATGGCGGACGTGGGGTTGCAGCCCATTGCGTCGCGGCTGGTCAAGGAAATCGCGCTCTATGGCGGGCCGATCCACAAATTCGTCAGCCCGGCCGTGTGCAAGGACGTTGTCGCGCGGGTCAAGCAGGTTGGGCGCAAGGGCGGGGTTTAAGTCCGCTCAGCCTGCGTTCAGTTGCCAATCGCGATCAGCGCGCTATCAGGACGGCTCGGCCCTTCGGCCCCAGAGATCAAGGAAAGACCAATCCCATGCGTTTCAGTTCCGCGCTCAAGACCGTGGCGATCAGCTTTGCCCTCACCGCGTCGGGGCTGGCGCTTGCTCAGGGTGGCGGTGCTCCAGGCGGCGGTGGCGGTGGCGTGGACGCCAAGAAGGCGGAAGCGGCTGCGCGTGCAGAACAGAACGCCAAGTCGCTGAACAGTGACCTGACGCCCAAGCTGCCCCCCGCGACGGTGCCCGCCGATCCGCAGAATATCTGGGATCTGGACCTGTCGAGCGGCGGGCGCGTGCGCATCCAGCTGCGCCCCGATATCGCGCCTGCGCATGTCGAGCGGATCAAGGAATTGACGCGGCAGGGATTTTACAACGGCCTGAAATTCCATCGCGTCATCCCCGGCTTCATGGCGCAGGGCGGCGACCCCAAGGGTGATGGCACCGGCGGTTCGACGATGCCGGACCTGAAGGCCGAGTTCAATCCGATGCCGCATCTGCGCGGCACCGTGTCGATGGCGCGTGCGCAGGGCGAGGACAGCGCGAACAGCCAGTTCTTCATCGTGCTGCTGCCCCGGATGCAACTGGACAAGAAATATACGGTGTTTGGCCGGGTGATCGACGGCATCCAATATGTCGATGCGATCGCGCAGGGTGAGCCGCCAGCCAACCCGACCGTGATCCTGCAGGCATCAATGGATAGCGACGGCAAGCCACCGGTCGTCGCGCCGCCCATGGCCGCGCCTGCGCCGTCGATCGTGGACAAGCCAGTGGCCGCCAGGCCTGCGGTGAAGAAGGCTGCGCCCGCCAAGAAGTAAGTTGGCCTGTTCCCGCGCAGGCGGGAACCCAGTCCCGGCGTCTGAACTGGGTTCCCGCCTGCGCGGGAAATACGGCTGCTTGTTGAATAGAGCCTTTTGCATGCGCGTAGATTTGTTCGATTTCGATTTGCCGGCGGAGAATATTGCGCTGCGTCCTGCCTCGCCGCGAGATTCGGCGCGGATGTTGCTGGTGCCTGCGGATGGCGCGATGGAGGATCGGGTCGTGCGCGACCTGCCTTCGCTGCTGCGGGCTGGCGATGTGCTGGTATTCAACGATACGCGGGTGATCCCCGCCCAGTTGGAAGGCATGCGGGGCGAGGCGCGGATCGGCGCGACGCTGCACAAACGTCAGGGATTGCGTCAGTGGCAGGCGTTCTTGCGCAACGCCAAGCGTGTGCGGGAAGGCGACCGGATCGATTTCGGCGCAGGCGTAGCTGCGATTGCCGGCGCGCGAGACGACGATGGCGGCGTGACGCTGACGTTCGAGGGGGACGAGCCGGTCGAGGTCTTGCTGGAGCGGGCGGGGCGGATGCCTTTGCCACCCTATATCGCCAGCAAACGTCCCACCGACGAGCAGGACCGCAGCGATTACCAGACGATGTTCGCGCGGGAGGATGGCGCGGTCGCCGCACCCACGGCGGCGCTGCACTTCACGCCGGAACTGATGGCGGGGCTGGCGCAGGCGGGGGTGTTGACGGAAACGCTGACGCTGCATGTCGGGGCGGGGACGTTCCTGCCAGTGAAGGCGGACGATACGGACGACCACAGGATGCATGCGGAATGGGGGCGGATCGACGCCGCCACCGCTGATCGGCTGAACGCCGCACGGGCGGCGGGTGGTCGCCTGATTGGGGTGGGTACGACCAGCCTGCGCCTGCTGGAAAGTGCGGCGGGCGAGGATGGCATCATCCGGCCCTTCGCCGATGAGACGCGCATCTTTATCACGCCGGGCTATCAGTTTCAGGCAGTCGATGGGTTGATGACCAATTTCCATTTGCCCAAATCGACTTTGTTCATGCTGGTGTCGGCGTTGATGGGGCGGGAGCGTATGCGGGCGGCCTATGCGCAGGCGATTGCGACGGGCTATCGCTTTTATTCCTATGGGGATTCGAGCCTGTTGCTGCCGGGCGCCTGATAGGAAAAGGACCGGCCTGCGTGGCCGGTCCTTCATTAATGCGTCATGGCAGGATCAGCGATCGCGGTTCGTCTGGTAGGACGTGGTCGATGCGCTGGCGGCGCCATAGCCTTGGCTGCTGCTCTGTTGGTCGCGGTCGCCGAACATGGCATTTTGTTCGCGCTCGGTCCGCCATGCGGTCTGTGCCTGATCGGCGGTTTTTTCAAGCGTGACGCGCGTTGCATCGACCGACTTGATCCAGCTCGACGGCACCGAATGATGCATTCCGCCAGCATCCGTGTCCGTCTTGGTCAGGATGATGCGGTCGCCGCGCAGCTTATCTACGGTGCCGACATGTTCGCCATCGCTGCCGACAACTTCCATATGTTCGCGTACCTGCTGGACCGCCTGACGCTGTTCGCCGCGACGCGTGCGCCAACTGCCAAATTCGGTGTTGAACCGATCGCGATGTTCGTTCTGATATTCGGCATAATCGCGATCGAGTTCTTCGATGCGCTGCTGGCGCCAGCTGTGGTAATTGTGATCATGATGCGCGCCACGGCCCTCCTGCGGTCCATAAGGACGCGAACGGTTGCCATAGTCGCTGCCATAGCTGCGATTTTGCGCGTAGCGGCCTCGATCGCCCGTGGTTTCATAACGACCCCGACCGTAGCTGTCGTCATGCTCACGGTCATAGCGTTCGTCATATTCGCGACGGCGCTCGGCTTCTTCATCACCGAACCAGCTACGCACTTCGTCGCTCGCGCGATCGAAGAAGCCGCGATCGTCGGGATCGTAGCGGTCGTCGCGACCACGGCCATAATCGCCGCCGCTGCCGAACTGGCCGCGCGTGCCATAACGATAGCTGCGTTCGTCCGACCCGTAGCGGTCGCGGTTTGCGCCGTAGCGGCTGCCGCCGCGATCCCGGTCGCTATAATATCGATCCTCACCGTAGCGGCGTCCGTCCTGGTAACCCATGGTCCGTCTCCTTCTTACCGTCGTCAGGCGACGTCATCATGACGTCGATGGATAGGAAATGAGCGGGCAAAGCCTTCGTTCCGGGCGTTACGGGAGGGTAATATCCCGCCTATCCGTCGCTCTGCCGACATTGAAGTCCCAGAGGTTGATCGAGATCAGATTAGATGCGCGCGATTTGCGGAAATGGCCGTTGCATTGCCGATATGGCTCGATTATACGCTTGCCACCTTGGGGCCTTAGCTCAGCTGGGAGAGCGCGTCGTTCGCAATGACGAGGTCAGCGGTTCGATCCCGCTAGGCTCCACCAAGATTACGGAAACCCGGATTTCGCAAGGCGCGAGGTCCGGGTTTTTTGCGTCCGTGCGGTCATCTGCCTAGCATAGGCAGTTACAGGGAGTTGCCGAATGTCCAGACCATCTTTTGTCATTGACGCCAGCGACGTGATCGATGCGGCGCGCGTCATCCGCAATGCCGCCGTGCGCACGCCGCTGCTGGAAAATGCGGCGCTCAACGCGCTGTGCGGGCGGCGGGTTCTGCTGAAGTTCGAAGGTGCGCAGCATACCGGATCATTCAAGTTTCGCGGGGCATATAATCGGCTGGCGCGGCTGAATGCGGCGGAGCGGGTGGCGGGTGTCGTGGCCTGGTCATCGGGCAATCATGCGCAGGGGGTGGCGGCTGCTGCTTCGCTGCTGGCCATGCCTGCCACGATCGTGATGCCCGCCGATGCGCCAGCGATCAAGCTGGCCAATACGCGCGCTTTGGGAGCGGAGGTCGTGACCTATGACCGGCATAGCGAGAGCCGGGAAGAGATAGCGACTACGCTGGCGCAGGCACGCGGGGCGACGCTGGTGCCTTCGTTCGACGATCCGTTCATCATCGCGGGGCAGGGGACCGTGGGGCTGGAGATCATGGAGCAGGCCGAAGTGATCGGCGCGCCGGTCGGGCAGATACTGGTATGTTGCGGGGGCGGGGGGCTGACGGCTGGGATCGCCACGGTAGTGAAGGCGCGTGCGCCGGACGTCGCACTCTATAGCGTGGAGCCGGAGGCGTTCGACGATACGGCGCGGTCGCTGGCGAGCGGGGTGCGTGAACAGGTCGCGCCGGATGCACGATCGATCTGCGACGCGTTGATGGCGCCAAGTCCGGGGTCGATGACCTTTCCGATCAATCAGGCGCTGCTGACGGGCGGATTGGTGGTCAGCGACGATCAGGTGCGCGACGCGATGTCGTTCGCCTTTTCCGCGCTGAAGCTGGTGGTGGAACCGGGCGGGGCGGTGGCGCTGGCGGCGATGCTGAGCGGGCTGGCCCCGGCGTGCGAGGGGGCGAGCGTGGTAGTGCTGTCGGGCGGGAATGTCGATCCGGCGCTCTATGCGCAGATCATTCAGGGGTGATGGCTTTTCGACTTCGCTCGAAGCAAACGGACGGCGTCAGGGATCACATGCGGCGGGCGATCGCGCCCGCTGCCCAGCCCATGCCCACCGCCATGGCGATAGCGACCAGGCCGTAGAGGAAGGACCAGTTTTGCGCGGCGCTGGCCATGAACTGTTCGAAGCCGGATTTGCGCACGGAAATATCGCGCACGGCTGCGGCGACCACGCGGCCATCCTGCACCAGGAAGGTTTCGGCGGTATAGTCGCCCACGATGACGCGCGCCGACAAGGGCAGGCGTGCGCGATAGAGGACGCCGTCGGTGATCTCCACCGTGCCGGGACGCTCCACGAACAGGCCGCTGCGCTGGCGCAGATCGACCAGCCCCGCCTGAAACCGATCCAGTTCGGCGCTGTCGTTGAGGGAGGAGGGGGAGAGTTGCAGTTTATCCACGCCCAGTTCGTAGATGGCGGCGGTGCGCGGATCGACGATGCGTTCGATGGGGCGGGATGAGGCCATGGCGTAGAAGCTGGGCGCTGAACGGAAACGGGCGCGGTCGGCATTGACCCAGATGCCGGCGACCTTCTGCTTTTCGCGCATGGTGATGGACTGTTCCGGCCCCTTGAGCACCACGACGATGTCGGCAGGCTTTTCGGGGCGGCGTCCGTCGGGATAGACGATCGCGCCGAACAGCAACAGGTCCGCGCCGGTGAAGCTGTACTGGATCACGACTTCGCGCTGCGACACGTCGGGCACGAGTTGCGGTTCGTCCGCTGCGCCGATCAGCGGCAGCGCTGCCAGCAGCCAGAGGGCAGCGCGGCGTGTCACAGCAGTTCGATCGTAAAGATTTCATCGGGCCGCCACGCCAGCCCCAGCGCCATGCGCGCGGCGACCAGCAGCACGATGAAGGCGAGCAGCACGCGCAGATATTCGGGTCGCACCGACATGGAAATGCGGGTGCCGACCTGCGCACCCGTGACCGATCCGATCAGCAGGAGCAGGGCCAGCACGAGATCGACCGCCTTGGTCGTCATGGCGTGCATCATGGTGCTGGCCATGGTGACGAACAGGATCTGGAACAGCGAGGTGCCGACGACCGACTGAGTGGTCATGCCCAGCAGGTAGAGCATGGCAGGGACGAGGATGAAGCCGCCGCCCACGCCCAGCAGCATCGTCAGGATGCCGGTCGCCATGCCCAGCAACAGGGGGGCGAGCGGCGAAATATAGAGGCCCGATCGGTAGAAGCGCCAGCGCATCGGTAGCGCGGCGACGAGCGGATGGTGGCGACGCTTGCGGGCGGGTGCGCGTTTGCCTGATTTCAGCGCAACGAGCGACTGGATCGATTCCTTCGCCATCAGGCCGCCAATGCCGCCCAGCATGACGACGTAGAGGATGCCGATGACGGTATCGATCTGGCCGATATGTTGCAGCAGACGGAAGATGAGGACGCCAAGGCCCGCGCCGACGACGCCGCCCGCGATCAGCACGCCGCCCATGCGGAAATCGACCGTGCCGCGCGACATGTGAGTGATGACGCCCGATACGCTGGCGCCAGTTACCTGGCTGGCGGCGGAGGCTGCGGCGACGGTTGGCGGTATGCCGTAAAAGATCAGCAGGGGCGTCGTGAGAAAACCGCCGCCCACGCCGAACATACCCGACAACAGGCCCACAAGTCCGCCCAGGCCAATGATGACCAGTGCGTTCACCGACAGGTTGGCGATGGGCAGATAGAGATTCATGGTCGAGCAGGCGTAGGGGCAAAGCGCGACGATATAAAGGCTTGGACTGTCGTGGCTGCTAAAAATCCGCCGCGAGCGTGAGCGCGAGGCCCGAAGTGGGGGCGGCGCGGCCGCCGATCCGTTCGCGCCATTCAAGGCCAATCCGCGCGGGCGCCATCGGCAGGGGCAGGCGCATTTGCACTTCGGGACCGATGTCGATCCGCTCTACGCCCGGTTGCGCGCCGCCCGACAGCGCTGCGCCGACCCTGATCGCAGACCCGGCGATAGGGGACAGGAGCGAAACCTTGCCGTCGATGAAAGCATCACGCCGGTTGAAGCCGACCATGCCGGTCTGAACATAGGCTTCGGTTACAAGGCCGCGTCCGACAGGCGTGGGGCCAAAGCCACCGACTGCCATGATCGCGAAGGCGTCGCGTGCATCTGTCCCCAGTGCGATGCGGCGTTCGAACGCTATGTTCACCGGCACCGCGCGCACGGGCTGAACGGCGACGCCGATCGCAGCCTCGGGCGCTGCGGGGCTTTGCAGCGCAACGGTGGCGCGGGCATAGGCGATGGTGCGAACGGAGGGGGCGAGGGTGAGTTCATGATCGATCCGCAGACCGGCCTGCGATCCGCCCAGCCGTCCGACACTGGCGATGTCGGTGGCGGAGCCGCCGCTGCGCCAGAGCATCCATGCGCTGCCGTGCCAGCGGCTGGGGGGTGGCCCTGCTTTAGGTAAGAGCGGGGGCGGCTGGGCAAGGACGCTGCGCCCGGCCATGGGCGCGTCCTGCATGTCGTGCCCTTTGGCAAAGGTGGTGGAGGCGTCGATAAAGTCCAGCAGATCGACAGGCGCGGTTTCACGCGGGGCTTTTGCGGTTGGGTAAGGGTAAATGGCGCGCAGGCCAGGCCGGGTGGTGCGTCGCGCTGCTAATATTTGTGGCTGGGACGCGGTGGATTGGACGGGGCTGGCTATTGCGGGGCGCTGAGGCAGTGTCGCAGCGATCGGCTTCGCCTGGCTGAACGTAACAAGCTGGACCGGCGGGGGCAGCGGTCCGGGCTGGCTGACCAGACGAATGCCGACCCATGCGGATATGACCAACAGCATGAAGCGCAATGGTTTCCCGTTGACCGCCGGTGTCACGGATCGGTTCGCAGATCGGGGAAGCGATGCTGGGTCTTGTCCCACAGGAGCGGCTTGCCGGTCAGAGATCGAGCATAGAGGAACAGGGCGCGGCGGGCGGCCATGATGGCGATGATGTTCGCAATGAAGGTGCGGGGGATCGCGCCAAGACCATAGCGCCAGCCATAGGCCTGCCCCACGAACAGTGCGCGCATTGCGCTGCGCCAGATCATGAGGCCAAGGTTCAGCCAGAGCAGGGCGTCGATCGTGAATGAGCGCGGTTTGATCGGCATGGGGTCGAAACGCTGGATAAGCCACAAGGCGCCGGTCAGGAACAGGGCAAGATAGGCAGCGAACAGGACGAGTGCGGCCAGCGTCGCGCGCCGATCCCGCAGGCGCATCCACCATTCGGCCGGGCCGCCCTGCCATCCCAGCCGATCCCAACCGGCGAGCGAAATGCCCACGATCCAGCGGGCTTTCTGCTTGACGGCGGCGTCGATGCTGTCGGGGAAATACTCGCGCGTCGCCACCAGACCGCCACGCCCGTCACGCATGCGCACGAACGCGCCCCGGCCGCCCATGTTGCGGATGCGCAGCCCCGCTTCATAATCCTCCGTCAGGGACGATGGATCGAACGGGCCATGGGCGGCATCCTGAGCGAGCCGGGCGAGCGTGTCGCGCTCGAAGGCGCAGGCGACGCCGGCCGATGGCACCGATGCGCCGAGCGCTTCGCGGACGGTGAGAAATTTTCCATGGCTTTCGGCAAATTCGTCGCAATAATGGTTGGCGATGGCGCGTGCCATCCAGCCGCCCCGTCCGGGCAGCGGCAACACGGGCAGTTGCACCATGGCAAAGCGGTCGATCATGAAGTCGAACAGGCGGATTTCGTCGGCATGGACGACGTCTTCGGCGTCGTGCAAAACGATGGCCTTGTAGCGGACGCCACTCGCCGCCTCATCAGCGAGCATCGCGCGCCACAGCAGGTTGAGGCAATCGGCCTTCGTCGTCGGGCCGGGTTGGGGATTGACCCCAATCTGGATGCGCGGATCATCCTGCGCCACGGCAGCAGCGGCCGACAGGGTGGGCAGGTCGTTGGGATAGACGCCCACGAATATCCGGTATGCGCCCTGTTCCCATTGAGTCAGCGCATTGCGCAACATCGGAGCGATCACGTCCGCTTCGCTCCATGCGGGAATGAATATCGCGATCCGGCCCGGACTGGGTGATGGCGGCAGGGTGGTGGTGGTCATGCGGGGATGGCGCACATAGATCGTCATGTCGCGCCAGCTTTTGCGACACAGGAACATGATGTCGATGAGGAGGTCGTCCAGTCCGCCCAATGCCAGGCCGACAACCGCGAAGAGCAAGATTTCATGGTGCAGGACAGATAGCGCCGTGACCCAATATTCCCCCAAGCCGCTTCCCCCGATGCCTGCGCGAGGTAGAATGGCATCAGTTTCAATTACTTCCAAGTCTTTTGCACATTTTGCAGGATCGGTCGGCCGGGCATATTGCGTCGGGACGCGCGGTCTATACGGCGGACTGCCCGTGCGCGCCCTTTTGACGTTCGTCAGACTCATACGGCTGTGATAGGATCGTTCCTGTCCCGATCGCTTCATCGCGTGGATGGACGATCGACCAACCCCTTGGACATCATGCGAGAGGAGGGCGAATATGAGCACGGACACGGACGTCAACTATCTGTTGTTTCGCCAGCAGATTTCATTGATCCGGGCGCAGTCGAGCGCCTCGCTCGAAGGCAAGGCGGCTTATGAAGGCCTTGCGCAAAGCTATAACGAACGCGTGGATGCGTATAAGCGGCTCAACGAGAAGATGAGCGTTCGCGCGCATTGAGGGCAGGCGTGGCTTAGAGAAGGTGTGGGCGTTAGAGTCGCTCTAACAGGCGCTCTATAGCCTTATGATGGTCGGCGTCCTGGCCACATTCGCGTTCCAGTACCCGCTTGATCCGCTCCAGTTCGGCCTCGGTCAGATGTTCGATGCCGATGAAATCGTTGCGGGCATTTTCAATGGCGCGGATGAGTTCGTCCAGTTTCGCCTGAATGGCGGAGCCATCGCGATTTTGCGCATTCTGGATCAGGAAGACCATGAGGAAGGTGACGATGGTGGTGCCGGTGTTGATGACCAGTTGCCATGTGTCGGAATAGCCGAACAGCGGGCCGGTGAGCACCCAGATAATGACGACCGCGCCGGCCAGGATGAAGGCGATCGGCTGTCCCGCCCAACCGGCGACGCGATGCGAAAAGGCCGTGAAGAATCTGTCGATCATGATCGTCGTTCCCATGTCGCCCGCCGCAGGACGGGTGGGCATATTTAGGCTGTGTTCAGACAGGTCATGCCATCAGTTGCGTATGACAGCCATCACCATTCGTCCCCTTGCATGCGGTTTGGCCGCGACCCTGCTTCTGGCTTCATGCGCGAGCCTGTCGCCCGAATCGAAACTGCGTACGGGGTTGATGGAGGCGGGCGTCTCACCGCATATGGCCGGGTGCATGGCCGCAGACATGGCTGACCGGCTGAGTATCTCGCAGATGAAGCGGCTGCAATCGCTCGGTTCGCTCCGCAAGTCTCACATCGGCGGGATGACGATCGATCGATTCCTCTACAAAGTCCGCGCGCTGGAGGATCCGGAGATATTTGTGGTGAGCAGCAAAGCTGCCATCCGCTGCGCGATTTGACCGTCATTTCGCAATAATCGGGTCGATCGAGCCGGAACGCTTTTGCAATTTTGCAAAGTGTGTTTGCGAAATCCTTCTAGCGCTGCGATTCATGCTGTGCTTTAGCCGTCGTCATCAGGTTTCGACGGAAAAGGACGGCAAGCCCCATGAACATCCATGAATATCAGGCGAAAGAATTGCTCGCCAAATATGGCGCGCCTGTCGCTGCCGGTCACGCCGCCTTCACCGTCGAGGAAGCCGTCGAGGCCGCCAAGAAGCTGCCCGGACCGCTCTATGTCGTGAAGTCGCAGATCCATGCCGGTGGTCGCGGCAAGGGCAAGTTCAAGGAATTGGCCCCCGAAGCCAAGGGCGGCGTTCGCCTCGCCTTCAACCTGGACGAGGTGAAGGCTCACGCCACCGACATGCTGGGCAACACGCTGGTCACGATCCAGACCGGCGACGCTGGCAAGCAGGTCAACCGCCTGTATGTGACCGACGGTGCGGACATCGCCAAGGAATTCTATCTGGCGCTGCTGGTCGATCGTGGCAGCAGCGAAGTGGCCTTCGTCGTATCGACCGAAGGCGGCATGGACATTGAAGAGGTCGCTCATTCTACCCCGGAAAAGATCCACAGCTTCTCGGTCGATCCTGCGACCGGCTTCATGCCGCATCATGGCCGCTCGATCGCCGCAGCGCTGGGCCTGACCGGTGATCTGGCCAAGCAGGCGTCGAAGGTAGCCGGTTCGCTCTATGCAGCTTTCCTCGATACCGATGCCGAGCAGATCGAAATCAACCCACTGGCGCTGACCGAGCAGAACAACCTGCTGGTGCTCGACGCCAAGGTCGCTTTCGACGGTAACGCCATGTTCCGCCACAAGGACATCGCCGAACTGCGCGACCTGACCGAAGAAGACGCGGCCGAAGTCGAAGCCAGCAAATATGACCTGGCCTACATCAAGCTGGACGGCAACATCGGCTGCATGGTCAACGGCGCTGGTCTGGCCATGGCAACGATGGACATCATCAAGCTGAACGGTGAATTTCCAGCCAACTTCCTGGACGTAGGCGGCGGTGCCACGACCGAAAAGGTAACGGCGGCCTTCAAGATCATTTTGCAGGATCCAGCGGTCAAGGGCATCCTGGTCAACATCTTCGGTGGCATCATGAAGTGCGACATCATCGCCGATGGTATCGTGGCCGCTGCCAAGGAAGTGAATCTTTCGGTCCCGCTGGTCGTGCGTCTGGAAGGCACCAATGTTCAGCAGGGCAAGGATATATTGGCGGCTTCGGGCCTCGCCATCGTCCCCGCAGACGATCTGGGCGATGCGGCGCGCAAGATCGTGGCGGAAGTGAGGAAGGCAGCCTGAGGCGGCTTTCCAACTGAACTGACACCTTAAAGGGTGCGGGTGGTCCGGGGACGGGCTGCCCGCGCCCGTGTTGGCATTTATAATGGAGGATGTTGAAAATGAAGATCCTTGTGCCCGTGAAGCGGGTCATCGACTATAATGTGAAGCCGCGGGTGAAAGCGGACGGGACGGGCGTTGATCTGGCTAACGTCAAGATGAGCATGAACCCGTTCGACGAAATCGCGGTCGAGGAAGCCATTCGCCTGAAGGAAAAGGGCGTCGCAACCGAAGTGATCGCCGTATCCATTGGCGTTGCCAAGGCGCAGGAAACGTTGCGTACCTCGCTTGCCATGGGTTGCGACCGCGCGATCCTGATCCAGACCGATGACGAGGTCGAACCGCTGGGCGTGGCCAAGCTGCTGGCCAAGGTGCAGGAAGAGGAAGGCGCTGGCCTCATCATCCTGGGCAAGCAGGCGATCGATGACGACAGCAACCAGACCGGCCAGATGCTCGCCGCGTTGCTGAACCTGCCGCAGGGCACGTTCGCGTCGAAGGTGGAGGTCGAGGGCGACATGGTCAGCGTGACGCGCGAAGTCGATGGCGGGCTGGAGACGGTGAAGCTGAACACGCCGGCGATCATCACCACCGACCTGCGGCTGAACGAACCGCGTTATGCGTCGCTGCCCAATATCATGAAGGCCAAGTCCAAGCCGCTCGCGCAGAAGACGCCTGCCGATTATGGCGTGGACATCAGCGCACGGCTGGAAACGCTTAAGGTTGTCGAGCCACCCAAGCGCACCGCTGGCGTCAAGGTCGCCGATGTCGATGAACTGGTTGCCAAGCTGAAGGCCATGGGAGTTGCCGCATGAAAACGCTCGTCTGGGTTGAACATGAACATGGCGCGGTCAAGGACGCGACCCTGTCCGCCGTCACCGCCGCATCTAAGCTGGGCGAAGTGCATCTGCTGGTCGCGGGGCAGGGCGTCGATGTCGTCGCTGCCGAAGCTGCCAAAATCTCCGGCGTGGGCAAGGTCCATGTCGCCGACGATGCCGCCTTTGGCCATGCCTTGCCGGAAAATGTCGCGCCGTTGATCGTCGATCTGATGGCGCATCATGACGCGTTTATCGCGCCTGCCACCAGCAACGGCAAGAATATCGCGCCGCGCGTCGCCGCTCTGCTCGACGTCATGCAGATCAGCGACATATTGTCGGTCGAGAGCGAAGATACGTTCACGCGGCCGATTTATGCGGGCAATGCGATCGCCACGGTGCGCAGCAAGGATGCCAAGAAGGTCATTACCGTTCGCGGTACGGCTTTCGAGAAAGCTGCTCGTGACGGTGGTTCAGGCACAGTGGAAGCGGTCAGCTCAACCGGCGACAAGGGCATTTCGTCCTTCGTCGGGGCGGAGATCGCCAAGCTGGAGCGTCCTGAACTGACCAGCGCCAAGATCATCGTGTCGGGTGGCCGGGCATTGAAGGACGGGCCGACGTTCGAGGAAGTCATCTATCCGCTGGCCGACAAGCTGGGCGCTGCGGTGGGTGCCAGCCGGGCTGCGGTGGATGCGGGCTATGTTCCCAATGACTATCAGGTCGGGCAGACCGGCAAGATCGTCGCGCCGGAAGTCTATATCGCTGTGGGCATTTCCGGGGCGATCCAGCATCTGGCTGGCATGAAGGACAGCAAGACCATCATCGCCATCAACAAGGATGAGGACGCGCCGATTTTCCAGGTGGCGGACATCGGCCTGGTTGGGGATTTGTTCAAGATCGTGCCGGAATTGACCAGCAAGCTGTAAATTTCGACCAATAGAAAGGGTGCGGTTCGTCAGGAACCGCACCCTTTTTTGCGTCCGGCCCAAAGAAACCGCCCGCCGGACAGTGCGAGGGGGGCGCATGTCGGAGCGGGCGGCGACCGGCGGCGAGAGGGGACTGCCGCCGGTATGAGGAAAGGTTTTGTCTGTCGCGATTTCCGGGTCGTCAGATCATTCGATCTGACCGGAAATCACTATGCGTTAGTTGGTCAGGGGGCGCGCTGGCGTGCCGGCTGCGTTCAGGATCGGTGAAGTCGAGAGGGTCGACTTGACGTCTTGGGCGGCCTTGCTGTCGGCGATTTCGGCCTTGGCATCGCTGTAGCGGGCGACGACGTCGTTCTTGAACTCGGTCAGCTTGCCTTCGTCATACAGCTTTTTGCCGACGTAACCGGCGATGGCGCCGAAAATCAGAGTGCGGATCATGTGGGTGGCTCCTTGTTGCGGTTCGGGGGTCATAACCGGCAAGGGGCGACAAGAGTTCCAGCGATATTCGCCGTTGTTATTGAAGGCGGACCAAAGGTGCGGCGGGCCGTGTGGCCCGCGCGGTCAGACGGCGGCGGGGGCGTAGGCCGATGGTTCGGCTTCGCGGCGGGCGCGGTTGGCGTCGGCCTGATCCTGGCGCGAGGCCATGGCGAGGAAGGCAGCTTCGGAGCGGAGGCAGCGGTCGCGGACATTGTCCAGCGTGGTCGCGTCAGCCTGCTTGCGGGCTTCGGTCGCGAGGGCATGATAATCAGGGTGAGCCATGCTGCGCTCCTCTTAAGTTCAGTAAAGAAAGCCGGACGCCGTTTTGACACGGCGTCCGGTTCGGTCCCCAATTGCGCCCGACGAATCAGGCAGCAGGTTGGGGACCAGTCAGGTCGGGCAGTCGTCCGGCAGGCGGGTTGCCCCGTCGCGGACGAACACCCGCGCCGATTACTCGGCGTGCTGAAGGTTCACAGCGGCCATCTTGCCACGGCGATCCTGTTCCAGCTCATAGGTGACGCGGTCCTTTTCGCGCAGCGTGGCCAGGCCAGCGCGCTCGACAGCGGTGATGTGAACGAACGCGTCCGGGCTGCCATCGTCGGGGGCGATGAAGCCATAGCCCTTGTCGGCGTTGAAGAATTTGACGGTTCCGGTGATGCTCATGGTAGTTCCTTAGCTTTCTGACGGCCAATCCTGAGTGGATGGGCCGGTGCGCTAACGGGCAGGGAAAGAAGGAAACAGGTGCCGCAAAGCGCCGAGAACCGTCGATTTGCGACTGTAGCATCCCCCCTATAGGGCAAGTGGCGCACAATAGCAAATCGCGATGCTGTCAGGCGGGGGCGGGCGCCCGATCGCCTGCCGTGGCGGGGACGTCGGTCGCCTGCGCTTCGTCGGCGGCGTCAAAGCCGAAATAAGCGTCGCGCGCGCGGGCGGCGGCGTGGGCGAAGGGACGGTACAGGTCGGACTGGATCTGCGTCCAGACGGCGTCCTCCTGCGGGGTCAGGTCGCGCTCATAATAGTCGATGTCATAATCTGCGTCGGCCTGAGCATCGTCGTTAAGGTCGCCGTCGAAGTCGGGCGGGGCGGGGAAATCCGTCCGCCAGCCTGCGCGTTCCTCATCCCACCAGACGCCACGCATCCGGGTGACGGCTTCGTGCGGCGGCAGGGTCATGAGATCGACGGTCGGTTCGGGAAGTTCACACCGTTGCTGGGAGGGCCAGATGTCGCGCTTTTGCGCAGGTTGCGCGGGGGTGTGGAGCGCCATGCGCGCGGCGATGAACAGCGCTGCGGATGCGCCGGGGGCGAGCGCGGCGTCGGTGCCTTCGGGCGGGCTGTCGGCCATGCGATCGAGCCGCGCGAGCATCGACATGGCGAGGCGGTTGTCGTGGCGGTGGCGGGTGACTTCGAAATTATCTTCGTCCTTGCGGATCGTATCGGTGCAGCCGGTGAGGGCGCGGGCGAGCAGATCGTCGGCCAGCCGCGCACGGGCGATGAGGATGGCCGCGTCCCAGCCAAGCCGGAAGGCCGCGCCGTCGCGGTGGATGCGCAGATTATAGGCAGAGCGCGGCGTGAGGCCGACGGCTTCGCAGGCCTGGGTGACGACGCCGGTGGCGGCGAGGGTTTCTAGGAAGGTGCGCTGGAGCGCGGGCGACCAGCCATCCGCGCGGCTTTGCTGCGCGGGGGTGGGGAGCGAGGGGAAATGACAGGACATGGGCGCTGGTCTCTCCGGCTGAGGGAAGGAATTTGCCGGGAGGGTAGCGCGGGATGGGGGATGTAGGACAGAACAAAATGGGAACGGAGTGCCATTTCGCCCAGATGGCCTGCAAAGCGCGATTCTCTGCGCTTCGGTGCTCACGGACATTAAGTCCGCTGCGCTCCGATGCTCGACAATCACATTTTTCGGTTACATCTGAACGAAATGGCGCCCCGTTCCTGATTAGTTAGGGATATTGTTGGCGTGTGTGTTTGACAGCCAGTATCTCTATGATCTGCGTCACGCGATAGACGATGATATAGTTTGGGGTAACAACGGCCTCGCGCGTGCCGGGTACGCGACCAATTCGGTGCATGTAGGGGTGATCTGGCAGGCGATCGGCGGAATGTCGAATAGCTATGCCGGTGCGTTCAGCGGCGGAGGGATTTCGAGCCACTATAAAATCTACGATCCGCTCAAGATCGTCCAAAGCTTCGGGATGCCAGATTAGCGGCAGCATCAGGCTTTTTTGGGCCGATCAATAATCGCCTGCATCCGCGCCATCGCTTCGTCGTGCGGGATGCCCGGTGTCTTGGATAGCATTCTCGCTTCGATCGTCGCGCGGAACCAAGCGTCATAGGCTTCGGCGTCCTCCGTCGTCGCGAACTCCGACTCTATGGGGGTGAGTTTGGTCATAACAAGGCTCATATCAAATTGCCGTAGCTGCACCAAGGCCGTTTAGGCTGTACGCTATTAATCTCCGAGGTCCAGATCAAGCTGACCGTCAGAAATGGACTGCAAGAATAATCTATTCTTTGTTCCTGAGTTTCGAAATAGTCTATACAAAGAAATACCGGGACGTTCGGCAACAAAAGACGAAAGGCGAATTTGCGCCTTACTAATAAGATTTTCAACTCTGTCAAAATCAAATATGTCTATATTTTCTTGTTCGGCAAGGCGTCTTACTGTGTAAGCAAGGTGATATATGCCCTCTACGATCCAAAAACCTTCCATAAGCCGTTCGTCAGCAGATCTTGCACCTGTTCGTGATGTTCTTAAGTCTGCACGACGCCCGGTTTCCAAAGACTTATATAGGTTCCAGACACTTACCACCCGGTTTGCTGACATTTCCATGGGATCAAATATCAAAGGAAAATATTCACCAAAAATGCGATCAGATGCCGTTTTTGCTTTGTCGGGTTCGCCGCGTACATATGCGAGCCAGATTTGACCTAGCTTAAGTGCATCAATTTTTTTGTGATCAGGAATAGAAGAATTTTGATTTCTTTTTCTATCAAAAACCCAACCTAAAGCACGAAGAGACGACTCTAGGCGGACCAACATGGGATCGTTGGAGCGTAAATCTCTACTTCTTATTGGTGTTTGGCTATTCGTCGCTTCGGCAACCTTAGCATATAGTGATTTATCTCTAGTTTCTATAATTCTGACAAGAATTCTTACTTTTGATAGCATCGTGAAGTTGCTTTTTGATGCTTCAAAAAGAGCATGGGACGTTTGCCCACCATTCACGACCTGTGGGTTAGACAGGGTTAATGGGCTATTTCTAAAGCCGGGCTGATGAGAGAAACTTTCGCAAACAATAGTGATTCCATTGTTGTAGTACCAAAACATAGTCGATTCTGATGATATGGCAGTATCATATATTCTCTTATTAATGTCGTTTTGCTCGCCCAGATAAACTCGCACATTTTCTTCAAATAAGTAGGGATCGAGCTGAAGAGGATTTTTCTTATCGGTAAAAGCTTCTATAAAATCATCGGCTCGAAGAGTTCCTATAACACCCCTTACATTTCCATCAGTCCTTTCGAAAATTTGTTCATCAACAACTCTTAAGCTAATTTCCCTATGAACAGAATGCTTGTGAGTTATTGAGTCCGATATCGCGTCGAGGTCAGACTCGTAGAGATTAATAAATTTAAACCGATGAAGTGAGGACTCTATTCTGGATTTTTGGTCACTTACTAATTTTTCACCATTTGAACAAAAGTGCACCTCTACTTCACAAGTTCCGCCTCGAACGAATTCCCAAATATCTATAACTTTCTGATGCAAAATATTATTACATGTTTGAAGGAACCCATCGGTTTGCTCAAAGCAATCAGTTATGAAAGATAAAATCTTATCAATTTCAGACGAAGGAAAATTGCGATTTGTTCGTTTATATTCTCGATGATGTTTAATCTGGAATAAATGTATTACCCGTCGGCCAAACCGCTCGTCAAGAAACACGGCATCAATTCCACGATCTTCGGGGCCATCAGTAATGCACGCTCGTGCTTCATCGAGGTCAATTCGGAGAATTGTAGACAAAACTAAAAAAGTGAAGGCCTCTCTTCTACTTTCTAATTCTAGACTGCTCTGAATTTCTCCAGCAGCAGCGTCCACATTGCCCCAGTCTAACAAAGTAGCCATTTAGACTAATTCCGCATTCTTTTTAATATCGTTCACCCCCAGCAACGGCGCCAGATAATGCCCCGTAAATGAGCGCGGCTCTTTCACCACTTGCTCCGGCGTGCCGGTCCCGACGATTTCGCCGCCTTTGACGCCACCTTCCGGTCCCATATCGATGATCCAGTCGGCGGTCTTGATGACATCCAGATTATGTTCGATCACCACGACGCTGTTGCCCTGTTCGACCAGCGCGTGGAGGACTTCCAATAGTTTGCGGACATCCTCGAAATGCAGGCCGGTGGTGGGTTCGTCCAATATGTAGAGGGTCTGGCCGGTGGCTCTACGGGCGAGTTCCTTGGCGAGTTTGACGCGCTGGGCTTCACCGCCGGACAGGGTCGTGGCCTGCTGGCCGACCTTGACGTAACCGAGGCCGACTTCCGCGAGCATGGCCATGCGGTCGCGGATGGGCGGCACGGCCTTGAAGAATTCCACTGCGTCCTCGACCGTCATGTCGAGCACGTCGGCGATGCTCATCCCCTTGAACTTCACCTCCAGCGTTTCGCGATTGTAGCGCGCGCCGTGGCATACGTCGCAGGTCACATAGACGTCGGGGAGGAAGTGCATCTCGATCTTGATGAGGCCATCGCCGGTGCAGGCTTCGCAGCGGCCGCCCTTGACGTTGAAGGAGAAGCGGCCCGGTTTGTAGCCGCGCGCCTGGCTTTCGGGCAGGCCCGCGAACCAGTCGCGGATGTTGGTGAAGGCACCGGTATAGGTGGCGGGGTTGGAGCGGGGGGTGCGGCCGATGGGCGACTGGTCGATGTCGATGACCTTGTCGCAATGTTCGAGGCCCGTGACCTTGTCATGCGCGCCCGCGATGATGCGCGCGCCGTTCAATGCGCGGGCGGACGCGGCGTAGAGCGTGTCGATGGTGAAGCTGGACTTGCCCGAACCGGACACGCCGGTGATGCAGGTGAAGGTGCCGAGCGGAATCGACGCGGTGACGCCCGTCAGGTTGTTGGCGCGGGCATTGTGGACGGTGATCTTCTTGCCATTGCCCTTGCGCCGTTTTTTGGGGACGGGGATGGCGCGGGTGCCGTTCAAATAATCGGCGGTGAGGGAGTTTTTCGCCTTCAATATCTGCTTGAGCGTCCCCTGCGCGACGATTTCGCCGCCATGGACGCCCGCGCCCGGTCCCATGTCCACGATATAGTCGGCGTGGCGGATCGCGTCTTCGTCATGTTCCACGACGATGACGCTGTTGCCCAGGTCGCGCAGGCGCTTGAGCGTGACGAGCAGGCGGTCGTTGTCGCGCTGGTGCAGGCCGATACTGGGTTCGTCCAGCACGTAGAGGACGCCCGACAGTCCGCTGCCGATCTGGGACGCGAGGCGGATACGCTGGGATTCGCCGCCGGACAGGGTGCCGCTGGTGCGGTCGAGGCTGATATAGTCGAGGCCGACATTGTTGAGGAAGCCGAGGCGCTCGACAATTTCCTTCAGGATGGCCTTGGCGATCTGATTCTGCTGGTCGTTCAGGCGTTCGGGCAGGGCGGTGAAGAAGTTGAGCGCGTCCACGACCGAGCGGCGGGTGGAGAGGGAAATGTCCTCGCCCACGATCTTGACCGCGAGCGCTTCGGGTTTGAGGCGCGCGCCGTGGCAGGTTTCGCAGGGCTGGGCGCGCTGGTACTTGGACAGTTCCTCGCGCATCCACGCGCTTTCGGTCTGGAGCAGGCGGCGGTTCAAATTGCCGATGACACCCTCGAACGCTTTCTTCACTTCATAGCTTTTGCGGCCGTCCATGAATTTGAGCGTCACGGGCTTGCCGCCGGTGCCGTGGAGGATGATGAGCTGCGCTTCGCCGGGCAGATCGGCCCAAGGGGTGTCGAGGGAGAAGCCGAACTCCTTGGCCAGCGAGCCGAGCACTTGCATATAATAGGGGCTGGGCGGGTTGGATTTGGCCCAGGGGACGACCGCGCCCTTTTTCAGCGAGAGCGCTTCGTTGGGGACGACGAGTTCGGCGTCGAACTCCTGCCGCTCGCCAAGGCCGTCGCAGGCGGGGCAGGCGCCTTGTGGGGCGTTGAAGGAGAAGAGGCGCGGCGCGATTTCGGGGATGGTGAAGCCGCTGACCGGGCAGGCGAATTTTTCGCTGAACACGATGCGGTTGGCGGGGATGCCCGTACCCTTCATACCCTTTTTCAGGGTGGCGAGGTCGGCGGCTTCGACAGGCTCAGCCGACCCTTCGACAGGCTCAGGGCGAACGGTGTTGGGGTTGGACGACTGCGCTTCTGCAACAGTCGTATCAGCCAGATCGACATAGGCGAGGCCGTCGGCGAGTTTGAGGGCTTGTTCGAAACTGTCGGCCAGCCGCGTGCCCATGTCGGGTTCGACGGCCAGGCGATCGACCACGACTTCGATGTCATGCTTATATTTCTTGTCGAGCGCCGGCGCGTCCTCGATCAGCATCATTTCGCCGTCGATGCGGACGCGGGTGTAGCCCGCCTTCTGCCATTCGGCCAGTTCCTTGCGATATTCCCCCTTGCGCCCGCGCACGACGGGGGCGAGCAGGTAGAAGCGGGTGTCCATGGGCAGGGTCGCGACGCGATCGACCATCTGGCTGACCGTCTGCGCGCTGATGGGCAGGCCCGTGGCGGGCGAATAGGGGATGCCGACGCGCGCCCACAGCAGGCGCATATAGTCGTAGATTTCGGTGACGGTCGCGACGGTCGAGCGCGGATTGCGGCTGGTCGTCTTCTGCTCGATACTGATCGCGGGGGACAGCCCTTCGATATGTTCGACATCGGGCTTTTGCATCATCTCCAGAAACTGGCGCGCATAGGCGGAGAGGGACTCCACATAGCGGCGCTGACCCTCTGCATAGATGGTGTCGAAGGCGAGGGAGGATTTGCCCGATCCCGAAAGCCCGGTGATGACGACGAGGCTGTCGCGCGGCAGATCGACGTCGACGCCCTTGAGATTATGCTCACGCGCGCCGCGTACGGAAATATGTGTAAGACTCATAAGGATGTTCTATCTTCGTTCCAGGCGGGAATCCAGAGCGGAAGATAGGAAGCCGGAGGGCCGGGGGAAAGAAGGTTAAAAGGGGAAGATGCCATTATAAATGGGCGCACCCCTTATAATGGCGAGGAGAGCTTATTCGATGGTGACGCCGACCACCCGCCATGCGCCGTCTTCCCGTTCGAGTGAGACGGTTTCTATCGCCTTCGCTTTGTTGGCGAATGCGGTACGGAATGTGACGACCTGATAACCGGCGGGCGGAGCGGGCAGGTCTTGCTGGCTCAGCAAGGTGCGGGAGATCAAGGCGCCCAGCGGCGGGCGCACTTTTTGCGAGATATCCGCCCAGACCTGCGCCGTGTTGAGTTTGCGGAAGGCTGATCCGGTCGTGGCATAGCTGTCGTCCCAGCGGCCCTGATCGACCAGCGTCAGAAAGTGGCGGGCGGCGTCCACGACGGCGGCGTCCGGCGATGTCTGCGCGGTGGGGGTAGCGGGGGCGGGCGTCGTGGCGTTGGGAGCCTGGGCGTTGGGAGTCAGGGCGAGCGCCAGCAGGCCAAGAGACATTGTCATGAGGATAGCTCCTATAATGGTCCGCGGGCGGCTGTCGGGTCGCCCGGCGCCGTCGATCGGCGCGGCATCCTGATGCGCGTCCCCGATCGCGCGATCTTCCCCGATTTGCTTGTCCGTCACATAATCGGGGGATGAACTGACTTCCGCATCCAACAGGCGGCGGGCGGCTTCGCGGCTGCTCGACACCGCCAGCTTGCGCCGGGCGTCGCGCAGCCGCTCGTTGATCGTATGGACAGACAGGCCAAGGTCGCGCGCGATGGATTTGGCGTCATGGCCACGGACCATGAGGCGCAGCGTCTGTTTTTCGCGCTCGGTCAGGGTCGCGATGTCGGGTTGGTCCTGTGTGGTCATGATGGTGGCCACCCTAATGGGGTAGGACGGGCCAGCTACCCCTAAAAATTTGTCCCTGTCCCCAATGCGCCATGTCGTTGGTGGATGCGCATGGACGGTTTGTCGCTGTGCCATGCCGTCCGGCGTGTCGATGATACTCATCATCGAACGATCGCCCCGCGACGCCGGTTCGACGCTAAGACGAGCGAACGGAACGATGCACAGTGCGATCCGTCAGGGACGGTTCATCTTAAATGGTGTCGTCTGTGGTTCAAAGAGTTTCAACCCCATCCCGGTGCCCGACAGCAACCTGGATACGCCCCCGGCCTTCCCTTGCGCCGGGGGCGTTTTCGTGTCGGCGCGGTGCCGCACGGACAGCTTCTCTCCATAATCGTTGCGATTCGCGCTTTCCGTTACGGAAAGATGCCGTTTGCGCACGCGGCCATGTCGTTCGTGGCGTTGTTGGTCCGGGGAGGTCGGCGCTTTGTCGATGGGCGTGCCGTTCGCAGACGAGGGTCGCCGCCCGTCGAACCGGGCGCGCGGCAAAGGACGGCGCGGCCTAAACAGGATGGGTAGACGGGGTGGATAGACAAGCCCTCTGGCAGTCCCGCCCGATCTGCACCGGCGCAACGCAAAGCCCCCCTTGGCGACGTGCCGGTCAACCAGATTTTGAGGAGATATGCCCATGTTCCGTTCCACCATTTTCGCCGCCGCCGCCTCCATCAGCCTGATCGTCAGCGCAGGCGCTGCATCCGCACAGGACTTCATATCCAACGGCCGCACGTTCGAGGTGCGCCATGGCGACCTCAACCTGTCGAAAGCGGCCGATCAGGCCCAGTTGCGCAGCCGCATCGCCCGCGCGGCGGGACGCGTATGTTCCTCGTCCGACCTTGCCACGCAGCAGGCGTGCAAGGCCAAGGCGATCGCGCAGGTGCAGGTGCCGATCAACGCGGCCATCGCCCGCGCCGCCACGGGTGAGCGCTATGCCGATGCGCGGGGCGTGGATACGCTGCCCGTCGCGGGGCATTGATTGCTGCGGGTTGCGCATCGTGTGCAGCAGGGAGGCTCGGCGGATTGCCGGGCCTTTTTGTATGCATGGGCTGTGGGAGTATTGAGAAGTATTATTTATTGGTATAAATAATTGTAAGGAAACTAAGGATTATCCCCATGGCACGCAATACTTCCGTGACAATCGGCGAGCATTTTACCACCTTTATCGGCGAGCAGGTGCAGGCCGGACGCTATGGGTCGGCGAGCGATGTTGTACGCGCCGGGCTGAGGCTGCTGGAAGAGCATGAAATTCAGGTGCGGGCGTTGCAGGATGCCCTGATTGCCGGAGAAACATCCGGCGATCCGCAACCCTTTGATTTCGAAGCATTCAAGGCCCGCAAACGCAGGGAGCGGGCTGGCGCGTGAAGCGGCTTCTTTTCACGCCCGCGGCCCAGAGCGACATTGCAGACATATGGGATTACAGCGCCGACCAATGGAGCGTGGATCAGGCCGATCGCTACACGAGCGATATTCACGACCTATGTCGCGCATTGGCGGCTGGCAGGAAGCAGGGCAGGACGGTTCAGGTGCGAGCGGGATATTTAAAATGCCCTGTCGGCGCGCATATGGTCTATTTTTGCGATTTTGACGACAGGATCGAAATCATTCGCATCCTGCATGGCAGGCAGGATAGGGACCGGCATCTCTAGGACGGCGTTGTTGATATTTGATGATGCACTAAAAAGCCATTGACCACAGGCATTTGATTAACTCGTTCGAGCTAATGCTCGGCCAGTTCTGTTTCATCGCTGTTTGGAGGTTTGCATGATTTGGCTCGCTGGGATCGCCGTGGTGTTCTTGGCGGTAGTAGCTGCAACATGTATTCAGATAAGCAGCCGTCTTGGTGATATTCTGTCTGCGCTCAATGGCTTGTCATCCATGCATAATCGA
This sequence comes from Sphingobium sp., assembly GCF_049304695.1. Classification (GTDB taxonomy): domain Bacteria; phylum Pseudomonadota; class Alphaproteobacteria; order Sphingomonadales; family Sphingomonadaceae; genus Sphingobium. Next base: position 316,886 of record NZ_JBAQOK010000093.1, read on the forward strand.
GAGCCAAAGCGATTTGGCTCAAGCGACACTCGATACTCTGAAGGAAATCGAAAGGCACGCAGCACAAAGTGCAGCCCCTGATTACGATCGACAGTACGAACAAGACCACTATCCATGGGGCAGGTCTAAAGATTTATGATTTATAGATCATCATTCCGGCCTTTGACGCATGGTGTCTCCAAATTAGCGGGCTTCTGAGTAAAGGCAGCTACCAACCAGCGGCGTGATCGAGACATGATTTTCATTGATCGTTTTGGGTCGGATAGCCACACCCCCAGCATCCAATGTCATACCCCAAAAACACTGACGGATTGCCAGGATCCGCGGAAACCCCGGAACCAGGTTTTTCCGCCACCCCCATCACCGGCCCGTCATAGCCCGCGCATTCGCCAGAAACGTCCGCCCGATCCGTATCTCGCCGCCATCGGCCAGCGCTGCGAACCACACGCCGCTGCCGTCGTGGCGCAGGCGGGCTATGTGGTCGCGGCGGACGATGTGGGAGCGGTGGAGGCGGACGAACTGCTGGGGGTCCAATCGTTCCTCCAGCGCGCTGATCGTCTGGTGCAGCAGGTAGCTGTGGCTGCCGACGTGAAGGCGCATATAGTCGCGCTCGGCCTCTATCCGGTCGATCTGGCTGGTGGCGATGCGGATGAGTTCGGCGCGGTGCGGCACCCAGAATTCCTCGGCCCATTCGGGCTGGGGTTCGGTCGAGGTTGCTGCGCCGCCGTCCGACGCACGGTTGCGTAATGCCGCTTCCACCCGGTCGATGGCGCGGGTCAGCCGGTCATGGGCGACTGGTTTGAGCATATAATCGACGGCGGCTAGGTCGAAGGCTTCGACCGCGAACCCCTCGAACGCAGTCACGAAGATGACGGCGGGGCGCAGGCCCATGCGGCCGACAGCGCGGGCGACGCCGATGCCGTCGAGCAGCGGCATGGCGATGTCGAGCATGACGAGGTCGGGCTTCAACCCCTCGATCAGGCGCAGCGCGGCTTCGCCGTCGGTGGCGGTGCCGACCAGCGCGATGCGCTGTTCGCGCGCGCACAACATCTGAAGCCGTTCGACGGCGAGCGGTTCATCATCGACGATCATGGTGCGGATGGTGGGCGTGGTGGTCATGGGTATCAGCAGCCCCTGCGGACGATGGGGAGGGTAAGGTCGACGGCAAAGCCGCCGCCTTCGCGCGGACCATAGACGATGCGGCCCGCAGCGCCAAAGCGGGCGGACAGGCGGTCGCGCACATTGGCAAGGCCGATGCCGCTGCCGCGATCGGCGTGGCTGGGCGGCTTGTCGCCATCGTCGCTGACGGTCAGGTGGAGCAGGTCGCCGACTTCGCGCGCGGTGATGGTGATGGTGACGGGGCTGGACGTGCGGGACACGCCATATTTGATCGCATTTTCCACCAGCGGTTGCAGGATCAGCCCCGGCACGCACGCACTGAGCAGCGCGGGGGGAATGTCGATGCGGGTGGTCAGCCGTTCGGGGAAGCGCACGCCCTCAATATCCAGATAGAGTTTCTGGAGATGGACTTCTTCCTCCAGCGGCACTTCATCCAGCGGATCGCCGGTCAGGCTGGTGCGGTAGAAGTTGGAGAGGGACATGATCATCTGTTCCGCTTCGTCGCGCCTGTCCTTCATGACGAGGGAGGAGAGGGAGTTGAGCGTGTTGAACAGGAAATGCGGATTCACCTGATAACGGAGCGAGCGCAGTTCGGCCTGTTGCGCGGCGCGCTCAAGCTGGGCGGCGCGGCGTTCGGTGCGATGCACTTCGCTGGCGTAGGAGAGGGCGAGGTAGAGGCCGGACCAGGCGGCGAGGAAAAAATAGCGGCTGAGCGTGTCTTCGACGATGCCGATCAGGATGTCGTGATCCTGCATGTCGCCCGGTTTCATGTCTCCGCCGGGGAAGATGTTCACGGGGTCATAGATGTTGAACATATAATAGTTGGCCAGCGCCATGGCGAGCGCGCAGGGGGCGGCGAGGGAAAAGCCCGCCACGACGCGCACGGTCAGCGGCTTATGGTCGAAACGGCGCAGCGCGAGGTAGAGAATCCACGTCACGACGATGCCGATGACCGTCACGATGGCGCGACGCGCGCCCAGTTCGAGCGGCGATCCGAACCCCATCAGCGCGGCGCGGGCCGTTACCAATATGGCGTAGAACAGCCAGAAGGCGAGGATGGAATAGAGCGCGATGGCAGGCGACACCCCGCGACCTTCATTGGGGGGAGTATCTGAGGGAAGGGTGGTCATGATGTCGGGTGTAGGCGCGGGCAGGGGAATTGTCGCCCCTGCCCGCCGCCTCTGGTCGAAGGGCGCAGCATGTTGGTCGAAAGCAGGGCGGAACCGCACGGATATGTTGCCCGTTGATTGCATGGAACGACGGGGCGTCCTGCCCCGCATCAAGAGGAGCCGGGATATGACCGATACACCCCATAGCCATCAGGATCAGGCGGACGCAGAGGCGCAGGACAAGGCGCTGACGCCCGATGAGAAGCTGGACAAGGAACTGGACGATTCCATGGATGCGTCCGATCCGCCATCGTCCACCCACCCTGACGATCATGGCGAACCGGCGCCGTCTTCGGGCTTCAAGGAAGACGCGGAGTGATGGTCGTCCACCACAATCCATGATAGTTTGCGCGATGGCATGGCGAATACGCCGCCATCGCGTAGAGGAGAGACATATCGATGCCCACTTCCACCACCCCCGCGATCGAACGTATCGCCCGTGTCCTGGCCGGGCGTCAGCTCAGCCATAATGGCGAGGGTAAGGAGGCCCATGCGGCGAGCGCCGTGGACGCGGCCTGGCGGAACCATGTGGATGATGCCTATGCCATCCTCCACACTTTGCGCGAACCCGACGCGCAAATGGCGCAGGCTGGCGACGTGGCCGTGTGGCGCAACATGATCGGCGCGGTGCTGGAACGGCGTCAGGGCGTATGAGGCTTTAGGTTTTTGCTAACGTTTGCGGGACATTTTAGGGCGGCACAGCAAAGTAGTCCGACATGTCCCGCGCCCATTATTCCATCACGTTCCGGTCCGACATCGCCCTGATGGATGTCGCATGGCGTCGGTATTTTGCGCCGACGGATGTGGCCGACTATGCTGCGGACTGCTTTGCGGAATTTGCGCGCGCCGGGTTTCGCCCCGGCTATCTGCTGCGCATGGACATGAGCCAGAGCGCGGTGCAGCCGCAGGACGCGCTGGCGATGTTCCGAACGCATTTTTCCGGCTTTCCGGTCGCACGGCGGATCGCGGTGGTGACGCCCAGCATGATCGCGCGAATGCAGGTGCAGCGGGAAATGACCCAGCCCTATTTGCAGATATTCGCCGCGCCCGATGTGGCGCTGGCATGGTTGCTGGAGGATGTCGCGGCGCCCGCCTGATCCACGCGATCGCGTGCGATTGTCATCCTCCTGTCGCAATCCCCAACTTACATGTTGCGCCGCACAAAGAAATCTGATCCCTTGTGAATGGCGGTAGAACAGGTGCTTAAGCCTTTAGTAACCAAGAAGGGCGCATGTTCTGGCGATCGACTTCAAGTCGGAGGGCAAGACATATGGGCACGAGTGCAAGACCGGCGGACGGAAGCATCACCTTTTCGGAACTGCGTGAATTCGCGAGTTTTCCGTCATCCACCCAACGCTATATCCGTCGATCGCTCGACATCGGCCTGCATCGCCGCGACGCGATGAAGCTGTGGTCACGCGACATGGTGGAGGAAGCGTCCATCCGGGCGCAGGCGCGCATCTACGGACGGCTGGACGAGATCAAGGCGCGGGTGCCCGACGATAGCGGACTGGAACAGGTGGAGCCGTTCATGGCGCCTTTGGTGACGGTCTCCGCTTTCGATCTCGGACAGGACCGGCTATCGAGTTTTTCCGCCTATCGCTTTTTGTACGAACGCCTGCTGGGCGCGGGATCGCGGCCATGGTTGCCGGGCGCTTTCTGCGCGGCGGCGAGCCTGCCGCATCTGCATCCTGAAAAGCGGCGCGTGCTGCTCCAGTCGATCAGCGAAGCGGCGGCCACGGCAGTGGGCTGGTCCAACCGCGAACCGACATTCTACCCTGAATGGGTGGAGAAGGTGGATTTGAGCCGGGCCAACTGATGATTGGGGACCGTTTGCGAAATACGGATTCCATTAAGATTATCGTCATCCCCGCCTGCGCGGGGATGACGATAAAATTTGTGAATAACCTATTTCGCAACGCCCCCTGACAAGGGGAGGTGGCGGTGCGTAGCGCTGACGGAGGGGTGTCACCGTCTCATGAATGGCCGACCCCTGTCCGCCATATCACACCCTTGACCGAAGAGCGATCGCCCGGCCTCAGGCCAGGCCGACTTCCTTCAACGGCACGCCTGCATCCGCCAGCTGCGCCAGATCCAGCGCCGCGCCAGACAGCACATGCGCCTTCCCCTGCACATAATCCTTTATCATGTTGACGCAATCGAGCGCGATGACCCTGCCGCCCTTCAGATACACGACCGAAAAGCTGCGCGTCGCCGGGTCGCCGCGCGTGATCGTCTGATCAAAGCCGGTGGACAGGCCGACCGTCTGGAGCTTGAGATCATATTGGTTCGACCAGAACCACGGCACCGCGTCATAGGCATCTTCCTTGCCCATGATGTGCGCGACCGCGACCTTTGCCTGGTCATTGGCATTCTGCACCGATTCCAGCCGCATCTGCGCGCCGCCCGCAAAGCGGTTGGCGTGCGATGCGCAATCGCCCACGGCATAGATGTCGGGCAGGCTGGTGCGACAAAATTCGTCCACGTCCACGCCATTGCCGCCCGCCGCGCCTGCCGCGATCAGCGGCCCGGTTTCGGGAATGATGCCGATGCCCACGATCACCATGTCGGTTTCGATCCGCTCACCGTCCGCCATCAACACTGCGGTGGCCAGCCCATCCTTCACCTCGATGCAATCCATCTTCGCACCGGTGCGCAGGTCGATGCCATGGGCGCGATGTTCGCCCTCGTAAAAGCGCGACAGATCCTCGCCCGCGACACGCGCCAGCACCCGGTCCATCGCTTCGAGCAGCACCACTGTCTTGCCGAATTTCGACAGCACCGCGGCTGCCTCCAGCCCGATATAGCCGCCACCGATGATCGTCACATGATGCACGGAATCCAGCTTCGCCATCATCGCATCGACATCGTCGCGGCGGCGCACGCCATGGACATTGGCTGCGTCCGCGCCGTTGCACGTCAGCATCCGGGGGCTGCCACCGGTACACCAGATCAGCTTGCCATAACCGATTTCTTCCGTCCCGGCGGTCACGAATTTGCCCACGGGATCGACGCTCTTGACCCGACGGCCCAGCAGCATGTCGATATTACGCTCCCCCCAGAAGGCGGCAGGGCGGATCAGGATGCGGTCGAAACTCTTGTCGCCCGCGAAATATTCCTTGGACAGCGGCGGACGTTCATAGGGCGGATCTTTTTCGTCACCGATCATCGCGACCGATCCATCATACCCATGTTGCCGCAGCGAAATCGCCGCCTGCGCACCGGCATGGCCCGCACCCACGATCAGAACGTCATAATAGCTCATCCGCCCGCTACTCTCTTGCATGTTGGTGGGGGGCTGATTGGCGCGCTTTGGGGGCGGTGGCAAGGGGGGTTGGCATGCGGGAGCGCTACCAGATCGCCCGATCCGGGATTTACGCGCCATAGTCGGACGAGGAGGGCGGGCTAACGGCCCTTGATATCGGGAAATGGTAGCGGAGGAGGGACTTGAACCCCCGACATCAGGATTATGATTCCCGCGCTCTAACCAGCTGAGCTACTCCGCCCCATGGGCTGCGCAAGGCGTTGCGGCCCTGCGGTGAGGGCGCGCTATACGCAGCGATGGCGGGTCGGTCAACGGGCGTTTGCCTATGCCTGTGCAACTTATTTGCGCCGCACGCTCCATCCGGGCGGCAGCGCATCGGGCCAGCGTGCCAATGCCCCGGAATCCATCGCTTCCACCGCGCTCGTCACCAGCGGGCCGATGCGCGCCATGTCGGGATTATGCCCTGCGTCGCCTATGGTGACGAAGGTGGCGGGCGGTCGCGCCGTGGCGAACAGCGCGTCGCCCTGCGTCATGGCCACGCGTTTGTCGGCGGTGCCCAGCATCATGACCAGCGGCGCATGGATTTTGGTCGCGGCATCCAGATTATTCCACTTGTCAGGGATCAGCGCGCCCATGCCCGCAGGCGCCGATTCTTCGAGTTTGTCGAAAGTAGAGAGCGTGATGACCCCCGCGACCGGCGCCGTCGCCGCGACATGCAGGGCCACCGCGCCGCCCAGCGAATGGCCGACCAGATATATGCGCGCGTCCGGCCCGGCGATCGACCGCGCTTTTGCCACGAAGGCGCGGCCATCTGCGACCAGCCCCGCCTGCGTCGGTTTGCCCGGATTGCCGCCAAAGCCGCGATAGGACACAGCGATCACATGGTCGCCATGCCCGGTCAGATATTCGGCATAGCGCGCCGCGATCCCCTGATTCGATCCGCGCCCGTGGAAGAACAGGATGACATCATGGTCGGCAGGATCGCCGGGCCATTGATATCCGGTCAGTGATAGCCCGTCCTGCGTCCGCACGATCAGGGGTGTGGGCGCGGCGCGGGTCCATCGGGAGATATCGACGGGGGTGGCGTCCGCCTGATATATTTCGTGCCGCATGGCGGACGCGCATCCCGCCAGCGCCAGCGCTGCTGCGATCGTGGCCGATAATCCTGCTGTTCCGCGCCGCATTCATCCTCCTGAACCACTGAATTTAAGGGAATAGCGGAACCGGAACCAGCGCGTGCGATTTTTATGTTGCAATCCGGTTTCGGCCGCGCACTATTGTTGCAACGCACCACGATGGCCGTCCTGGCCAAGGGAGGATTGACCACTTGCCCTTCCACGAAATGTCCGAACCGGATGGTTCGATACGCCCTTGCTACGATGAAGTGCAAAAATGGGTCGAACGAACGGGCATTGCCGGGCTTAATCGACGCATGGACGAGGCGGAGGCGATATTCCGCCGCATCGGCATTACCTTTGCCGTCTATGGCGAGGGGGGCGACCCGGAACGGTTGATCCCGTTCGATCTGTTGCCCCGCATTTTCACCGCGCAGGAATGGCGCGTGCTGGACAAGGGGATCCGGCAGCGCGCGCGGGCGCTCAACGCTTTTCTGCACGACGTGTATAACGGCGGCGAAATCGTGAAGGCCGGTATCATGCCCGCCGACATCATTTATAATAACAGCGCTTATCTATCTGAAATGGCTGGCTTTTCTCCGCCTGGAAACGTCTATAGCCACATTGTCGGCATCGACATTGTGCGCACGGGGCCGGGCAGTTTTGAAGTGCTGGAGGATAATTGCCGCACCCCTTCGGGCGTGTCCTATATGTTGGAAAACCGGGAAATCATGACGCGCATGTTTCCCGAACTCTTTGCGGCGGGCGTGGTCGCGCCGGTGGACGATTATCCCGCCGAACTGCTCAAGAGCCTGAAGGAAGTCGCCCCCCCCGCGTGCAAGGGCGATCCCGTCGTCGTCGTGCTGACGCCCGGATCGCTTAACAGCGCTTATTATGAACATAGTTTCCTCGCCGACCTGATGGGCGTGGAACTGGTGGAGCCGGCCGACCTGTTCGTCGACGAAGACCGGGTATGGATGAAGACGACGCTGGGGCCAAAGGCGGTGGACGTGATCTATCGCCGCATCGATGACGAATATCTCGACCCGCTGGTATTCCGCGCCGACAGCCTGCTGGGCGTGCCGGGCATCTTCAACGTCTATCGCAATGGCGGCGTCACGCTGGCGTCCGCGCCCGGATCGGGCATCGCGGACGACAAGGCCGTCTATATCTACGTGCCGGAGATGATCCGCTTCTATCTGGGCGAGGAGCCGATCCTCGACAATATCCAGACGTGGCAATGCGGAAAGCCCGACGAATGCGCCTATGTGCTGGAAAACCTGCATGAACTGGTGGCCAAGGAAGTCCATGGTTCGGGCGGGTACGGCATGCTGATCGGTCCCAAATCGACCAAGGACGAAATCGACGCCTATGCCGATCGCATTCGCGCCAATCCGCATGAGTTCATCGCCCAGCCTACGCTGGACCTGTCGACCGTCCCCACGCTTGGCCCCGCATCGGTCGTGGGGCGCCATGCCGATTTCCGTCCCTATTGTCTGGTCGGCAAGCAGATCCGGCTGGTCCCCGGCGGCCTGACCCGCGTCGCGCTGACTGAAGGATCGCTGGTGGTGAACTCCAGCCAGGGCGGCGGCGTGAAGGACACCTGGGTGTTGCAGGATTGATGGACATGCAGAAAAACGCCCCGTCCACCGACATCCTCCCCTTCAAGGGGAGGATAGATTGTGCGGCATCCAGTTTCGCACGAACGCCCACACCATATCGGGATAATGTCCCATGCTGAGCCGCACTGCTGAAAACCTGTTCTGGATGGCGCGCTATATGGAGCGGGCTGAATCCACCGCGCGGTTGCTGACCATGGGGCAACGCATGGCCATCCTGCCGGGCGCGCATCATCGCGACGAATGGCGCTCCGTCGTGCGCGCGACCGGATCGGGCCATCAATTCCCCGAAGGCGTGCAGGTTACCGAAAGCGACGTCGTGTCCTTTCTGATGCTGGACGCCGACAACCCCAGTTCGATCCGTTCCTGCCTGCTCAAGGCGCGGTCGAACGCCAAGTCCGCGCGCACCATGTTGACGCAGGACATGTGGGAGGCGCTCAACGACGGCTGGCGCAAGCTCGACAGCTACAGCGTTGATGAAGCGCGGCAGGAACTGCCCACGCTGATCGACTGGATCAAGACCCGCGTCATGACCTTTCGCGGCGCGACTCATTCGGGCCAGTTGCGCAACGAAGGCCATGATTTCCTCCGCTGCGGCTCCGCGCTGGAACGGGCGCAGATGACGCTGCGCCTGCTGGACGTCAAATATTATGTCCTGCTGCCCGAAACCGAAGTCATCGGCGGCAACCGCGATCATTATCAATGGACGTCGGTGCTGCATGCGCTGTCTGGTGGCCGCGCCTATCACCATGTCTATGGCGGCACCTACACGCCCTGGCAGATCACCGACTTCCTGATGCTCAACCGCATGTTCCCGCGCTCTATCGCCTATTGCTACGATCAATTGGCCTATCGGCTCAATCGACTGGCGGGCTGGCATGATGACCGCGCCGCATGCCATGACACGATCAGCGAGATGGTCAGCGCGCTGGAGCAACTGGACAGCGGCGAAATCTTCCGCTTCGGCCTGCATGAAACGGTGCAGCACGGGCTGTCGAGGACCAACCGGCTGGGTGCCGAAATTGCCGAGGCCTATCATTTCGGCTGAATAGGGGAGGCGAGGCGGCGCGTTATGGAGTTGCTCGTCCGCCACCAGACCATCTATCGCTACGCCGCATCGGCCGGACGCGTGGCGATGCGCCTCAAACTCATGCCGGTCGATACCCCCGCGCAGGTCGTGCGCGACTGGACCGTCAGCATCGACGGCACCCCGCTCACCGGCTTTCGCCGCAACAGCTATGGCGAGATGGAAGCGATCTGGGTTCGCCACGACCGCCACGATCAGGCCGTTATTGTGGCGGAGGGACTGGTGGACACGCGCGAGACACACGGGATGGTCGGCGGGCCGGACAGCCGGGTCAACCCGATCCATTATCTGCGAAGCACGTCGCTGACCCAGCCATCCGACGCGATCATCGCGATGGCGCACGGCATCCCCGACAGCGGCGACCCACTTGCCCGCCTGCACGCCCTGTCCGCCGCCGTCAGCGCGTGCGTCGCCTACCGCTCCGGCGTCACCACATCGGCCACTACCGCCGCGCAGGCCTTTGCCCTGGGCGCTGGCGTGTGTCAGGACCATGCCCAGATATTCATCGCCGCCGCCCGCGTCATCGGCGTGCCTGCGCGCTATGTATCGGGCTATCTGCTTGCCGGGGATGGCGCTGCACTCCACGAAACCCATGGCTGGGCCGAAGCGCTGTTGCCCGGTCTGGGCTGGATCGGCTTCGACCCGTCCAACCGCGTTTGCGTCACCGAACGCTATCTGCGCCTTGCCAGCGGCCTTGATGCGGATGAGGCCGCGCCGATCCGGGGATCAGTGCTGATGGCGGGCGTTATGACCATCGACGCGGACGTCCGCATCGCGCAGGCACAGCCGATGATCGACCAACGGCAGTTGCAGAGGCAGCAGCAGCAGGCTAACCCGCTGAACCAAGCAGCAGATTGAATCGATTTTCGGGAGCCTTTTGGCAATGACCTATTGTGTGGCGGTGCGGGTTGACCAGGGGCTGGTCATGCTGTCCGACACCCGCACCAATGCGGGCATGGACAATATCGCCCGCTTCCGCAAAAGTTTCACCTATAGCGTGCCGGGCGAACGGGCGATCACGCTGCTCTGTTCGGGCAACCTGTCCATCACGCAGGGGGTGAAGGCGCGGCTGAGCAAGGCGATCAAGGATGCCAAGGTCGACCCCGACGTGGAAACCATCCTCAATTGCGACACCATGCACCGCGTCGCGCAAATCGTGGGCGACAATATGCGCGCCATGCAGGCCCGCTATCGCGAAAGCATCGAAATGGGCGGATCGGGCGCCAGCGCGTCGATCATGGTCGCTGGCCAGCGCAAGGGCGGTAAACCACGCCTGTATCTGATCTACAGCGCGGGCAATTTCATCGAAGCGACCGAGGACACGCCTTTCTTCCAGATCGGCGAACATAAATATGGCAAGCCCATCCTCGACCGCATCGTCAGCCGCGAAACCACGCTGGAGGACGCGACAAAGGCGGTGCTGGTCTCGATGGATTCGACCCTGCGCTCCAACCTGTCGGTCGGCATGCCGCTCGACCTGACCGTCATCCCCACCGACGCCTTCGACTTCCGCGTCCGCACCCGGATCGAAGCGGACAACGAAGAATTCGCGATGATCTCCCACGGCTGGAGCACCGCCCTGCGCCGGGGCTTCGAGGATCTGCCGAACGTATTGGATTGAGCGGGTAGGGGCGGGGCTGCGTATGTCACCGCACGACCGTCATTCCCGCTCAGGCGGGGATTCATCTCCCGCCCTTTTATCTGGAGAGTTTGGGAGATGGGTTCCCGCCTTCGCGGGAATGACGAGTTGGGTGGGGAGCTGACAGTCGGCTTGTGGCAAGAAATTGAGCGAAGCTGCCGTTACCGGCCAATCAAGATGGCTTCTTCAGCCTCCCGGTCCAGTAGGCGCGCTATGCTGACACGAAAGAGGTCAAGGTCAGGGTAGTTTGTAGTGAACCATCCGCGTGTCCGACAGTGAGGCTCATGTTCGTCAGCAATTTCATATCTAACAGCAAGATCGCCACGATTGTTCGCAGGGGCAATCTCAAGGCGCAGGATCAAATCGTCGCCTTCTTGCATTTCATACCCCCACTGCGCCGTGATTGGATGATCTGTCGTAATGGGGAAGGCGCTTAGAGCCTCGCCAAACTCTTTTACGTCCTGCCATTGAACCCAAAAGCCTCCTTCGCCTGAAAAGCGATCGGTTTTCACCTCGATGGACAGGCGACCGAAATCATCAGTCGGCTGCTTGGGATCGAAGAAGCTGGCGTCATACTGATAGCGGAGGGTTAGCTTGTTCATGAGCCTATGCTTCGCATTCTACCGCAACGTCTGCAATCGGGCGTGAGGAAACTGCAAAAGAACGGCAATATTTGGTCGAGAGCCGTTGGGCAGCTTCTATCTCGACCCGATCCAGCAAAGGAGCAGCACCGGCGGGTGGAAAGCGGACCTTCTGCTTTCAGCACGGCAGAGGTGAAGACCGACCATCGGCTATGGTATTGGAACCTCAACATCATCCGATAGCTTCCCGCGAACCATCATGATTGACAGTGCAGAGTTTGCCTGCTCGCCAATTCTCATAGGCCACGCACTTGCGACCAGTTCATCGTCCGTCAGGTTCTGGCGGGTGCAGGATGCCACTTGGTCCATCAGTTCAAGGATTTTCGTCAAAGCTTCGCATTCTTCCGACGACAGAACGGTATTGACCGGCAATGGCGGTTTGTCTGGAAACACATCAAAAAAGCTGTTGAAATAGCCTGCCGCACCGACAGCCGCTATCGTTTCAGTCCAATCCACGAGCATTTGTAGACGCTCAATCATGCCATTGCGAAGGCGCTGGTCAAGCAGGCGGTCGGAGATTGAAGTGCTCATTCTTTCGACTTTAGCTGCTTTGGCTATGTCCGCAATTGGGATCAACAGCGAGGCTTGGGAACATCAAAAAATGGCCGTTTCCCGTCATCCTCCCCTGCAAGGGGAGGTGGATGGCCGCAGGCCAGACGGAGGGGTGTCGCCCTATCGAGATGGCGACACCCCTCCACCACTTCGTGGTTCTGGACTTGTAACGGTTGTATAATCGCATCCCTCCAGTCAAGCGTGGCTAGCATGGGAAGGCTGATCGCGTCGGGCAGTGCGTCGACACGTTAATCAACCTTGTGCTTGTTTTTCTCAATGCGGCGT
>NZ_JBAQOK010000094.1:0-1700 GCF_049304695.1 Sphingobium sp.
CTGTGAGGAGATAAAAATGGATCTACGCAAACTGAAGACACTGATTGAACTCGTTGAGAACTCGGGCATCGCTGAACTGGAATTGACCGAAGGTGAAGAGCATGTGCGTATCTCACGCATGAGCTCAGTTTCCGCTCCCGCCATGCAACATCACTACGCCGCTGCGCCAATTGCGGCACCGGCTGCCGCGCCTGCTGTTGCCGCCGCACCTGCTGCCCCAGCCGCACCTGAAGGCCACATCGTAAAATCACCAATGGTGGGTAGTTTCTACCGCGCAGCCTCTCCCGGCGCCAAATCATTCGTCGATGTCGGTTCGACCGTGAATGCAGGTGACACCATCTGCATCATCGAAGCGATGAAGTTGTTGAACGAGATCGAGGCGGACAAGGGTGGCGTGATCAAGGCTATCTTGGTCGAGAACGGCCAAGCCGTCGAATTCGGCCAACCACTGTTCATCATCGGTTAAGCATCATGGCCGTCTTCGAACGTAAACCCAAAACACCCGCTCCGCCGGAGACCCCGATCATGTTTGAAAAGATCCTTATCGCCAATCGCGGCGAGATCGCGCTACGTATCCAGCGCGCTTGCCGCGAAATGGGCATCAAGACAGTTGCTGTCCACTCTGAAGCAGATGCAGACGCCAAGTATGTGAAGTTGGCGGACGAATCCGTCTGTATCGGGCCCGCAAGTTCCAGCCTGAGCTACCTCAATGTCCCCGCCATCATCAGCGCCGCTGAGGTGACCGATGCGCAAGCCATCCACCCCGGCTATGGATTCTTGTCCGAGAACGCAGACTTCTCCGAACGCGTAGAGAAATCCGGCTTCGTCTTCATCGGCCCGCGTGCCGAGACGATTCGCCTTATGGGCGACAAAGTCTCCGCCAAGAGCGCCATGAAAAAAGCGGGCGTGCCCTGTGTACCCGGCGTCGAAGGTGCTTTGCCAGACGATCCCGCTGAGATCATCAAGACTGCTCGCTTCATCGGTTACCCAGTCATCATCAAAGCCTCCGGTGGCGGTGGCGGACGCGGTATGCGCGTGGTGCACACTGAAGCTGCATTGCTCAATGCGGTGACCATGACAAGGACCGAGGCTCAAGCCGCCTTCAACAATCCCATGGTGTACATGGAGAAGTTCTTGGAGAACCCGCGTCACATCGAGATCCAGATCCTAGCCGACCAACATGGCAATGCCGTGTACTTGGGCGAGCGCGATTGCTCTATGCAACGTCGTCACCAAAAGATCATCGAAGAAGCGCCTGCCTACCACCTTAATCCAAAGTTGCGCGACAAAATCGGCGAACGCTGTGCTGAGGCCTGTCGCAAGATCGGCTATCGCGGTGCAGGTACGTTCGAGTTCTTGTTTGAGAACGGCGAGTTCTATTTCATCGAGATGAACACCCGCGTGCAAGTAGAGCACCCCGTGTCCGAGATGATCACCGGCATCGACATCGTGCAACAACAGATCCGCATCGCTGCGGGTGAGAAGTTGCCGTTCCGCCAAAAAGACATCCAGTTCCGTGGACATGCTATCGAGTGCCGCATCAATGCCGAGCATCCCTACACGTTCGTGCCATCGCCGGGTCGTATCACCAACTGGCACGTCCCCGGAGGCCCTGGCATCCGCGTCGATTCCCATGTTTATAACAACTACTTCATCCCGCCTCACTACGATTCCATGATCGGCAAGGTGATCGCCTATGG
>NZ_JBAQOK010000095.1:0-46492 GCF_049304695.1 Sphingobium sp.
GCCTCGTTTGGGCGCCTGCGCGGGGGCACGTTACATATATTGGAGAAGGTCGCATGACGCGGCAGATCATCATGACGTTGGCGCTGCTGACAGCCGCCATCCCCGCTTGGGCACAGCGGCCTGCGCCCACCCCCGTCGGCGCGACGCTGGGCAGCCGCCTGTCGGGCGACCTGACGCCGACGCATGATCCGGTCATCGCGCGCGAAGGCGACGTCTATCATGTGTTCAGCACGGGTCATGGCCAGCGGTTGATCGAAACGCGCACGTCGCCCGACCTGATCCACTGGACCGCCGGCGCGCCGGTCTTCACGACCTTGCCTGATTGGGCCAAGGCGGCGATTCCGGGCAGCGAGGGTATCTGGGCGCCCGATATTGCCTATGTGAACGGGCGCTATCGGCTCTATTATTCGGTCTCCACCTTTGGATCGAACCGGTCTGCGATCGGCCTGGCCACCAGCGCGACGCTGGACCCCAAGGCGAAGAATTTCGGATGGCGCGACGAAGGCATGGTCGTGATGTCCACCAAGGACGATGATTATAACGCGATCGATCCCAATTTCATCGTCGACCGGGATGGCCGCCACTGGCTGTCGCTGGGCAGTTTCTGGACCGGGATTAAACTGTTCGAACTGGACCCGAAAACCGGCAAGCCGCTGGACGCGAAGACGCCCATTTCCATTGCCCGCCGCCCTGCCCCCGTCGGCGCGCCCGCGCCGGTGGAAGCGCCCTTCATCATCGACCATGGCGGCTATTATTGGCTGATGGTCAGCTATGATTATTGCTGCAAGGGCGTGAACAGCAGCTACTACACGGTGATGGGCCGGTCGAAGGCGATCAGCGGCCCCTATCTGGGCAAGGATGGCAGCGCGCTGATGGAAGGGGGCGGCACGATATTCCTGCGCGCCGACCTTCAGGAACAGCAGCGCTGGCGTGGTCCGGGCCATGCGGGCTGGCTTCACGACAAGGATGGCCAGGATTATGTCGTCTATCACGCCTATGACAAGCAGGCCGACGGCGCGCCCACGCTGCGCATCGCGCCCGTGCGTTGGGGTGCGGATGGATGGCCCGTCGCGCAATATTGATCGTAATTAGTCCGACTATATCTATGCAGGACGTAGAGTTTCAGGAGATATAATGATGCGTTTCGCCCTCTCCCGCCGTGGCTTTATCGGCACGGCGGCTGCGCTGTCGGCTGCGCCGATGGCCACCCGCGCCGCCGTGGATACGCCCGCCGCGCCGGTTCCGGTCAATCCGCTGGTCAAACAGCGGGCCGATGCGCAGATATTCCGTCACGACGACGGTTTCTATTATATGACCGGATCGGTCCCCGAATATGACCGGCTGGTGCTGCGCCGGTCGAAGACGATCGCGGACCTGACCACCGCGCCGGAAGCGGTACTGTGGCGGCATGAAAAGACCGGGCCGCGTTCGGGCTTCCTCTGGGCGCCCGAACTGCATCTGATCGACGGCAAATGGATCGTTTATTTCGCCGCTGGCCCGAGCGGTGGCGGCGATGACGTGTTCCGCATCCGCAGCTATGCCGTCGTGTGCGACGGCGCGGACCCGATGACGGGAAAATGGAGCGTGCTGGGCGAATTGCAGACGCCATGGGACAGTTTCAATCTGGATTCGACCAGCTTCGTGCATAAGGGCGTGCGTTATATCGCCTGGGCGCAGCGCGAGCCGGGGATCGACAGCAACAGCAACCTCTATATCGCCAGGCTCAAGACGCCGCTGATGCTGGCGGGCAAGCCTACCCGGCTGACCGTGCCGACGCTGGAGTGGGAGACGCTGGGCTATAAGGTCGCCGAAGCGCCCGCTGTCCTGCACCGCAAGGGGCGGTTGTTCATGACCTATTCGGCGAGCGCCACCGATGCGCGCTATTGCCTGGGCATGCTGAGCGCGGACGAGAATGCGGACCTGCTGGACGCCAAAAGCTGGACCAAGTCGCCCCAGCCGGTGTTCCAGACCTGCAAGGAAACCAGCGTATTTGGCCCCGGCCACAACAGCTTTACCGTGGACGAACAGGGCCGCGACATGCTGGTCTACCATGGCCGCGATTATGAGGCGATCAAGGGTGATCCGCTGTTCAACCCGGATCGGCATACGCGCGTCCAGCGGCTCTATTATACCGCCGAGGGGATGCCCGATTTCGGCGTGCCGGTGGGCAACGGCCCCCTGCCCGAGCGTTTCATTTCCGCCGTCGATCCCAAAATGCTGCTGGCGCATGAGGGAACACAACTGGTGGCGGGCAACCCTGCGTTGCCGCAGACGCAGTTTCGCCAGTTGCCGGGCCGGGCGGGTAAGCAAAGCGTCATGCTGTCGCCCATATTGATGCCCGATCATTATCTGGTCGCGGACAAGGACGGGGCCGTGACGATCCAGCAGGATCAGAAGAGCGCCGATTTCGCGCTGCGCAGCCAGTTCGTTCGTCTGGCCGATGCGCGCAGCGGGACGGTACGCTTTGCCGCTATTTCCGCACCGGGCAAGGCGCTGGGCGTGGCGGGGAACCGTATCCGTCTGGTCCCCAGCCGTGACGCTACGGCAAGGTGGCGTGCCGACTGATTATTTCGACAGAGTCCGACAATTGAAAATGGCAAAGCGGGCCGGTCATCTTGCGATGGCTGGCCCGCTTCCTTAAACGCCAATGCCCCAAGGCCAATGAATATCAGCATAAACGTTGCGGCAAGAATGTCACAACTGAGGCACATCCCGTCTTTGCCGCAAAAATCATCCTTGCGAATCCCCTGTTCGGACAATAATTAGTCCGAGTAATGGACGCATGGCCGATGGCCAGCATCAGGGAGGATTTCTGACATGGCCGTCAAGCCGATCGCACTGGGTTCCGCATCGTTGCTCGCACTGATGCTCGCTGGCGCTGCGCAGGCGCAGACTGCTCCAGTCACGCCACAGGCAGGAGCCGACGCGGAAGCCGCCGATATCGTTGTGACCGGCGTACGCGCGTCGATCGTCGGCGCGCTGAACGTCCGCAAGAATTCGACGCAGATCGTCGATTCGATCGTGTCGGAAGATGTCGGCAAGCTGCCCGACAATAATGTCATCGAAGCGCTTCAGCGCGTTACCGGCGTGCAGGTGACCAACCGCACCGGGGGCGAGGCGGCGGGCATTTCGATCCGCGGGTTGCCCGACGCACTGACCACGCTTAACGGCCGCAATATCTTTACCTCGACCGGCCAGGCCTTTTCGTTGCAGGATATTTCAGCGAATCTGGTCAACCGGGTCGATGTCTATAAGACGCGATCGGCTGACCAGATCGAAACTGGCCTTGCCGGGCAGGTCGATGTCCAGACCCGCCGCCCGTTCGATTTTGACGGCTTTGCCATTTCGGGTCTGGCACGCGGCATCTACAACGAGCAGGCCGACAGCTATAACCCCAACGTCGCGCTGCTGGTCAGCGATCGTTGGGAAACCGGCATCGGCGACATCGGTATTTTGGTGAACGGCAGCTACACCCGCACCAAATATCGCGATCAGACCGTCACAGCGGGTGCATTTGTGCCGTTTGCGACCCTGACCCCTGCCGCAGGCACCGGCCTTGATGGCTTCCAGCGCATCTTCCCCGCCGGTCGCGATCCTATCACTGGCCAGTTCGCGCAGGTTCCAGGACAGGGCGAATGGATTCCCGGCCTCGATCGCGGCCTGTCGACGGCGGCTGGTGCGACGATGAAGGTCAATGGCGTCGATACCCCCTATTATCTGTCGCGCGACGCCGCGTTCAGTTCCGACCTTTACGGCAAGCGCGAGCGGCCTTCGTTCAACGTCGCGCTGCAATGGGCGCCCAACAGCAGTTCGGTCTATACAGCCGAAGTCTTTTACGCCGGGTTCCGGGGCGAGACGTTCAACAGCCTGCAATTCAGCTTCGTGGATTTCTGGGCCAATCCGCAGGCGCCGACGCTGTATGACGGCACCAACATCGTCAAGGCGCGCACCGCCAATTCGGTGTTCGGTTTCAACAGCGGCGATTATAACAAGAGCAAGACCGACAGCTTCGTCTATGCACTGAACGGCAAATGGGATCTGGGCGATCGCGGCAAGATCGTCGGCGACATCGCCTATCAGACGAGCAAGGTGCAATCGTCGTTCATGGCGATGCGTACGACGCGCGTGGCCGACACGATCAATGTCGATTTCAACGCGGGCGGCGGCATTCCGTCCTATCATTTCAACGACGACAGCCTGCTCAACGACACCAGCATCTGGAACGTCGCGGAATTTTACGACAATGCCAATCGCGACAAGGGCAGCGCCATCACTGGCACGCTCGATGGTTATTATACCTGGGACGATGGCTTCATCCGTCAGGTGAAGACCGGCATCCGCATCGACCAGCGCAAGGCGTCGAGCGCACTGCGCACGCAGGATCGGGGTGGTCCGCTGGTGGCGACCACGCTGGCGGGGCTGGGCGAAGGCGCGAGCTTTACCAACGACGATTTCTATCAGGGCCGGGCAGACGTGCCGACAAGCTGGACGCTGGCGAACGGATATTGGCTGCACGACAATGCCGACAGGGTGCGCGGGCTGTACGGCCTGCCTACGTCCGACCGGCTATCGCTGCAAAAGACGTTCGACATCGATGAGAGCACCATCGCCATGTATGTGCAGGCCGATGGCGAGGTATCGATCTTCGGTCGCCCGCTCAAGCTGCAGGCCGGTGTGCGCTATGTCACGGTCGATACGGACTATAATTTCTTCGACCGATATAATGCCGGGGCGCAGACCAGCGTATCGTCGGGGTCGGACCGGTTCCTGCCCAGCTTTACCGCGCGCTACGAGGTTTTCGACAATCTGCGCCTGCGCTTCAACTATGGCGAAACGCTGCGTCGGCCTAATTTCGGCGACATCAATCCCAACTATAACCTGACCGGCGATCTGACCAATGTCGGTTATGGCAGCGGCACGGCGGGCACGGCGAACCTGGCGCCCACCCATTCGAAGAATTTCGACGTGGCGCTGGAATGGTATTTCGATCGCAACAGCGCGATCACCGTCACTGGATTCCGCCGTGAAGTTCAGGGTCTGGTCGTGCCGCTGACCATTCAGGAGTTCATCCCCAACAATGGCATCCAGGCGGGCGCGACGAACAATTTCGCAATCACCCGTCCGGTCAATGCATCGGACGGCGTGTTGAAGGGCGTAGAATTGGGCCTGACCTACTTCCCATCCTACCTGCCCGGCCCGCTCAACGGCCTGGGCTTCGTGGGCAGCGTGACGATCCTGGACTCCAAGCAGAATATCCCGCAGTCGGACGCAGCAGGCAACATCGTGGGTCAGGCGACATCGTCCTTCTTTGGCGTCTCGGACCTGAGCTACAACGCGACGCTCGCCTATGACAACGGGCCAATCGGCGCGCGCCTGTCCTATATCTGGCGCAAGGAGTTTCTGGCCAACAACGAAGCGCGGCTGTTCGCCAATCCGATCGGCGTGTGGCGCAACCCGGAAAAGAGCCTGGACCTCCAGCTGACCTGGAACCTCAACGATCGTCTGGGCGTGACGTTCGATGCAGTGAACCTGACCAAGTCGAAGCAGCAGACCTATTACAAGTTCGAGGATGTCGGCGGACCAGAGCAGTTCAACCTTGGCACGACATTGCTGTCACGCACCTTTGCGCTCGGCGTCCGCTACACGTTCAAATAACTATCGAGGTGCCCAAGGGGCGTGGCGTCTCCTTGCCATGTCCCACAGAATGGCGGTCGGTCCGGGGATTTCTCCACCCCGGATCGGCCGCCATTTTTTGTGCCATGCCTTATCTGTAGCGCACTTCGGACAGGTCCAGGTCGCGGATCAGTTTCTGGGCGACCTTGCTGCCGATCCTGCCCTTGCGTGCCATGGCGAAGATGGTGTCCCGCTCCGCCTTGATCCCGGCGAGGCGCAGGTCGCGTTCCAGCCCGGCGAGGCGCGCCACTTCGCGCACGTCCTTTTCGTTCTGCGATCGGCTGTCGATGCGCTCGCGATAAAGGTCCATTATGCGGGTGCCCGTGGCGGTGTAGACGTCGGCGTCCGCCCGCCCCTCGGCCAGCCTGTGCTGCGTCTTTTCGATCGCCTTTATCGCCGCCTGCGCCGCCGCCACGCGCACGGCGTCTTCCTGCGCCTGTTCGGACGGTTCGGCAGGCATCGCCAGACCTTTAAGCAGGAGCGGCAAGCAGAGGCTGGCGAGAATGAGGGACAGGATGATGACCCCGGCCGCCAGGAAAATGGCAAGGTCGCGCGCGGGAAAGGCCGATCCGTCGGTCAGCGTCAGCGGAATGGTCAGCACGCCTGCCAGCGTGATCGCGCCGCGCACGCCCGCGACCGACATGGCGGCCATCAGGCGCCAGTCGGGGCGGCGATAGGGCGTTTCTTCCCGCGCGCGGAACAGGGTGAGGCGAAAGGAGATCCACACCCAGGCGAACCGCAGTGCGATCAGCACCAGCATGATCGCCAATATATAGCCGGCGAGCCACCATGGGTTAGCATGGTCGGTGATGCGCACCGTCTGCCGCGCGGCAGTGAGGATGCCAGGGAGCTGCTCACCCAGCAGCACGAAGATGATGCCGTTCAGCGCGAACTGGATCGTGTCCCATACCGAATTGCGGCGCATACGGGTGGCGGGCAGCGCCTGACGCGATATTTCGGCAAAGGTCATCGTCACGCCCGCCGCCACCGCCGCGAGAATGCCCGAACAATGGAAGGTTTCGGCGATGATGTAGGCGGCGAAGGGGATGAGCAGGCTGATGAGCACCTGCGAGCCGATGTCTTCGCCGAAGCGGGACGATATCCATGCCTTGGTCCGGGTGACGGACAGGGTGACGATGACGCCAACTGCGATCCCACCGATGGCAAGCCACAGGAAGCTGAGGCTTGCCTGACCGATGGAGAAGCTGCCGGTGAGCGCCGCTGCAATCGCGAAACGCAGGCAGACAAGGCCCGACGCATCGTTGAGGAGCGATTCGCCCTCCAATATGTGCATCATGCGCTTGGGGATAGGCACGCGCGCGGCGATGGCGGACACGGCGATCGGATCGGTGGGCGACACGACGGCGGCCAGCGCGAAGGCGACGGCCAGCGGCATTGCCGGGATCAGCCAGTGAATGAAGAAGCCGACCCCGACGACGGTCAGCAGGACGAGGCCAAGCGCGAGTTCAAAGACGGTCGATACGTCCTTGAGCAGTTCATCCTTGGGGATGCGCCAGCCGTCGAGGAACAGCAGCGGGGGCAGGAACAGGAGCAGGAACAGTTCAGGGTCAAGTTCGACCCGAAGGCTGGAGGCCAGACCGATCATATAGCCCAGGGCGATCTGCACCAGAGGCGTTGGCAGGGATAGCGGCAGCATGCGCGAGATGGCGCTGCTGACCACCACGGCGACCAGCAAAATCAGGACAATCGAGACAGTTTCCAACAATCAGCTCCAAAGCACGTCAGCGGTCAGGACGGGCTTACAGAGGCAACGGGTCGAAACCAAGGCATAGGCGGCTGCTTTTGTCGTCAGGCGCTTGTCTTCCAAAGCGCGGTAGCGCGATAAGCGAAGGGAAATCGATCAGGCGGCAGGACGGCGGTGAAAGCCGTTTCCATTTTTGTTACTGCCCGAAGATGCGGTGCTACATTGCCCGGACAGCTTCTGCGGAAACCGGATTTTCAGTGGCTCAACCTATGCCAGAACCACCCGCAAATACGCGCGCAGCATATTACGTCCTTATTACTTTAAGCTTTTCAGGAGGTCGCGTAATATGAAAACCTGACCCAGTCGCCCCAGAAACCATTGATTTTTCGATGATTTCTGGAGCGGGCGAAGGGATTCGAACCCTCGACCCCAACCTTGGCAATCTGATTCAAATGCTACGCCACAGTTTCCGGTATTACGATTTTATACGATATTTCAATTAGATATTGATTTTCGTCTACCACGTCATATCCTGCAATACGCCACGAAACGGCGTATTTTGGAGACAATATGGAGACAATGGCTGCCGTTTTGAGCTTTGTCTCCAAATGGAGGTGGCGATGCCAACTGCCAAGCTAAACAAGCGTTCGATCGATGCGCTTAAGCCCCCAGAAGAAAAGCAGTTCGTCCTTTGGGACAGTGAGATTCGAGGTTTCGGCGTTCGCGTGCTTCCATCAGGCCTCAAGACATTCATCATCCAGTACCGGAATGCCGAGGGCATCAAGCGCCGCGTCAATATCGGTCGCTTTGGCGTGATCACTGCCGAGCAAGCGCGCGATCTTGCCAAGATCAAGCTCGGCGCGGTTGCCGCCGGGGAAGACCCGGCGGATGACGCTCGCCGCGCCAGGAACGAGATGAACGTTGCTGAACTGTGCGATTGGTATCTTACGGAAGCCCATGCAGGCCGAATCCTCGGTCGACGAAACCGGCCGATCAAGGAGTCCTCACTCGCGATGGATGAAAGCCGAATCCGAACCCACATCAAGCCGCTGCTCGGCAAACGGATCGCCCGTCATCTGACCATTGCTGATGTCGAGGCGATGCAAAACGATGTGGCGACCGGAAAGACGAAAAAGCCTCGACCTGACGGTCGGGGCGGCAAGGCGACCGGGGGCCCCGGTGTCGCAGCACGCTGCCTAGCGACCCTTCAGGCCATCTTGGGCCATGCAAAGCATAAAGGCTTACTGGCCGAGCATCCTACAAAGGGTGCCAAGAAGCTCGCTGGCAATAAAAAGACGAGACGTCTCAGCGTCGCCGAGATCGAAGCGCTGGGCAAGGCAATGGTCTATGCCGAGCAGCAAGGCGTCAGCCCGACCGGTATTGCCGTCATCAGACTATTGCTGCTGACTGGCTATCGTCGCGAAGAGGGGCAAGCCATGCAGCGGGCATGGGTGAATCCGATGGGAGGCTTCGTCGCTTTCCCTGACACCAAGACCGATGGACAGATCCGAGCGATCGGGCCGGAAGCAATCAAGGTGATCGTGTCGCAGCCGCAGATCACAGGCAGTCCTTATGTGTTCACCGCGACCACCGGGGATGGCCCCTTCACGGCCGTCAGCGCCTGCCTGCAGCGGGTTTGCGGGTTTGCCGGAATTTCGGACGTTACCCCCCATGTTCTGAGGCATACCTTCGCCAGCATCGCAGCTGAACTGGGTTTCTCCGAACTGACGATCCGCGCGATGCTGGGGCACGCTTCGCAAAATGTGACGCAGGATTACATCCACGTCGATGAAGCCCTCAAGCTGGCCGTACGACGGACATCC
This sequence comes from Sphingobium sp., assembly GCF_049304695.1. Lineage (GTDB taxonomy): Bacteria > Pseudomonadota > Alphaproteobacteria > Sphingomonadales > Sphingomonadaceae > Sphingobium. The sequence continues at coordinate 9,202 of NZ_JBAQOK010000095.1, forward strand.
GACGAGATTGCCAAGCTGCTCGCCCAAGGGGCTGCGAAGCTGGACCGCCTCCGTCTGGTTGCTTGAGCGACAAAGACGACTAGACAAATGGTAACATATACGTTACCAGAAACGTCATGAGTTGATCGTACAGGAGTATATCCGCGAGGACGGATCCAGCCCGTTCCGTTCATGGTTTGACGATCTCGACACCCAGGCCGGGGCTAAGGTGGCGACGGCGATTGTCAGGCTGGAGCTTGGCAATCTGTCGAACGTCAAATGGATCGGCGGCGGTCTCGGAGAATATCGGATCGATTGGGGACCAGGCTATCGGCTTTATCTTGGACAGGATGGAGATGAACTGATCATCCTGTTTGTAGGGGGAACGAAGAAGCGACAGCAGGCCGATATCGATCGTGCCAGCCTGCTGTTGACGGAGTATAAGAGCCGTAAGGCGGCTGCGAAGAAAGCCAAGGGATAGAAAGATGGTACTGACGCGCGATTTCAAGGAGACGGTCAAGGAGCGCGCCGCGCGCGATCCTGCCTTTGCCAAAGCCATGCTCGACGAGGCCGCGACGGCATTCCTTAACGGTGAGCCCCATATTGCACGCCTGATCCTTCGTGACCTAGTGAATGCGTCGGTTGGGTTTGAAGCCTTGGCGGCCCAAACGAACCGGCCGAGCAAAAGCCTGCACCGGATGTTGTCCGAGAAGGGAAACCCCAGCATGGACAATCTGGCAGCCATTTTCGGAGCGGTGCGCGAGCGCCTTGGCGTTGCCATCGTAGCACATGCAGTAGAGCTTGGCTGACTGCTATCGGCACGGAAGCAGAGCCGTTAGTCTATCCCAATCCAAGCCTAATTTCAGAGCGACGACGCGTTCACCGCGCCACGCCCCTACCACCCTGGGGGCTTGCGCAATCTGCTGCTGCCTGGGAGCAAAACCAAAGTTTCCGACCTCTATCTGACTTGGATGACCGTGCCAGCGGCGACAAGCCTGGGGCGATAACGGCCGGTTCGACACATTGTTTGGCATGCTCCGTGCGGACCTGGCACGGTCGGCCTCTACATCGGCCCTAGCGCGCACCTTCCGACCTGCGCACACCACCCCGTGGAACTATCTCCTAAGAGAGGTTGTTTTATCTATCTAAATAGTAGTAATTAGAAGCAGGGCTAGCTTTGCAATCCGATAGAAGGATTCGGGCCAGCCTGATGATTCAATAATGGAGAGTTGATATGGCGATCGACGACCGGCTCTACGCATTGAAGCAGTCAATGGTGAAGGCTCAGAACGACGACACACGCTATGCTGTCGCTGAGACCGTCAGGGACCTAGGATATATCGATTTTCGCGATTTCCTTCAGGCCCGTCCGACCTTATCGCATGTCGAACTTGTCGAGCGGAAATTGAATTCGCACCCCTAGGATGGAACTGGCGGGAAAGAAGCTCTGACTTGATTCCCGCCGGCCTTTTTCAGGCTGCAGTCCTACGCGAACCTGCAACGCTGTACCGGTTGTCAGGCACGTCCAGTCCAAGATGCTCGCGGAAGGTCGTCCCTTCATAGTTCCGACGGAAGAGGCCTCGTGCCTGCAGTATCGGTATTACCTGATCGACGAACAGATCGAGTTGACCGGGTAGTGGTTCGAATATCACAAACCCATCCGCCGCTCCCGCTTCAAACCACTGTTGTAATCGGTTGGCTACAGTCTCCGCCGATCCGACGAAGGCGCCGCGCGGCGTGGCCAGCCGCTCTGCTACCTGGCGCAGGGACAGATTGTCTGCCCGCACTTCCGCCAATATGCGCAGCGTGCTGCTTTGCTGGCTATTGATACCGATATGCTCAACATCCGGGAATGGGCCGTCCAGATCATATTGGCGAAAATCATGATCGTTGAAGGTACGTGACAGGAAGCCAAGACCGGTGTCGATTGATTCCAGCGCTGCCAGTTCATGATAACGGCTCTCCGCATCCTCGTCTGTTTCGCCGATGATTGGCGCAATGCCTGGCAGAATGAAAAGCTTGTCCGGGTCCCGGCCCACGCCCTTGGCACGGGCTTTCACGTCGGCCAGATAGGCCTGTCCCTCCTCAACGGTCGGAGCGTGCGTGAAGATCACTTCTGCCCGGCGCGCAGCAAAGTTGCGACCATCGTCGGATGCCCCGGCCTGAAATATGACCGGCTGCCCTTGAGGCGTGCGCTTGATATTGAGAGGGCCGCGCACCTGGAAAAATTCTCCCCTGTGGTCGAGACGATGAAGCTTTTCAGGATTGACGAACTGGCCGCTGTCCTTGTCTGCGACATGCGCGTCTGCTTCCCAGCTATCCCAGAGCCCCTGAACGACGTCGAGATATTCGCCCGCAATACGATAGCGCAGATCATGCGCGGGATGCTCTGCCTTGCTGAAGTTGGCAGCGGTGTCACCCAACCAGGACGTCACCACATTCCAGCCAGCCCGTCCCCCGCTCAAATGATCCAGTGAAGCGAACTGCCGTGCGACGTTGAACGGTTCGGAGTAGCTGACGGTTAATGTGGCGACCAAGCCGATGCGGCTGGTCGTAGCCGCAAGCGCCGACAGGATCGTAAGCGGTTCGAAGCGGTTGAGATAGTGGGGACTCGATTGTTCCGTTATGGACAAGCTGTCGGCGACGAATAGAAAGTCGAACTTGCCCCGTTCGGCAGTCGCCGCCTGCTTCTGATAGTGCGCCAGACTAGTGCTGGCATTGACGTCCCTGTCGGGATGGCGCCAGTCGTTCCACGTCCGTCCTACGCCATGCAGGATGAAGCCAAGTTTGATCTGCCTGTCCGTCATGTTCGTGCCTTTTTAGAATATGATCATTCCCTCGGCATAGGCGCGCAGCCTAGATGCCGACCAACGCGAAGTTCTGGTCCGCTTATGATTTGGAGAAATAGAGCAGCTGCTATGTGTCGGCAGGATTGAGAAGGATGCAAATTCCTATTTGGCATTGTCATGCCTCGACGGTGTTCGCGACTGCTAATGTCGTAATCTCACTGTCCATGCAGGATTGGTTTCATGCCCATAACCCCGCGTCTTCTAACCCGCCGATCAACCCTGAGCCTCATGGCAGGTGCGGTGACAGCAGCCTGCACCAGCGGCGCAACCCGATCGGGCAAACTGTTCGTCGGCGATCAACGTGGAGGTTCCAGAGTCGTGTTGCAGGGGGCGGACAGGCTGGCCAATGTGCCTTACGAGATTATATGGTCGCAATTTCCCAATGCCGCCCCACTTCTAGAAGCATTGAACGCGGGCGCAATCGATAGTGGCATAGGAGGCGATTCTGCCTTTATCTTTGCCGCCGGAACAGACGCCAAGATCAAGGCGATCGGCGCACAGGCGACGCGGGGCATGGGACCGGTTGTGCTTGTAAGGCGAGATTCGAGGATAGGTTCGCTTGCCGATCTGGCGGGCCGAAAAATTGCAACGCCGCGTGGATCCATCAGTCACAATCATGTGCTCGCCGTGCTGGAAGCCTATGGCCGTCCGTATGATGCGGTCAGCTTCGCTTTTCTATCGCCATCTGACGGGCGCGCTGCTTTGCAAAGTGGGGCAGTCGACGCCTGGGCGATCTGGGATCCCAATGCGGCCATGGCGGAGCAGGAAGGCGCCCGAATACTCCCCGGCAAGAAAGATCTGGTCCCTGGATATGGTCTGATGTTCGGGCGCGAAGGGGCCATCCACGACAAGCGATCGTTGCTTCAGGATTATCACGATCGGCTATATGCCGGATGGGAATGGGCCACGCGCAACCGTGAGGACTATATCGAGCTCATGCACAAGGATACCGGCCTCGCGCGCGACATATTGCGCATCACCCATGGCCGGGCGGATCGCTTCCCTGCCAAGGTTGATGCCACGCTGATCGCGCAGGAGCAGGAGACAGCGGATCGCTACCTGCGCGCTGGCGTCATCAACCGCAAACTGGATGTCGCCGGATTGTTCGACACCAGCTTTTCATGAGTCCGCGCTATTCTGCTGCCCATTGGGGTGTCTATCAGGTTGAGCAGCGAGCGGAAGGATGGCCGCCGCGGTTGACAGCGTTCGCCCAAGATCCCGATCCGCATCCCATCGGCCTGGACCAGTTTGATCAATCTGTCGCGCGGCTGCGCGTTGCACGCCCGGCAGTACGGCGCGGCTGGCTGGAACGACGTTCGCCGACCGGGAGGGGCGAAGAGAGTTTTGTGGAATTGCCATGGGACGAGGCACTGGATCTGGCTGCAGGAGAAATCGACAGAGTCCGCAAATCCTACGGCAACGAGGCGATTTTCGGCGGCTCCTACGGCTGGGGTAGCGCAGGGCGTTTCCATCATACCCAAAGCCAAATCCATCGCTTTTACAATATGATGGGCGGTTACGTCCGTAGCGTAGATAGTTACAGCCTTGGCGCCGGGCGGGTTCTCATGCCGCATATTGTTGCAGGAATGGATGAGAGCAACGTCTCTCACACCAGTTGGGACGTGCTAGCCCAGCATTGCCGATTGTTCGTCAGCTTCGGCGGAGTACCGCTCAAAAATACGCGCGTTTCGTCGAGCGGCGCGGGCCGACACCGGGTCCGCGATGGCTTGCGCGGCCTTCGAAACGCTGGAGGAAATATCATCAATATCGGGCCGGTCGGCGACAATCTGGGCGACGGTGACGCCGCCGAATGGATCGCAATTCGTCCCAATACCGACACCGCCATGATGCTGGCGCTGGCCTGGGTGGTGTTGCACGACCCCCTGTTCGACCGCGGCTTTCTGGACAGCCATTGCGTTGGCTTCGATCATTTCCGAAAATATCTGATCGGCGAGACCGATGGTACGCCCAAGACGCCGGAATGGGCAGCAGCGATAACTGGTGTCGAAGCAGCACGTATTGTAGCGTTGGGCACCGATCTGCTGCGCCATCGAACCATGCTGAATGCAGCATGGGCATTGCAGCGGGCGGCGCATGGCGAACAACCCTTCTGGGCACTCGTCACGCTGGCCGCCATGGTCGGACAGATCGGCCTTCCGGGCGGCGGCTATGGTCTAGGCTACGGCGCGATGAACGTCATGGGCAGCGCGCATCCGCGCTTGCCCGGCCCGGTCTTTCCCCAGGGCAGCAACGGCGTCAGCGCCTTCATTCCCTGCGCACGAGTCGCCGACATGCTGCTGCATCCGGGCGAGCGTTTCACCTATAATGGCGGGAGCTACGTCTATCCTGACGTTCACTTGATCCATTGGGCTGGCGGTAACCCTTTCCACCATCATCAGGACTTGAACCGCTTGCGTCGGGCCTGGGCACGCCCCAAAACCGTCATCGTCCAGGAACCCTATTGGACGCCGGTAGCGCGACACGCTGATATCATTCTGCCCGCGACCATCCCGCTGGAACGCGACGATATTGGCTTTGCAACCCGTGAGGGCTTGTTCGTGGCGATGCGGCAGGCAGTCCCACCGCAGCAGGAGGCGCGCGACGATCATGCTATTTTCGCTGCCCTCGCCGCAAGGCTGGGTGTCGCCGATGCCTTTACCGAAGGGCTAGATACTGTGGACTGGCTGCGACGCATCTACACCGAAAGCGCAGCGAAGATCGCGGCGGAGGGCATCGCTTTGCCCGACTTCGACCTTTTCTGGGAACAAGGGATCATCGATCTGTCCCCGCATGATGCACCCCATATCATGCATGCCGACTTTCGTGAAAATCCGATCGCGCATCCTTTGAGGACGCCGTCAGGGAAGATTGAGATATACTCCCAAACGATCGCCAACTTTGGTCTGGAGGATTGTCCTGGCCATGCAGTTTGGCGCGAACCCTTCGAATGGCTTGGGAGTCAAAAAGCAGTGCGTTATCCATTGCACCTGCTTTCCGACCAGCCCGAACGCCGCCTGCACAGCCAGCTCGACGCCAGCCCCTACAGCCGGGCCGGGAAAATTCAGCAGCGCGAGCCAGTGTTTCTCAATCCGGCAGATGCCGCCGCTCGTAATATTGCAGACGGCGATATAGTGGAGATTTTCAACGACAGGGGACGCTGCCTGGGCGGGGCGCTCGTCAGCGCGGCGATCATGCCCGGCGTGGTGCGCCTGTCGACCGGTGCGTGGTTTGATCCGGGTCCCGATCTGGAGCGGCACGGCAACCCCAACGTGCTGACGCTTGATCGTGGTGCATCCAGCCTGTCGCAAGGCTGCGCGGCCCAGACCTGTCTTGTGGACATTAAGCGGTTCGAAGGGACTGCGCCACCGGTTGAGATATTTGATCCACCAACGATAATCCATTCTGCCTGATGCAACTCTGCTCTCGTCGGTTGAGAGCAGAGCTGGACAGAATAGCCTATAGCTTGCCGCGTAAAGTCAGGCCGTAAAGACGAGGCTCGCCTATCGATGCGAGTGCCACGCCATAGGTGGAGTTGACGGAAATAGTGTTGTAGTAATTTTTGTCGAACAGGTTGCGCACCCAGAAGGACAAATCCCACTTGCCGTCCTGTCGGCGCACACCCGCATGTGTGCCGAACAGGGCAAAGCCCGGTACGCGCGAGAAGGGGTCGAGGTTCACCGTGGCATAATAGCTTGACCGATAGCTGCCATCGCCACCCACATAGACGTCCAGCCCGTTGCCTGCCGAATGGACATATTCCACCGTGCTGCCCAGCGACCATTTAGGTGCGCCCGAAGCCTGCCGCCCTGACAGGTCAACCGATGTCTTGTAGGATTCCAGGAAGGAGGGCACGGCATTGGTATATTTGAGATATTTGGCGTCATTATATGTCGCGGCGAATGTGGCGCTTAGCCCCTCGGCCGGGGCAATACGGGCGTCAAGTTCCACGCCGCGCGAACGCAATGTGCCGACATTGGCGATGTACGATGCAGCAGGCGTCACCAGCGTATTGACGTAATTGGCCTGATAATCCTTGTCCTCCGTCCAGAATAGCGCACCGTTGAGTTCCACCGCGCCACCTGCAAAACGGGTCTTGAGGCCCAGTTCGAACGCATCGACCTTTTCCGGCTTCACGAAAATATCCACGCCCAGCGTCTGCCGCACCAGGTTGATGCCGGGTGACTTATAGCCACGTGAATAGCTGTAATAGGCGTGAGCGCCGTCGGAAATATCCCAGGCTGCGATCAGCGTGCCAGAGATGTTGTCGGTGTTGCGCTTGGCATAATAGCTGCCAGTCGGCGCATAGGCGGCACGAAGCGCGACCGCGGTAGCCTGATATTCGACGGGCAGGCTGGTGATAGAGGCAACGTCTCCGCGCGCTTCTGCCGCATACAAGCCCGTTTTATGCTCATAGGTGTAGCGCAAGCCACCGGTCACCCGGAAATTTGGGGCGATATTCCATGTCGCCTGTCCATAGGCAGCGTAGCTGTGTGTTGCCGGAACTACATGCGCAAAGGATTCAAGACCATCCAGAATCGCAGAAGGCAATGGCGAAACGGATGCGGTCGGCGTATTGGCGGTCCGCAGCCAAGCGACCGCGTCCTTGCCATAGACTGTCCGCTGCTTGTCGTCGGCTTCCTGCCAGAAGAAATAGAGACCGGCACTATAGTCGATTGTACGTTCGCCCGTTGATGCGACACGGAATTCCTGGCTGAACTGCTGCTGATCTGTATCGACAACGCCTAGGGTAGATATTTCGGCACCGATCTGGTCGCCGTCATAATTGGGAATCCATTTCCAGTTGCGATAGGCCGTAATCGACGACAGAGTTATGCCGGACAGATCCAGGTCCGCCTGCGCCTGAAAACCGTAGCTGGGCATCTCGTCATATTGTGAACTATTGAGATCGACCTTGCGATCGAAGGCATTTACCGTGCCCGGCACATAGCCGACGTCGGCGGCGCGACGATAAAAGCCACGAACCTGCGTACCGTTGTTCAGCGTCGTCGGCAGGACAGCGGTGATGCTCTGGAATCCGACATCGCCCTTCTGGATCGAATAATCGGCGATAAAGCGAAGCCGGAAATTGTCGGTCGGCTTGTATAGGAGGTCGAACCGCGCAGAATGGTTGTCGAGATTGTCCCAATCTTTCTTGTAAACCGTATTTTCGATCAGCCCGCCCCGCGACGTGCGCAAATAACTGACCCGTACCGCCAGGTCGTCGCTCAGTGCCGCATTCACGCTGACATAGCCCCGGAAATAGTCATAATTGCCGTAGGATATTTCCGCCCTCGCCTCGTTCGTGAAGGTCGGTGCGCGGGTCTTGATGTCGATCGCGCCGGCTACGGTGTTCTTGCCAAACAGCGTGCCCTGCGGCCCGCGCAGAAGCTGGATGCTCTCCACATCGATGAGGTCGGTGATGACTGATCCGGTGCGCGGCCGATAAACGCCGTCGACATACAAGCCGACGCCCTGTTCCAGTCCGTCGTTCGTGCCGCCCGCATTGGTGCCGATACCACGAATCGTGATGGTCTGATTCCGACCACTGAACCCCTGAATGTTCAGGCTGGGAAGTTGCTGTACAACCTGCTTCAGGTTGAAAGCGCCCTGCGCGCTGATCGTGTCGCCGCTGATCGCACTGATAGCGATCGGCACCTTTTGCGCATCTTCCTGCTTGTAGCGGGCAGTCACGACGATGGCGTCAACGCTCGTTTCAGCGGTGCCATCATCCGGGATGGACGTCTGTCCGCTGGCGATGCCTGGCAGCGCGCAACTCGCCAGCAAAGCAAGAGCGAGGTGAGGCTGCGTGATCCGCTTGTTCTTGAAGCTCAACATAGGTCCCCTTTGGCATGAGTTTACGCTGCCTTAGGGAGCCGGAGGCCTGCGGTTCCAACGCGCAATGCATTACGGTCTATGCGTATTTTCAAAGCATTGAGGCCTACTCAAGCCATTTACCGCAGTGGTAATAGGTCAGTCGGCGCTTCTATCGGCATGCCGTGCGGCGTATCGCTTCGTCGCGATCTCCGCGCCTTCGCGCAGCAAGGGACCCAAACGCCAGAAATCCTGCAAATGGCCCTCGCCCGCCGATGCTGGGTGGTCCCAGCCATAGTCATGGCGCAACCGCCCGACATGACCCGACGCCAGCACGGCATCTGGCGATATGACTTCGGCGCTATGCTGGTCTGTTGCGACATAGATAGCGTCCGCGTCGCAATAGAGTTCGCACATGTAGCAGGTCTGGCACTGGTCGATCCGTGCGATCACGGGCGGACCGATGGTGCTGGCGTCGATCACATGGGTGGGGCAAGCGGCCACGCACGCATCGCAGCCGGTGCAGCGATCTGGAAAAATATGCGCGATCATGCTGCGATCTCCTGCGCGACGCGACGTTCCTCGAACCGCGTCCACACCTGGTCGAGGCCTCCGGTCAACAAGCGGCGGGCCAGCGCTGGTTCGACATGGGGCCGGTCATGACGCATATGCATTCCGCGGCTTTCCTCCCGCGCCAGCGCCGCGGCCGTCACCCAACGCGCGCTGGCGACCATTGCAGCCTGTTCGCGCAGGCCAACGCGGGCCAATCCATCATTTTCGGCATGATCGGAAATCTCGCGCCAAACTGAATCGAGCGCGGCCTTCGCCTTCGTCAGCTTTGCCTCGCCCCGCCAGAGCGCGCTGTCATAGTCGATAGTGCCAGCCTGAACGATTGGCAGCACGGATTGCAAATCAACGGCTCGTCTGCCAGCCAATGGCCTCACTCCGGCCTGTCCGACGGGGCGTGCTGGCCGGTCAAGCTGCTTGCCAAGCCTGCGCGCATGCGCCGCAGCAGCAGTTCCCGCAATCCGCCCGGACGTCAGCGCCCATGCCGCATTTTGCGCTCCACCACCGCTAGTTGCGCCTGCCACCAGTTCGCGCGTCGCGCTGTCGCCCGCAGCGTACAGACCTGACACGCTGGTACGGCATGCATCATCTATGATCTGGAGGCCCCCGGTGCCACGCACCGTACCTTCACCAAACAGGCGAATGGGGAAGCGATCCTGAAAAATATCGAGTCCCCGCCGCTCGAAAGGCGTGAGCGACGCGGGCTGAATCCGCCGCAACAGCGTTTTCAGCTGATCGGGCGCATCGCTCAAATCGGCCAGGACAGGCCCGGCGATCATCGCTTTTGCTAAGGCTTTGAGATGTGCAGCTTCGCCACTCATCGGCGGCGGGACGTCGAGTTCCCGGCCCTCGACATCAAAGAAGCGCGCGGCAAAATAGGGCAAGGTGCGGGTCGAGTTCCACGCTGGAGACAGGGAATAGGACACGGAAAACTCCATGCCGGATAGCGCCGCGCCGGCCTCGGCCGCCATCAGATAGCCATCGCCCGTATTGCCATGACTACCGATCAGGCCCGACCGGAAGGCGCAACCGCCCGTTGCCATCACCACAGTCGCTGCCCGTATCGTCCAATCATGGCCAACCATGCGCGCATGACCCGCCGCGCCGGCTACCGACCCATCGTCATGAACCAGCAGTTCGAGCGCGGGATGGTGGTCCAATATGGTGACGCCCGCGTCGCCCGCAAAATGGCGCAACGCGCGCATATATTCCGGCCCCCGCACGCCGCTAAAGAAAGTGCCGCCCTTCCCGTTGCCATCGAAGGGATAATAGGCAGCCAATTGGGGCAGCGTACGCCAGGTTTCCTCCAGGATACGCGCCATCCAGTTGCGCTCGGCCAGTCCTAAGCTGCGGACATAGCGCTCCTCGACCGCCGCTGCGCGCTTGTCCGGGTCAGGCGCGACCCACCAGTGATTTGGTCCGCCGGTCGCGGTTACGCCGCTGGTGCCGACAAAGCCTTTGTCGACAAGCACGACCTGTGCACCCGCTTGCGCAGCCGCGCTCGCCGCCCAGCATGCTGCCATGCCGCCACCGATGATAAGAACATCGGTTGTCAGGTGCAGCCCGTCCTTGCCGCTCATTCCGCCGCGATGGCCTGCGGTTCTCGCGCGCCGGACGCATAGCGGTTTTCCGGCACAGGCAGGCCCAGATGGCCGCGCAGCGTGTCATGCACATAGTCGGTGCGGAACAGGCCGCGCGCCTGCAGGATCGGCACCACGCGTTCGCGGAACAACGCAAAGTCGCGCGGACGGGTTACCCGCAGCAGGAAACCGTCAGCAGCGCGGCCTATGAACCAGCGCTCGATTTCATTGGCGATAGTTTCAGGCGACCCTACGAAATCAGACCGCCACTGGCCGAAACGATAGGCCGCCTCACGCAGCGTCAACCTGTCATCCTGCGCCCGCCGGATGATGCTTTCTGCATGTCCCTTATAGCTGTTGAGCGTCACGCCAGACAGATTGGGAAAGGGGGCGTCCAGGTCATATTGGCTGAAATCATGATAGTTGAAGGCGCGGCCCAACTGAACAAGCAGCTTGTCGATGTCGAGCGCGCCCTGCGCCGCCTGCGCAATGGCCTGCGCTTCCTCATCTGTGTCCGCAATGATCGGGACCAGGCCTGGCAAAATCTTGATGAGGTCCGGGTTACGACCCAGAGCGGCCGCGCGCGCTTTCAAATCGACATAATAGGCGTGCCCCGTCTCGAAATCCTGCGCGCTGGTGAAGGTGCCCTCGGCGATGGCAGCGCCCAGATTGCGACCTTCGCTGCTGTCGCCCGCCTGGAAGATAACGGGCTGCCCCTGCTGCGAGCGGCTGAGCGCCAGCGGCCCCGCGACCGCGAAATGTTGACCCTTATGATCCAGGCGATGCTGCTTGCGCTTGTCCAGGAACAGACCTGCTTGCCGGTCACGGGGGAAGGCGTCATCTTCATAACTGTCCCACAGGCCCTGCACGACATCGACGAATTCACGAGCGCGGGCATAGCGCAGCTTATGATCGAAATGCTCTTCGCGGCCATAGTTGTGAGCCGCACCCTCCAGCCCGGTAGTGACGACATTCCAGCCCGCTCGTCCGCGACTGATCTGGTCGAGCGAACCGAACTGACGCGCGACATTATAGGGCTCCCAATAGGAGGTGGTCAGCGTGCCGACCAGCCCGATGCGCGACGTCGTTGCGGCGACCGCCGACAGCAGGGTCAGTGGTTCCAGCCGGTTCAGGAAATGCGGCGCTGTATCGGGCGTAATATACGGCGAATCCACCACGAACACGAGGTCGAACTTTGCCGCTTCAGCGAGGCGCGCATTGTCTATATACCAGCCGATGTCGATGCTGGCGTTGCCGGGCAGCTCTGGATCGAGCCAGGAGCTATGATCCGCGCCGACGCCTTCCAGTATCGCGCCCAGATGCAGTTGCCGCCCAGTCGCGCCAATCTCGCTTGTGTCGCTCACGCTCTTGTCCTTTTCTAGATCAGGACTGGATCATTAGGTCAGCGGCAAGCACAGGAATAACGAGGGCTTCTCATAGACTGATGGGAATAACTGATCGTCAGGGGCAGGGATCTGGGATTTCACGATAGACCCCCTCGATCGCAGCTATGGCTTCATCAGGCAGCTTAAGATCGGCACTGGCGATATCGATCTTGAGTTGATCCAGACTGGTCGCGCCGATGATCGTGGCCGTTAAGAATCTGCGGCTGTTGACGAAGGCCAGCGCCATCTGTGATGGGTCGAGACCGAAGGCCTGGGCGATCGCCACATAGCGCGCGCTGGCGACCGGCTGGTTAGGTAAATCATATCTTACAAATTGCTTCGAAACGTCACGGCGCGATCCGGCCGGAATGACGCCGCCAAGATATTTCCCGCTCAGGTTACCGCCTGCAAGTGGCGAATAGGCAAGCAGGCCGACATCTTCGCGCAGCGCAAACTCGGACAGGCCCTGTTCGAACGTGCGATTGAGCAGATTATAGGCGTTCTGGATCGATGCGACACGCGGCAAGCCTTTGTCCCGTGCCAGGCGCAGATATTCCGATAATCCCCATGGCGTCTCGTTCGAAACGCCGAACGCACGGATTTTGCCGGCCTGGACGAGATGTGCCAGCGCGTCGAGTGTGTCCTCGATCGGCACGGTGTCCGGGCCATCGTCGATCCGATCGAGCCCGCGCCGGCCAAAGGATGGGACGGTGCGATCGGGCCAATGCACCTGATACAAGTCGATATAGTCCGTTTTCAGCCGGGCAAGACTATCCTCTACGGCCTGCACGATGTTGCGCCGGTCGAGCCGGTTGTTACCACCCCGGAAAGATCGGATCGGATCACGCGTCGGTCCTGCGACCTTGGTCGCCAGAACGATGTCGTCGCGACGCCCACGTTTTTCGATCCAGTTGCCGATATAGGTCTCGGTGAGAAATTGCGTATCCTTGCTGACCGGGGTCACAGGATAGGCTTCGGCTGTGTCGATGAAATTGACGCCCTGCCCGACGGCATAATCCATCTGCTCATGGGCTTCTGCCTGGCTATTCTGCGACCCCCAGGTCATCGTTCCCAGGCAGATGAGGCTGACTTTGATCTCGGTGCGGCCAAGCGTGCGATAGTCCATGCGTCGGTGCATCCTTGTTGTTGCTTGGTTGCTGCATAGTCCCGCCGGGGGAGAAGAAAAGTCGCGGGACGGTGGTTGAGCAGAACTCAACAAGCCGTCAACGGATCTTATAACCCCTCGGCTTCGACCCAATGCGCCCCGGTGATCTGCCGTGCGAGGGCCCATACCTGTCGCCGGATGTCCGGCACCGCGACGATTTCCCAATGCGCGCCGCGCGTCATGGGGCCTACGACAAACAGGCGAGACTGCGCCGATCCGCCGCGTGCTATAGCGTGGCATTGCCGGTCTACATCTATACCAATGGCCAGTTGGTCGGGCCGGATCAGCCCTTGTGCAAACAGATTTCGCAGCAACGGGTCGGTTGTCCGCCGCAGGTCTCCAAGAGGACCTGTACAGTTGACTACTCGCGCAACTGTAAGCCGCTTGGCTCCGTCCTGTCCGCGATCACGTATATCGACCGCGACCGCGCCGTTTTGGAGCGCAGCCGCCAGCACCTTGGCGGCGCGGATGTCCAGCCTTCCTTTTGCCTGCATCGCCTTCAGCCGTGAAGCGACAGGTGGTGCGATGCGATGACGATGGACGTCCCAATAGGGACGCAGATGGCGAAGGAAGCGGCCACGTTCCGCATGCGACGCAGCGCGCCACATGTCGGGCGTGAACGGACGCAATTCATCGATGGCGTTGCGCCAGCCTGTCTCGTCCGCACGCCGACGCACTCTGTGCACCAACCTCGACAGGCTCCCCTGCGGCCGCTCCTGGCATGGAGCAAAAGGCGGTGCCGGGGCATGGCTTTGCGGGGCGAGGCCGCGCCGTGACAGCGCAATGATCCGTCCCCTAAAGCCAGCGCTGTCGAGGCTGAGCGCACAATCTACGGCGGTCAGCCCACTGCCTAACAACAAAATGCTATCTGTATCGGTCAGCCCTTCGGCCAGATCAGCGGCCCAAGGGTCATCGGCATAGGCAGGGCCGTGGAAATCGGCAAAGGCAGGCAGTGTATGCGGAGGCAGGTTGCCTGGCGCAATGATGACGCTATCGGCTGCGACCATCTTACCCGATCCCAGTAGCAATCGCACGCCGCCCGGATCGATCGCTAGGTTGATCGCTTCGTCACTCAGTACGGTCAGTCGATCTCCGGCCAGGAGACGCGCGTCCTCCAGCATCGCGCAAAGATAAGCGCCATAATCGCGGCGCGTTGCAAAACTGCTTTCCTGTCCCAAACCATGCTGCATCAGCCAGTCAACAAAATGACCGGGTTGATCGGGCAGCGCGCTCATATTGGCCGCACGCACGTTGAGGATATGCTCCGCCTGCGCCGCACCATAGGCAAGGCCGCGACCCAGGCGACCCAGATCACGCTCAATGAGCGTCACGCGAAGCGCGCCATGGCGCAGCAGGTTTATCGCCAGCAGCGTGCCGCTGAAACCGCCGCCTACGATGGCGGCATGGTCGACCTTCATCATGGATCAAGCATTTCTAATATTTGGCACAGCATTGCTTGTGAGACTTATCTCTACCTTTGCAATAGATAAAGCCTTTATCTGTATCGCTGAAGGACAACCATGGCATTATTGCATTCTCTCAAGGCCCGCTGGCGTCGCCTGCGCGAGACTGCGCACCGCGAATTTCTGCGCGATCCCAACGTGATCCTGTTCGAGCGTGGCGTCGAGCCCGGTCAGAGGGGCGAGGCAAGCCGCTGATATGTGGCCGAGACGCCAATTTCTGGGTGCCGGGGCAGCGGCCTGTCTGATGCTGGGCAGTTGTGGCCGCGATCAGCGCGAACGGCCCCGGTTGCGTGTTTCCATTACGGGCAAGGGCGAGGGGGATACGCGCCTTCTGTTCAAGGCGGCAGGGATCAGGCCGGAAGGCTTCGATTTGCACTATAGCGAATTTCAGTCCGGTCATCTGGTGATAGAGGCGCTGAATGGCGGCTCGCTCGACTATGGCGGAATGAGCGAAATTCCGCCCATCTTTGCAGCCGCTTCCACCATCCAGAGCTTCCGCCAGATCGCCATCGCCCATGGCGATGTCAACAACCAGGTCGTATTGGTACCAAAGGATTCCAGAGCGCGTTCGATCGAGGATCTCAAGGGCAAGCGCGTCGGCTATGTCCGCGCCACCACGACCCAATATTTCCTTATCCGCATGCTGGAGGAGGCTGGCCTTGGCTGGGACGACATCATTCCGGTCGCCATGGGCGTGACAGATGGTGCCGCGGCCTTTTCGCAAGGTGCGCTGGACGCTTGGGCGATCTATGGCTTCCCGATCCAGCGCGCGATCGCGACCGAGGGCGCGCGCATCCTGCGCACGGCCTATGGTATTTTGTCGGGCAACTATCTGGTCGCTGCCCATGTCGATGCGCTGGCCGACCCTGATATGGCGAAATTGATCGGCGACTATCTGGGACTTGTCCAGAAAGCCTATGGATGGGCCGCCACACATCGGCAGCAATGGGCGAACATCATCGCCCAGGATATTGGCGTGCCGCGCGAATATGTGCTCGACCAGTTCAAGCGCCAAAGCGCGAGCTATGAATTGCGGCCGGTCACTGACGCCGCCATTGGTTCGCAGCAGCAGGTCGCTAACCTCTTTTTCAAACAAGGCCTGTTGCCCAAGGCGGTAGACGTCCGCCCGCTATGGGACGCCCGTTTCAATTCCGTCATTCCAAAGAGAGGCTGAGACCATGGCCAGCCAGCCAAAAATCATCGATTCTGTTCCCTTCGACACGCCGGTGCCCGCCGAGCTGCTCGACCATATTACCCGACAGCTCGGCAGTACCGCAGAGCGCTATGACCGCAGTGGCGAATTCCCCCGTGCGAATTTTGACCTGCTCGCGCAGGAGGGGCTGATCGGCCTCACCGTGTCGCGCGAACTGGGTGGGCGTGGCGCGTCCCTGTCCGAAGCGATCCGCGTTTTGGCGGCCGTTGCGAAGGGCGAGCCTTCCACCGCTCTCATCCTTTTCATGACCTATCATTATCATGCCAGCCCCGCGCGAGCGCAGGGCTGGCCGAAAGCCATCTACGATCGCCTGGCACGAGACGCCGTTGCGGGCCGTGGGCTGATCGGCGGCCTGCGGGTAGAACCGGAGCTGGGTACGCCCGTGCGCGGCGGTCTTCCCGCTACCATTGCCCGACATACCGCCGATGGTTGGGCGCTGACCGGCACGAAAATCTATTCCACCGGATCTACCGGGCTTGATTGGTTCTCTGTGTGGGCGAAAACTGACGAAGAAAATCCCCGTGTCGGCAATTTCCTGGTGAAAGCCGACAGCGCTGGGATAGCCATCGAACCGGTCTGGGATCATCTGGGCATGCGGGCGACCGTCAGCCACGCCGTGCATTTCGCAGATACTCCGACGCCAATTGATCATGCCGTCGATATTCGCCGACCTGAACAATGGGCCGTCGGCGCTGGCGATCCGGGGCTGGCGATCTGGAACGCATTGTCGATTTCGACGATTTATGATGGCGTGGCGCGGGCTGCGCGTGATTGGCTGCGCGCCTATCTCAACGATCGGGTGCCAACCAATCTTGGGGCATCGCTCGCCACTCTGCCGCGTGTGCAAGAAAAATTTGGCGAGATCGAAACGCTCCTTCAGATCAATCACACGCTGATCCGCGACGCAGCGGGCCGTTTTGACCACGGCTCACCGCCGAGCGCGGTGGAGGTGAACAATATCAAATATGTCACCACCGCCAATGCGGTCCGCGCGGTCGAAATCGGGCTTGAACTGACGGGCAACCCTGGCATCAGCCGGAAAAACCCGCTCGAGCGCCATTATCGCGACGTGCTGTGCAGCCGCATCCATTCGCCTCAGACCGACACGATCCTGATCGCGGCCGGCCGCGCAGCCCTTGGCAATTAGAGGGACACGGCCATGTCGCTGATCATTGCCAGCCAAATGGAGGAGGATTTCAACCGGAGGCTGGGTCAGCATCCGTCCGCCCCCACGCTGATCGATGTGGCGGAGGACGAGCCCTGGACCGCCGCCAGTGAGGCGGACATATTGCTCGTCCGCCCATCGCAGGCCTGGCGGCAGTCGCTCTATGCGCGGCCCCATATCTGGCCGGGTCGCCTGAAATGGGTCTATAGCGCATCGGCGGGCGTGGATTTCTACCCGGACTGGCTGCTTGACGCGCCGCTCGTCACCTGCGGGCGGGGCGTCGCGTCGGAAGAGATTGCCGATTATGTCGTCGCCGCCATCTACGCTTATGCCAAAAATCTAGAAGCGGTAACGGCGCGTTCGCGTGCGCAATGGGTCCACGCCCCGCTCGGCCGGGTGTCAGGCACCACCATCGGCATTGTCGGCCTTGGCGCGATCGGCTGCGCGGTTGCCCGGCGCGGGCTGGCTTTGGGCGCGCAGGTCATCGGCGTCCGCCGTGTCGGCACGCAATCAGGCCTTACCGGGGTCGAACTTGTGCGCGATATCGAAACATTGTTGGGACGCGCCGACCACATCGTCATCGCCGTGCCCGCAACCCCGGAAACCCGTTATCTGTTCGATGCGGCTTTATTGGCAAAGGTGAAGCCTGGCGCGCACCTCATCAATGTCGCGCGCGGCACCGTGATCGACCAGCCTGCCTTGGTCGATGCGCTCGATCACGGCCCGCTTGGCTTTGCTACACTCGACGTGACCGAACCGGAACCACTGCCCGAAGGCCACATCCTCTACACCCATCCCCAGGTGCGCCTCACCCCGCACATCTCCAGCAACCACATGCTGGTCCGCCACCGGTTGCTGGAAAAGGTGCAGGAAGATCTGACCCGCTTCGTGCGCGGAGAACAGCCCACCGATATCGTTGATCCGGCGCGGGGCTATTGACGATTCAGAGCGCCTGGACCGTCTCCCGCGCCAGTTCCGCCAGACGATTCGCCGCCTTGTCCAGCCGGTCCCCGGCACGCAGGATCGCGGCTACGCGGGGTAGCGACGGCAGGCGATCATGATCCAGGATCGCGTCTTCGCCCAGGAACAAGTGGGTGCGGCAGGTGATGCCCAGTCCTGCGCCCACGGCGGCCTTCAATGTCGCCAGATTGGGCGTCTCCACCGTGATCCGCCATTGCAGACCGGCATCCTCCAGTGCGCGGATCGCTGCCTCGCGGAACCGGCACGGCTCTTCCAGCACGGCGAGCGGGATGACCTCGCGCTCCACCAGCGCTGCTTCACCATACCAGCTCATCGGCGCGACGGTCACCGCATGGGGGTCGTTAGGGGCCGCAAAGCCCAGCAATATGTCCAGCTCACGCCGGTCGAGCAATGTCTGCAACTCCGCCGTCCCGGCAACGCGCGCGTAGATTTGCGCGTCGGGATGCAGTTCGGCAAAGCGCGAAAGCAGGCCAGTGAGCAGTGTATCGGCAAAATCCTGCACCATGCCGATACGCGCGGGACCGGCAAAGCGCCCCGCACTGACCGCCGCGACCGCTTCATCGTGGAGGTTTAGCACCCGCCGCGCATAGTCCAGCAAGACATCACCAGCACTGGTCAGCGTAAGCCGCCGCCCTTCGCGCAGGAATAGCGTCTGCTGCACCAGTTCCTCCAGTCGCTTGATCTGAAGGCTGAGCGCGGATTGGGTGACGAACACCTGTTCCGACGCATTCAGCATCGACCCGGTGTCGACGATGGCGACAAAGCTACGGAGCAAATTGGTCGGCAGATTGACCGGCACGATGGACCTCACACATTTAAAAGAAGCGTCTGCCGTCATCGGCCAGTGCCACCGATAGCGCATGGCTATATATCTATCAAAATAGTAGAGATTGTTGCGGCCCATCAAAATCTTGGGCCGACGACTGATAGCCAGAAATCCCCGATATTCCTGGATCTGCAAGCCATGAAGGGCTCCCAATCCCGACCTATAAATTTTCCCAATAGGTCACCCATCCAAACTCAATTGAATTGGTAGAGAATTCATGTTGGGCTTCTGACCATATTCACAAGGGCGAGACTATGACGGCTGCGACGATAGGAAACAGAGGATCGGCATATACTGCCCGACGCGCTTTCTCGCTTTCGAGATTTGGCGGCCGCTGGCTATCGCCTGTCCTTCTCTTGCTCCTGTGGGAACTGGGATCGCGCAGCGGCCTGATCCCGGAACGGACGCTTGCCGCGCCTTCGGCGGTACTCGGTACGCTACTGGAAATGGTGGTGTCGGGCGAACTCCCATCCAATCTTTTGGTATCCTTTGTCCGTGTCGCGGCCGGGCTTCTGATCGGTGTCAGCCTGGGCCTGGGCCTGGGCCTCATCGCGGGGCTGTCACGCGCTGGCGAACTCGCCGTCGATCCCCTCATGCAGATCAAACGGACTATCCCAGCCCTCGCTCTTACTCCGCTCTTCATCGTGTGGTTCGGCATTGGCGAAACCCCCAAGATTGCCCTGATCGCCTTCGGCACCGTTTTCCCTGTCTATCTCAATCTCTACAGCGGTATCCGCGGAGTCGATCTGCGCCTGCTTGACGCGGCCAAAAGCTTCGGCCTGAGCCGTTGGGAACAGGTCTGGCACGTCATTCTGCCCTCCGCGCTGCCTTCGTTGCTCGTGGGACTGCGCTACGCCCTGTCCGTATCCATTCTGGTGCTGGTCGTAGCCGAACAGATAAACGCCTCGGCAGGGCTTGGATATCTCATCAATAATGCCCGCGATTTCATGCGGACCGACATCATTGTCGTCTGCCTCATGGTCTATGCCATTCTGGGCCTTAGTGCCGATTGGCTGGTCCGTTCGATCGAAGCCCGCGCCCTGATCTGGCGCCCCAGCATAGTGGAGCAATAAGCATGGACGCTCGCCTAGGATTTTCCGCGCTGCAGAGTGCTGCCATTCCCGACTCTCCCCACCCTGAGCCGGTGGTGCGGCTCCGCAATTTCATACGCCGCTTTGGTGCCAATACGATCATCGACGGGCTTGACCTGGATATCGCACCGGGTGAGTTTATCGCCCTGCTCGGTCGCTCCGGCTCTGGCAAGACCACGCTGCTGCGCACGCTGGCTGGCCTCGACGAAGTAGGCGGGCAGGATGTCGAGGTTCCTACCAGCCGCGCCGTCGTCTTCCAGGACGCACGGTTGTTACCCTGGAAACCGGTCTGGAAGAACGTCGCGCTCGGCCTCAAGGGCGCGCAGCCACGCGAACGCAGCGAGGCAGCGCTCAAGGAAGTCGGTCTCGGCCATCGTCTCGACGCCTGGCCACTCACCCTCTCCGGCGGTGAATCGCAGCGCGTCGCGCTGGCCCGCGCGCTGGTGCGCGAACCCAAATTGCTGCTTCTCGACGAGCCCTTCGCCGCACTCGACGCGCTGACCCGCTACCGGATGCACGATCTCGTACTCTCGCTCTGGCGCAAGCATCGCCCCGCCGTGCTGCTCGTTACCCATGACGTCGAGGAAGCGATCGCGCTCGCCGACCGGGTGCTGGTCCTCGATTCCGGCCGTATCGTCGCGCAGGAACGCATCACCGCCCCGCGCGGCGAGCGCGCCGGCTTCGCCCAGCGCCTGCGGGAAAAGCTGCTGTCGCATCTGGGTGGTGACGATCATGACGATGCTGTCGTCCCATTCCCGATCGCTGAGGCAGCGGAATGAACGCGGTCACGGCGATCGACCGTCCCGTCCAAATGGACCGGCTGCGTGGCTTCGTCACGGCTTTTGCCGATCTGCTGGCCGCCACGCGTGACGAAGGCGCGATCCTGCAAAGCGGTGCCGCGCTGCTTACCCGGCTGATCGCAAAAGACGATTGGCTGCCCGATGCCTTCGCACGCCCGAACCCCGATCGTTACCAGCAATATCTGCTCCACTGCGACAGTCGGGAACGTTTCAGCGTCGTCAGCTTCGTCTGGGGGCCGGGCCAGTCCACTCCGATCCATGACCATAGCGTCTGGGGTCTGGTTGGCGTGCTGCGCGGTGTCGAGAAGGTCGAGCGCTTTCGTCGACTGCCGACCGGCGGTCTGATCAACGAGGCCGAAGACTATCTGCGCGAGGGTGAGGTCGACGCCGTCTCCCCCCGCATCGGCGACATTCACCGTGTCACCAACGCTCGCCCCGACGCGCCGTCCATCTCCATCCATGTTTATGGCGCCAATATCGGTGCGGTCGAGCGCGCCACCTATGCCCTCGACGGCACGCCCAAAAGCTTCATCTCGGGTTACGCCAACAGCGTGATCCCCAATCTCTGGGACAGATCGAAAAGCACATGACCACTGATACACTTGACCGCACCGCGACCGCGACCCCGCAGGACATCCGCCGCGCCCTACTGATCGGCAGCGAAATCGCGCTGATCGACGTGCGCGAGGAGCATGACTTCGCCCAGGGTCATCCCCTGTTCGCCGCGCAAATCCCGCTCCGCCGCATCGACGAGGAGGCGCGCTGGCGCATCCCCCGGCTCGAAACGCCTATCGTTGTCTATGACGATGGCGCCAAGGAAGATGGGGGTCTGGCGCGCAAGGCGGCCGTTCGCCTCGAAGCTTTGGGCTATACCGACGTGCGCGAACTGGACGGTGGCCTGTCGGGCTGGCGCGAGGCGGGCTATGAACTGTTCGAGGACGTCAACAGCTACTCCAAGGCCTTTGGCGAACTGGTTGAACATCGTCGCCACACCCCTAGCCTGCCCGCTGAAGAAGTGCAGGCGCTGATCCGGGAAAAGGCGGACATCGCCATCCTCGACGCCCGCCGCTACGATGAATATAACACTATGAGCATCCCCACCGGTACGAGCGTGCCTGGCGCGGAACTGGTGCTGCGCGCGCGGAGCATCGCGCCCGATCCCGACACGACGATCATCGTCAACTGCGCGGGCCGCACGCGCTCGATCATCGGCACACAGTCTCTGGTCAATGCCGGTCTGCCCAACAAGATCTATGCGCTGCGTAACGGAACGATCGGCTGGACGCTGGCGGGGCAGGAGCTGGAAACCGGCCAGACACGCGTCGCACCCGACATCGACCATCAGTCTGCGCAAGAGGCTCGCGCGCATGCGCGCGACGTCGCCTATCGCGCCGGGGTGAAGCGCATCGGCTGGGACGAGCTGGAACAACTCAAGGCCGACACCAGCCGCACGCTCTACCTCTATGACGTACGCCAGCCGCGCGAATATGAAAGCGGCCATCTCCCCGGCTTCCGCAACGCGCAGGGCGGCCAGCTAGTGCAGGAAACGGACCACAACGCTCCGGTGCGCGGCGCGCGTATCGTCGTCACCGACGATGTCGGCCCGCGCGCGGACATGACCGCGTCCTGGCTAGCGCAGTTGGGCTGGGACGTATCGATCCTCGACGTCGATTGGTCCACCGTCGCGCTGGAAACCGGCCCTGATGGTGCCCCCACGCCACGCACGCGCGAAGGCCGCTACAAGCGACCTTATGAAGGCACCGATAATCAGGCCGAAAAAATGCAGGCCTATCTCGACTGGGAATATGGCCTCGTCGCCCAACTGGAACGCGACGGAACCCACGGCTTCTTTGTCATCTGAATTTTTGCAGGAGGCTCCCATGAGCGTCAAGTTTATCGGCTATATCGGTTTCAACAACGGATCGGAAACGCAGGCTGCGGTGCGCAGCCGCGCGCTCGACAAGGAATATGTCGAGGCAGCGGCAAGGGCACAGGAAGAGGGCGGGTTCGACCGCGTTCTCATCCCCTTCGGCTCCAACAGTCCGGAAAGCCAGATCGTAGCCGCCCACGCCGCCGCCATCACGACACGGCTCGGATTCCTTGTCGCCCATCGCCCCGGCTTCACCCAGCCGACCGTCGCCGCGCGCCAGCTTGCGACCCTTGACCAGCTGTCGGGCGGTCGGGTTGCGGTTCACATCATCACCGGCGGCGCCGACGATGAAATGGCGCGTGACGGCGACACCAACAGCGTCAAGGCGGAGCGCTATGCCCGCACCGACGAATATCTCACGATCTTGCGGCAGGAATGGACCGCCGCCCAGCCCTTCGATCATCAGGGGCGCTTTTACGCTGTGCGCGGCGCCTTCAGCGCGATCAAGCCTGACAATCTGCCGGTATTCTTTGGCGGCTCGTCGGAGGAAGCCATCGAGGTGTCGGGCCGCCATGCCGATGTCTATGCTTTGTGGGGTGAGACGCTTGAGGCCGTGCAGGACACTGTGCGACAGGTGCGCCGCGCCGCGGCGCGCCATCGTCGAGACCCGGGCTTTTCCCTGTCGCTGCGCCCCGTGATTGCGGACACAGAAGAAGCCGCCTGGAAGCGCGCGGCCGAGATAGAGGAACAGGTGCGGGAAAACCGCCTGGCCGCCGGCTTGCCGATCTCTGGCCATCGCCCGCCCAATGCCGGGTCGTTGCGCCTGCTCGATACCGCCAGCAGCAACCGGCGCGACGCCCGCCTGTGGACCGGCGTCGCCGCGCTGACGGGTGCCGCCGGCAACAGCACCGGCCTTGTCGGTACGCCTGAACAGGTCGCCGACGCCATGCTCGACTATTATGACGTCGGTATCGACCACTTCCTGATCCGCGGGTTCGATCCGTTGGGCGATTCCATCCTTTACGGTCGCGAACTGCTGCCGCTCGTGCGCGCGAAAGTCGCCGCGCGCGACAAGGTCCGGCTGGCGTTAGCGAGCTGACATGGAAAAAAAGACAGTCGCCATCCTGTCGGCGACCCTTGTCGCGGCGGCAGGCATAGCGTTTGCCGCCGCGACTTTTAACCGGTCCAGCGAACCGGTTTTACGGGTCGCCAACCAGAAAGGGCAGGTCAAGTCCATGATGATCGCCTCAGGTGCGCTGGAAGGCGCGCCCTACACGGTCGAATGGTCGGAATTTCCAGCAGCCCAACCGCTCCTTGAGGCAGTCGGCAGCGGAGCGGCAGACCTGGGACTGGCGGCCGATGCCCCTTTCATCTTCGCCTATCAAAGTGGCAGCCCGGTCAAGGCGATTGCCGTGCAGGCTCCTGTCAATCAGGCTGCCGATGCGCTGGCCGTGCTCGTCAAGAACGGTTCGCCCGTCCGCTCGGTGCAGGATCTGGCGGGCAAATCCGTCGCCACCACGCGCGGATCTATCGGTCATCACCTGCTGCTCCAGGCGCTCGAACGCGCCGACATCCCGGTCGATCAGGTTCGCGTCACCTTTCTGCCACCGGGCGACGCCAAGGCTGCATTCGACAGTGGGGCGATCGACGCCTGGTCGACTTGGACGCCCTATACCAATGTCGCGATCAAGGAAGGCGCACGCGCGGTCGTTGACGCGAAAGATTATGGCCTGCCGCTCTATATCGACATCGCAAACGCTGATGCGATTACACCCAAGCGCGCGCAGCTGGCCGATTTTCTGAAGCGGGAAGCCAAGGCCGTGGCCTGGGCGCGCGCCCATCCGGACGCTTTCGCGCAGGTTCTGGCGAAAGAAACCGGCCTGCCGCTCGACATCGCCCGTGCAAGTTTTGACCGCAACAACCGACTGTCGCGCCCGATCGACGCCAGCATCATTGCCCATGAACAGGCCATCACTCGCCGGTTCCAGAAAGCTGGCCTCACCGAGGGCCAGCGCGATGTGAAGCAGGCGTTTGACGGCAGTTTTGGAACAGAGAGATGAAACTAAAACTGTTGCACCACAAATATAATGTGGAAATTAGTTTTAATCATAGATGAAAATCTAAATTCATTATTCCAACGCAACAATAGAAATTAGATCGCCCCATCTAAATTGGGGATAGTAAATCATGAAAAATATTGGGTCTTATTTGACATCATCTGCGATCGCTGCGGTTCTCTTGGCCAGTGTGCCAGCGGCGGCACAAGGCGACGTGTCGGCGCGGCCGGATACCGCAACCGCCGCCGACGCAGGAACCATCATCGTCACAGGCGTGCGTGGCGCGCCGCGAACCGTCGCGGAAAGCCCGGCACCGATCGATGTCGTCAGCGCGGACAAGCTTCAGGCCACAGGGTCTGCCGAGTTTGGCGAGGCGCTGTCCAAGCTGCTGCCGTCGCTTAATTTCGGCGCAACCCACGCGGGCGTCTTCTCGATTGGTCGGCCCGTTACCAATCGCGGCCTTGCGCCTGCCTATACATTGGTGCTCGTCAATGGAAAGCGCCGCCATAACGGCGCGTTCCTCAACAACAGCACGGCCGATACATCAGGCGCTAACCCTGTCGATATCGATCTTATCCCAACAGCGTCGATCGACCGGATCGAAGTGCTCAAGGACAGCGCGGCCGCCCAATATGGCACTGACGCCATTGCCGGCGTCATCAACATTCAGCTGTCGGAAAAGGAAGGGCTGAGCGGCGACTTCACATACGGCACCCTCTATGAGGCCAATGGCGAGCCCGACAGTTGGAAGGGCACGATCCGCTATGGCACGAAGATCGGCGATGACGGTTTCCTGACGCTCAGCGGTGAGATCCGCAAGCGCGGCGGCGCATGGTGGAACCTGCCTGCTACCGATACCAATCTCTATGGCCTGCCTGCCGGACGCACCATCGATCAGGTCGTCGCGACCAGCGGCCTGACCCGCGATCAGGTGGTAGCGAATGTCGCCGCCGCGAACGCGCGTAACGCCCAATGGGATCGCGATGGCGCGCATAATGGCGATCCGCAGATCAAGGCATTCAACCTCTCCTATAACGCGCAACTGCCCGTCACCGACAATGTCACGCTCTATAGCTTTGGCACCTATGGCGAACGGGACGCCCAGGTCGGCAATAATTTCCGCCGCCCTAACAGTACTGCGAATTTCACCGCCCAGTTTCCCGACGGCTATTATCCGCTCAACAATATCGACGAGAACGACTTTCAGTTCGTTGGTGGCCTGCGCGGCGAATTGCTGGGGTGGGATTATGACCTGTCCTCGTCGTTCGGGCGCAACTACAGCCATCAATATTCCAAATTGTCGGTGCGTCCCTCCCTGGGTCCCACAGGCCCGACCGAGTGGCCAAACCTTGCCA
Organism: Sphingobium sp.; assembly: GCF_049304695.1. Taxonomy (GTDB): domain Bacteria; phylum Pseudomonadota; class Alphaproteobacteria; order Sphingomonadales; family Sphingomonadaceae; genus Sphingobium. The sequence goes on from NZ_JBAQOK010000095.1 coordinate 35,359, forward strand.
ATTTCGAATTTCGCCAATGGACGCATAATGTCGACCTGACCCGGGAGTTCGAGATCGGTCTGGCGCGTCCTCTTCAGGTCTCGGTCGGGGGCGAATATCGTCTGGACCGTTTTCGGACCTTTGCGGGCGATCCGCTCGCCTACGAACCGGCAACCTACACGTTCAAGCCGGGTGATCAGCAATATGACTGGAACTTGGGACGTATTGCGTCGCCTGTCGTCCAGGGCGCGATCGTCCTCTCGCCGGCGGACGAAGCGGACATCAGCCGCAAGGTCTATGCAGGCTATGTCGACCTGGGCATCTACCCCCTTGACGCCTGGTATATCGGCGCTGCCCTGCGCGCGGAACATTATAGCGACGGATCGGGCAGCCCTGTCGGCCTCAAACTCAACAGCCGCTACGAATTGAGCCCCGCTTTTGCCATTCGTGGTACGGTCGGTACGGGCTTCCGCGCGCCCTCGCTCACCCAGATCGGCTATGCGCAGACGGACGGGCGCACCTCCTCCTTCTTCAATGCGGCGACAGGACAGACAGAATTGCGACCGACCGTTGCCAAGCTGGTGACGGCGGACTCAACCGTCGGTCAGCTCCTGGGTGCCAAGCCGCTCAAGGCGGAAAAGACCTGGAACGCTGGTCTGGGTGTCGTATTCACGCCTTTGCCTTCGCTCTCGATCACGCTCGATGGCTATTATATCCGCATCAACGACCGCATCGAACGCACCGGTCGCCTGTTTGGCACGGGCATTTCCGCAATCCTGGCCGCCAACGGTCTGTCGGATATCGAGCAGGCCGAATATTTCATCAACGCTGCCGACACCACGACCAAGGGCTTCGATTTCGTCGCCGACTATTCCACGGGCCTTGGCGATTTGGGCAAGCTCGGCGTCACGCTGGCATTCAACTATTCCCGGACCAAGGTGACCGACGTCGTCGCGACTCCGTCGCAACTATTTGCCGCCAACGGTACGTCCCTGCTGGGCGCGGGATCGGTATTTTTCGGCGGCGACAAGATCGGCGAACTGGAAGTGCTCCAACCGCATACCAAGCTGGTGAGCACGCTGAACTGGTCGAAAGGCATCTTCGGGCTCAGCCTGACGAACACACGCTACGGCAAATATACCCAGCGCACGGCAGCGGGCGATGACCGCTATTTCGGTGCCAAGATCATCACCGATGCAACCATCAGCGCAAAAGTGACCGACTTTGCGACGCTGTCGGTCGGGGCCACCAATCTTTTCGATGTTCGGCCGGAAACCAACGGACCGGGCAATCCCCAGACGGGACAGGGCTATTATGGCCCCTCCCCCTTCAACCCCGCAGGCGGATATTATTATGGGCGCATCGCGCTTAACTTCTGATCGCAGAACGGTTCTTGCGGGCCTTGCCGCGCTCGGCCTCGCCGCATGTGGTGGGGCCGGGAAAGGCGGTCGGACCAGACTTGTCCTGGGCGATCAGGTCCACCTCCTCCAGTCCAAGGCGGAAGCAGCCGGGGTTCTCGATAATCTCTCCTATGATATCGAGTGGGCGAATTTCGTCGGTGCCGCTCCCCTGCTGGAAGCCCTGAACGCAGGCGCGGTTGATACCGCGCCTGCGGGCGATATGCCGGTGGTGCTGGCGGCCGCGGCTGACGCGCCGCTCAAGATCATTGCCGCAAGCCAGTTTTCTACACGCAGCATCGCCCTATTGGCTTCAAAAGGGTCTTCGATCCGGAAAGTCGCGGATCTGTCCGGGCGCCGGGTTATCATATCCAGTGCACGGGGCAGCATATCGCATTATCTTCTGCTCGAAGCGCTCAAGGAAGCCAGGGTCGATCGGCGCAAGGTCGAGATTGGCTTCATGCTCCCTAACGACGCCGCAGCGGCTTTTGCCGCAGGTCAGATAGAAGCATGGGCAACTTTTGGCACCTACCAGATCGCCGCTGAACTGGCCGGTGCCCGGCTACTGCGCGATGGAGGGGGGATCAACAGCCCCTATGCTCTCATCGCCGCATCGCAAAAAAGTCTGGACGATCCGGCGAAACGCGCTGCCTTGCGCGACCTTACTGCCCGGCTGAAAAAGGCAGCTTCATGGTCGCAGGCAAATCCTGACGCCTATGCAGCGATTTTCCAACGGCAGACCAAAGTCGATGTCGAAGTGGCCCGCATCATGGCGGAACGCCAAAACGGTTTGTTGGTGGCACCCGATGCAACGGTCGTTGCACCGCTGCAGCGCGTCGTCGATCGTTTCTACGCCGATGGCGAATTGCCTGCCCATGTCGATGTCGCGTCGATCGTGGATGCCGGGATTTTCCCCGGATGAGCATTCGCCCCACTCACTTCAGTTTTCCTCATTGGGCGCTGCCCTGCCGCCCGCCTACAATTGCCTGCAAAGGAGTCTGAGCCATGGCCACTATCCTCAAGGACGACCGTTTTCGGGAAAACCCCATCAGCGACGCGGAATGGAAGGTGCGCTTCAATCTCGCTGCCTTCTATCGCCTCTCTGCGCTCTATGGCTGGGACGATTTTATCTACACCCATATTTCCGCGCGGGTGCCAGGCCCGGACCATCATTTCCTGATCAATCCCTTTGGCCTGATGTTCGATGAAATCACCGCATCCAGCCTGGTCAAGGTTGACCTCGACGGCAATGTCATCGGGACAAGCGATTATGGCATCAACTATGCCGGCTATGTGATCCATTCGGCGATCCATGGCGCACGCGACGATGCCCATTATATCGCCCATTTCCACAGCGCCGATGGCATGGCCGTCTCCGCCCATGCGGAGGGACTGCTGCCACTTAACCAGCGGGCGCTGGCGCTTATTCCCCGTCTCTCCTATCATGATTATGAGGGCGTGGCGCTCAATCTTGACGAACGGGAGCGGCTGGTCGCCGATCTTGGCGATACCAAGGTCATGTTGCTGCGCAACCACGGTACGCTGGCGCTGGGCGCGACACCGGGCGAAGCCTTCAGCGGCATCTATCATCTGGAAGAAGCCTGCAAGGCGCAGGTCCGCACGCTCAGCATCGGTCGCGAGAATGTACTGATCGCGCCGGAAGAAGCGCAGGCGGAAGTTCGTCGGCAGATCGGGCGCGAACGTGCGCCGGTCGAGGGAGAGCGCTCCCATTATGATCTGGTCTGGGAAGCCGCGCTGCGCAAGGCGCAGCGGCAGGCTCCCGGTTTCGACGCGTGAAGGGATTGCCATCATGACCAAACGTCAACTCAAACTCGGTCTTGTACCCACTGGCGTAGGCGGCCCCGGCGACAGCAATCGCTGGCTGGACACCGACATACCGCTTGATGCCAGTGTCAATATCGACTGGTATATCGACGTGGTGCGCCAGGCGGAGGCGGCCAAGTTCGACCTGGTGTTCATCGTCGACAGCCAGTTCATCACCGCACATTCCCCGCCCCATTATCTCAACCGGCTTGAGCCATTGACGCTTCTTTCGGCGCTCGCCGTGGCGACCAGCAAGATCGGTCTGGTTGGCACGCTCACCACCTCCTATAATGATCCGTTCAACCTTGCGCGTCGCTTCGCTTCGCTCGACCTTATCAGCAAGGGTCGTGCAGGGTGGAATGTCGTGACCAGCGGCGATGCCGGGACAGCGGGTAATTTCAGCCAGCCCGAGCATTTCGACTATGACACGCGCTATAGCCGGGCCGTCGAATTTCTCGACGTAGCGCGGGGCCTGTGGTCGTCGTGGGAGGATGGGGCGCTGGTACGTGATCGCGCGACCGGCCAGTTCCTCGATCCTGATAAACTGCACCGGCTGGATCATCGGGGCACATTCTTCCAGGTCGCAGGACCGCTCAACATCCAGCGGTCACCCCAGGGCGAGCCGGTCATATTCCAGGCAGGTGACAGCGACCAGGGACGCGATCTGGGCGCGACCATCGCAGACGCCATCTTTACCCACGCAGCGACGATCGAACAGGGACAGGCCTTCTATGCGGACCTGAAAGGCCGGGCTGCGCGCCGGGGCCGCGATCCCGACCAGATCGTCATCCTTCCCGGATTTTCGGTGATAGTCGGCGACACGGATGATCAGGCGCGGGACATTGAACGCCACTACCGGTCGCTCGACCAGAGTTTCGATCAGGCGCTTGCCGAATTCGGTCGCCCGTTTGGCTGGCATGACTTCCGCAACTACGATCCCGACGCATCCTTTCCGATCGAGTCGCTCGAACATGCCAAGAGCAGCTTCTACACGCAGGCGAAGAAGATCACTGATCTGGCCATCGCAGAAGGGCTGACGCTTCGCCAGACGGTAGAGCGTTTGCGCGCCGGGCGCGGCAGTCCTTTTGTCGGGTCCGCCCAGACAGTTGCCGATGAGATACAGCGCTGGTTCGAAGGGCGGGCGCTTGATGGCCTGAATGTTCATCTGGGGCACCCGAGCCAGTTTGCCCGCTTCGTCGGTGAGGTCGTTCCTATCCTTCAGGATCGCAACCTGTTCAGGCGCGATTACGAGGCGGATACGTTACGTGGACATCTGGGCCTTGCTGTGCCATCCGGTAGCGCAGCGAACGGCTCGGGACGCCGTGACGCAGCCTGACCAGCTCCATCTATAAAAATTTGTCGTTCTTCTTCCCGCAACTCTCATTGGCCTGCTCACCCCTCCATCGCCAATAATCAGGGCGTTGCGGGAAGGAGATCAATATGGCGACGATCCTCAAGGACACACTCGAAACGCGGTTCGCTGCGTTGCAGGCTGAGCGGGCGCGCAGCTGGACGGCCGCACAACTGGAGGGGAATGCGCGGCAGCGGCAAGTCCTGCGCGACCGGTTCGACCCTGCCTCTTTGGCGCAGGTTGGTGACATCCTCCCGCCGCTTGCCTTCGAAGGGGTCGATGGTGAAACGCTCGACATCGACGCGTTGACTGTCAATAGCTCTGCATTGTTCATCTTCTTCCGCTTTGCCGGCTGCCCGGCCTGCAACATTGCTTTGCCCTATTATGCTGAGGCGCTTGTCCCGGCATTGCGCGACAGAGATATTCCCCTGGTTGCGCTTAGCCCGCAGACGCCAGAACGGCTTACCGACATCAAGAAGCGGCACAACTTGCCCTTCGCTGTCGCGACAGACAAAGACAACCGCCTCGCCCGACAGATCGGCATCGCGTTTCAACCCGACGACCGCCCATCACCGCCGCCTGCCGGCTGGATCGGCGAAGTGACGGGCACGGGCAGCTGGGAATTGCCGCAGCCTGCCGTGCTGCTGGTCGGACCCGGTCGTGTCGTGCAATGGCTTCATGTCAGTCCAGACTGGCTGGACCGGCCAGAAGCTGAGGAAATCATTGCGCGGATCGATGCGCCAAAGCCCGGACTTCCTCACCGATACGGCGCGGCACATGTCACGACACCTGGACGATTGCGCGGACATTGAGCCTCCTCATGCCGTCACAGCTGCTTCTGCACGCCATGCGGCAAGGCTCTAGATCGCGCGATGCAAGACGCGCTCGTGGAAGGATGAAGGCGGCCTTTATCAGAGCATAGCATAAATTTGATGTCTACCATTTTGGTTGAGTTTATGGGGTGTTTGAACAGGGGAGTAGCTATGGCGAGCGACAATGAGCAACCGGCGCTGGATCTGGAACGGGCGCGCCTCCTTGAGCACGCCTTGACGACCACGCGTGAAGCTCTGACGCGCTTGCGTTACGGGGCGATCACATTGACCGTTCATGACGGAATATTGGTCCAGATGGATATAACCGAGCGATTGCGCTTCAAAGAACGCTGAGTGCGTACACGCAGACGATATTGATCCATGCGATTGCCAATTTGCCCGTTCCTTATTGCCGGAATGGCATGTCCATCCCAAACCAAGAGTCACAAGACGGCTCAATGGCGATATTTTCAGGAATCGTCCCATGGCTCGGCCGATGATGAAGATCATACACTGGAAATTTTTGGCTTACTGAACGGGCCTTCATGATGTTGACAAGGCGAAGGGCCTGATGAGGCAGAAAAGCGCTCTGATAATCCGGCATGTTCCCTACGAAGGCGTAGCTGCCTTTCGTGGTCCGATCGAAGCTGCGGGCTACAGCGTTGATCGGATTGATGTTACTGATCCGGGCTTTTCCTCGATCGATCTGTGCGCCCATGATCTTTTGATCATGATGGGCGGCCCGATGGGGGTTTATGAGCAGGATCGTTATCCATGGATCGCCTGCCAACTGCGCCGCCTGGCTGCGCGGCTCAATGCGGACATGCCGACATTGGGCGTTTGCTTTGGCGCGCAGATGATTGCTGCAGCGCTTGGTGCCAGGGTCTATCCGGGTCCGGTCAAAGAGGTCGGCTTCCACCCGGTGCAAATCCATGACAACGCCACTGATGGACCGTTGCGACATCTTGTTGATGTCCCTGTACTCCATTGGCATGGCGACACCTTCGATTTGCCGAAGGGCGCAGAGCTTCTGGCGTCCAGCCATGTCTATGATCATCAGGCCTTTCGCCGTGGTTCGAATCTTCTTGCCCTGCAGTTTCATGCCGAAATGGGTTTGGATGAACGCTTCAATGCGTGGATTGAGGAGTGGCCGGAATCGGTTATTGAAGCTGGCGGTACCGAAAGTGATCTGCGCGCTTCCCATGAAAAATTCGGCCCAACGGCCGTAGCCGCAGGGCAGGCAATGATTGGCGAGTGGCTCGCTGGTCTAGCTAATCCGGACTGACTGACAGGCAGCCACGGACTTGGAAGCGTCATCAAGGCGTAGGCGACCTGCAGTACAGGTTAGCGATTATACCATACCGTCCGCGTGGGCACGTTCGAAAACATCGCGCTACGATGTCGCAGATCAAACGCCATTGATCCCGACGTTCCAATCGGTGCGGCAGCACGCGTTCACAGAGCAAGCTTGTAGACGGCACCAAGCGCAGCGCAGCCGCCCAGTACCGTCAATACACCAAGCCTGAACCGAAAAATGGCTATGGCAGCGGCGAGCGCCAGCACGACGGCCACCAGGTTCACCGACCGCAATACGGGTACATCGAACGTGCCGGTCCAGGAATGGACCAGCATCGTCTGACCGAACAAGGTGTGGATGGCGAACCAGATGGCGAGGTTGAAGATCACGCCGACGACCGCAGCCGTGATCGCGGTCAGGGCGGCGGACAGTGCCTTGTTGCCGCGCAGCCGTTCGATGAATGGCGCTCCGGCAAGGATCCACAGGAAGCATGGCACGAACGTGACCCAGGTGGTGAGGATCGCACCGAGCGTCGCCGCCAGCAAAGGCGGCAGGGTGCCCGAGTCGCGAAAGGCTGCCAGGAAACCGACGAACTGCGTCACCATGATCAGTGGTCCAGGGGTCGTTTCCGCCATGCCAAGTCCATCAAGCATCTCACCGGGCTGCAACCAGCCGAAAGTCCCGACCGCTTCCTGCGCCACATAGGCAAGCACGGCATATGCGCCCCCAAAGGTGACGACGGCCATCTGGCTGAAGAACGTGGCGATATGGGTGAACACATTGTCTGGTCCCAGCTGCAGATATAGCCCGGCGACAGGTGCAAGCCACAGAAGGAGAAGGATAGAAGATATCCGTAGCGACCAGCCGGGATTGGGTCGCGCATGGTCCGGCAGAGCGTCGCCAAGCGCCGTATCGCGGTCGTGGACGATGTCGCCACCGGCAGAACCATGACCGCCCCCGCCCTTGAACTGGGGCAGGCCGCTGCGTCCGCCAAGATAGCCGCCGACACCTGCGGCGAGAATGATCAATGGAAAGGGCGCGTCGAGGAAGAAGATTGCGACGAAGGCGGCAACCGCTATCGCGCGCATGAGATTGTTCTTGAGCGCGCGCGACCCGACGCGCACGACCGCCTGCACCACCACGGCCAGCACGGCGGCTTTCAATCCGAAGAATATGCCTTCGATGAGCGGCACATGCCCGAGCAGCACGTAAAGATAGCTCAAAGCCAATATGGCGAGGAAACCGGGCAGAACGAACAGCGCGCCTGCGATCAGACCGCCGCGCGTCTTGTGCAGCAGCCAGCCGATATAGATCGCCAGTTGCTGCGCCTCTGGTCCCGGCAGCAACATGCAATAGTTGAGCGCATGGAGAAATCGCTCCTCCCCGATCCAGCGTTTCTCCTCGACCAGGATGCGGTGCATCACGGCGATCTGGCCTGCCGGTCCGCCAAAGCTCAACGCAGCGATGCGCGCCCAGACGCGGGTTGCTTCGCCGATCGGGATGCCATGATCGCTCGTCCTGCGCGAAGGCGGGTCTGCCAGCGGAGAACCGGTTTCTGACATCATTCTGCCTTTCGTGCCGAAAAATAGGCATAAAACTGGTTGAGGGCCTCGCTCGCCATGGCGATGCGGTGCAGATCATCGTCCGTCGAGGCGCAAACCCCTGACAGCATGGCGCCAAGGCCCGAAGTTTCCGCGCGGTTATATTTGCCATCGCCTATGTCGAGGTCGTGGATGATCTCGGCAATCGCCACCAGTCCAGCATCCCCCGCCAGACCTGCACGCAGGACGATCGTCTCGAAACTGCACCGGTCGCCTTCATGGGTGAACTCGGCGTCAGACATATCGAAGCGAAATTCGCCCTCCCTGGCATCGGCGCTACGGCTATCGACGAACCGAAAGACGGCATCGGGATCAATAAAGCGGCGGATCAGCCAGGCACAGGCAATGCGATCGACATGGACCCCGCTGCGCGTAACCCAGGTCTTGCCTGTCAAATCGAGAGGAGCATCGCCCGCAGGCTCCGCGCGACCGACGTCGGGATGGGCATGAAGCTGCCGATCCAGATCGGCGAGCGCCGCTTGCGCCTGCTGCCGCCCATGCGCGCCGAAGAAGTCGAGCGCAATGATGTCGGCCAGACGCTTTTGTAACCTGGCAATGTCGGAGCCACTGACCGGCCCCGTCTCGATCAGGCGACGCGCGCCATCTGCTATCTCATCATAATCGGCATCGCGCGCGGCATCGAAAAGGCCGCGCACATCGCCATCATGCTGACCAGCCAGCAATCGTGCTTCTATTAAGGTCGCCTCTCCGCCACCGGCGATGATCTCTTCCATCAGTTCCTGAAAGACTGCGATATGATCGGGCCGTAGCGGAAGCACATGCACCGCGTTTTTGAGCGGCACCGCGCCGATCGCCTGCAATCGACGCCAGATTTTCACCCGAAGATAGGGCGGCTTGGCGGGTAGCTGGTGAAGCAGCGCCAGCCAGCTTGGTGAATCAGTTGCAGTTGTCATGATGCATATGTATCAATCATGCCGCATCTATGGAACGACTATATCTCATGCTCTCAAAAATTGCCTGTTTGCGCGGCGCTTCTCTGCCGGTTGTGGTGGCGGCTGGGGTCTGGTCCGTACCTGCGCAGGCCGCTGACGACGGGCTCAAGCTCAGTGGTGCCGTACGGCTGCGCTATGAAGCCATCGATGGCCAGGCGCGCGTCGGTTTCAACCGCAGCGATGCACTGCTCAACACCCGCACGAACATCATGGCGCAATATAGGACCGGCGCTGTCCTGTTCGCCGTCGAAATCTACGATAGCCGCATCTGGGGCGACGATACGGGCACCCCGGTGACGACCGCCGAGGTCAATGCGATCGAGCCGGTACAGGCCTATGTCAGCGCGGATATTCTCGCGCCATTCGGTCAAGGCTCCAAGCTGACAGTGACGGCGGGCCGCATGATGCTGAACCTGGGATCGCGCAGGCTCGTTGCGGCGGACGATTATCGCAACACCACCAACGGCTATACCGGGGTGCGCGCCGATCTGGTCGCGCCGCAGGGGATCAGGGCCACTGTCCTCTACACTCTGCCGCAGATGCGCCTCCCCGACGATCCACAGGCGCTGCGCAACGCAAAAATCCGGCTGGATCGGGAGAGCTTCGACCTGGTGCTATGGGGCGGCCTTGTCAGCAAAGCCAATATGTTTGGCACGGCGATGGGCGAACTGAGTTATTTTCATCTGGGCGAACGCGATGCGCCGGGCCGGGCGACCCGCGATCGGTCGATCGACACGTTCGGCGGTCGCGTCATCGCCGAACCGCGAACGGGCAGGTTCGACTATGAGGTCGAGGCTTTCTACCAGACCGGCCATGTCAGCGCGTCCCTGGCAGCGACTGCCGCGCGCCAGACGGTGAGCGCCAGCTTCGTCCATGCCGATATCGGCTACAGCTTTGCAGGCGGCTGGAAGCCCCGCCTGTCGATCGAGCTTGATCGTGCCAGCGGCGACAAGCCTGGCGGCGATAATGGGCGTTTCGACACCCTGTTCGGAATGCGTCGCGCAGACCTGGCGCCTGCCGGTCTCTACAACGCCATAGCCAGAACCAATGTCATGACATCGGGCATCCGACTGGAAGCCACGCCAGGCAAACGCCTCGACTGGTTTGCTGCCTATCGGGGACTGTGGCTTGCTGCCAGGCAAGACAGCTTCGCCAGCACCGCAGTCCGGGACATGTCGGGCAGATCAGGTGATTTTGCCGGTCATCAGTTGGAGGCCCGGCTGCGATACTGGCTCATCCCGTCACGACTGCGCTATGAATTTGACGGATTGCTGCTGGCAAAGGGACGGTTCCTGCGCGATGCACCCAATGCGCCGGCTGGCCGATGGACGAAATATGCCTCATTCAACGTGATCGCCAGCTTCTGATCCTCCTGACCACAAGTCAGCACGATCGAGGGGGTCATTGCCTCGCGCACGATATCGTTCGCGTCTGGGGCATGGGGCCTGGAACATGGCTGTCAGCCCATGGATCTGCAGCCCTGTCCAAGGTCATCCCATTATGCATGGATTTGAGGGGGAAATGGTCGCGAAGTAGGGGGCGGTCTCACCCGCGCTATCCCCTTCGGGATATGGCATGCGCGCCTGCCAGGGTGACGCCCCGGTAGCCCGGACACGCTCTATGCCGCCTTCCTTCGTCGTCGGCACCCAGCCTCTATCGCGTCTGGTCCTTGGCGGTGACGATCGTTGGCGCATGGCTGTCCGCTTCGCGTCCAGCATGCGGTCGCCGCGTGTGGCGCGGCGGCGTGTTTTCGCGAGCCTCTCCCGAAATGCGGGAGTGAGCGGCGCTCCCTGCTAGGGCGTAGTGATGATTTAAGGATTTGGGATTCCCAATTTCGCTAAAATCGGATTCAAGGCTGATTTTGGGAGATCGGCGATGGATTGCGACGCGCTTCGGGATGACCAGTGGGACCGGATCAAA
>NZ_JBAQOK010000096.1:0-122169 GCF_049304695.1 Sphingobium sp.
TCCAAAACCAACATCCCGATCTCGCCGCCTGAAAATCCAGCCGGCTGCTTAAACCATCGAAATGAGGGGTCCCTTTTAGACGCCGATCACCCCGCTAACGGGGTCCTTTTTGCACGCCGATCCACAGAAATCAGTGGAAATCCGCAGATATTGGGTACTGTTTCTCCGCACGATCTCTATGTGCCGATGGCGAAGCAGCTTCACGTCGCTGGGGCGCATGAACGTCTCGACCATGAATCGAATGAACCGCTGCAATTCCGGTCCAACCGTCTGTGACCGAACCTTGGTCTTCGCTTTTTCATGATCCCGGCAGGCTTGCAAAAGACGGTCATATTCCGTCTCGGAGAACCACCCTCGCGTTCGATGCTTCAAGCTGATTTCCGGCATCATTGGCACATGGCCCAACACACCGGCACGAACAGCCGTCTTCAACGTTTTGCTGACCATAACCATGATGCGCTTGATGGACGTGGATTTCAATTCGAGGTCGGTGAGGTCGTCCACCACCTCCTGCATCCGCAGATAATCCACTTTGCGAATATCAACGGCCCCAATCCGCTCCGTCAGATATTTCTTCAAAATCCATTCGCTGTCCTTGACCAGCGTAGCCGCCCGTTCGCCGCGCTGAACCTTTTTCCGGTCAGCCTCAATCGTATCGAGCGCAAACCGTCGGAAGCTGTAGTCGATCTTCTCTTTCGGTTTCCGATATCCCAGCTTTGTGGCGATAGCCTCAACCTGTTGACGGGCATCATGAACGTCGTTCGTTTTTAATGACCGGGTGATCTGCCTACCATTCTTCCGATACCGTGCATAATAATTGGGAGAGCCAACCACTCCGGTCAGCGAAACAGGGCCAATCCGCTCAACGTGCATGGCGTAAATCCTCCACGCGAAGCCGAACGACGATATTTTTCACCGTCTGCGCCGTGAACCGCCCACCTTTGGCTGCATGGATACCGGCCATATTCAATTGCTCTGCAATGGCAGTGAACGACCAGCCTTGCCGTGCCAGCGGCATTAATATCGGTTCGACAGAGCGGGCATAATCCAACGCCTGCTGACAATGCCGTTCCTTCAATGCAGCCGCATTCTTACCGAGGATAACACCCTGCTTCTTAGCTTCGGCCAACGCACTACGGGTCCGTTCGGAAATCAGCCGTCGCTCTTCCTGCGCCAGCGCTGCAAATATATGCAATTGGAAATCACTGGCATGGGGCATCTCGGCAACGACCAGACCAATCCCCTGCTCCATGATGCCAGCGATGAAGCTCACTTTCCGTGAGAACCGATCCAGCTTCGCGATCAGGATTTTGGCGTCATGCTTTTTAGCGTGGGCTATCGCCTTCCAAAGCTGTTCGCGAGTGTCAGACTTTCCTGACTGCACCTCTACAAACTCGGCAATCACCTCGTCGCCATCGGAGAGGAATGTCTCGATCTTTGTCTGCTGGGCGGCAAGACCTAAGCCCGATCGCCCTTGGCTCGCGGTCGATACTCGATAATAGGCAACATAGCGGTTCACATCCCGGCTCCGTCCATAATAAACCTTGGTTTGTCGTGGACGTGCTCCCGCCATCAGAACGGATGGACAACGGACATTCACAGGATGGAGGATCATCGGCACCGAACCTCCATCGGAACAAGATTGCGATTTGCTAGCCGCTCTTGAACTATTTCCTTTTCGAAAAGGACCGCCCGTTGAAACGGCGTCATGTCCAACAGCGCCAACAGCTCTGCCCTAATTTTCCTCTGCCGAACTACCTCCCGCATGTCAGCAGCCCTCCGTCGAAAAAGCATCCTTTCCGCCAATGGCTGCAAATTCTGATTTTGACGGGTTCTGAACACCGATACTCGCCTGCGGCGATCCGACACCCAGCTCGCAGCCAACATCCTGTAGAAGCGCCCTTTTCAGATGCTCATCGATCTTCCGAAACTGATCGATCCGGGAAAATGCATGCTGACCGATCTTCAACACATATTCATAGAGCAGCTCATTTAAAACCAACGATCTGGACCGGCCGTGCAAACGGCATAGACGATCGAATGTGTGCAACATCGCTGTCGGCACGTTGAAATTTATAAGTGTTTTTTCGATTTTCATAAAACCTCCTTTCTATATTATTATATTACATCCTTCGGATGGTGCTTCGCACTTTTAAATTTATAATGTTATTAGTATTTGTGGATATTCTGTAGAATGTATTTGATGTCTTTTAGACATGACCTTTTAATCAAGGTCCGAACTAATTTCGAACCAAGCTGGCAGAGGTGACAAAGGCAAAAGTGGTTGAAGGGGTTTAGACCCAACAATCAATCCAGATGGCAGTTGGTCCAGTCGAACGACATATCGTATTCGACCTTGCTGCGAAATTTGCTGATGTAGTTGCTCCAACCCTCATCACAGGAGGATTGGATATCGATCTGGTCATATCCCCATGGTGTCCGCAGCCAGCAGGTGCGGATCATGGCCGGAAACTCGAAATGAAGCTCCGGTCGGGGACAGTCGATAATCGCATGATAGTGATAGCGGATCGAATCTCCACCCTCAGACACGGGCATAACTTGCACCCGCTTGCCATGCCGTTCCGCAGCATGACCGTAAACCTGTTTATTGAGCAGGTTCATGAAGTGTCGGAAATTCTTCTCAGCTTCATATCTATCGATTCGCTGGAATTGTCCTTGCATCCCAGCGGACCCGTTAATCCCCTGCCGAAGGGTCAAGGTTACGGCAAAGGGGTCGGCAAATTGCTCGATCCTGACGAGATCGTGAAATGCCTGACGATATGCAATTTGATCTTGATATGTTCTCATGCAGACGTGTGGGACCGTGAAAGGGTGTTGAGTGTATTTAGGGATGTGGTGGGGGTGGGTGTGCAGTCGATAAAGACGATCTGCTTATTTAATATACCCGACAGCTTGAATCGCACCAATAGGGGATCAGCAATTTTCCGCAGAAATGTGCGGATCACCGGCAATTATGCCCGATGAAAGTGGATCATAGCGAAATCACGACGCTAACCGTGTAAGTCATTGATTTTAGGTGGTTTTCTGGTGCCGCTTACAGGACTCGAACCTGTGACCCCCGCATTACGAATGCGATGCTCTACCAACTGAGCTAAAGCGGCGTTGCGGCGGGCAGATAACAGCGGTTGGGCGTCAGGACAAGCGGGCAAATGCATTGCCGCCCGTTCTTTTGCGTCCAAAGCGGTCGCGGCCTCCTGCTTTTCCTCAAATTTACGGCAAGTTTACCATCCGGTGCCAATGTGGAGTCCAAAGACTGTTTTCACACGTACAAACACGCTGATTTAGGACCGACCGAATGGACACTCTGCGGGGGCATGACGTCGCCAACGACCATGATGATTTCGATTATGGCGATGATGCCACGTTCGAAACACCACCCACAGTCGTGTCCGAAGAACGACGTATGCAGGTGCGCGCCTATAATTATTGGGCGTCGCTGCTGGGTGATCGGTCGCTGCCATCGATCGAGGATTTGTCGCCCGACGAATTGGAGGATTTCGGCCCGCATAGTGTGCTGCTGGATTTCAGCACCGGTCTCGACAATCCCGCCATCGTCTATCTGGGTGCGGCGCTGCGCCAGGAATGCGATATTTCCAGCACGATCGAGTATATTAACGACGTGCCCGCCCGGTCGCTGCTGTCGCGCCTGACGGACCATTATCTTCAGATCGTTGCGAACGCCGCACCCATCGGATTCGAGGCTGAGTTCGTTAACCAGCGCAGCGCGGAAATCCTGTATCGCGGGATATTGATGCCCTTTTCTTCCGACGACGAGACGATCGATTTCGTGTTCGGCGTCATCAACTGGAAGGAGCTGGCCAACCGCGACGTAACAGACGCGCTGGAGGCCGAGATCGGTGAAGCCCTGCGCACCGCACCAGTGGACCGAACGGCCACGCCCGTCTGGGCCGATGGTCCTGCGACATCGCAGTACATAAGTTCAACGGATCGCGTTTCCTCCCCCCATGAAGATACGCTGGACCTGAGCGGCATGGAAAGTCCCGACGATGACGCATCGCTGGCGGACTGGCTGGCGCTGGCGCGCGATGGCGCGGAACAGGTCAGGGCGAGCGAAGCGCGCAGCCATGCCGCGCTTTATCGCGCCATCGGGCTTGCCTACGACTTCGCGCTGGTTGCTCAAGCCCGGCCTGATGATTATGCGCATCTGCTCGCCGATTGCGGGATCAAGGCGCAGGTGCGCAGTCCGATGACCGCCATCATCAAGCTGGTTTTCGGCGCGACATATGACAAGACCCGGATCACGGAATATGCCACGGCGCTGGACCATGGGCGCGCTGTGGGCATGGCCCTGGGATCGCTGGCCGACTATCTTTCCAGCTACACAGGTGGCCTAAAGGCGCTGGTGCGCGACGCGCGCATGGCGCGCCGGGCGCACGCTCCCGCCCGTCCAGACCGGCGCCAAGATGCACGCGACGCAATGAAGGTCGCCGCCAAATTCGATCATATGGCCATTGCTACTGATGAGGATGGCCTGGCCATCGTCGTCGCTCGGCGGGAGGCCGACGGTACATTGGCGCTGGTCGGCGCGTTACCGCAGGGGACGGACCTCGGCCAGCGAGTGATCGTGGCGGCTCACGCTCTCAAGCAGAAATAGACGCAAAAAAGCGGGGCTTTCGGTACAAGAGGCAAGCGCGGTCGCCATTTGCCTGTCGACATTGCCGTCATGCCGTCCGATAGTCGAACCGCTGCCCCGGTCATGATACGCCGTGCTGCGACGCGTCATATTATTACAAGTTTGGGAAACTTTATTTCTAACCAAGGCTTGAGGCGATCGACGGCCGGGGGCATATAGTCCACCCAAAGCCGAGGAGTCGCAGGACGACGATCCAGCGCCTCCTTCGTTTAAGACCCACAGGCGGGGCTTACCCGCGACACGAGGTGTGTGCATGACGGCGCTGGCAGACGCGAAGAACAAGCAGGTCGAACCCTTCATTCGTGAGGCGCTGGAAACCGCGCTGGCGCGCAACGCGCTACCCGGCGAGCGAGAGGGGCTGGATGAAGCGGCCCTGTCCGCTGCCGCCGCTTTCCTTGCTCGCACAGCCAATGGCCGCAAACCCGGTCAACCAGCGATCGTCACCGAAACGCTGGGGGAAGGCGCGAACGGCCGTTACATGCGGATTGCGCTGATTAACGATGACATGCCGTTTCTGGTCGATTCGATTGCCAACACTCTGGCCGCATCCGACATCACCATCCACCGCCTGCTGCATCCGGTCCTGTCCGTGACGCGCGCGGGGGACAGTGCGCTATCCGCCATATTGGATGACGACGCACCGGGCGCGCGGCGTGAATCGATGATCTATATCGAGGCCGATCGTGCCGATGCGAAGGCGCGCCGCGCGCTGGAAAAGGCGTTGCAGGATACGCTGGCCGACGTGCGCGCCGCCGTGGCCGACTGGGCCGCGATGCAGGCGGCGATGTCGGCGGACGCGGACGCGGTGCCGGACGAGGAAGGGGCGGCTTTGCTGCGCTGGTTCCTGGCGCGCCATTTTACCCAGACCGGCCATGAGATCGTGCAGCGTGACGGCAGCAGCAGCGCGCCGCTGGGCATCTGCACACGCCATGACCGGCCGCTGATCGCGCCAGCCTCGCTGGACGCTGCCTTCGACTGGTTCGAGGAAGGCAAGCGCACGCCGTTGATCATCAAGTCCAGCCGCATGTCGCGCGTGCATCGGCTGGTCCTGCTCGATCTCATCATCATTCCCGTGCGCACGGGCAAGGATGTGACCGCACTGTCGATCCATGCGGGCATGTGGACCAGCACCGGCCTGTCGGCGATGCCGGATAAAGTACCGCTGCTGCGATCCGCGCTGTCGGGCCTGATGGACAAGTTCGACTTCGATCCACAGGGTCATGCCGGCAAGACTTTGGTCCATGCGCTGACCACCCTGCCGCACGACATTTTGATCGGGTTCGATCGCGAAACGCTCGAACGTCTGGCGTTGACGTTCATGTCGTTGACCGATCGTCCCCGCCCTAAGCTGGTGATCGCCACCAGTGCGCTGGCACGGCATCTCTACGCCTTCGTCTGGTTGCCGCGCGATGAATTATCGACCGCGCGCCGCGTGGCCATACAGGATATGCTGTCGCAGGCTGCCAATGGCCCGGTGCTCAGCTGGTCGATCGCGCTGGAGGAGGGCGGGCTGGCGCTGTTGCGCATCACGCTCGACCTGCGCGATGGCGGCGTCGTGCCCGACGACGCGACACTGGACCGGCAATTGCGCCAGATGGTGCGTGGATGGGGTCCAGCGGTCGAGGAAGCGCTGGCGGAGACCGAGGACGCCGGACGCGCCGCCGCGCTGGCGCAGCGTTATGCGGGTGGCTTCCCGCTGGCCTACCGCAATGGTGCTGGCCCGGCCGAGGCAGCCATTGATATTCGCCTGATCCACGGCCTTTCGGGTCCGCACGACAAGTCAATCCGCATCTACCGCAATCCTGAAGACAGCGGCGAGCGGCTGCGCCTGAAGCTCTACAGCCATGTGCCGATCGCCCTGTCCGAAGTCGTGCCGGTGTTCGAGAATTTCGGATTCCGCGTGATCGAGGAAATGACCACCGCGATCGAGAGCGGCGCGTTGGGGCATGTCCAGCGCTTCGTGCTGGAACTGCCCGTGGGCGGTGATGCGCAGGCCGTCGTGTCGCGCGCGGAAACCGTGACCGAAGCCGTCGCGCAGGTGGTGGAAGGGCGCGCTGAAAACGACCGTTTCAACGAACTGATCGTGACCGCTGGCCTTGCCCCCCGATCGGTCGTGTTGTTCCGCGCCCTGTTCCGCTATCTGCGCCAGACTGGCATGGCCTATGGCATGGCGACCTTTGCCGAAACGCTGGCCCACGCGCAGGATGTTTCCAACAATCTGATCGACCTGTTCGAGGCGCTGCACAATCCCGATGCCGTCGATGCACAGGGCCGGATCGACACCGCTCAGGCCGCGATCGACGCGGGGCTGGAGCAGGTGACGGCGATCGACGAAGACCGCGTGCTGCGCCTGTTGCGCGCCGTCATCGTGGCGACGTTGCGCACCAATTTCTACAGCCCGGCAGCGGACGAGGCGCTGGCCTTCAAGCTCGACAGCGCGCTCATTCCCGGCCTGCCCGCGCCGCTGCCATGGCGCGAAATCTGGGTCTATTCCCCACGGGTGGAAGGCATCCATCTGCGCGCCGGCCCAGTGGCGCGCGGCGGGCTGCGCTGGTCCGATCGACGCGACGATTTCCGCACCGAAGTGCTGGGCCTGATGAAGGCGCAGCGGGTCAAGAACGCCGTCATCGTGCCGACTGGCGCGAAGGGTGGTTTCTATCCCAAGCAATTGCCCAATCCGCAGACCGACCGCGACGCATGGTTTGCCGAAGGCACCGAAAGTTATCGCATCTTCATCCGTTCGCTGCTGTCGATCACTGACAATATCGTCAAGGACGCGGTGACGCATCCGGGCAAGGTCGTCGTGCGCGATGGCGACGATCCCTATTTCGTGGTCGCAGCCGATAAGGGCACTGCGACGTTCAGCGACGTTGCCAATGCAATCGCGCTGGAACGCAATTTCTGGCTGGGCGATGCCTTCGCCAGCGGCGGGTCCAACGGATATGACCATAAGGCGATGGGCATCACCGCGCGCGGTGCATGGATTTCGGTCCAGCGCCACTTCGCCGAAATGGGCGTCGATGTGCAGAGCGAACCGGTGAGCGTCGTGGGTTGTGGCGACATGTCGGGCGACGTGTTCGGCAACGGCATGCTGCTCAGCAAGGCGATCAGGCTGGTCGCCGCGTTCGACCACCGCCATATCTTTTTCGACCCCACGCCCGATCCTGCTGCAAGCTGGGAAGAGCGCAATCGCCTGTTCGCATTGCCCCGGTCGAGTTGGGACGATTATGACAAGGCGCTGATTTCCAGTGGGGGCGGCGTGTTTTCCCGTGCGATGAAGCGCATTCCCCTGTCGCCCGAAATGCAGTCCGTGCTGGACGTGACTGACAGCGAGATGGAGCCGACCGCGCTCATCTCCGCCATTCTCAAGGCACCCGCCGACCTGCTGTGGTTCGGCGGCATCGGCACTTATGTAAAGGCGGCGGCGCAAAGCCAGAGCGATGTCGGCGATCCTGCCAACGACCGGTTGCGGATCAACGCCGAACAGTTGCGCGTCAAGGTGATCGGCGAAGGCGCAAATCTGGGGACGACGCAGGCGGGGCGCATCGCCTTTGCCCTGCACGGCGGGCGGATCAATACCGACTTCATCGACAATTCGGCCGGCGTCGATTGTTCGGATAATGAGGTCAATATCAAGATCGCATTGAACAAGGAAATGGCCGAGGGACGCCTGCCGTTCGACGCCCGCAACGCGTTGCTGGAAAGTATGACGGATGCGGTGGGCGATATCGTGCTGGAGGATAACCGGCTTCAGGCGCTGGGGCTGTCCATCGCCGAAAGCGGCGGCGCGGCCGATCTGGCCAGCTATGTCCGGCTGATCGAAACCTTCGAAGAAACCGGACGGCTGGACCGGCAGGTCGAGGGGCTGCCCGCCAACGATCAGTTGCTGCGGCGCGGACAGGATGGTCAGGGCTTTACCCGGCCCGAACTGGCCGTGCTGCTGTCGACAGCCAAATTGTCGTTGCAGGACGCGATCGAACATGGCGATCTGGCGACGGACGCCAGCATGGAGGCCGAACTGCTCGCCGCCTTCCCACCTGCGATGCAGGAAAAGGAGGCGGACGCCATCGCCGCCCATGCCCTGCGCAAGGAAATCATCGCCACGAAGGTCGCCAACCGGATCGTTAACCGGCTTGGTATCATCCACCCCTTCGAACTGGTGGAGGAAGAAGGCTGCGCCCTGTCCGACATGGCCAGCGCGTTCCTGGTCGCCGAACGGCTGTATGATATCCGCTCGCTCTGGGATGATATAGACGCGGCCGACATGTCGGAAGATGCCCGGCTTGCCCTGTTCAACGACATCGCCACCGGGATGCGCGCGCAGATTGCCGACATATTGCGCGCCGTGCCTGCCGGGACGTTGCCGGGCGAGGCCTGCGCATTGCTGGCCAGCGGCGTAGGCAAGCTGGCGGGGCAGGTCGATGATCTGCTGACGACTGAGGCGCAGAGGCGCAGCAACGCCGTGACAGACCGCCTGCTGGGTCTGGGTGCGCCAGAAACGCTGGCGCTGCGCACGGCGGGTCTGTTCAAGCTGGATGGTGCAGTGGGCATTGCCGCGCTGGCCGACCGGTTGAAGGTGGAGGAAGTCGCGCTGACCCGCGCCTTCACCCATTTGGGCGAAGCGGTTGGCATCGACTGGGTGCAGTCCGCCGCCGCGCGGATGCAGCCGACCGACCCGTGGGAGCGGTTGCTCATATCGGGCGTGGCTCGGGACATGCAACAGGTGCGGCTCGATTTCCTGGCGCATTGCAGCCGGAATGACGGCGGCAAGGACATCGCCACCCATATCGAAAACTGGCTGGTGCAACGCGGCGCACGCATCCGCCAGTTTCGCACGCTAGTGCAGCGGGCCAAGGCGGCGGCAGCGCCCAATGTTGCTATGTTGGCGGAGATTGCGGGGCAGGCACGCGGATTGCTGGGGCGTTAGGCCATGGCTAATTTGCAAGTCCGGTCGCGGCAGGAAGAGCAAATGGATGCGGCCGACCTCGACTCCGCAATTTACGCGCAGGTTTTGCACGATCTGGCACGCGTCAATCGCTGGACCTTCACCGCCCGGCCGACCATTGCGTTTCTGAACCGCGCGATCGGGTCGGCCAGGCGGTTCAGCCTGCTGGACGTTGGCTTTGGCGATGGCGACATATTGCGCGTCGTGGCGCGGTGGGCGCGCATGCGCGGGATCGATGCGCAACTGGTCGGGGTCGATCTTAACGAAAACAGCCTCGCCGCCGCCCGCGCGGCGACTCCGGCGGACTTGTGCATAGACTATCGCGCCGGGGACTATCGCGATCAGCCCGAAACGTTCGACTTCATCGTTTCCAGTCAGGTGACGCACCATATGACGGACGGTCAGCTCATGACCTTTCTGCGCCATATGGAGGCGCGGGCGCGCTTGGGCTGGCTGATCTGCGACCTGCATCGCCACGGCTTTGCCTATTGGGGCTATCCGCTTCTGGCCCGCCTTCTGCTGGTCCATCGGATCGTGCGCGAGGATGGGCAATTGTCGATCGCGCGATCCTTCCGTCCCGACGACTGGCGCGCCCTACTTCCGCAAGCGGGGCTGTCAGTTGATGACGTGCGGATCGTGCGACGCTTCGCTTTTCGTTTGTGCGTGGAGCGGCTGCGCTAAATATGGTTTAGTGGCACTGCAATAACTGACCCGACCCGGCTGGAATTTTTCCTGCCAAAGACGCGATAGTCACAAGCCAGTCATCGAACTGGCATGAGGTTGTTACATCGCGCGGCCATGGGCACAGTCTATGACGCGCACGGATCCACTGGTCAGCTTCGACATTCGCCAGCGTGCGGACGGTTCAGATCGCCGCATCATGCTGTTCGTCAAAGGCTTTGGTCCGGGCGGGGTAGAGCGGATTGCCCTGCGTCTCGCTGACGGCTTGAGAACGGCCGGGCTGCCTATTGACCTGGTGGCTGGATCGGAATTTGGGCCGATGGAGCCGCCATCGGGACAGTATCACGTCGCGCGGGTCTGGCCTGCTATCGGGTCGCGTGCGCCTATCGTGCGCCTTACTGTGTCGCTCTGGCGTCAGATACGCAGCTCGCCGCCGACCATATTATTCTGTCCCGGCAATGCCTATACGGTCATCCCCGTTCTGCTGAAGCTGGCGCTGGGTAACACCTGCCCGCCGATCGTCGCGAAGATCAGCAATGATTTGCAGCGTCATGATCTGCCGCCAATGATTCGCCCGCTCTATCGTCTTTGGCTGCGTTTGCAGGGGCGGGCGATCGATCATTTTGCGGTGCTGTCCACGCCCATGGCCTCCGAAGTCATGACATTGATGCGAGTTCCCCCGCATCGCGTGCATGTCATGCCCAATCCGGTGCTGGATGCTGCCGACTTCGAGCCGGATAGGCGTGAGCGTCAGCCCACCACAGGGCGGCGCTTTGTTGCGGTGGGGCGACTGGAGCGGCAGAAGGACTATCCCGCCATGCTGCGCGCGTTCGCACGCGGTGCGTGGCCTGACGACCATCTGACCATTTTCGGCGAAGGTAGCGAGCGTGGTGCGCTGCTTGCTCTGATCGCTGCGCTCGGCTTAGCGGATCGGGTCGATCTGCCGGGACATTGCTGCAATGTCCGTGCGCGGCTGCGCGATTATGACGTGCTGCTGCTCTCGTCCCTTTACGAAGGGCTGCCTGGGGCCGTGGTCGAAGCGCTATCGGTCGGTCTCGTGATCGTTGCGACACGCTGCTGCGTGGGAATCGCGGATATGCTCGACCATGGCGGGCTTGGCACGCTGGTCGCCTGCGGCGACGTTCAAGGTTTCGCGCAGGCGATAGCGCAGGTCGATCCTGTCCGGCAGGACCGCGCCAGAGCAAGGGCGAAGGTGCGCGATTGCACTATAGAGGCGGCGGTTCCGGCCTATGTCGCGCTCTTTGCGACCGTAATTGCCGATCGGCAGGCGCGCGAAGCCAAGATGCGCAAGACATCCTCATTTCTTCGTTCAGGGAGCAGTGTGAAGCCGGCATGAGCAGCGTGGATATCGCCCCGACCCATCCTATCGATACGGCGCTTCCGCAATGGAAGGCGCCTGCCGTGCGCGAACGGCTGTTGCCCGCGCCGCTGGTGGCGTCTGGTCGCAACTGGACGGCATGGTTTGGCCCCGTCATTTCGTTCGCGCTGCTGGCCGTCGTGTTCGTGCAACTGGGCAGCGTGGATTTTACGTCGTTGCTGGCTCTCGTGCCCAAGACAGTGATGTTTTGGAGCGTCTTCGTCCTGACCTACAGTCTGACGCCACTGTTCGACTGGTTCATCTTCCATCGGCTCTGGTCGATCCCGGCGGGCGGACTGGCGGCGTTGTTCCGCAAGCGGCTGAGCAACGAACTGCTGTTGGGCTATGTCGGCGACGTCTATTTCTACGCCTGGGCGCGCAGCCATGTGCGCATGGCGGGGTCGCCCTTTGGCGCGGTCAAGGATTCGGCTATTTTGTCGGGCATCATGGGCAATGTCGTGACGCTGGCGATGCTGGCTCTGACCTTTCCATTGCTCTCGTCCCTGCGGCTGGCGATCAACGGGCAGACGCTGGGCATTTCACTGGCCATATTGGTGTTGGCGTCGCTGATCCCCATGCTGTTGGGGCGGCGTATATTCAGTCTGCCTGCGCGGGAACGGCGGATGGTGGCGTCGGTGCATTTCGTGCGCATCTTCACCAACCTGCTGCTATATGCATGGCTGTGGCATCTGATGCTGCCCGACGTGGCGCTGAGCTGGTGGGTGATGCTGTCGACCGTCCGGCTGGTACTGTCGCGTTTGCCGCTGGTGCCCAACAAGGATGTCCTGTTTGCAGGCGTCGCCACTTTCCTGGTCGGGCGGGAAGGGGAGATTGCCGAAATTCTGGCCCTGCTCGCCAGCCTGTTGCTGGCCACGCACTTGCTGGTTGGGCTGCTGCTGGGTGCGAGCGGCGTCATTCGGCGGCGGATGGCGTTGTGATTGCGCCGGTCATCCTGTCGGCGACGCTGGCCTTGCTGTCGGGCGTCATCCCTCCCTCCACCCCCGCTTTGGGAAAGGCGGAGGCGCAGTGCCGTAGCAACGAAAGCGGCCCGGCCTTCCTGATCGACATCGTCGGGCTGAAGGACCGCAGCGGTCTGTTGAAGCTGGAAGTCTATCCCGCCAACGATCGTGATTTCCTGCAGGACGACAATATCCTGATTGCGCAGGGCAAGGCGTTCCGGCGCGTCGAAGTGCCCGTGCCATCGGGCGACCCGGTGAGCTTATGCGTGCGCTTGCCGGGGCCGGGCCGCTACGCCGTCAGCGTGCTGCATGATCGGGACGGCAATCACAGGTTCGGCCTGTCGGTCGATGGCGTTGGCTTTGGGAGCAACCCGAAGCTGGGCATGGGCAAGCCCAGGGCCAGCGAGGCGGCGATCGTCGCGGGTGCCAGCGTGACGCGGGAGCAGATCGTCATGAATTATCGCCGGGGGCTTTTGTCCTTCGGCCCTGTGTCGGCAAGGCGGTAGAGATCATGCGGATCGTCGATGTGTGCGCATTTTATTCGAACCGGGGCGGGGGCGTCAAAACCTATGTCCGGCACAAGATGCTGGCGGGGCCAAAGCAGGGTCATGAAGTCATCATCCTGGCCCCGGCGGCGGAGGCGGGGGTGGAAATCATCAACGATCATGCCCGTATCGAATTTGTCCGCGCGCGTCGTTTCCCGCTCGATGGGCGCTATCACTATTTTCACGACGAACCGGCTTTGCATGCGCGGCTGGATTCGCTGCGGCCGGATCTGGTCGAGGCATCGACGCCCTGGGCCAGCGCGACGATGGTCGCCAACTGGCGCGGCAGCGCGCCACGCAGCCTTATCATGCATGCCGATCCGCTGGGCAATTATGCCTATCGCTGGTTTCGGGGACTTGCCCCGCGCCCGGTGATCGATCGCGGCTTCGACTGGTTCTGGCGCCATCTGCACCGCATGGACGCGCGGTTCGACCATATCGTGTGCGCCAGCGACGATCTGGCCGCCCGGCTGAAGGCAGGCGGGCTGCGTCGTGTCGTGACGAACCATATGGGTGTGCAGCCCGGCATTTTTTCGCCCGCCCGGCGTGACGCCGATCTGCGTGCGCAGCTTCTGGCCTCCTGCGGCCTTCCTGAAGACGCAGTGCTGTTATTGGGCGCTGGTCGGCATGCGCCGGAAAAGCGGTGGCCTATGATTATCGAGGCCGCCACGGCCAGTGGTTTTGCCCGTCCGGTCGGGCTGGTCATTGCGGGCGATGGTCGGGCGCGGGCCAGTGTGCAGCGTGCGGCGGCTGGCAATCCACATGTCCGGTTGATCGCGCCCGTCACCGATCGAGCGGCCTTCGCAACTTTGCTCGCCAGTGCGGATGCTCTGGTCCATGGCAGTGAATCCGAGACATTCTGCATGATCGCAGCGGAAGCGCGGGCGAGCGGCGTGCCGATGTTCCTGCCTGATAGCGGCGCAGCGGCGGATCATCTGGTGCCTGGCGCAGGCTATCATTATGTTGCAGCCGATGGCGTGAGCCTGGTCGAGCGGCTGGACCGCTTCGTGTCGGACGGCCCTGACACGCACATGGTCAAGGCGCGCGCTGCTGCGATGGGCACGCGCACGATGGACACGCATTTCGCCGATCTGTTCGCCCTCTACGCAGCGCACGCGCAGCCAATGGCTGCGTGACAGGATGGCGTCCTTTCGATGACGGACATGCCGCCAAAGTTTAACCGCGCTGCCGCTTAACCGAAACGGTGATGCCGCAATTGCCCGCTATGCCCTGAATACACGGGGGGCCGCCATCATGTTCAAACCATTACGCGCACTGTTATTTGCGGGGCTGGTCGCCTTGGCCGCGTCCGGATCGACGCATGGCGGCCAATATCCTGCCTTGTATCGGGATGCAGCCGGATCGGCGCCTGCGGACGGCAGGCTGTCGGTCATGACCTATAATGTCAAAGGCCTGCCCTGGCCGATCGCATTCGGGCGGGAAGAGGCGCTGGATGATATTGCCGACAGGCTGGCGCAGTTGCGCCGGTCCGGCCAGCAGCCCCATATCATATTGTTGCAGGAAGCCTTCACGGCGCAGGCGGCACGGATCGCGCTGCGGGCAGGCTATGCCCATGTTGCGCACGGCCCGGATGCGGCGTCTCTGTCAGGCATCGCGATGGACGTCGCCGACCGGCCCTTTCTGGCCAAAGCACGCTGGGAGCGGGGGGAGGCGGTAGGAAAGCAATTGGGCAGTGGACTGCAAATCCTGTCAGACTATCCGATCAAGCGGATCGATCGCATAACCTTCCCGGATTTCGCCTGCGCCGGGTTCGATTGTCTGGCGAACAAGGGCGTGTTGATCGCCCATCTGGCGGTGCCCGGTTTCGATGGGCCTATCAGCATCGTCAACACGCACCTCAATGCCCGTGGCGCCGCAGGTGTATCGATCGAACGCACCCAGCGCGCCTTCGTGCGGCAGGTCGACCTGATGACGCGCTTCGTCGCGAGCCATGTTCCGGCCGGGCAGGCGATGGTGCTGGGCGGCGATATGAATATCGGCAAGGATGGCCGCCGGGCCGACGCCTTCTTCACCAGTTTCGCGCAGGCCGGGATGCGCTTCATCCGCCCTGATCTGGGCGGAGCGCGCCGTGCGCTCGTTCAATCCGCTTGCATCGACGCGGCGACATGCCGCGACTTGGGCCTCGCCAGCGGCAAGGCGAAGGATTGGTTGTTCGCGCGGAATGGGCAGGACAGGCCGTTGCCGGTTTTGTCGGCGCATGTGCCTTTCGGATATGAACCCGATGGCGCGTCGCTGTCCGATCATTTTGGATATGTCATCGACTATGGACTGGGTCCGCCGATCCGCGTCGCGACGGGCGGCCCTGCCGGAGCGCGCTTGTGAAGCGGCCTAGTGCGTCGCTTCTGTTGCTGGCCTGCATCGCTGGCAATGCGCAGGCGCAGACACTGCCGCTCGGCTTTTCACTGAAACCACATCCTGGCCTGTCGCCCCGCCTGCCTGCCCGCGTCCACGATCCCAGGATAAGCGGGCATATCGATCCGATCGGCGCTGACGATCGCATGCAGGATATTCGCATCATGCTGCAACGGACCACGCGGCGGTTTTCCGATCTTGGCACTGCGACGCCGCTGACGCCGCACGCGCTCTCGCGTAGCCGTGTGGTGCGCTATACGATTGAGGACCGGTTTTCGATCGGCGATCACGTCCTGGCGTCGCTGGGCTGGGATGGCATCAAGATCAGCAATCGCAGCGCGAACGTTACCGTAGGCACAGGCAGCGAGCGGCTGCGCTCACGCGACTGGTTCCTGCCGCGCGCGCATTTGGCCATCCAGCCGGGCCGCGGCCTGCGATTGACTGTCGGTTATCTTGAACGGTTGCGGGCCTATGCCGAAACCGGGACGGGCGGACCGATGGGATTGACGCGCGACAGCTTCCTGTCGCTCACCCGCACGCTCAAGCCAGAGACATATAGCCGCGTGCAGATGCGCGCCGATTGGGTTGCGACGCCTGCCGTCGACCTGTCCATCGCGTTGCAGGGTGGGCGGCTGGACGACCAGCTGGCCTTCGTCGGGCGCGGCGTTTTGCCGGTGAACGGCGGCTCCGCGCGGATCGCAGGCGTCGTGGCGGAAGCGCAGCATCGCCTGACCCCGCATCTGTCATGGACCGTCCGCTATGGCGACGCGCGGACGCACGTATCGGGCGGGGCCATGATGCGCGAGCGGAGCCTGGGGATCGGCTCCGTATGGCAGGATGGACCGTGGCAGGCAGACCTGTCGATCGCCCATAACAGCGCGCCTGCCTTCTGGGCAGAGCAAGGCCGGGCAGTGCGGGTGCAGGCCGGTGTCGATTATCG
This sequence comes from Sphingobium sp., assembly GCF_049304695.1. Taxonomy (GTDB): domain Bacteria; phylum Pseudomonadota; class Alphaproteobacteria; order Sphingomonadales; family Sphingomonadaceae; genus Sphingobium. The sequence continues at coordinate 16,497 of NZ_JBAQOK010000096.1, forward strand.
GATGGCGACGTCTGCGGGGCGACCCCTGCTGCTGTCCGCCCGTATGACGGACCCGGATCACCTGACCAGCGGTCGCTTCATGCGCGATGATCCGTTGGGACCGCTTTATGCGGCGGATCAGGCGCGGGCGATCATGGTCCGTGCGCAGCTTAGCTGGTAGGACCGGCCCCGTTCCCGTTCGATACGCCATCTGGCCCTTGTGCGCCGCGCTATTGGTTTTGCTGCTGATCCTTGTCGCGTTCGGTCCGCTCGATCATGACGAGGGGCAATATGTCGGCGCGGTTGCAATGATGCGCTATGGCCTTCCCTATCGCGACTTCGCCTATCTTCAGACGCCGTTGCAACCCCTTCTTTTCGCGCCGTTGGCGTGGGGGGCGAAGGGGTGGCTGTTCCCCGCCCTGCGCGTCGTCAATGCGGTGCTGGCGACAGGGGCTGTCGCCTGTGTCTGGCTGGCGGCGCGACGGGCGGGTGCATCGGATCGTGGTGCGGCCATCGCGGCACTGGCGCTGTCGTCCAGCCATATGCTGCTGTTCGCGGGCAGCGTTGCGCGCAATGATGCTTTGCCCTTGCTCCTGATGACGGCGGGGCTGGCGGTCTTGATCGGCGTGGTTCGGGGGGATACTGGCCGGTGGTCGGCGCTGCTGGCGGGGATTATGCTGGCAGGCGCGGCTTCGGCGAAGATCAGCTATGGCCTGCCGGCTGCGGCGGTCGGGCTTTTTGCGCTGCTCCACTGGCGCAGTCTGGGCGTGGCAAGAGTGGCTCTGCTGGCGCTGGGCGGCGGGATCGGCGCTCTGCCGACCATCTGGATGGCGGCGCAGGCATGGGACGCGGCATGGTTTGGCATCATCGATTATAGCATCAAGGCACCGGTCGAATGGCGCACCCTGAATGGTCAGGCATTCATGCTGGACTGGCCGCTCAGCTTGGTCCGGATGGTGCGCTATCTGGCGCAGGGGTGCGGCCTGATCGCGCTGATCGCGCTGCTGTCGATCGCCGGTCGGCGGCGCAGGTTGGTGGAGGTGCTATTGGACATGGTGATCGTCGCGGGGATGGTTGCCGCATGGTTGCCGCGTCCCATTTATGTGCAATATCTGGGGCCAGTATTGCCTGCCTTGTTCATCCGTTTTGCGCTGTTGGCCGACGCGCCTTTCTGGCGTCAGGGCTTAGGCCATGGCCTGATCGTTCTTTGTGTAGTGGCGGGGCTTGGCGAAACGGCGATGAAGGTCGGTGGCAATATTGCGTCAGGGCGCAGCCCGATGCTGGCCGTTATGCGGGACGTCTGGGCGATCGATCGTCTGCTGCCTGCGGACCTGAATTCGCGAGTGAGCACCACGGTTTCTACAGAACGCATTGTCGATGCCGCTCTGCCGATTGACCGGCGATTTGTGACTGGACCGTTTCTGTTACGGACACGTAATATTCTGTCGCCGCATCAGGCGCGGGCGTTTCATTTGACCACGTCCGCCACGCTGGTCGAGGATCTGGACGCCCAGCCGCCTGCCGCGATACTGGCTGGTGGAGAAGGGGAGCGGGAACGCGCCGCGTCCGGGGGGCTGGACGCGCCGCTTGAGCAGTGGGCGCGGAGGCACGGTTATCGACCGGTGCCGTTGCCCTCGGGACGGATGCGCCTCTATCTGCCGCCGCGATAGCTTTGCCATTTGTCGGTAGCATTGGCGGTTTATGGATCGGCCCTGCCGCCCAAGGAAAGTCCTGCAATGCCCCGTCTGTCACTCATATTCATCTTGTTTATCATAGGCTTGTCGCCAGCGTCCGGGCAGGTGGCAGGCGACGCGCCGTCCCCATCTCCATCTCCGTCTCCACCAGCGTCACCCGTCGTCCTGCGTATCCCCGCGGCCGAAGCGCATCAGGGGGTCGCATCGGATGGCACCCATGTCTATGCGATCGATAATGATCGGATCGGCAAATATATTATCGCCACCGGCAAGCGAATTGCGGAATGGAAGGGGGAGCGTGCGCTGTTCCCCCATATGAACAGTTGCACCGTCGCGGGGCGCGAACTGGTCTGCGCGGCATCCAATTATCCGCAAGTGCCCCAGACCAGCGCCGTGGAGATTTTCGATACGCACACCCTGCGCCACCTGCGCACCGTCAGCCTTGGCTTTGGTCCCGGATCGCTGACCGCGCTCGATCGACATGATGGCAAATGTTGGGCGGTCTACGCCAATTATGCGGGCAAGGGCGGGGAACCGAACCGGGACCATCGCTATACGCTGCTGGCGCGGCTGGACGATGCTTTCCGGCAGGAAGCGGCATGGACGTTTCCGACGGAGATACTGGCCCGCTTTGCGCCTTTCAGTTGCTCGGGGCTAAGCTGGAGCAGGGATGGTCGCCTCTATGTCGCGGGGCATGATCGCCCCGAAATCTATGAACTGCGCCTGCCGGAAGGCGGATCGCGGCTGGAATTGCAGCGCACGATCGGCACGGCTACGCCGGGGCAGGCGATCGACTGGGATCCGGTTCAGGCCGGGCGTCTGTGGTCCATTGATCGGGCGCAGAGCACCATGGTCGCAAGTGCCATAGCTGAAGAATAGCGCTCGCGCGCGATCTTTGCGCGGACATTTTGACGCATGGATCGGCCCGCGCTACGGACGGCGGCATGATTGCCCTGCTGTCCCCCGCCAAGACGCTCGATTTCGAGCGCGCGCTCCCGCCGCTTGATGTCACCACCCCGCATTTTGCGGAGGAAGCGTGCAGCCTTGCCAAGTCGGCGGCCAATCTGTCGCAGAAAAAGCTGGCCGAGCTGATGCATATCTCGCCGCGTCTGGCCAAGCTGAACGCGGAGAGGTTTCGCGATTTCCCCGACCTGCCTGAGCGTCCTGCGCTGTTCGCTTTCGCCGGTGACGTTTACACCGGGTTCGAGGTCGATACGCTGGATGAGGCCGGGGTCGCTTTCGCGCAGGATCATGTGCGGATGTTGTCGGGACTCTATGGCCTGCTGCGCCCGCTCGATGCGATCCGCCCTTATCGGCTGGAGATGGGCACGCGCTGGGCACCCCGGCACAAGAAGCTGACCGACTGGTGGGGCGACCGGATCGCCGATCTGTTGCGCACCCAGTTGGCGCAGGACGAGGCAAAGGTGGTGCTGAATCTGGCCAGCCAGGAATATTATGCGGCCGTGGCGGGCAAGCTGGGCGATGCGCGGGTGATCGATGTGGAGTTTCGCGAACCTGGCCCTGATGGTCCCCGCTTCGTCAGCTTCAACGCCAAGCGTGCGCGGGGCATGATGGCGCGGTGGATGTGCGAGCATCATATTATAAAGGTCGATGATATGCGCGGCTTCGACAGCGATGGCTATCGGTTCGATGCGGATGAAAGCGATGCGAACCGCTGGCGGTTCATGCGGGCATGAGTGACACGGGCAAGAGCAGCGCGGTCGTCATCGGCGCATCGGGCGGCATCGGCGGCGCGCTGGAAGCGGCGCTGGTCGAGGAAGGGGCGTTTGCCTGCGTCCACGGCTTCGCCCGATCGCGTGAGGGAGCGCAGCATATCGACCTGCGCGATGAGGCAAGCATTGCAGCCGCCGCCGATCACGTTGCCAAGGGGCCACCACCGGCTCTGGTGATCGTGGCGACCGGCCTGCTGCATGATGGCGAACATGGCCCGGAAAAGGCGTTGCGCGATCTGGACGCGGCGTGGCTGGCGCAGGTCTATGCCGTCAATGCGATCGGCCCGGCGATGGTCGCCAAGCATTTCCTGCCGATCATGCCGCGCGGCCAGCGTGGTGTGTTTGCGGCCCTGTCTGCGCGGGTGGGATCGATCAGCGACAATCGGCTGGGCGGATGGCATGGCTATCGCGCGTCGAAGGCCGCGCTCAACATGATGATCCGTACGCTGGCAATCGAGGAGCGCCGCCGCAACGATCGCTCGATCGTCGTCGCGCTGCACCCCGGCACGGTCGATACCGACCTGTCTCGACCGTTTCAGGGCAATGTCCAGCCGGGCCGCCTGTTCGATGCGGAGCGCGCCGCGCTGCAATTGCTGGATGTGGTCGAGGGATTGAAGATTCCCGACAGCGGCAAGCTGTTCGACTTTCAGGGCGAGGAAGTGCCTTTCTGATCGGGATTATCCCCGTCATGTCATAGTCTATTGCAAAAATGCTTCCTTATCGCCCAGCCCCGATGTTGCTAGGGGAGGCGTGATATCATTTTGCGAGGAGCCAAGCCCCATGAAAACCCGCGCCGCCGTAGCATTCGAAGCCAAGAGGCCGCTGGAAATCGTCGAGGTCGACCTGGAAGGGCCAAAGGCTGGCGAGGTGCTGGTGGAGATCATGGCGACGGGCATCTGCCATACCGATGCCTATACGCTCGACGGATTCGACAGCGAGGGCATTTTTCCATCGATCCTGGGCCATGAAGGCGCGGGCATCGTGCGCGAAGTCGGACCGGGCGTGACCAGCGTGAAGCCGGGCGATCATGTCATCCCGCTGTACACCCCCGAATGTCGCCAGTGCAAAAGCTGTCTGTCCGGCAAGACGAACCTATGCACCGCGATCCGCGCGACGCAGGGCAAGGGGCTGATGCCCGACGGCACGACGCGGTTCAGCTATAAGGGCCAGCCGATCTTTCACTATATGGGCTGCTCTACCTTCTCCAACTTCACGGTGTTGCCCGAAATCGCGGTCGCAAAAATCCGCGAAGACGCGCCGTTCGACAAGAGCTGCTATATCGGGTGCGGCGTGACGACGGGCGTGGGCGCGGTGGTCAAGACCGCGAAGGTCGAACCGGGCAGCAATGTCATCGTCTTTGGCCTGGGCGGCATCGGCCTCAACGTGCTGCAGGGCGCGCGGATGGTGGGCGCGGACAAGATCATCGGCGTGGACATCAATCCTGACCGGGAGGAATGGGGCCGCCGTTTCGGCATGACCCATTTCGTCAATCCGCTGAAGGTCGATGGCGACATCGTGGCGCATCTGGTCGAACTGACCGATGGCGGGGCGGACTATACGTTCGACTGCACCGGCAACACGACGGTGATGCGTCAGGCGCTGGAAGCCTGCCATCGCGGCTGGGGCGTTTCCACGGTCATCGGCGTGGCCGAAGCGGGCAAGGAAATTTCCACTCGTCCGTTCCAGCTTGTCACCGGCCGCGTTTGGCAGGGCAGCGCCTTTGGCGGGGCTAAGGGGCGGACGGACGTGCCCAAGATCGTGGACTGGTATATGAACGGCAAGATCGAAATCGACCCGATGATTACCCATGTTCTGACCCTTGAGGAAATCAACAAGGGGATCGACCTGATGCATGCAGGCGAGAGCATCCGTTCGGTTGTCGTCTTCTGATGGAGACGGTATCGCAGAACAAGGCCTATGGCGGGACGCAGGGGGTCTATCGCCATGCGTCCACCAGCACCGGCACGGACATGACATTCTCTGTCTATGTGCCGCCGCATGAGCCGGGCGTGACGATGCCGGTCGTATGGTATCTGTCAGGCCTGACCTGTACCCACGCCAATGTAACGGACAAGGGCGAATATCGTCGGGTGTGCGCGGAGCTGGGCCTGATCTTCGTTGCGCCCGATACGTCGCCGCGTGGCGAGGGCGTGGCGGACGACCCGGATGGCGCCTATGATTTCGGACTGGGCGCGGGTTTCTATGTCGACGCGACGCAGGCACCCTTCGCGCAGCATTATAAAATGTGGTCCTATGTGACGGACGAACTGCCCGCGCTGGTCGCGGCGCAGTTTCCTGCCGACATGACACGCCAGTCGATCATGGGCCATTCCATGGGCGGCCATGGCGCGCTGACCATCGGGCTGGCGTTGGCAGATCGGTTCAAGGCCGTGTCGGCTTTCGCGCCGATCGTCGCGCCGGGGCAGGTGCCTTGGGGGCAGAAAGCGCTGGGCGGTTATCTGGGTGACGACAAGGCCGCGTGGCGCAAGCATGATGCGGTCGCACTGATCGAGGATGGCGCGCGGGTCGAGGCATTGCTGGTCGATCAGGGCGGGGCGGATCAGTTCCTTGAAAAGGAATTGCGGCCGGATTTGCTACGTGCTGCGTGTGAAAAGGCGGGCATCGCCCTGACGCTGAACATGCGCGAGGGCTATGACCATAGCTATTATTTCATATCGACCTTCATGGACGATCATCTGCGCTGGCATGCTGCGCGGTTGGCTTGATGCTTGATCCTCCCCTGCGCGGGGAGGATCTTTGCAGGGTTCGCCAAGTGCCCCCTTGCAGGGGAGGATCCTATTTCTCGATCTGGCTGACGTCGCGGACGGCGCCTTTGGCGGCGTTAGTGGTCATGGCGGCGTAGGCGCGCAGGGCCGGGGATACGGCGCGTTTGCGGCCGAAGGGTTTCCAGGCCTTTGCGCCCATCTTTTCCATTTCGGCGCGGCGTTCGGCGAGCAGGGCGTCATCCAGATCGACCTTGATGACGCGGGCGGGGATGTCGATCACGATGGGGTCGCCGGTCTGGACCAGCGCGATCAGGCCGCCTTCTGCTGCTTCGGGGGAGACATGGCCGATGGAGAGGCCCGACGTGCCGCCAGAAAAACGCCCGTCGGTGATGAGCGCGCAGGCCTTGCCCAAGCCTTTCGACTTCAGATAGCTGGTGGGATAGAGCATTTCCTGCATGCCCGGACCGCCTTTTGGCCCTTCATAGCGGATGACGACGACGTCCTTTTCCTTGACTTCATTGCCCAAAATGCCAGCCACTGCGGCGTCCTGGCTTTCGTAGACGCGCGCGGTGCCGTGGAAGATGAGGATGGAGTCATCGACGCCTGCGGTCTTCACGATGCAGCCTTCGGGAGCAAGGTTGCCATAGAGAACGGCGATGCCGCCATCCTGAGAGAAGGCATGTTCGGCCGAGCGGATCACGCCTTTTTTGCGGTCGATGTCGAGGTCTTCCCACCGTTCGGACTGGCTGAACGCAGTCTGGGTCGGGACGCCGCCGGGCGCCGCGCGGTAGAAGTTGCGCACTTCTTCGCTGTTGGTGCGGCCAATGTCCCAGCGGGCCAGCGCATCGGCCATGGTGCGGCTGTGGACCGTAGGCAGCGACGTGTCGATCAGCCCAGCGCGTTCCAGTTCGCCCAATATGGCCATGATGCCACCGGCGCGATGGACATCCTCCATATGCACGTCCTGCTTGGCGGGCGCGACCTTGCACAGGCACGGCACGCGGCGGGACAGGCGGTCGATGTCGGCCATAGTGAAATCGACGCCGCCTTCATGCGCGGCGGCCAGCAGGTGCAACACCGTGTTGGTCGATCCGCCCATGGCGATGTCCAGGCTCATGGCATTTTCGAACGCCTTGAAACTGGCGATGTTGCGGGGCAGGGCGCTTTCGTCGTCCTGCTCATAATAGCGTTTGGTGATATCGACGATGACATGGCCCGCCTCGCGGAACAGCCGTTCGCGATCGGAATGGGTGGCCAGCGTCGAACCGTTGCCGGGCAGCGAGAGGCCCAACGCTTCGGTCAGGCAGTTCATCGAATTGGCCGTGAACATACCCGAACAACTGCCACAGGTGGGGCAGGCGGAGCGTTCGATCGTCTGGACTTCTTCGTCGGTGTAGCTTTCGTCGGCAGCGACGACCATCGCATCGACCAGATCCAGCGCGACCGTCTTGCCGCGCATCACCACCTTGCCCGCTTCCATCGGGCCGCCCGATACGAAGACGGCGGGAATGTTGAGGCGCATCGCAGCCATCAGCATGCCTGGCGTGATCTTGTCACAGTTGGAGATGCAGACCATGGCGTCCGCGCAATGGGCGTTGACCATATATTCGACGCTGTCGGCGATCAGGTCACGGCTGGGCAGCGAATAGAGCATGCCGCCATGGCCCATGGCGATACCGTCATCGACCGCGATGGTGTTAAATTCCTTGGCGACGCCACCGGCGGCCTCAATCTCGCGCGCGACGAGCTGGCCCAGATCCTTCAGATGGACATGGCCCGGCACGAATTGCGTGAAGCTGTTGACGACCGCGATGATCGGCTTGCCGAAATCCTCGTCCTTCATCCCCGTCGCCCGCCACAGGCCGCGCGCGCCCGCCATATTGCGACCGTGGGTGGTGGTTCTGGAACGGTAGGCGGGCATGATCTATGGTCCTTCGGGCGGATATAAGGCAGCCGCTCTAGCCGCAGGGGCGCGGGGAAGAAACATTTTATTGCTGCACGGGCGATGTTCAGGACATAAATGAGATGATCGGCGCGCGGTTCAAGAGCGTCAAGCCTATTTGTGAAAACCTGCCAGATCGTCGGGTGTGTCGATGTCGTGCAGCACCTGCGTCGATGTTTCGATCTGAAGCCCGTGGCTGAGCAGGACGCGGGCGCCCTGATCGCCCTTCAATGCCAATAGTTCTGGGAAATGCTTGCGGCCGATGAAGGCGGGGGGCGAGGCGGAGAAGCTGTCGGTGCTGGCGACGACCGACCGGATATCCTCCGCCGCCATGCAGATGCGATTATAATGGGTTTGCGGCACGTTGGGCATGTCCGCCAGGCAGATGAGGATACCGCGTATGCGATTATTGGGCATGACATATTCGACCGCGCGCACGATGCTGCCCGAAATGCCGTCCTCCGGCTGGTCGTTGACGATGATGTGATAGCCGCGCCGATCCAGTTTGCGGTGCAGCACCGGCGCCTGCTCGATCGGCCGGACGACGGCAATCAATTCGCGAAAGGCCATGGACGCGATCGTTTCGAGCACATGGGCGGCCAGCGGCTTGCCGCGCAGGTCCGCCATCAGCTTGTCGTCGTCACCAAAGCGGGAAGATGTGCCAGCCGCCAGCAGCACGGCGGCGATGCGTTCAGTACGCATGGGCGAAAGGATAAGACATTATTGCTCGATTGCGACCCGACAAACGTCCGATTTGCCACCGGGATGGTCCGCTGTCCAGTGATCCTGAAACCACTGGCCATCCCAACCTTCCGTTGCCATATGCGACGCAGTTGAAAAGGAGTGGCCCTGTTCATGGCATATGACCGCGATCCCGTAGATGTCGGTGGAGGCAAGGAGCCGGTTCCGGCCGAAGTGAGCGAGGCGATCCGCACGCTCATTCGCTGGTCGGGCGATGCGCCGGAACGCGAAGGATTGGTGGAAACGCCCGAGCGGGTTGCGCGGGCGTGGCGCGAATACTGCCGGGGCTATGCCGATGATCCGGCCTATCATCTGTCGCGAATCTTTCATGAAGTGGGCGGTTATGACGATGTCGTGCTGTTGAAAGACATACCGTTTCAGTCGCATTGCGAACATCATATGGCGCCCATCGTGGGCAAGGCGCATATTGCCTATCTGCCCGGCGAATATGTGGTGGGCATATCGAAACTGGCACGCGTGCTGCACGCCTATGCCAACCGGTTGCAGGTGCAGGAACGGCTGACCGCCGAAGTCGCCAACTGCATCTGGGATCATCTGAAACCCCAGGGCGTGGCCGTGGTGATCGAGGCTACCCATGGGTGCATGACCGGGCGCGGGGTGCGCACGCCGGGTGTCATCATGAAGACCAGTCGGATGCTGGGCGTGTTTCGCGACGACGAAAAATCACGCGAGGAAGTGTTGAAGCTGATCGCGTCGTAGTCGTAGAGGTATAGCCTGTGAACGAAGACGACCCTCCCTACCGCCCGCTGGGCAGTGCGCGCGTGTCGGATGATGCGACAGATGGTCCCATCGCGGCGCCGATCGGCGAACCGGTGGTGGTGGCTCCCACGGCGCAGCGGGCTGGGTTGCCCTTGTCCTCGCCTCGGCTGGCGCTGGTGACGGGGGGGCACCGGCGGCTGGGCGGCGTGATCGCGGCGTCGCTGGCGCGGGCGGGCTGTTCGCTGGCGATCCATGGCAGTCATGACACGCGGCTCGATTCCCATCTGGCGCTGACGCTGGAGGAGGAGGGGACGCAGTGGGAAGGCTTTACCGTCGATTTCGCCGATCCCGAAAATGCCGAAGAGTTGATCGCGATGGTCGCGGAACGCTTTGGCCGCCCGCCCGACATATTGGTCAACAGCGCCGCGATGTTCGGGCAGGATCGGTTGGACAGCGTGACCGCCGATGACCTGATGCGCCATTATGCGGTCAATTGCGCCGCGCCCGCCATGCTGACCAAGGCGTTCGCCACCGTCCCTGCTGGCGATGTGGACCGATGCATCGTCAACATATTGGACCAGCGGATCGACCATCCTCATGGCGACCAGTTTGCCTATACCCTGTCCAAGCTGGCGCTGGCGGGGCTGACGCGGACGAGCGCGGCGGCGCTGGCGCCGCGCGTGCGGGTGAATGGCGTCGCGCCGGGGCTGACCATCGCCACGCCCGATTATGATGCGCAGCAGATGGAGCGGCTGGAGGCGATGATGCCGCTCGGTCGCCTGCCGCAGGGGGAGCAGATCGCGCAGGCGGTGCTGTATCTGGCCAACGCGGCGTCGGTGACGGGGCAGACGCTCTATGTCGATGGCGGCGCGCATATGAAAAGCTATGATCGGGACTTCATGCATCTGTGCCGATAGGGTCGGCATATATGCGGGCGTGGCAGGGGTGGGCGATATGCGCGCCCCGCAATAAAGCATATGCGACGACATAAAGGAGATGGCGATGACCTATGAGACGATTTTGGTGGAGCAGCGCGATGCGGTGACGCTGATTACGCTGAACCGGCCGCAGGCTTTGAATGCGCTCAACGGCCAGGTGCTGGCCGACCTGAGCGCCGCCTTTGCCGCCTACGACGCCGATCCGACCCAGTTGTGCGCGGTCCTGACCGGCAGCGGGGAAAAGGCATTCGCGGCGGGCGCGGACATCAAGGAAATGGTGGAAAAGGACGCGGCGGACTTTTTCCTGCAGGATTTCTTTTCCGGCTGGCAGACCCACGTGGTCGCCACCCGCAAGCCATGGATCGCGGCGGTAGCAGGCTTTGCGCTGGGCGGTGGGTGCGAGCTGGCGATGATGGCGGACTTCATCATCGCGGCGGATACGGCGAAATTCGGTCAGCCCGAAATCAAGCTGGGCGTCGCGCCGGGCATGGGCGGATCGCAGCGCCTGACCCGCGCAGTGGGCAAGGCCAAGGCCATGGAGATGTGCCTCACTGGCCGCATGATGGGGGCTGAGGAAGCCGAGCGGGCGGGGCTGGTGAGCCGGATCGTGCCTGCCGCCGACCTGCTGGACGATGCGCTCAAGACCGCTGCCGCGATCGCCGCGATGCCGCCGATGGCCGCGATGGTGAACAAGGAAATGGTCAATGTCGCGTTCGAAACCGGCTTGGCGCAGGGCATATTGACCGAACGCCGCCTGTTCCAGATCCTGACTGCGACGCAGGACAGGGCGGAGGGGATGACCGCCTTCGTCGAAAAGCGGCCGGGCGTTTGGAAGGGGCGTTGAGGGTTTAGCAGGCTGCGTGCTCCCGCGACGGCAGGGCTGGGTTCCCGCCTTGGCGGGAACACGCGGCTTAAACATTCTCCCGCCGGATCATAAATCCGCGTTAACCCGTGGCGGAATGTGACGGCAACTTCGTTTCAAAGGGAAACCCAGAACAGTCGGGCGGGCGCAGCGATGCGTTCGCCTTCATCATCCATGGAGAGGTGCGGCGTCCCCGCGATGCTGCCCTGAATGGCCCAAAACGCCTGCCAAAGGCATAAAGGGAGCCTGTCCATGTTCGTTGCCTCGTCGTCCTTTCGTTTTTCATCTCGCGCTGCGTTGTCGCTGGCCTGTGCCGTCGGGGCGCTGACATCTGCCGCTTATGCGCAGGAGCCGGTGGAGGGAGCGGAGGATATCATCACGGTTACGGGTCGCCGCATATCGCAATCGGCCGAGGCGATCGGTGAGGATAAGGTGAGCAACGTCGTCGCCGTCACGCGTGAGGCGTTGCTGTCCGCACCAGCGGGCGTTTCGGGGCTGAAGATGCTGGAGCAGTTGCCCGGCTTTAACGTGCAGACGGACGGTGCGCTGGGGCTGTACGAGTTTGGCAACAGCGTTCAGACGCGCGCGTTCAACCTGGACCAGATCGGCTTCGTGGTGGACGGCATTCCCACGGGGCGCAGCGATGCGTTCGGCGGCAGTCCGGTGTTCCGCTATGTGGACAATGAAAATCTGGGCGTGGTGGAAGCGTCGATCGGCGCAGGCGATGTAGGCCTGCCAAGCTATTCGACGCTGGGTCCGGTGATCCAGTATAACAGCATCGCGCCGCAGGAGGAGATGGGCTTGTTCGTGTCGCAGAGCTTTGGCGACCAGAATCTGCGCCGCACCTTCATCCGCGCCAGCACCGGCAGGGTCGGTCCGTTCAAGGCTTATGTCAGCCGCACCAAGCTGGACACGGATTTATGGCGGGGGCCAGGTTCGGTCGATCGCGAACATTGGGAAGGGCAAATCCACGCAGATCTCGGCGGGACTAGCTGGGCGCGGTTCAAATTCGTGTCGAACGACTTTTTCGACTATGACTCGCCCTCGATCACGCGCGCCCAATATAATTGCACGGCGACCAACCTGATCGGCCAGTGCGGGCGCGATTATGCCTATCTGGAAAATGTGCCGAACACGACGCCGGGCTTCGCGCCGACGGTCGCGGGCGTTTATTATTCCAACCCCAATTATGCGCAGGTCTATAATCTGGCGATCAACGTGCGGAAGGACAAGCTATATGGCGCGACATTCCATGCGGGGATTGCAGAGGGCGTATGGGCAGAATCGACGCTCTATTATGAGGATAAGGGCGGTTACGGCGTTTCGCCCGACACCTATGCCAATTCGCTGACCCGCTATAATGGACAGGTCGCCGTCGGCCTGCCCGTCACGCGACCCAGAGGCACGCAATTCGGCCGGTCGGGCGTCGGTGGTGATCGCTATGGTATCACCAACAAGCTGCATTGGGAAATGGGCAACAATACAGTCGAAGCGGGCCTGTGGGCCGAAGTCGACAAATATCATCGCACGCAGGCGCGCTATAATACTGTCGATGGCGCGGCGGACGGTGCGCCGCTGCTGGACGAACTGGTCTATCTGCGCCGGGACTATCGGTCCAAGCGTGATACGATGCAGATATTCCTGAAGGATACGCTCAAGCTGGCCGACGACCGGTTCATCATCGACGTCGGGTTCAAGGGGCTGAATCTGGACTATAGCTATCGCGGCTATCGCGACTTCGACGATTATTATCGCGTCGTCGCGGGGCGCAACGTCGCTGGCTATGGCCCGCAGAGCAACACGGCCCATTATAGCGACTTCTTCCTGCCGATGGCGGGGCTGCTCTATAAATTTGACGAGCGCACGCAGATGTTTGCATCCTACGCGGAGAATATGGCCCTGCCCAAGGGACTGGATGACATTTATTCGGTCATCCGGCCGGGCGGCGCGCTCGTGACGCAGCCCAAACCGGAGCGGTCGAAGAATATGGAATTGGGCATCCGCACCAATCAGGGGCAGCTTTATGCCTCGCTCGCCGCTTTCTACACCAAGTTCGACAATCGCATCCAGTCGATCACCAGCTTTGTTCCGGGCAGCAACGGTGCGGCGACCGAAACCTTCTTCCAGAATGTTGGCCGGGTCCGGTCCTATGGCGCCGAGTTTTCAGGCACTTACAAGCCGTCTTTCCTGAACGGTCTAGCCTATGGCAATCTGAACGTCACATATAATAACGCCAAGTTTCAGGATGACATCGCCGCATCCACGCCCATCAGAATCGCCGACAAATATATCCCTGACAGTGCGAAATGGATCGTCAGTGGCGGCGTGACGGTAGAACCGGCAAGCTGGCTGGTGGCGAATATTTCGGGCAAATATACGTCCAAGCGCTGGTCGACCTTCACCAATACCGCTGGATCGAGCGTACCGGGCTTCACCGTGTTCAGCGCCTATGTCGACATTGGTGATGGTTTCAGCCTGGGCCCGATCAAGAGCATGAAAGCGCGCTTCAACATCGACAATCTGTTCGACAAGGACACATTGTCCTTTATCTCCGCCAGCGTGACCGGCGACGGCACGTTCCGTCCGCTTTCTCCGCGCACGTTCCAGTTCACGATCTCGGGTGAAATCTGATGCGGCTGTTCTTGATGATGGGAGCGGCTTGTGTTGCGCTGCTCTCGGGTCCGGCTTCGGCGCAGGCGGTGCCGAAAAAGGTGCAGCAGTTGCACCAGAGCCTCCTGACGCTCGACACGCATCTGGATACGCCCGCCTCGCTCGACCTGCCGGGTTGGTCGATCGAGGAAGAACATGGCGTCCATAGCGATTATACGCAGGTCGATTTGCCGCGCATGAAGAAGGGCGGGCTGGATGGCGGTTTCTGGGCGATTTACACCTCGCAGGGACCGCTGACGATCGAAGGGTTTCGCAAGGCGCGTGACTTTGCGATCCTGCGCGGTGTGTCAATCCGCAACATGGTGGCGGCGGACCCGGCGAATTTTACGCTGGCATTGGAAGCAAAGGACGCGGCTCCCATCGCGGCGGCGGGCAAGCGGGTCGTCTATATGTCGATCGAAAATGCCTATCCGCTGGGGGAAGATGTTTCCCTGCTCCAGACATTCTACGACATGGGTGTGCGGGTCGCGGGTTTTGCCCATTTCGCGCATAACCAGTTCGCCGACAGTTCGACCGACCCGTCGAAAAAGCCGCGCTATGGCGGGCTGAGTCCGCTGGGCAAGGAACTGCTCAAGGCAATGAACCGGCTGGGTGTGGTGCCGGACGCATCGCATAGCAGCGATCAGGTGCTGGACGATCTGCTGGCGCTGTCCACGACCCCGGTGCTGCTGACCCATTCGGGGTGCAAGGCGGTCTATGACCATCCGCGCAACATCGACGACGCGCATCTGAAGGCGCTGGCGGCCAAGGGTGGCGTGATCCAGATGAACGCTTATGGCACCTATCTGAAAGCCAGCAAACCCAACCCGGAACGGCAAAAGGCGATGGCGGCGCTGTTCGGGGAAATGCGCGAAGGGGCCAAGGTATCGGCGGAAAAGCGCGCCGAGTTGCTGGCCAAGCGGCAGGAGATTGACAGGCTCTATCCCGATACGGACCGGGCGACCTTCGAAGATTTCATGGCGCATATGCTCCATGCGTTGCAGGTCGTGGGGCCGGACCATGTCGGTATCGGCGCGGACTGGGATGGTGGCGGCGGGGTCACAGGGCTGGAGGATGTGCTGGACCTGCCCAGGATCACCAATGCGTTGTTGAAGGCGGGCTATAGTGAGGCCGATATCCAGAAAATCTGGTCGGGCAATGTGCTGCGCGTGCTGGCGGCGGCGGAGGTGGCGAAGGGGAAGTGATTCAAGACCCCGCCTCTCCTATCGTCATCCCGGCGACCCGAAGGGCGACCGAAGGTCAACGCCGGGATCTCGCTGTTCTTCTGCACAACGTCGGAAGAAGAGAGATGCCAGCCTCCGCTGGCATGACGGGTGGGGAGAGGAAAGGCGTTATTTCCCTTCCAGCATCTCGATCATCAGCGAAAAGTCGCGCGCACCTTCGCCCTGATTGGCGAGCAGTTGGTATAGCGCTTCGGCTGCATTGCCCATGGGCACGGACGCTCCGACCACGGCAGCGGCCTGCGTCGCCAGTTTCAGATCCTTGAGCATCAGGCCGACTGCAAAGCCGCCCTGATAGCCATTGTCGGACGGTGATTGCGGGCCGACGCCGGGGACGGGGCAATAGCTGGTCATCGACCAGCTTTGGCCCGACGACACGCTGGATATGTCGTAGAAAGTCTGGGGATCAAGGCCCAGCTTTTTGGCCATGGCGAAACTTTCGCAGGTGGCAACCATCGTTGCGCCCAGCAGCATGTTGTTGCAGATTTTCGCGGCCTGCCCATTGCCCGCGCCACCCGCATGGATCACCGCCTTGCCCATGGCGGACAGGATCGGCTTGGCCTTGGCAAAGGCTGCGTCGCTGCCGCCGACCATGAAGGTCAGCGTGCCGCCATTGGCCGCCGCGATGCCGCCCGATACTGGCGCATCGACCATTTCGAACCCCACAGCGAGCGCGGCGTCGGCCACGCGGCGGGCGGTGGCAACGTCGATGGTGGAGCAGTCAAGGAACAGCGCGCCGGGGGTGGCAGCACCGAATATGTCGCCGCCATAGACGCTTTCGACATGGGTGCCGGCAGGCAGCATGGTGACGACGGCGTCCGCGCCGGTCGCGGCGTCGGCAGCGCTTGTGGCTCGTACGGCCCCATGCCCCTCCGCCTTGGCCAGCGCGTCTTCGGACAGGTCGAAAGCGCGCACGGCATAGCCGTTCTTGAGCAGGTTGGCGGCCATGCCACCGCCCATATTGCCCAGGCCGATGAAGGCGATTGTCTGCTGGGTCGTCATGTCAGGCATCCTTTTCGGTCAGGTTCGGCGCAAGTTCGGGCAGGGGCGTCCACTGTCGGTCGGCGGGCAGCGGCGCGAATATCGCGTCGATCATCGCGTCGCTGACATCGGCCAGCGTTGCCGGGTTCCAGCGCGGCGCATTATCCTTGTCGAAGATCACCGCGCGCACGCCCTCGACAAAGTCGGGGCGGCGGATGATGGCGCAGGCGAGGCCATATTCCATCGCCATGTTGGCGGCGAAATCGGGTTTGGCCGCGCCCTCGATCAACTGGCGCAGCGCGACCTTGATCGTCTGGGGCGATTTGGTGGCGAGGACGGCGCGCTGTTTCACCGCCCATTCGCCGCCATCGGCTTCGAGCGCGGCGACGATGGATTCCGCGTCATCAGATGCGAACAGCCGGTCGATGTCGGCGCGCGCATCCATCAGTCTGGAATGGGGCGGGGCTTCGACATTTTCGTCCAATATCTCGCCCATGCCCAGCGGATCGGCCAATATGCGCGCCTTGACCGCCTCGACACGATCCGACCCGATATAGTGCGTGGCAATGCCGATGGTCGCGCAATCCGCGCCGTCGATCCGCGCGCCGGTGGTCGCCAACCATG
Organism: Sphingobium sp.; assembly: GCF_049304695.1. Taxonomy (GTDB): domain Bacteria; phylum Pseudomonadota; class Alphaproteobacteria; order Sphingomonadales; family Sphingomonadaceae; genus Sphingobium. The sequence continues at coordinate 33,327 of NZ_JBAQOK010000096.1, forward strand.
CGCCGATGCGGCCGGGCAGGCGGGGCAGGAACCACCCGCCGCCTACATCGGGGAACAGGCCGATGCCGGTTTCGGGCATGGCAAACACAGTGCGTTCGGTTGCAACGCGGTAGCGCGCCGGAAGCGAGAGGCCGACCCCGCCGCCCATGACGATGCCGTCGATGAAGGCGACGATCGGCTTGTCATAAACGAACAATAGATGGTTCATGCGATATTCGAGGTGGAAGAAGCGTTCCGCTTCGACGCAGTCACCCCTGGCGCTGTTGGCGATCAACGCGATGTCGCCGCCCGCGCAAAAGCCGCGCGACAATTTGGGATCGCCATCTGCGGCGGGCAAATGGTCGATCATTACGCCGACCACGGCGTCGTCGGTGCGCCACGCCAGCAGCGCCGCGTTGATCGCGTCGCACATTTCGGGAGTCAGGGCGTGGATCGCCCTTGGCCGATTGAGGCGGATGCGGCCGATGCCGTTTTCGATGAGGGTCAGGACTTGGTCGGTCATTCTCGTCTCCCTTCGCGATCTGCGCAGGCGATCATCATTGTCCGTCATCCCCGCCTTCGCGGGGATGACGGTTGTTGTTATCGTCGGGTGACAGCGTTCAATCCCGCAGCATGTCGCGTGCGATGATCATGCGCATGACCTGATTGGTTCCTTCCAGGATCGAATGGACGCGCAGGTCGCGCCAGAAGCGTTCGATCGGATAGTCCATCAGATAACCGTAGCCGCCATGGAGTTGCAGCGCGCGATCGACCACGGACGATCCGGTGTCGGTGGCAAAGCGTTTGGCCATGGCAGCAAAGCGTGTCTTGTCAGGCGCATTGTCCGTTACCTTGACCGCAGCGGCATAAAGCAGCGTGCGCGCGGCCTCCAGCTCGGTCTGCATGTCCGCCAGCATGAACTGGGTGTTCTGGAACTCGGCGATCGCCTTGCCGAACTGGCTGCGGTCTTTGGTGTAGCGCACCGCTTCGTCGATGCAGCGCTGCGCCCCGCCCAGAGAACAGGCGCCGATGTTGAGGCGGCCGCCGTCCAGCCCCATCATTGCGATGCGAAAGCCTTCGCCCTCCGCCCCGACGAGGTTTTCCACCGGCACGCGCACGCCGTCGAAATTGACCTGCGCCGTGGGTTGCGAATGCCAGCCGAGCTTACGTTCGGGCGCGCCGAAGCTGACGCCGGGCATGTCCTTTTCGATGACGAGGCAGCTAATCCCCTTGGGACCATCTTCACCGGTGCGGACCATGACGACGTAAATCTCATTCTCACCGCCGCCGGATATGAATTGTTTGGACCCGGTAACGACATAATGGTCGCCATCGCGCACGGCGCGGGTCTTGAGACTGGATGCGTCCGACCCCGCGCCCGCTTCGGTCAGGCAATAGCTGGCCATGCGGGTCATGGGGATGAGGTCAGGGAGATATTTGTCCTTGACCGCCTGCGCGCCGAAGCGGTCGATCATCCACGCGCCCATATTGTGGATGGAGATGAACGCGCTGGTCGACGGACAGCCATAGGCCATCGCTTCCATGATGAGCGCAGCTTCCAGACGGCCCAGGCCGATGCCACCGGACTCTTCCGATACATAGATGCTGCCGAAACCCAGTTCCGCTGCGGCGCGGATGGCGTCACGGGGGAAGACATGCTTCTCGTCCCATTCGCCGGCATGGGGCGTGATCGCGTCGGCGGTGAAGCGGCGGGCCATGTCCTGAATGGCGCGCTGGTCCTCGGTCAAATCGAACTGGGTCATACTCTCCTTGTCCCGACCGGGGCCAGACGCCTGGGACGCCATGGGACCGGAGGCGGTCTGTGCCTTATTGATCGGGCAAATCTATGTGGCGGCTTGCACAATTGCAAGCAATGGAGAAGTTCTGCATGGGTGGGCTGCAACTTTGCAGTGATGGGGCGCCATGTTCGATTGGGATGACTTGCGGGTGTTTCTGGCCGTGGCGCGGGCGCGCAAGCTGGCCCCGGCGGCGCGGGCATTGGGCATCGATGCGACGACGATCGCGCGGCGACTGGCCCGGCTGGACAAGGCGCTGGATGCCGAATTGTTTGAAATCGGCGCGGGCGAACGGTCGCTGACGCCGCGCGGGCAGGAACTGCTGGTTCATGCCGAAGCGGCGGAGAGCGCGGCGCTGGCGGCGATGGAGGAAGCGCGGGGGCAGGAGAGGAAGCTGGCCGGGCAAGTGCGATTGTCCGTGGCCGAAGGGTTCGGCACTTGGGTGCTCGCCCCCGGCATGGCCGATTTCAACCGGCGGCATCCCGGCATCCGGCTGGACCTGATAACGGCATCCGGTTTCCTGAACCCGTCGAAGCGGGAGGCGGACATGGCGGTCATGCTGGCGCGGCCGCAGCGGGGACGGTTGATGGTGCGGCGACTGGGCGACTATCGGCTGCATCTTTACGCCGCGCCTGACTATCTGGCGCGGGCCGGGACGCCGACGACGCCCGCAAAGCTGCGCGAACATGTGCTGGTGGGCTATGTGCCTGAATTCATCTTCTCCCCCGAACTCGATTATCTGGATGAGGTGGAGGCGGGGTTGGAAGCCACGTTGCGATCGACCAGCATCATCATGCAGCAGCGCATGATCGCCGAAGGGGCGGGGATCGGCGTGCTGCCCGATTTTATCGGCCGACGCGACTCGACACTGGTGCCGTTGATGACCGACCGGGTGGAGATTATCCGCAGCTTCTGGCTGGTCATGCATGGCGACCTGCGCAAGCTGGCGCGCATCGGCGCGGTGGCTGGCTGGCTGCAAGAACGCATCGAAACGTTAAAGCCAATCGACGCCGCCCTCCGACCCGGCTAAGGGGGTTGGGTAAAAGAAGGAATGGTCGCATTTCGCCCATGCAATATAAGCCGAAGCACAGCCGGGCGATCGCCCTTCGGAACAGCGAATTTGGCATTCGCGCAACGGAATATCTGGATTTTCTGGCCGCCTGGGTGAAGAAGCCGCGCCAGACCGCGTCGGTCGTTCCATCGAGCCGCTATCTGGCGCGCCTGATGGTGGAGCAGATCGACCCCACGGACGGGCGCGTGCTGGAACTGGGCGGCGGCACGGGTGTGTTCACCCGCGCCATCCTGCACACAGGTTTGCCGCCGGAAAAGCTGGAAGTGGTGGAGATCAACCCTGCCTTCGCGCGCGGTCTGCGGCGGCATTTCCCCCACGTATCCGTGCTGGAAACGCCCGCACAGATCGTATCGACCGCGACGGCGGGCGAACCGGGCGATTATCAGACGGTAGTGAGCGGATTGCCCCTGCTGGCGATGGATCGGCATATGCACCACGACATATTGTCCGAATCCTTCCGCATGCTGCGGCCGGGCGGCAGTTTCGTGCAGTTCACCTATTCGATGCGCCCGCCCGTCAGCCGCGATGTGATGGATGCGCTGGGGCTGGACGTCGTGCGCGCGGGGCAGACCGTGCGCAACTTCCCGCCCGCGACCGTATTCCGTTTCTTCCGCCACGGGGAATAGGCACGGTCGCGTGGTTGCATCGCGGCGCGCGGTCCTTATCTTGACCCCAACATAAGGGGGCAGAGCCATCCATGGCATCCATCATCGACATCAAGGGTTTGACGAAACGCTATGCGTCGGGGTTCGAAGCGCTCAAGGGCGTGGACCTGACGATCGAGGAAGGCGAGATATTCGCCCTGCTTGGTCCCAACGGCGCGGGCAAGACGACGATGATTTCCATCATTTGCGGTATTGCTCGGGCGACCGGGGGCAGCGTGAGCGTCGCCGGGCATGACATCGTGCGCGATTATCGCGGCGCGCGCTCTGCCATCGGGCTGGTGCCGCAGGAATTGTCCACCGACCAGTTCGAGCGCGTGATCGACACGGTAACGCTCAGCCGTGGCCTGTTCGGCAAGCCGCGCGACCCGGCGCATATCGAAAAAATCCTGCGTGACCTGTCGCTGTGGGACAAGCGTGACGCCAAGATATTGGAACTGTCGGGCGGCATGAAGCGCCGCGTCATGATCGCCAAGGCGTTGAGCCATGAGCCGCGCGTGCTGTTTCTGGACGAGCCGACCGCAGGCGTGGACGTGGAGTTGCGCCGCGACATGTGGAAGCTGATCGGCGCGCTGCGCGAAACCGGCGTCACCATCATCCTGACCACCCATTATATCGAGGAGGCCGAGGAAATGGCCGACCGGGTGGGCGTCATCAACCGGGGCGAACTGGTGCTGGTGGAGGACAAGACCGCCTTGATGAAGAAGCTGGGCAAGAAGACGCTGGGCGTCGTGCTGGCCGAACCTTTGGCCGCCATACCCGTCGAGCTGGCGGAATGGGACGTGGCCCTGAAGGCCGATGGCGCGGAGATCGAATATATTTTCGATACGCAGGCGGAGCGGACAGGCGTGTCGTCTCTGCTGCGCAGGCTGGGCGATCTGGGCATCGTCTATAAGGATCTCAATACACGGCAAAGCAGCCTGGAGGATATTTTCGTGAGCCTGGTCCATCAGGAGAAGGCGGCATGAGCCTGTCCAATCTACGCGCCATTTCGGCCATCTATCGGTTCGAACTGCATCGCTTTCGCCGCACGCTGCTGACCGGACTGCTGGTCCCGGTCATCACGACGTCGCTCTATTTCGTGGTATTCGGCGGCGCGATCGGGTCGCGCATGACGGAAGTGGACGGCATCGCCTATGCCGCCTTCATCGTGCCGGGCCTGATCATGATGTCGATGTTCACTGAAAGCATCTTCAACGCCAGCTTCGGCATCTACATGCCCAAATTCACCGGCACCATCTACGAACTATTGTCGGCCCCCGTGTCGGCGACGGAAACGGTGATTGCCTATGTCGGCGCGGCGGCGACCAAGTCGCTGATCGTGGGCAGCATCATATTCGTGACCGCGCATCTGTTTGTCGATGTGCCGGTGGCGCACCCGTTGGCGATGGTCGGCTTCATGGTTCTGATCGCGGTCAGTTTCTGCCTGTTCGGCTTTATCTTAGGCATATGGGCGCAGAGTTTCGAGCAGTTGCAGGTCATTCCGCTGCTGCTGATCATGCCGATGACGTTTCTGGGCGGTGCTTTTTATTCGGTGCATATGCTGCCCGAACCATGGCGCACGATCACCCTGTTCAACCCGATCGTTTATCTGATTTCGGGGTTCCGCTGGACCTTCTTTGGTCGGGGCGATGTGGGGATCGAATTTAGCCTGATGTTCGTCGCGGGGATGCTAGCCGTGTGCATTGCCATCATCAGCTGGATGTTTCGGACGGGCTATCGTTTGAAGAAATAGTCTGATGGGCTCCCGCGAAGGCGGGAGCCTGGTTCAGGCGTAGGGGCTGGACTCCCGCCTTCGCGGGAGCACGCTCCGCTATTACGCCGCTGCGCTTTCCGGCGCGACGGCGAACAGGGTCACGCCCTTATATTTGTCGTCATTCTGGTCATACAGGCCATGCATCGCATCAAATGCTTCGTCGGTCACGACCAAGTCGGACAGGCCTACGATCTTGAACGTGCCAAGTTTCAGCTCACGCGGCGGACGGCCGTCGCGGTCCACAGTCACGGCGTCGATGAACATTTCGTCATGACGGGTGTAGAGGATGTGGGGAGCCAGAGTGACGACCATCTTGTTATAGGTCACCTTCAGGCACTTCTGGAGCGCGATCGCTTCAAAAATCTCGGTAGGGGCTTGCATGATAAGCGGTTCCTTACCGATTTGCGCGAAATTTTCAATTGCTTTGTGCGCTGCACCATGTTCAACCTGCGCAACCGATGGGACGGGTGGATCAGCCCGGAACGAGATGCAATCGTTCGCGCATGGTCCAGCGTATGACCATCAGCACGGCAACCGCGCCCAGCCCGCTGGCCAGGCCCAGCCAGATGCCAACACCCCGCATTTTCAGCGGAAAAGCCAGGATCGTGCCGACGCCAAGGCCCACGACCCAATAGCCCAGCAGGGCGAAGATCATCGGTACGCGCGTATCCTGAAGCCCGCGCAGAACGCCAGCGCCCACGGCCTGCGCCGCATCGACCAGTTGAAACAGCGCGGCGATCGCCAGAAAGCTGACGGCCAGACGGACGGTCTGCGCATTGGCGGGGTCGGACAGGTTGAGGAAGATCGACACCAAAGTACGCGGCATCAGAATCAGTACGGTGGCAGCGGCACAGGCAAAACCAGTGCCGACCATCAGCGCCAGCCACCCCGCACGGCCTACGCCCGCCCGGTCGCCCCGTCCATAGGCGATGCCTACGCGCACCGTGGCGGCCTGCCCAATGCCCATCGGCACCATGAACACCAGCGCCGCGATCTGGATCGCCACCGCATGCGCCGCCAGCGAATCGCGATTGATCAGGCCCATCAGGAATGCGGACACGTTGAACACGCTGGTTTCGAAGCCCAGCGTGATGGCGATCGGCAGGCCCAGCGCCCAGACCTGCCGCTGGCGTTCCCGGTCGCGCGTCCAGAATCGGCCCATCAAACGATAGCGGCGAAAGCCACGGTCGCTCAGCACGACCGCCAGCAGGCCCAGAAACAGGAAGGTCGATGACAGGGTGCTGGCCAGCCCCGCACCGAACAGGCCAAGCCGGGGCAGGCCCAAGTGACCGAAGATCAGCGCCCATCCCAGTGCCACGTTGATCGGAATGGCCAGCAGCATGATGACCAGACCCCAGATCGGGCGTTCCAGCGCCGCCATGAAATTGCGCAGCGTCGTGAAGCCCAGAAAGGGCAGCAGCGCCCACTGCAACCCGCGCATGAGTTGTCCGGCCTCGCGCGCCAGATCCGCATCCTGCCCCATGGCACGCATGATCGCTTCGCACTGCCACAGGATCGCCCAGGCGGGGAGGACGAACAGCGCGGCGGCCCGCAGCGTCTGATGCACGGTGCGGCGCACGTCGCGCACCGAATGGCGGCGACGGCCCCGTTCGCTGGCGATCAAAGGCGATGCCGCCGTGACCAGTCCCATGCCGAACAGCAGCAGCGCGTGGAACAGGTTGATCGCCAACGCCCCCGCCGCCACCGATTCCGCGCCCAGCCGCCCAAGCAGCAGCAGGTCCGTCGCGGCGATCGCGGACCATGCGACATTGCCCGCGATCATCGGCAGGGCGAGCGCGATGAGGGCGCCTGCCTCCATGCGCCAGAGGGACTTCATGGTTATGCTCTAATGCTTTTGTTTTCTGGGAATGACATGCAGCACCGCGACGACGATGCCGCCGACGACCAGCCCGACGATCGCGCCGCCCACGGCGTTCACGACCCATTCGATCACCGCCCCGATGGCGGGCATGGCCTGCGCCGCGCCTTGCGCCAGATGCTCGATAGTGCCGGGGATCATGTCCCAGTGAAATTCGTGCAGGCCATGGACGATCAGCCCGCCCCCGACCCACAGCATCGCAGCGGTGCCGACGACGCTTAAGATGCCCATCAGGATTGGCATCGCCTTGACCAGACCGCGCCCGATGACGCGCATGGCGGCCGACGTGCGCTTGGCCAGATGCAGGCCGATATCGTCCATCTTCACGATCAGGCCGACGACGCCATAGACGCCCGCCGTTATCAGGATGGCGACGACGAATAGCACGATCGCCTGTTCCCAGATCGGCTTGTCCGCCACCGTGCCGAGCGAAATCGCCATGATTTCCCCTGACAGGATGAAGTCGGTGCGGATCGCGCTCGATACTTTCTGGTTTTCCAGCTCGGTCGAACTATGCGTTTCGAGCGCGGTTTCCGCCACGTCATGTCCGCCCTGCATAGCTTCGAGCAGCTTTTCGGCCGCTTCGTAACATAGGAACGCCCCGCCCAGCATCAGCAGCGGCGGCAGCAGCCAGGGCGCGAAGGCGCTGAGCAGCAGGGCGGCGGGCAGGAGGAACAGCAGCTTGTTGCGTAGCGATCCCTTTGCAATCTTCCAGATGATCGGCAATTCGCGGTCGGGGGTCAGGCCCATGACATAATTGGGAGTCACGGCGGCATCGTCGATGACAACGCCCGCCGCTTTCGTTCCCGCCTTGCCAGCGGCGGCGGCCACATCGTCCAGCGATGTAGCGGCAAGCCGTGCGATACCCGCCACGTCATCGAGCAGCGCGATCAGACCCGAAGGCATAGATGGAAGTCCCCTGTTATCAATGCGCGCGTCATAGGGATCGGGGCGCTACGCGGCAATCGCCTTTCCCCACCGGTTTAGAAATTGCCCGGCGGGTCGCTGGCGGGAAAGGATTCGTCGGACTGTTCGTCCACCACGTCCCAATCCTTATCCGCGATACCATGTTGCGGACCGGCGTCGCGCACAATGCCGGACGAGCCGACCGGTCCGCGATCATCGTGCGGTTGTCCATCGCCCATCCATTCACGCCACCCTTTGAGTGCGGCAAAGCCAAGGCCGGTGACGACGGCGAGTTTGATCAGTCCCTTCATAGTCCAAGCCCCTTTATGTTTGCCGATCGTGAGCAGGATGGAGATGGACCCAATCCGCACGATCACGACCGACGGCATCGGGCGACAGGGGCGCTTCGCCTTCTTCATCCGCACCGGCGGGCGGTTGATCGCTGGTGTGGACCGGAGTGTGCGTTCCGTCCCAACGCTGGCGTAGCGCGGCGTCGATCATCGCGCCCCATGTGGCGGTGTCGCCCGCCTCCCGCATCGCCGCGTCCGGTTCTTTGGCTAACGCCAATATGCTGCCTGCCTGTTCCACATGATCGGGCCAGCGGTTGGGGTCCGTGCCAGCCAGATGACGGGCGATGCGTTCGATAAGGGGGCGGGGTTCCATGGCAGTCGAACGCGCGGGCGTCAGGCGCGTTCCGCCCTATCGTAACGGTTGCGCATCGGCGCGGATGGGCAGTTCATGGCGAAGGAGGGCTTGGGTTTGGCTCACAAGCGTCCCCATAACAAAAAAGCCGCCCGTTGCGGGGCGGCTTTTCTATTTTGTGCCTGAAGAATAGGCTGCGAAAAAGGCTTACGCCTCTTCGGCTGGCTCTTCGTCCGCATCGGCCGAGGACGATGCGATCTCGCCTGGCTCTGCATTGGGATCGTAATCCTCAGTGAAGCCGCTTTCGTCCTTTTCGAACAGATCGGCCATCACGTCCACGCCTTGCGACTGGAGTTCGGCTTCTTCTGGCGAGCGGGCGACGTTCACCTGGATGGTGGTGACGACTTCAGGATGCAGCGCAACCTTGACGTCGAACACACCCAGCGTCTTGATCGGGCGTTCCAGCACGATCATCGCCTTGGTGACGTTGGTGACGTCCTGTGCATGCAGCGCTTCGAGGATGTCACGAACCGCAACCGAACCATAGAGCGCACCGGCGTTGGACGACTGGCGGATCAGGACGATCTGCTTGCCGTTCACGTCTCCGGCAGCCGCTTCCGCATCAGTGCGACGGGCAGCATTGTCGGCTTCGATACGCGCACGGTTGGCCTCGAACACCTTTTTATTGGCGTTGTTGGAGCGCAGCGCTTTTTTGTTCGGAAGCAGGAAGTTACGGGCGTAACCGTCCTTGACGGTCACGACGTCGCCGATGGCGCCGAGCTTCTCGATCCGTTCGAGGAGAATGATTTCCATGGGTATCTACTCCCTTACTTTACGATGTAGGGCAGCAGGCCCAGATGGCGGGCGCGCTTGATGGCCTGGGCCAGTTCGCGCTGCTTCTTGGCCGAAACGGCCGTGATGCGGCTGGGGACGATCTTGCCGCGTTCGGACACGAAGCCCTGAAGCAGACGTACGTCCTTATAGTCGATCTTCGGCGCATCCTTGGCGGCGAAGGGGCAGCTCTTGCGGCGGCGGAAAAATGGGCGTGCCATGTGTGTGTCTCCTTACTCGCCAGCGGTTTCTTCACGGCGCGGGCCGCGATCGCCACGGTCGCCGCGATCTTCGCGGGGACCACGATCACCGCGATCACCACGGTCGCCGCGAGGGCCGCGATCGCCACGGTCGGGGCGATCCTGCTTGCGCATCATGACCGACTGGCCAGCTTCCAGTTCATCGACCTTGACGGTCATGTAGCGGATGATGTCTTCGTTGATCTGGGTCTGACGCTCCAGTTCCGCGATCACGCCGCCGGGGGCGTCGATGTTCAGCATCACATAGTGAGCCTTGCGGTTCTTGGCGATCTTGTAGGCGAGCGAACGCAGGCCCCAGGTCTCGACCTTGGTTACTTTGCCCGCATTGTCTTCCACGATCTTGGTGGCGGTTTCCGCCAGCGCGTCCACCTGCGCCTGTGCCAGATCCTGGCGCGCAAGGAACACATGCTCGTACAGAGCCATGGTTATGCCTTTTCTGTTGGCCGATCGCTGACGTACGCCCCATGCGCAACGCCCCTCCGGCTGTCGTCTCGAATGTGTCGCACATGGGGCGAGTCACCCCGGACCCAATGCGAAGGCGCGCCTATGACGGAAAGGGGGGAGGAAGGCAAGGGGCGATCCCCCAAAGCGCCATTCGGGCCGAGTTTGTCGAAAGACCTGCACTTCCTTCTATCGCTTGAGGAAGAAGTGCGGCACTTCGACAGGCTCAGTGCGAACGGGAGAGGGTTAGCTTATGGCAGTCGCAATTGCAGCATTATCGCTGATCCTGCTGATGATCGCGGCCTATCGGGGCATGAGCGTCATCCTGATGGCGCCGCTGCTGGCGATGTTGGCCGTGTTCCTGACCGATCCTGCCGCCGTGCCCGCTGCGTTTTCTGGCCTGTTCATGGAAAAAGTCGCGACCTTCCTCAAACTCTACTTCCCCGTTTTCCTGCTGGGCGCGGTGTTCGGCAAGCTGGTGGAGATTTCCGGTTTTTCCCGCGCGATCGTGATTGCCGTCATTGGCTTCATTGGCGCAGGCAGGGCGATCCCGGCGATCATGGCGGTGACCGCGCTGCTCACCTATGGCGGGGTGTCGGTGTTCGTCGTCGTGTTCGCCGTCTATCCCTTCGCCGCCGAGATGTTTCGCCGGGCGGACATTCCCAAGCGGCTCGTGCCTGCGACTATCGGCCTTGGCGCGCTGACCTTCACCATGGATGCGCTGCCCGGTTCGCCGCAGATCCAGAACATCATTCCCGCCAGCTTTTTCGGCACGACGACCTGGGCTGCGCCGGTGCTGGGTGTTATCGGGTCAGCCTGTATCGTGGCGATGGGGCTGGCCTATCTGGGCTGGCGACGGCGGTCGATGATGGCGGCGGGGGAGGGCTATGGCGCGCCCGAAACGCTGGTGAACGAACCGGATAATGAGGGCGACGACGTGGCGGTGCATCCGATGATCGCCCTGTTGCCGCTGGTGGTGGTGGGCGTGGGCAACCTGCTGCTGACCTTGGCGATCCCGCGCTGGGTCGACAGCCCTCAGGTGACGCTGGCCCTGCCGGGCATGGCCGATCCGGTGACGGTGCAAGTGGCGCAGATGGCGGCGCTATGGGCGGTGGAAGGGGCTTTGCTGCTGGGGATCGCGACGATCCTGCTGTTTGCCTTTCGCACGGTCGCACACCGTTTCGCCGAAGGGTCGAAGGCGGCGGTCGGCGGCGCGTTGCTGGCGGGCATGAACACGGCGGTCGAATATGGTTTCGGCGCGGTCATCGCTGCGCTGCCCGGCTTCCTGATCGTCAAACAGGCACTGCGCGCCATCCCCAACCCGCTGATCAACGAAGCCATCACCGTGACATCGCTGGCCGGCATAACCGGGTCGGCATCGGGCGGCCTGTCGATCGCGCTGGCGGCCATGGCGGATCAATTTGCGGCAGCGGGCGATGCGGCGGGTATCCCGCGCGAAGTGCTGCACCGAGTCGCGTCGATGGCGTCGGGCGGCATGGACAGCCTGCCGCATAATGGCGCGGTCATCACCCTGCTGGCGGTGACCGGCCTTACCCATCGGCAGGCTTATAAGGATATTTTCGCCCTGACGCTCATCAAGACGGTGACGGTGTTCATCGTCATAGCCGTTTATTATGCGACCGGGCTGGTGTGATGCCGGTGCATTTCGGCTGATCCTATGAAGTGCGCGCTGGTCGTCGGCCCTGCCCGATGGAGCAGTGCGGCGACCTTATCCTTCAAATCGGGGCCGGAACTGGCTGGGTCGTCGAATGCCATCGCCCATTGCCCGAATTCCCGCGTTTCGATGGCCGTGTCGCGTAGCTTGACCAATGCTTGATGCCGTCCATCGCGTCTGATGCGATCATAGATCGGGTCCAGAGCGGCGGTCGGCCCTTCCAGCACCTGAAGAAAGCGCTTGCCATTGAACAGGAGCAGCCCGGTCACGTCCTGCGCCGCATTTCTTGGCGTGGACGCACTGGCGATGGCGGCGCATTCGACGGCGGTCATCTGCCCGGTCGCGCTGCTGATATACATGATTTGACGTAACGACATGAATGATCCTTTTGGCCCCCCGGCCTGAGACCTCTCCTACGCCCAATCCTTTAAAAACAGGTATTTGATCTCGATCATACTCCCCTACACGGCGACGCGCGCCCCGGAAGATGTCCGGGACGCGCGCCGTTTTCTGTCAGGATGATGGGGCGTTACCGGATCGCGCTGCCCACGACCGCGCCGATCAGGCCGCTGGTGATGGCGATCAACACCGCATCATTGCCCGAACGCACCCAGTGGTAACCGCGCGGCGGGGCCGACAGGCGGTAATCGCGATAGTTGTTCACGACGCGATAGTTGGTCGCATAGCGGCGGTCGAAACGCTGGCCCTTGGCCCAGCGGCGGTGCGATGCGACTGGTTTGCGCACGACGGTCTGCTTCTTGATGACGGTGCGGCCGTTGGGCTTGTGTTTTACGACAGTGCGGGTCTGTTCGTTCCGATGCTGTGGCCCATAGCCCTGCGCCTGTGCCTGCGCCGAGATGATCGGGCTGGCGACCAGCGTGGTGGTGGCCAGGGCGAAGAGAATTTTCTTGAACATTGCGTGTCTCCTTTACCGTGTTTCCGTGCGCCATGCCGTGGCGTCGAAGACAGAGATAAGGGGCAGTTGTCGCGAGGATGTGCCGGTTGGGGTAAAGATTGTCGGAAAATGTAACAGACTGAGATTTAAGCTGAATATCCGTTCAGAATAGGATGTTTTTGGGTCGTTTGGGCAAGGCGCGGCCCTGCTGCATCGGACAATATCCTGTTCCCCGGCCTTTCGCCGGGGAACATTGACTATTCGTGCCGCAGCGCGTCGATCGGGTTGAGCGCGGCGGCACGGCGGGCAGGGAAGTAGCCGAACACCACGCCGATCACGGCGGAAAAGAAGAAGGCGATCAGGTTGACCTTCAGGTCGAACAGGAACGGCACCTGCATCAGCGGCGCGATCGACACCGAAGCGACGAGCGCCAATGCCAGCCCGATCAGGCCGCCAAGGCACGAGAGCACGATTGCCTCCACCAGAAACTGCAACAACACTTCCCGCGCAACCGCGCCGATGGCGAGGCGGATGCCGATCTCGCGCGTCCGTTCCGTCACCGACACCAGCATGATATTCATGATGCCGATGCCGCCGACCAGCAGCGATATGGCCGCCACCGCGCCGACGATCTGCGTCAATATGGTGGTGGTGCCGGTCAGCGTGTCGCTGATCTGCTTGGTGTCGAAGACGTTGAAATTATCTTCCGCGCCCGGCTTGATCTGCCGCCGTTCGCGGACCAGCTGTTCCAGGCTGGCCTGCACGGCCGCGCTGTCATAGGCGTCGTCAACCGCGACCATGATCTGGCTGATGTCGCGATCGCCTGTGAAGCGGCGCTGCACGAATTTGATCGGCATGACGACGACATCGTCCTGATCGCCGAAACCGCCCTGACCGCGCGTGGAAAGCACGCCGATGATCTGGCAGGACACGCCCTTGATCCGCATCCGCTTGCCGACCGGCTCACCGCCCTGAAACAGGTTGGTGCGCACGGTATTGCCGATGATGCAGACCGGACGGCCCGCTTCCTCCTCCTCCGGCAGGAACAGGCGGCCGTCATTGACCTTCCACTGCTGCACTTCGGAATAGGCCGACGTGGTGCCATAAACGGTGGTGGACCAGTTATTGCCTTCGTAAATGGCCGTGCCGCTGGACTGCACCACCGGCGCGACCGCGCGCACGCCGGTCAGCTGGTTCTGGATGGCGGTCAGGTCCGCCGTTTTGAAATCGGGTGGGCGTGGCCCGCCACCGCCGCGACCAAAGCCCTGACCGGGGCGCAGTTGCAGGACATTGGCGCCCAGCGAACTGATCTGCTGCCGCACAGCCGCCGTCGCGCCATTGCCCAGCGTCACCATGGTCACCACCGCCGCCACGCCGATGATGATGCCCAGCGTGGTGAGGAAGCTGCGCAGCTTGTGCCGGTTGATCGCCCGAAAGGCGAGCGTGATCGTCGTGCCTAGCATGAATAATCAGACCCCACGTCCGTTCGGGCTGAGCGAAGTCGAAGCCTTCCACTGAGCTTGGCGAAGTGCTTCGCCATGCTCAGCATGGTCCTTCGACTTCGCTCAGGACGAACGGGAACTATGATACTCACGCCGCTACCCCCTGATCAATGCGTTCCACCATTCCGTCCTTGAAATGGACGATGGTGCGCGCGAAGGCGGCCATGTCGGGTTCGTGCGTGACCATCAACACCGTGATTCCGCTGTTGCGGTTAAGGTCGGTCAGCAATTCCATAATCTCCACCGACCGTTCCGAATCGAGATTGCCGGTCGGCTCGTCGGCCAGCAGCACGTCAGGGCTGGTCACGATCGCACGGGCGATGGCGACGCGCTGTTGCTGGCCCCCGGACAGTTCGGCAGGCGTATGGTCCCACCAGTCTTTCAGCCCCACCTTGTCCAGCGCCGCCATGCCCAGGTCATAGCGGGTCTTCTTGTCCTCGCCGCGATAGATGAGCGGCAGTTCTACATTTTCCAGCGCAGTCGTGCGCGACAGCAGATTGAACCCCTGAAACACGAAGCCAAGATAACGGCGGCGCAGCAGCGCGCGCTGGTCGCGGTCGAGCGATTCGACATGATGGCCCTTGAACAGAAATTGACCGTCGGACGGCACGTCCAGGCAGCCAAGAATGTTCATCGTGGTCGATTTGCCCGATCCCGACGGTCCCATGACCGCAACGAAATCACCCTGCGCGATGTCGAGGTCGATGCCTTTCAATGCCTGAAACGCCGTTGGGCCTGCGCCATAGACTTTGGTCACGCCGCGCAGGGATATGATGGGTTTGCCATCCATGGGCGTCAGGTTCCGCTCTGCCGTCCGGTGCCGCGCGTGGGCGCAGGCGCAGGCTGGCCACTGGCAGGCGCGACCGGTGCGGTTTCGGGCGCGCTGTCACCCGAATTGCCCAGTTTGCCCATGCTGGCGGGGCTGCCGTCAGTAGCGGGGTTGCGCGGGCCGCTGGACTTTGCGCCGACGTCAGCCTTGTCGCGCTGGTCCTCCGCCGGGGCTTCCTGTCCGGCGGCAAGCTGGCCGGTGATGACCCGCGCGCCCGCCTTCAGGTCGCCACCGGTGATCGCCGTGCGCGATCCGTCGCTGGCGCCCACCGTGACCTGCACGGCTTTGGGATCGCCTGCTTCGTCCAGCACATAGACGGTCTGGCTGCTGCCCGCGCCGAAACTGACCTGTCGTGTATTGCCGCCGCGCCGCATCCGGCCGGGGCCGGGCAGGACGCTGGCGATGCCACCGCCCTTCTTGCCTTCGCTGGGTTTGAAGCGCAGCGCGCTGTTGGGGACCAGCAGCACGTCGCGCAGTTCCTGCGTCACGATATCGGCTGTTGCGGTCATGCCGGGACGCAGCGTTTCGTCGTCATTATCGACCGACAGGACAGCGGTATAGGCGACGACCGTGCCAGCCGTGCTGCTGGTCGTCGTGGTCGTGGACGACGACGCGCTGCTGGCGTTAGAGCCGACATTGACGCGCGCGACCTTCGCCGGGAAGGTGCGGCCGGGGAAGGCGTCCACGGCAAAGTTGGCGGTCTGCCCGTCCTTCACCTGACCCACATCCGCTTCATCGACCGACACTTCGACCTCCATCTGGGTCAGGTCTTCGGCGATGGTAAAGAGGACAGGCGCGTTCAGCGACGCTGCAACGGTTTGGCCCGGTTCGATATCGCGCGACAGCACGACGCCGGTGACGGGCGACACGATCTGCGCGATCGACAGGTTCGTCTGTGCAGACGAAAGCTGCGCCCGTGATACGTCCACCTGCGCCTGCGCAGACCGCAGCGTGGCCAGCGCGCTGGTATAATTGGCGCGCGCGGTATCGATCTCGGTCTTGGCAGGCGCCTTGCCACCCGACAGCGCGAACACGTTGAGTTGCCGGTCCAGCGTCGCCTTGGCCAGCGCGGCCTGCGCCTGCGCCTGTGCGACGCTGGCCTGCGCCGACGAAACCTGCGCCTTGTTCTGGTTTATCGAATCGACCAGCCGACGGGTATCGAGTTCGGCCAGCCGCTGCCCCTTGGTCACGCGATCGTTGACATCGACATAGACGGCGGTGATCTTGCCCGATTGTTCGGACCCGACATCGACCTGATTGATGGGCTTGAGGTTGCCCGTGGCCGACACCGTGACGGTCAGGTCGCCGCGCCGCACTTCGCGAGTCGCATAATTGGGCTTGTCCTCGCTCCCGAAGCAGCGTGCCAGCAGCAGGATGAGGAGCAGCAGCGCGACCGCGATGCCGCCGCGGACCGCCCATTTGCGCCATGGCTTTTCCGGCTTCGCGCCCAGAAATTCGTCCAGCGACGGATCCGCGGCGGCGGTGTTGGTCACATCATTGCTCATCGACGTTGCTCATCCGGGCGGTTATCCATGCTCTGCCAGCCGCCACCCAGCGCATTATATAGCTGGGCGATGGCCAGAACCTCGTCGCTGCGGGCGGCAGCGAGGCTGTTGCGGGCGTTCAAAAGGGTGGTTTCGGTGGTGGACAATGTCTGGAAATCGACAAGGCCCGCCTGATACTGGCTGCGCGCGATGATCGCCGCGCTGTTCGATGCGTCATAGGCGATGGTGAACTGCGCCTTGCGCTCCCGCGCGCTCGACAGCGACGCCATCGCGTTTTCGACATCCTCCAGCGCGGTCAGCACGCTTTTCTTATAGGCGGCGAACGCGCCATCGGTCGCAGCCCGCTGAGCGCGCACCTGCGACGCGAGCCGTCCGCCGTCGAAGATCGTCTGCGCGACGTTGGCGAACACGCCGCCGGTAATCAGGCTGAACAGATCCTTGAAGGCGTTCGACGTGGTGCCGATGTTGCCGCTGATGCCCAGCGATGGATAAAGCTGCGCCTGCGCAACCCCGATCCGCGCGGTCGCGGCCGCCAGCGCCCGTTCGGTAGAGCGCACGTCTGGCCGCTGGCGCAACGTATCGGCGGGTATGCCGGTCGCGATCTGCACCGGCGCGACCGGAATGGGGGCGGGCGTTTCGAGCGCGCGGGTCGCTTCGCCCGGCGCCTGCCCCGTCAGTACGGCGATGCGGTTCAGGCTGGCTTTCAGATTGGCCTCGATCTGCGGAATGCTCGCACTGGTCTGCGCCAATTGCGCCCGCGCCTGATTCTCGTCCAGCGAGGACACAAGCCCGGCCTGCAACCGCCAGTTGGCGATGTTATAATTGTCCTGCTGCACCTGCTGGCTTGTCCGCGCTATCCGCAACTGTTCCTGCCCCAGCCGGGCCTGCACATAATTGGTCACCAGTTCGGCGATCAGCGTCATGCGCACATTGGCCAGATCATAGCCTGATGCGGCCAGGTCCGCGCGCGCCGCCTCGCTCGATCGGGCCAGTTCCCCGAACAGGTCGATTTGCCAGCTCGCGCTGGCGCTGCCCGAATAGCTGCTCGACCAGTTGCTAGCGCCCGTGCTGATGACGTTGCCATTGCCATCGACGCGGGTGCCGCCGGCCTGACTACGGTAATTTTTGCCGCCGCTCGCCGATCCGCTGACCTGCGGCAGGAAGGCGGCATTGGTCTGGGCCAGGCTTTCGCGCGCCTGCCGCAACCGCGCCTGTGCTGCCAAAATGTCGAGATTGTCGGCAACGGCCCTGTCGATCAGCGCGCTGAGCGTGGGATCGTTGAGCCGCGTCCACCAGCTTGCCAGATCGGCGTCGCTGACCGGCGTCGCAACGCCTGCGCTGAACGTGGCGGGGACGCCCAACGCAGCGGCCTGCGGCGGACGATAGTCCGGCCCGGCTGCGCACGCGGACAGGCTCAGCGCTGTCCCGGCAATCCATGCAATGCGATATCGCACCTTTTCCTAACACTCCGTCATCGTTAAAGGGGCGGCCACGCTGTCCTGCTGCAAAACGGGTCAGCCATGTGCGCACCCTGCCTGCCGCAGGGCCGTGTACGGCTCAATGGCATTTATGTCTCAAAGTGTAACGAGTTTGAAATCAGGCGTTTTTTTGATGGCGCCATGGATCAGGGGTTGGATGATGCGGGCTTTTCTTTTTCCGGGACAGGGCAGCCAGTCGGTCGGCATGGGCAAGGCGCTGGCCGACGCCAGCGCCGCCGCGCGCGAACTGTTTCAGGAAGTGGACGCAGCCCTGTCGCAAAATCTCTATCGCCTCATGGTCGAAGGGCCAGACAGCGACCTGACGCTGACGGAAAATGCCCAGCCAGCGATCATGGCGAACGCCATCGCCACGCTGCGGGTGATGGAAAAGGAGGGCGGCTTTTCCCTCGCGCAGAAGGGCGATTATGTCGCGGGCCACAGCCTTGGCGAATATAGCGCCCTGTGTGCCGTAGAGGCGTTTGACATTTCCACGACCGCGCGGCTGCTCAAGCTGCGCGGGCAGGCGATGCAGGCCGCCGTGCCGGTCGGGCAAGGCGCGATGGCGGCGCTATTGGGCGCGGACATCGACAAGGCGCAGGCGCTGGCCGACGCTGCGGCACAGGGCGAAGTCTGTACCGTGGCCAACGACAATGATCCTTCGCAGGTGGTGATTTCGGGCCATCGCGGTGCGATCGAGCGGGCGATCGAGATGGTGAAGGATCACGGCATCAAGCGCGGCATCCTGCTGCCGGTGTCCGCGCCCTTCCACTGCCCGCTGATGCAACCCGCCGCCGACGCGATGGAAGCCGCGCTGGCCAAGGTGACGATTCAGGCGCCGCTGCTGCCCGTCTACGCCAATGTACTGGCCGCGCCGATCGCCGACGCTGCCGAAATCCGGGCGCGGCTGGTGGAGCAGGTGACGGGCCGGGTGCGCTGGCGCGAATCCATCATCGCGATGTGGGATGCGGGCGTGACCGAGTTCGTCGAACTGGGCGGCAAGGTGCTCACCCCCATGGTCAAACGCATCGCCCCCGACGCGACCGTGCGCAGCATCATCACCATGGACGATATCGAAGCCGCGCTGGGCGCATTCTGATAGGATAGGGAATAAGAAAATGTTCGATCTAACAGGCATGACCGCGCTGGTGACGGGCGCATCGGGTGGCATCGGGTCATCCATCGCCAGGTCGCTGGCCGCGCAGGGCGCGACGCTGGCGCTGTCGGGCAGCAATGCCGATAAGCTCAAAGCCTTCGCCGCTGAACTGGGCGGCGATCACAAGAGTTTGGTGTGCAACCTTTCCGACCCTGCTTCGGTGGATGCGCTGGTGCCGCAAGCGGTCGAGGCGCTGGGCGGCAAGGTCGATATATTGGTCAACAATGCCGGCGTCACCCGCGATAACCTGATCCTGCGCATGAAGGATGAGGAATGGACGAGCGTTATTTCGGTCAATTTGGAGGCCGCATTCCGCCTGTGTCGCGCGGCCGCCAGGCCGATGATGAAGGCGCGCTTTGGCCGTATCATCTCCATCACCTCGGTCGTGGGCGTCACCGGCAATCCGGGGCAGGCCAATTATTGCGCGTCCAAGGCGGGCATTATCGGCATGTCCAAATCGCTGGGCCAGGAACTCGCCAGCCGGGGCATCACCGTCAACTGCGTCGCGCCCGGCTTCATCCGTTCGGCGATGACCGACGCGCTCAATGACGCGCAAAAAGGCGCGATCCTTCAGAAGATTCCGGTCGGCGATCTGGGTGACGGCGACGACATCGGCGCGGCGGTCGTTTATCTGGCCAGCCGGGAAGCAGGCTATGTCAACGGCCAGACGCTGCATGTGAATGGCGGGATGGCGATGATCTGACGGCGACCTGTCGAACCCGATATTTGCGGAAAGTCCGCGTAAAGTGAACAAAAGGGGCTTGGCGGCCTTGCCTCTTGCCTCTATCGGAGCTTGGCACTAGGGCTGCCTTAACGGTTGTTCATACCATCAACGATACCCAGTAGTCAGTAAGAAGGACCACTCATGAGTGAGACCGCGGATCGCGTAAAGAAAATCGTCGTCGAGCATCTGGGCGTTGAAGCCGAAAAGGTGACCGAGGATGCCAGCTTCATCGACGATCTGGGCGCAGACAGCCTGGACATCGTGGAACTGGTCATGGCGTTCGAAGAAGAATTCGGTGTCGAAATCCCCGACGATGCGGCTGAAAAGATCGGCACCGTCAAGGATGCGATCGACTATATCGACAGCAAGCAGTAAGGCGTTTCGCGGCCTGTCGCCCTCGGGCGGCGGTCGCATCGCGCGTTGAGAGAAACGGCTCCTCCAGTCCGGTGAACCCGGAGCGCGGGGAGCCTTTTCGTATCTGGCGCGCTGTTCCTAAATCCCGCGACAACGGGTAGGGAATGGCAATGCGCCCACAAGAAATTTTCGGAGCTAGGATATGCGTCGTGTCGTCGTAACCGGCCTTGGCATGGTCAGCCCGCTCGGCGGGGATGTCGAAACCACCTGGAAGAATATCATCGCGTCGAAATCCGGCGCGGCGACGATCACGCGGTTCGACCCCACCGACTATAAATGTCGGATCGCCTGCGAAGTGAAGCCCAAAGACCATGAATATGGCTATGACGCTTCGCTGGACGTCGATCACAAGATTCAGCGTCAGGTGGATCTGTTTATCGTGTTCGGTATCTCCGCCGCCAGCCAGGCGCTGCGCGATGCGGGCCTCGACAATATGAGCGAGGAAGATCGCCTGCGCGCTGGCTGTTCGATCGGTTCGGGCATCGGCGGCCTGCCGGGCATCGAAAGCGAATCCCTTGTGTTGGCGAACAAGGGGCCTAGCCGGGTCAGCCCGCACTTCGTTCATGGTCGCCTGATCAACCTGATCTCGGGTCAGGTCTCGATCAAATATGGCCTGATGGGTCCGAACCATGCCGTCGTCACTGCCTGTTCGACCGGCGCGCATTCGATCGGCGACGCCGCGCGGATGATCGCAATGGACGACGCTGACGTTATGCTGGCGGGCGGTGCGGAAAGCGCGATCTGCCCGATCGGCATCGCCGGTTTCGCACAGGCGCGAGCGCTCTCGACTGGCTTCAACGACGATCCTACCCGCGCCAGCCGCCCCTATGACGTCAACCGCGACGGTTTCGTCATGGGCGAAGGCGCAGGCGTGGTCGTGCTGGAGGAATATGAGCGGGCGAAGGCGCGCGGCGCGAAAATCTATGCCGAAGTGCTGGGTTACGGCCTGTCGGGCGATGCTTACCACGTCACTGCCCCGCATCCTGAAGGATCGGGCGCTTTCCGCTCGATGCAGATGGCGCTCAAAAAGTCGGGTCTGGCGCTGGAAGACATCGATTATGTCAATGCGCACGGCACGTCGACGCCGCTGGGCGACGAACTGGAACTGGGCGCGGTCCGCCGCCTGTTCGGTGACCAGATCGGTCATATGTCGATGAGCTCCACCAAGTCCGCCATCGGCCATCTGCTGGGTGGCGCGGGCGCGGTGGAGAGCATCTTCTGCATATTGGCCATGCGCGACGGTATCGTGCCGCCGACGCTCAACCTCGACAACCCCAGCGAAAGCTGCCTGGGCGTCGATCTGGTTCCCCATGTCGCCAAGGAACGCAAGGTGCGCGCGGTGTTGAACAATTCGTTCGGCTTCGGCGGTACAAACGCATCGCTCATCATGAAGGCGATCTGATGTGTCAATCCTCCCCTTGTAGGGGAGGTGGCACGCGTAGCGTGACGGAGGGGTGTCACCCTATAGAGAGCATGACACCCCTCCGTCTGGCCTTTGGCCATCCACCTCCCGTTGCAGGGGAGGATCATATGGATGGCGGGTCCATCCTGTCTCTGGTCGGGCGGTTATGATGATGGCAAGACGATCGGCAAATCCCATGCGCCGCTTAGGCTGTATCATTCTACTGATCGGCCTTGCCGTCGCAGCCTTCGTGGGCTTTCGCTTCGTCTATGGATGGAGCGAGCAGGGACCGGCGACCCGCCAAATCAGTATCACCGTACCCGAAGGCGCAACGCTGTCCGACGCGGCCGTCCTGCTGAAACAGGCAGGCGCAGTGCGCTCTGCCGATGCTTTCCTGACTAGGGCCAGGATTTTCGGTGGATCGCGCCCGATCAAGGCGGGCGAGTTCGTCATTCCCGCCAAATCCAGCAACAGCGCGATTATCTCCATCCTGCAGGGTGGCAAGACGCTCACCCGCCTCGTCACCATCCCTGAAGGCATGCCCTCGCTGCTGGTCCATGAACGGCTGATGGCCAATGAGGAACTGACCGGCGCCATCGCCATTCCGCAAGAAGGCAGCGTCTTGCCCGACAGCTATGCCTTTGACAAAGGCGAACCGCGCGCCGCCGTCCTCAAACGGATGCAGGCGGCGATGACGCGCGAACTGGCCAAACTATGGGCTGGACGCGCCAAGGACACGGTCGCCAAAACGCCGCGCGAAGCGATCATCCTCGCCAGCATCGTAGAAAAGGAAACCGCCGTACCGGCTGAACGGCCGATGGTGGCGGGTGTCTATGGCAACCGCCTGCGCACCAATATGATGTTGCAGGCTGATCCGACGATCATCTACCCGATCACGCGCGGCAAGCCGCTGGGCCGCCGCATCCGCAAATCGGAAATCGCAGCGGTCAATGATTACAACACCTATGCCATGGTCGGATTGCCCAAAGGGCCGATCGCCAATCCGGGTTCCTTGTCGATTCTGGCGGTGCTGCACCCGGCTCCGACCAAGGCGCTCTATTTCGTGGCGGATGGCAAGGGCGGGCATATCTTTGCCGACACCTATCAGCAGCATAATGAAAATGTACGAAAATGGTTTGAAATCAGGCGCGCGCGGGGTGAGCTTTGACACTCACCGCAACATGCTCCTGACGACCAGAAACCGCGCATAAAGCCATTGCAGGATCGCCACCGTGATAATGAAGGCCGGGAAGGTCGCGCTGCTCGCACCCTTCACCGCCAGCAGGTCGGTGCCCAGAAACATATAGGCAAACTGGATGACGACCGCGATCATCGAAGCCAGGAACAGGGTTGCCGCGCCAGCCTTGCGCATAAACAGTAAGATCGCGCCGACCATTCCAGCCCCCACGGCGATTGCATAAGCGACCCAGACCCAGACCGGCATCATCGCAAAAGCATGCGCGGTGGTTGGGTCGGTCAGCGCCAGCGTGTCGAGGTCGGCGCTATATTGCATGGCAAAGGCGGCGACCCCGATCAGGTTCCACAGCAGCAGGATGACAGCGATCGGCGTGACGAAGCGCGTTGCGTTCATGATGGATACCCTCTCCCTTTTTTCGCGCTCTCCATTGCGGGTGCGTCGCATGGATCATACGGCCGTCATGCAGCACGCGAAAGCGGGCAATATCCTTACGAGGGAGACGACCATGCTCGAACGATCCGTACCCAATGTAACGCTCAAGACGCGGGTCCGCGACGACAGTATAGAGGGACCGAACCCCTTCCGCTGGCAGGATGTGGAAACCGGCGATTTGTTCGCGGGCAAGCGGGTGGTGGTGTTTTCGCTCCCCGGCGCCTTCACGCCGACCTGCTCGACCGAACAATGCCCCGCGTTCGAGCGGTTCTACGATGATTTCAAGGCGCAGGGCGTGGACGATGTCTACTGCATTTCCGTCAATGACAGTTTCGTCATGTACCAGTGGGGCAAGCATCTGGGCGTCAGGAATGTGAAGCTGCTGCCCGATGGATCGGGTGATTTCACCCGCCGCATGGGCATGTTGATCAAGAAGGATCATCTGGGCTTTGGCGATCGCAGCTGGCGCTACGCAATGGTGGTCGATGACGGCAAGATCGTCGCCTGGTTCGAGGAACCGGGGATCAACGACATCGGCGAAGATGATGACCCCTATGGCGAAACCCGTCCCGAACCAGTGCTGGACTGGTTAAAGGCGCGCGCGGCTGCCTGACGAACCGGCCTCCATCGTCCGCCCCGCGCCCATCATCGTGACCGCGTTGATGGGCGCGGCGGACTTTGCATGGGCGGACGCCCTGCGCCGCGCGCATTTCCCGCCCGATCGCAATGTCCTGTCCGCCCATATCACGCTGTTCCACCATTTGCCGCCATCGGCGCTGGATGAAGTGGCGCGCAGGTTGAAGGCCTTTTGCCGCGGTCCTGCACCGGGCGCGCGGCTGGCTGACGTCATGATGTTGGGGCAGGGGGTCGCCTATCGCATCGACAGTCCGGAACTCATGGCGATCCGCGACGATCTGGCCGACGCCTTTACCGGCCTGCTCACCCCGCAGGATCAGGCACGGCCCCGCCTGCATGTGACGGTGCAGAATAAGGTCAAGCCCGCTGAGGCGAAAGCGCTGGCGGATGCGCTGCGTGTAGAGTTCCAACCCCGCCCGTTCGCGATCGCGGGCCTCGCTGCCTGGCATTATCGCGGCGGCCCGTGGGACTTGGCGACAAAAGCGATGTTTAGAGGTTAGCGTGCCTGGCGAAATTCCTTCGCCTATACAATCAGGATTTCATGTCTCGCTGATCCACACTTCTACCGGCGTCGCGCTCTGCTTAAGCGCGAGCCGGATGGGGAGTTCTTCTATCGGGCCGTCTGACAGCGCGCGGTCATAGACGGTTTTCTTCGCGTCGCCGCCGATTTGCAGGAAGATGTGGCGGGCGCTCAGGATCGCGCTGGCGGTAAGGGACAGGCGCTGGTGCGGGGCAGCCGGAGGCGTAACGGCGATGGTGCGCGCTTGGCTGCTCAGGCCGTCGGCCAGTTCCTTTGCCTGCGGGAAAAGCGAGGCAGTGTGGCCGTCTTCGCCCATGCCCAGCAAAACGATATCGAGCGGCCAGGGCAGGGTGGTGAAAGCCTCCTCCACCGCCGCCTGTCCGGCATAGGCATCGGCGGCAGCATTCTTCATCGGCACGAAACGGGCAGCGGCCGCCGCGCCGGTCAGCAGGGTTTCGCGCAGCAGTCGTTCGTTGCTGTCGGCATGGTCCGGCGCGACCCAGCGTTCATCGACCAGCGTGACGACGACCTTGTCCCAGTCGAGCGGGGTCAGGGCCAGCGCCGCGAGCACAGGCTTGGGCGATCGGCCCCCGGACAGGGCGATGGCGGCGGCTCCGCGCGTGGCGATGGCGGCGGCCAGCACATCGGCGATGCGGGCAGCCAGGTTCGCGGCGGCGCCCTCTGCGTCGATGAAGGCATGTTCGATGGGCATGGGGTTACTCCGCGCTGTCGGCTGGTGTGGGGGCGGCTGGGGTGAGTTCGGGCAGGGTGCAGATGTCGATCCATTGCGCGCCGGTCAGGTCCGCGAGCCGGGCGGGGCTGAGTTCGACTGATGCCGTGCGTGACCCTGCGGCCGGAAAGACGGTGGCGAAATCACGCAGGGATATGTCGCAATAGACGGGCAGGGCAGTCGGCAGGCCGAAGGGGCAGACGCCACCGATCGGGTGGCCCGTGATCGCCTCCACCTCATCCGCGCCCAGCATACGGGGCTTTGCGCCGAGCGCGGCCTTCGCCTTGCCATTGTTCAGCCGTGCGTCGCCGCGAGTGCAGACCAGCGCCACGCCGTCGCCGACACGCAGCGACAGCGTCTTGGCAATGCGGGCGGGTTCGACGCCCAGCGCCTGTGCCGCCTCCAGCACGGTCGCGGTGCTGACGCCCTGATCGATGATCGCGACATCGGGCGCGTGGGTGGCAAGGAAGGCGCGGACGGAGGCTTCGCTCATGAGTGATGGCTCATATTTAGACCTAAATCCGTTCGCCCTGAGCCTGTCGAAGGGCTTTTCTTATTTCAGAAAAGAGAGAGGCTTCGACAAGCTCAGCCCGAACGGAGTTGGGATGGTTATCTTTCGCTCAGCTTCCGCTCCCATGCCAGCGCATGATTCACGATCAGGTCCAGGTCCGCATAGCGCGGTTCCCAGGGGAAGGTCGCGAGAATCGCGCTGTTGTCGGAGATGAGGGCGGGGGGGTCGCCCGCGCGGCGCGGCTGCATGACGCGTTCGATTGTCATGTTGGTGACGCGATCGACCGCATCCAGCACTTCGAGCACGGAAAAACCCCGGCCATAGCCGCAGTTGAGCAGATGGCTGCGCTTGGGGTCGGCGATCAGGGCTTCGAGCGCGAGGACGTGGGCGGCGGCGAGATCGCTGACGTGGATATAGTCGCGCACCCCGGTGCCGTCGGGCGTGTCGAAATCGGTGCCGAACACGCCGACGCTGGTGCGCTTGCCCAGCGCTGCTTCGACCGCGACCTTGATAAGGTGGGTCGCGCCTGCGGTCGATTGGCCGCTGCGCCCCTGCGGGTCCGCGCCCGCGACGTTGAAGTAACGCAGCGCGCAAAAGTTCATCGGATGCGCCGCCGCGACGTCACGCAGCATATATTCGGTCATGAGTTTGGACATGCCGTAAGGATTGATCGGCCGTTGCGCCGTAGTCTCTTTCACCGGGCTTTCCTCCGGCGTGCCATAAGTCGCAGCGGTGGAAGAGAAGATGAAGTGGGGGACGCCGACCCTGACCGCACTGTCGATCAGGTCGCGGGTCTTGGCGCTGTTATTATGATAATATTTCAGAGGGTTCTCGACGGACTCTGGCACGACGACAGAGCCGGCGAAGTGCATGATCGCCTTGATATCATGGTCGCGCAGGGTCGCTTCTACCAGCGGCTGGTCGGCGATGTCGCCACGCACCAGCGGCACGTCGGCAGGCACGGCCCAGTCGAAGCCAGTGACCAGATTGTCGATGACGACCACGCCATAGCCCGCGTCTTTCAGCGCCAGCACGGCATGGCTGCCGATATAGCCTGCGCCGCCAGTGACGAGGACGGTTGGTTTGGTCGTCATATGCTCACCCCATAAACCTGCCTGTTCCCGCGCAGGCGGGAACCCAGTCCGGACGTTGGAGCTGGGTTTCCGCCTGCGCGGGAACATGATGTCGGGCAAGACCTAAACGAGGGGCGTTACGATTTACAGTCTTTTCATGCCGCCTTTGCAGCGGGGACGGGACGGTAGAATGTCGTGCCGCTCGCTGCCATGTCGCGCAGTTGCTGGGTAGGTGCAAAGCGGTCGCCATGGGCGGCGGTCAGGCGATCCAGCACGTCAACGACATGGGCGATACCGACCGTGTCCATATGCGCAAACGGCCCGCCCGTGTAGGGCGCAAAGCCCCAGCCGAAGATCGCACCGATGTCGCCATCTTCGGGCGTTTCCAGCACGCCCTCCTCGAAACAGCGAGCGCATTCGACCAACTGGCGGTAGAGGAGGCGTTCCTTCACCGCCTCCACATTGGGCTGTTCGGTGGCGCGGGGGAAGCTGTCGGCAATGCCCGGCCACAGCATTTTCTTGCCGCCTTCGGGATAGTCGTACCAGCCCTTGCCATTTTTGCGGCCCAGCCGGTCCATCTCGACCATCTTCGTCATCACGTCGTCGGAACGCTGCACGACATAGGCGTCGCCCAGTTCCTTCCTGGCGGCGGTCATGACCTTATAGCCCAGTTCGATCGACACTTCGTCGCTGACGGCGAGCGGGCCGACCGGCATGCCAAGCTGCTTGCCCGCATTTTCGATCAGTGCCGGGTTGATCCCTTCGGCGACCAGCTCCGCGCCTTCCTGCACATAGGTGCCGAAACAGCGGGATGTGTAGAAACCGCGCGAGTCATTGACGACGATCGGCGTTTTCTTGATCTGCGCGACGAAATCCAGCGCCTTGGCAATGGCGGCGGGGCCGGTGTCCTTGCCCAGGATGATTTCCACCAGCGGCATTTTTTCGACCGGCGAGAAGAAATGGACGCCGATAAAATTGGCCGGCTTGCTCCACGCCTGCGCCAGCTTCGTGATGGGCAGGGTGGAAGTGTTGGAACCAAAGATGACGTCCGGTCCCAGCACCGCCTCGACCTGTTTCGTGACCTCCGCCTTGATCGCGACATCTTCGAACACGGCTTCGATCACGAAGTCGGCTCCGGCGAGGTCGGCATAATCGGCGGTCGGCGTGACGCGAGCCAGCGTCGCAGCCAGCTTTTCGGGCGTCATGCCACGGCCCAGACGCTTGGTCAGCACGGCCTCGACATGGGCCTTGCCCTTTTGCGCATAGGCAATGTCGCGGTCGAACAGGACGACGTCCATGCCCGCCTGCGCGGCGACGGTGGCGATGCCCGCACCCATCATGCCTGCGCCCAGCATGGCGAGCTTGGTCGTCGGTGCCTTGGGCTGGTCCTTGGGGCGGCGCGCGCCGCGTTCGGCGGCGTTCTTGTTGACGAACAGGCTGCGGATCATGTTGCTGGCCTGCGGATCGGCGGCGACCTTCGCGAAATATTTGCTTTCGATGCGGATCGCCCGGTCGAATGGCAGGGTGATGCCTTCATAGACCGCCGACAGCAGCGCGATGGGGGCGTTCATGTTGCGCTGCGTCTGCTTGAGCGTCATCGGCAGTGCGCCCGCCATCGTCTGCACGAAGCCGGGGTTGAAGCCGCCTGCGCCACCCGGAACCTTGAAACCCTTGACGTCCCACGGCTGGGTCGTGGCGGTCGGGTTGGCCTTCACCCAATCGCGCGCGGCCTGCACCGCCGTGCCCTGTGGCACGACCTGATCAACGACCTTCATCATCGCGGCGTCGGCGGGGCGGAACATCTTGCCCTGCAGCATGTACATCAGCGACGCCTGCACGCCCATGATCCGCGGCAGGCGCTGCGATCCGCCGCCGCCGGGGAACAGGCCGATCAGGATTTCGGGCAGGCCAAGCTGCGTCTTCGGGCTGTCGCCCACGATCCGGCGATGGCAGGCGAGCGCGAGTTCGAAGCCGCCACCCACGCACGTCCCCTCGATCGCGCAGGCGACCGGCTTGCCACAGGTTTCGAGGCGTCGGAACAGCTGGTTGAGCACGAACACCTTGTCGAAGATGGCGGCGGGGGCTGGGGCGGAACCGCCCTCATTGGCCAGCATCGACCCGAAATATTTCAGGTCCATGCCCGCCATGAAACCGCTGTCCTTGCCCGACGCGATCACCGCGCCCTTGATCCCGTCCTCGGAAGCGATGCGGGTGATGGCGGTATCCAGGTCGGCCAGAAAGTCGGGGCCGATAACGTTCATCGACTGGCCCGGCACGTCGATGGTCAGGGTGGCGATGCCGTCGGCGTCGATGTCGAAATTGATGGTCTGCATGATGATGCTGCCTCTTGAAAATCCGTTCGGGCTGAGCTTGTCGAAGCCTTCTACTTTTCTTGAAGAAAGAAAGGCCCTTCGACAGGCTCAGGGCGAACGGGAAAGGGGGTCAGATACGTTCGATGATGATGCCGGTGCCCATGCCTGCGCCCACGCACAGGTTGATGAGCGCGGTGCCCTTGCCCGTCCGTTCCAGTTCGTCGAGCGCGGTGCCCAGCACCATCGCGCCGGTCGCGCCGAGCGGATGGCCCATGGCGATCGCGCCGCCATTGACGTTGATCCGGTCGTGGTCGAGGTTCATCGCCTGCATGTAGCGCAGCACGACGCTGGCGAAGGCTTCGTTGAGTTCCCACAGGTCGATGTCGGCGGTGGTCATGCCCGCACGCGACAACAGCTTGCCCGCGACGAACTCCGGGCCAGTGAGCATGATGAGCGGTTCGGACCCGACAGACGCCATCGCCCGGATGCGGGCGCGGGGTTTGAGGCCATATTTGTCGCCGATATCCTTGCTGCCGACCAGCACGGCGGCAGCGCCATCGACGATGCCGCTGCTGTTCCCGGCATGATGGACATGATTGACCCGCTCCAGTTCGGGATAGCGCAGCAGCGCGACGGTATCGAAACCGGGCATGTCTTCGCCCAGCGCGGTGAAAGCGGGCTTGAGGCTGCCGAGCGACTGCATCGTCGCGTCAGGGCGCATATGTTCGTCATGGTCCAGGACGATCTGGCCGATCACATCCTTCACCGGGACGATCGACTTGGCGAAGCGGCCCGCGTCCCACGCGGCCTTGGCCCGGCGCTGACTTTCCACGGCATAGGCATCGACGTCATCACGGCTGATGCCGAATTTGGTGGCGATCACGTCTGCGCCAATCCCCTGCGGCGCGAAATAGGTCTTGTAGGCGACCGCCGGGTCCATCGCCCATGCGCCGCCGTCCGACGCCATGGGCACGCGGCTCATGGATTCCACGCCGCCGCCGATTGCGAACTGCGCTTCGCCTGAATAGACCTTGGCGGCCGCGATGTTCACTGCCTCCAGCCCCGAAGCGCAGAAGCGGTTGACCTGCACGCCCGGCACGGTCTGGGCATAATCGGCGTTCAGCACCGCGACGCGGGCGATGTCCGCGCCCTGTTCGCCCACGGGGCTGACGCAGCCCAGGATGACGTCATCCACGTCGGCGGTGTCGATGGCGCTACGATCGCGGATCGCTTCGAGCACCTGCGTCGCGAGCTGGATCGGGGTTATTTCGTGCAACGAGCCGTCGGCCTTGCCCCGGCCGCGCGGCGTCCTGACCGCATCGTAGATATAGGCTTCCATGTCCGTACAATCCTCTCCGTGGGCCGCCCTGTCAGGCGCGCCGGATACGGGCATGAATGTATTTACGTTTACGTAAAGTGCAAGCGGAAATGCCGCCAAACCCATGCGCATCCCCCCGCCGTAGCGGAAGGGCATATGTTCAACAGTGCGATGAGCTGTGGTCCTCACTCAGGAAGTCGCGACCGGGTGTTCGTATCTGGACGCACGGTAAGGATATGAAAAGAGCTGAGTCGGGGGTTTGACGCCCGTGCCATATTCGGCTTCATGGGGGCCGTGCCAGAGTCAGAATTCCAGTCCGCACCGCCGCCGTCGCCTTTGTCCATCCCGATCTTTCGTTCGATCTGGATAGCCAGTCTGGCGTCCAATTTCGGCGGGCTGATCCAGTCGGTCGGTGCGGCGTGGATGATGACGTCGCTGGGCGCGTCGCCGCAACTGATCGCGCTGGTCCCCGCCGCCACGACGCTGCCGATCATGCTATTGTCCCTGTGGGCGGGCGCGGTCGCCGACAATCTGGACCGGCGCAAGGT
Source organism: Sphingobium sp. (assembly GCF_049304695.1). Taxonomy (GTDB): domain Bacteria; phylum Pseudomonadota; class Alphaproteobacteria; order Sphingomonadales; family Sphingomonadaceae; genus Sphingobium. The sequence goes on from NZ_JBAQOK010000096.1 coordinate 64,406, forward strand.
GATGATCATCTGCCAGATGACGATGCTGCTGGTGTCGGCGGCGCTGGCGGTCGCGGCCTGGGCCGGGGCGATCACGCCATGGCTGCTGCTGGCTTTCACATTCGTGCTGGGGTGCGCGACTGCGGTCAACGGCCCGGCCTGGCAGGCGTCGGTCGGTGACATGGTGCCGCGTTCAGTGCTGCCCAACGCAGTGGCGCTCAATTCCATGGGGTTCAACATCGCGCGCAGCGTTGGCCCGGCACTGGGCGGTGTGATCGTCGCTGTGGCGGGCGCGGCTGCGGCGTTCGTGACCAACGCGGTGTCCTATATCGGGCTGCTGGCCGTGCTGGCGCGCTGGCGACCGGACCTGCCGCCCAAGCTGTTGCCGCGCGAACGGCTGGGCGTCGCGATGGGGGCAGGGGTGCGCTATGTCGCGATGTCGCCCAATATCCAGCTGGTGCTGTTGCGCAGCGCCGCCTTTGGCGTGGGGGCCAGCGCTGTGTCGGCGCTGATGCCGCTGGTCGCGCGCGATCTGCTTCAGGGCGGGGCGCTGACGTTCGGCATGACCAGCGGGGCGTTTGGCGTCGGCGCCGTGGCAGGCGCGCTGTCCACCCGACCCCTGCGCGCACGCTATTCGATCGAAACGATCGTGCGATCGGCGGCGCTGGTGCTGGCACTTGGCACGTCGGTTACGGGGTTGAGCAGTGCGTTGCCGATCGCGCTGGCAGGTTACCTGCTGGCAGGGGCAGGATGGGTCATGGCGCTGTCGACCTTCAACGTGTCGGTGCAGATGTCCGCGCCGCGATGGGTCGTGGCGCGGGCGGTGTCGCTGTACCAGATGTCGGCGTTCGGCGGCATGGCGGTTGGCGCGTGGACATTCGGGTGGATCGCTGAAACTTACGGTGTCGTAGATGCCCTTCATGCGTCGGCTGCCGTGCAATTGGTCGCGGCCCTGATCGGCCTGTGGCGACCCTTGCGGCAGACGGGTGACGATAATCTGGACCTACAGAACAGCTGGCGCGAACCCGATACGCAGGTGCCGGTGGAACCACGCAGCGGGCCGGTTGTCGTGACCATCGAATATCGCATTCCGGCAGGGTCGGTCGTTCCGTTCCTTTCCGCGATGAGCGAGAGGCGGCGTATCCGGCGACGCGATGGAGCACATGGATGGTCGTTGATGCGCGATGTCGGCGAACCGGACCTGTGGGTGGAACGCTATCATGTATCGACCTGGCTGGACTATGTCCGGCATAACCAGCGGCGCACGGTGGCCGACATCGCCAATAGCGAGGCGATCCATGCCTTGCATGACAGTCCCAACCCGCCCGTCGTTCACCGGTTGCTGGAGCGGCAGACCGGATCGCTGCCGATCAGTCGTGGACCTGATCCACGCGAAATGGGCGATGGGATGACCGATCCCACCCGGTCCAGTTGATGCGCCCTTTGCCGATGCGGATTGAAACGCTTACAGGTCTTGCCGATGGATGATATTGGACAAGAGGCGGGTCGGCCCGCCGCGACCGTGGTGATCGTGCGCGAGAGGCTTGATAGGCCGCCGGAATTTTTGATGATGGAACGCGCGTCGACCATGGCCTTTGCTGCTGGGGCGCTGGTGTTTCCCGGTGGCGCGGTCGATCCGTCCGATCATGCGCTGGCCGCGCGGATCGACCATGGCCTGGACGCGGACGAAGCGGCTGCACGCATTGCGGCGATCCGCGAGACGATCGAGGAAAGCGGACTGGGCATCGGGCTGGCGGGGCTGGTCGATGCGGCGATGGTGGCGGCGATCCGGGCTGGACTGGATGAGGGGCGGACGCTGGGCGACCTGATGGAAGCGCATGGCGTCGCCCTGGCGCTGGATCGGATCATACCCTTCGCGCGCTGGCATCCGGCGGTTTGGGATAAGGTGCGCCGTGTCTATGACACGCGCTTTTATCTGACGCGTGCGCCCGATGGGCAGGCCGCCAGCGTTGATACGACCGAGAATGTGCATCTGTTCTGGAGCAGCGCGATAGCGACGCTGGCGCGGTGTGACGCGGGCGAGGGAAAGATCATTTTCCCGACCCGGCGCAATCTGGAACGGCTGGCGCGACATGTCAGCTATGCTGAACTGGTTGCCCATGCCGCCGCGCATCCGGTGGAAACGATCCGCCCGTGGAAGGAGGAGCGCGACGGTGAGACGCATTTGTGCATCCCGGCGCATCTGGGATATCCGGTCACATCGGAACCTTTCGAACGGGTCCGGCGTGGTTAGGGGATGCGCGCCCTTCACCTGATCATACGCCGTTTCCTTGTGTGGGGCAGCATCATTGCTTTTGCACTGTTGGCCTATGCCGTTCTGCGCCAGAGGCCGCAGGATTTGCCATGGACCGATCTGGATCTGAACCAGCCGATCGGCCTGTTCACCGGGCGTAAGCTGGCGGCGCTGACGGAGGATAGCACTCTGTGCAAGGCGCTGCTGGACCGGGCGGGCGTGGACTATGTCGCGATGAAGCCGGGCGGAAGCGGGCAATGCACCTATGCCGACGCTGTGCGGTTGCGGGGCGATGCGGACGCCATCGCGCTGTCGCCTGTATCGGTCGCGCCGTCCTGCCCGGTGGTCGCTGCGCTCAAGCTGTGGGAATGGCAAGTGGTGCAGCCTGCTGCGCAGCGCATCTATGGCCAGCCGATCGCGCGCATCCGCCATTTCGGCAGCTATAGTTGCCGCCGCATCTATGGTCGTAGCCAGGGCGATTTCAGCGAACATGCGACGGCGGATGCGCTGGACGTTGCCGCCTTCGTGCTGGCGGACGGGCGGCAGGTCAGCGTGCTGAAAGACTGGAAGGGAACGGGTAAGGACGCTGATTTCCTGCGCGCGGTGCGGGACGGGGCGTGCGGTCTGTTTTCGACTGTCCTGTCGCCCGATTATAACAAGGCGCATCGGGACCATTTTCATCTGGATCAGGCGGAGCGGGGGGCGATGGGTGGACGGGCATGCCGGTAGTAAGATTCTCCCTGTCGCGTAGCGATGGGGAGGTGGCTGCGCGACAGGGAGGATATTACTGGCCGAAGCCGCTTTCCCGCGCCAATGTCACGGCCTCGCGAGCGGCAGCCAGGAGGGCGCCGCTCTTGGCCTCGCATTCGCGCTGTTCATATTCGGCGGTGGAGTCGGCGACGATGCCTGCGCCCGCCTGCACATGCATGACGCCGTCTTTCAGCACGGCAGTGCGCAGGACGATGCAACTGTCCATATTGCCGTCCGGCCCGAAATAGCCCACGCCCCCGGCATAGGCACCGCGCGTTTCGGGTTCGAGTTCAGCGATGATCTGACACGCGCGGACCTTGGGCGCCCCGGATACGGTGCCAGCCGGGAAGCCAGCGAACAGCGCGTCGATCGCGTCCTTGTCGGGCGACAGGCGGCCCACGACGTTGGACACGATGTGCATGACGTGGCTATAAAATTCGACGCTGTAGCTGTCTGTCACGGTCACGCTGCCAGCGGTCGCCACCCGGCCTACATCGTTGCGGCCAAGGTCGAGCAGCATGAGGTGTTCCGCGCGTTCCTTGGGATCGGCGAGCAGGCTTTCGCGGTTGGCGGCGTCCTCCACAGCGTTCTTGCCGCGTGGGCGCGTACCAGCGATCGGGCGGATCGTGACTTCGCCGTCGCGCGCGCGTACCAGAATTTCCGGACTGGACCCGATCAGCGCGAAGCCGGGCAGGTCGAGATAATAGAGGAAGGGCGAGGGGTTGATCCGCCGCAACGCGCGATAGAGAGCAATGGGCGGCAGGGTAAAGGGGCTGGTGAAGCGCTGGGCCAGCACGACCTGAAAAATGTCGCCCGCGACGATATAGTCCTTTGCCCTATCGACCATGGCGGCATAGCTGCCCGGCTCCAGCACCGGCGTCACGGCGACATCGGCGATGTCGGCGGGGGCCGGCGTTGCGGGTAGTGGCGCGGCGAGGCGCGCGGCTGTCGCGTCGATCCGTTCCAGTGCCTGATCGATGGCCTGATCTGCGTCGGCAAAGCTGCCCTTCCAAACCGGGGCGACCAGATACAGGGCGTCGGCCAGCCGGTCGAACACCAGAATGACGGTGGGCCGCACGAACAGCATGTCGGGCAGCGCGATAGGGTTGTCAGCCGGACGCGGCAATTTTTCGACCAGTCCAACAGTTTCATAACCGAAATAGCCGACCAGACACGCCAGCGCGGCGGGTAGCGCGGGATCCATGTCGGCCCGGCATTCAGCGACGAGTGCGCGCAGGGCCATGAGGGCGTCTTCAGGCTGGGTAACGAAGGCGTCACGGTCAGTCGCCCAATGGCGGTTGATCTGCGCCTCATGCCCTTGCGCGCGGAAGACAAGATCGGGGGCGAGGCCGATCAGGCTATGTCGCCCGCGCACTGCGCCGCCCTCCACCGATTCCAGCAGGAAGTCGCCGCGATCGGCTTCGAACAATTTGAGCGCGGCGGAAATGGGTGTGTCGGTGTCGGCGATCTGTCGCCGCCATACCAGCGCGGAATCCCCCCGCGCCAGCGCGTCACGCGCAGCGGTGACGCCGTCATTCCCCGCCGTCGCGACCATGTTACTGGCCGCCGCTATTGTTAGCCGACAGAGCCGCGCGCAATTGCGTTATGGCCTGCGGATTGCGGGTGACGCCCAGTTCCTTTTCGACGGCACGACCGAATTGCTCGCCATATTCCTGACCCACCACGTCGGCGAGCTGATCGCGGACCTGACCCAGCAATTGCGGCTGGGTCTTGGCGTCGCCGCGCTGAATGGCATTCAGCTGCACGACGAAATAACCGCGACCTTGACTGATGGGCAAGGTCTTGACCGTGCCCTGCGCCATGGAGAACAGGATGGCGACTTCGGCTGGCGGGCGTTGTTCGCCACGCATCAGGTCGGCGCGGCGGCCGCCCAGCACCTGCGGCGCGGGCAGCTTTACGCCTGCTGCTGCTATGGCATCGGCCAACTTCGTTCCCTTGGCGACCTTGGCGCGAATATCTTCGGCCAGCTTTTTCGCCTTCTCATTGCCTGCGTTCAGCTTGTACTGCGCAACGACTAGCGTCCTGACCTTGGCCAGCGGCGGCGGCGCGGCGGAGACGATTTCGCCCGGCGCTATAAGGGCATAGCGCTTATCTGGCGTGATCGGCACCAGTTGCGCGTCATCGTCGGCGCTCATGCCGAATACGGGAGCGAGCAGCGGCTGTACGTCAGCCGGGGCGACATAGGCCTGATCCTCAACCTGCTTACCGCTGGACACCAGCAACGGGCTTGTTTCCAGCTTCAGACCGTTATCCTTGATCACTTCGTCGAACGTGCCGCCGTCCGCAATCTGGTCTTCCAGCTTGCCGGTGAACTCGGTCAGCAGCGTTTTTTCTTTCTGCGCGCGCAGCGTTTCGACCAGTTCGCCACGCACGGCGTCCAGTGATCTGGCGGCGGTCGTGTTGATCGCGGTGACGCGCAACACGACCCAGCCCAGCGATCCGCGCACCGGCCCGGCCAGGTCGCCCTGCTTAGCAGTAAAGGCGGCGTCAGCGACTGCCTTGCCCGTCGAAGCTGTCAGTGCGGACTGGCTCTGGTCGGACAGTGTCGCAACGGCAAGGCCCGCGCTCCTGGCGGCTTCCGCAAGGGATTTGCCACCCTTCACCTGCGTGGCGATGGCGTTGGCGGCGGCCTGCGTGGGCAGCACGAGCTGTTCGACGCTGCGGTTCTGCTTGGCGGCGTAGGTCGCCTTATTTTGATTATAGGCGGCGGAAATTTCCGCGTCGGTCGGTTGCGACGCCTGCGCGAAGCGGGCTGCGTCGATCACGGCGTAGCGGATGCGCCGCTGTTCGGGGATGGTAAAATGCTCAGCGTTGCGCTTGTAGAAATCGGCGAGCTGCGCATCGCTGGGCTGCTTGTCGTCCAGGAAGGCGACGGCGGGGATGGCCGCAATGGTGCCCTGACGCGCTTCGAGCAGCAGCGAGGCATAGGGCAGGACCATCGAGTCGGATAGCTTGACCCCCAGGCCGACGGGCGCCAGCATCTGGCGTTGCAGGATTTCGCGGCTGATGTCGTCACGCAGCGCCTGTTCGGTCAATCGTTCGCGCGTCAGAAGCGCACGGAAACTTTCCTGGCTGAAATTGCCGGCCGCATCCTGAAATGCCGGAATCTGCGCGATCTGCGCATCGACCAGTCGCTTGCTGATATGCACGCCCTGATCGTCGGCAAAGGCGCGCAGCGTCAGTGATGCGACGAGCTGGTCGAACACCTGGCTTGCGCCGCCCTGCGCCAGAAATTCGGCAATTGTCAGTGCAGGATTGGAACGGCGGGCATTTTCGAACACGCGCTGGACCCGGTCCTGAAACTCGGTCTGGGTCAGGCGCTGACCGTTCGCCTTGGCCGCTGTGCCGCCGCCACCGCCCAGGCTATTGCCGAACTGGCCGCCCGTCAGGTCGCCAAGGATGAAGGCGGCGGCAATAACGCCCAGGAACAGGATCGCGAAGATCGCGCCGAATTTGGATTTGATGAAGCGGCGAAAGACAGCAAGCATGAATATGTCCGAACAACAGGCGTTATGGCGGCACGCTGTAAGCGCGGAAGCGCGCGGCGGCAAGGCTTGGGCTGGACAAATGCGTGAGTGCCGTCCATCCGATCCGTCAAGCACCCTCTTCTCTTTGGAGGAGATCCCTCGGACCCATGGTTCGGGCGCGAAAAGGGAGGGCGCGACGTGCAGCAATAATAGTCAAAAGGGAATAGATTGATGGGCAGGCGCAAGCTGGTTGTCGGCAATTGGAAAATGAACGGGATGCGCGCGCATCTGGAAGAAGTGGAGGCGATCGGACGAGTGGCCGCGGCGCATCCGGCGGTGGATGTGGGCCTTTGCCTGCCCGCCACGCTGATCATGGCGGGGTCGGAACGGCGCGGCGCGGCGTTCATCGGCGGGCAGAATTGCCACATGGACATCAGCGGCGCCTATACCGGTTCGCTGTCGGCGGAGATGCTGGCCGAAGCGGGGGCGACCTGGGTCATCACCGGTCATAGCGAACGGCGTGAAGCGCGCGGCGAAACTGATGCCGACATTGCCGCCAAGTCGGTCGCCGCGCACGAGGCGGGGATCAACGTCATCCTGTGTGTGGGGGAGACCATTGACATTCGGGACGCCGGACAGGCGGAGGATGTGGTGTCCGCGCAGTTGCTGGCTTCGTTGCCCGAAGGTGCGTCGGCCGACTGGCTGGCTGTCGCCTATGAACCGATCTGGGCGATCGGAACGGGGCGTATCCCCACGATGGAGGCGGTCGCGTCTATGCACGCGGCTCTGCGCGCGGCGCTGGCCAGCCGGATCGGCGCGGAAGCGGACGCGGTGCGCATCCTCTATGGCGGGTCGATGAATGGCGACAATGCGGCGGACCTGATGAGAATCGCCGACGTGGACGGCGGGCTGGTCGGTGGCGCGAGCCTGAGCGCGGCGAAATTCGCGCCGATCATCGAGGCTGCGGATGGCGCGCTGGCGGCTGCTGCGGCCTGAATAAATTAACCCCTCCCTTTCAAGGGAGGGGAAGAAAGGCGCGGTTGCCCCCGCGCTCCATCGTCGCTATGTGCGCCGCAACCAACCTCTTTGTCCTGGACAGAAAACCGCTCGCATGTTCACATTTCTTCTCGTCGTGCAGGCCATCGTGGCCGCCCTGCTGGTCACCGTCATTCTGATGCAGAAGTCGGAAGGCGGCGGTCTGGGCGTGGGCGGCAGCCCGGCGGGCTTCATGTCGGCACGCGGCGCGGCGGATTTTCTGACCCGGTCCACCACCATCCTGGCGACCATTTTCGTGAGCCTGTCGATCGTGATGGCAGTGATCGCGTCGGTGCGGCATGCACCCAGCGACATCGACACGTCGCTGGTGAAACAGGCGCCCGCGACGCAGGGCGCGCCAGCGACCGGCAATGCGGACCCGCTGGCGGGCGCGGCTGATTCGGCGAGCAATGCCGCAGCGGCCAACGGCGCGGTTCCGCTCGCCAACTAAACCGCTCACCGATTATTTCGATCTTTTTTAAGCGTGCGTGGATTCGCGCGCTTGCCCTTTGCTGTTCCGAAAGGCTAACCCTTCACTCCCATGGCGCGGTATATATTCATCACCGGCGGCGTGGTCTCCTCGCTTGGAAAAGGCCTCATGGCCGCATCCCTTGCAGCGCTGCTGCAAGCGCGTGGCTATCGCGTCCGCATTCGGAAATTCGATCCTTACCTCAACGTTGATCCGGGCACGATGTCGCCCTATCAACATGGCGAAGTCTATGTGACCGACGACGGCGCGGAAACCGACCTGGACCTTGGTCATTATGAACGCTTTACCGGCGTTTCGGCGCGGCAAAGCGACAATGTGACGCAGGGCCGCGTCTATCAGACGATCATCCAGCGCGAACGGCGCGGCGATTATCTGGGCGCCACGGTGCAGGTCATCCCGCACGTCACCGACGAGATCAAGGCGTTCGCGCTGGCCGACATCGAAGACCTGGATTTCGTCTTGTGTGAAATCGGCGGGACGGTGGGCGACATCGAATCGCTGCCTTTCATGGAGGCGATCCGTCAGTTGCATAACGACCTGGATCGCGGGCAATCGATCTTCGTTCATGTGACGTTGGTCCCTTATATCGCGGCTGCGGGCGAATTGAAGACCAAGCCCACGCAGCATAGTGTGCGCGAATTGACATCGCTGGGCATACAGCCCGACATATTGCTGTGCCGCTGCGAACATCCGCTGCCCGACAGCGAACGGCGCAAGATCGCGCTATTCTGTAACGTGCGGCCCGAAGCGGTCATCCCTGCGCTCGACGCGAGCAGCATTTACGCCGTGCCGGTACAATATCATGCCGAGGGACTGGACCGCGAAGTGTTGCGCGCGTTCGGCATCGCTGATGAAGCCCCATTCGCGCTCGACCGCTGGACCGACATCATGGACCGGCAGCAGAACCCCGAAGGCGAAGTCACGATTGGTGTCGTGGGCAAATATGTCGGCCTGCTCGACGCCTATAAATCGCTGCACGAAGCGCTGCACCATGGCGGGTTCGCCAACCGGGTGAAGGTCAACATCAAGTGGATCGACGCTGAACTGTTCGAGGAAGAGGGGGCGGACATCGCCACCGGCCTGGAACCCATGCATGGAATTCTGGTCCCCGGCGGCTTTGGCGTGCGCGGATCAGAGGGCAAGATCAGTTCGGTCCGTTTTGCGCGTGAACGTGGCGTTCCATTCTTTGGTATATGTTTGGGTATGCAGATGGCCTGCATTGAGGGTGCGCGGAATACGGCAGGCATCGCGCAGGCTTCGACCACAGAATTTGGCGAAACCAGCGAGCCGGTCGTCGGTCTCATCACCGAATGGATGGGCAAGGAAGGGTTGCAGAAACGCACTGCCGACACCGATCTAGGCGGCACGATGCGTCTGGGCGCTTATCCCGCCAAGCTGACCGGCAATAGCGTGGTCGCGGGCATTTACGGTACGGACAACATCAGCGAACGGCATCGTCATCGCTATGAGGTCAATGCGGGCTATCGCGAGCCACTGGAAAAGGGCGGCCTGATCTTTTCGGGCATGTCGCCTGACGGGATGCTGCCCGAGATTGTGGAGCGGCCCGACCATCCCTGGTTCGTGGGCGTGCAGTTCCACCCCGAACTGAAATCCAAGCCATTCGACCCGCATCCTTTGTTCGCCAGTTTTATCGAAGCTGCGGTGAAGCAGAGTCGGTTGGTTTAGACATCCGTTGCGGGAGAAGCCGGGATTTGGCGTTGACGTGCGCGTCTTCTCTCCTGAGACCGCAGCTTTCGGGGGGTGACGATCACAGGTGCGTCATCCCGGACTTGATTCGGGATCCCGCTTTTCTTTTCAAAAGTCGCAGAAGAAGCGAGACCCCGGATCAAGTCCGGGGTGACGTATTGATGATACGCTATTCTCCACCGGCCAAGGCAATTACCCCGCAGGTGTCAGTTTCAACAAACGGCCCTGCGATCCGTCTCCGCCATCTTCCAGCACCCAGAGCGCGCCGTCTGGTCCTTGCTCGACTTCGCGGATGCGCGCGCCCATGTCCCACTGGTCGGCTTTGGCCGCCTTGTCCCCGTCCAGCTTGACGCGCACGAGGCTCTGGCTCGACAGGCCACCTATGAACAGCGATCCCTTCCACGCGGGGAACAGGTCGCCCGAATAATAGATCAGCCCGCCGGGCGAGATCACCGGGTTCCAACTGACTTTGGGCGCTTCGAAGCCATCGCCTGATTTATGGTCGGGGATGTCGCGGCCGTCATAATGGCTGCCGTTCGACGCCTTGGGCCAGCCATAGTTGAGGCCCGGTTTGATAAGGTTCACCTCGTCGCCGCCCTTTGGCCCCATTTCCTGCTCCCACAAGCGTCCGTCCTTGTCGAAGGCGATGCCGAGTAGGTTGCGATGGCCATAGGACCAGATGGCGGGGTTGAACCCCTTGGCCGCCAGCGGATTACCCGCGGCGGGTGTGCCGTCAAGGTTCAGGCGCAGCACCTTGCCCAGCGTCGATTTGGGATCCTGCGCGGGATCGAATTTCTGCCGCTCGCCATTTGTGAAAAAGAGATATTTCCCATCGGGAGAGAAAGCGATGCGGCCGGAATAATGGCCGTTGCCCTCGATATAGGGGGTGGCGCGGAAGATGACCTGCACCTTGTCTAGTTTCGTAGTGCCGTCGCTGGCCTGCGCGAACAGGCCCTTGGCCAACGCGACGCCCTTGCCGCCGTCCCGACTTTCCGAAAAGCTGAAATAGACGGCCTTATCCTGCGCAAAATTCGGCGATGGCACGACATCCATCAGCGCACCTTGACCCGCGCTATCGACCGCCGGGATGCCCGCGACAGGAATTTTCGTGCCGTTCTTGGGATCGAACAATATCATCTCGCCCTTCTTTTCCGTCACGAGCGCGCGGCCATCGGGCAGGAAAGTCATGGCCCAGGGCGAATCGAAATCGCCGACGATCGACGTTTTGAATGGCTTGGCAGATGCGGACGCGGCGTCTTGCCCCGTGGCGTTGTCGGCTGAGCAGGCGATGAGGATCAGGGGCAGGGTGGCAATAAAGGCGCGCATTGGGGTTACTCCATTCGGGCTAAGGGCTTCGACGTCGCGCAGCCCGAACCGTTAGAATACAGCAGGACGAATAATGTTGCAGCTTTCCCGCTTCCTGCCTATATCAGCATTGCTTCCTTACATCGTCAAACATGTCAGGGCCGCAAGCGGATCGCTTGCGGCACGGTTAAGCGCATATATTGTACGGAGATTGCATGGCGGACATCGCCGCACTGACAGCTTTGATCGAACCTGAGGCGAAGGCTCTGGGCTTCGACCTTGTGCGCGTGAAGCTGTTCGGGTCGGGCGACGATCGCACGCTTCAGATCATGGCCGAGCGCCCCGAAACCAAGCAGTTGGTGATCGAGGATTGCGCCGCCCTGTCGCGTCGCCTGTCCGATCTGTTCGATGAGGTCGATCCGATCGAGGAAGCCTATCGGCTGGAGGTCAGTTCGCCCGGCATCGACCGTCCGCTCACCCGCCTGCACGACTTTGTCGAATGGGGCGGGTTTGAAGCGCGCATCACCGTGACTGAGGCCGTGGAGGGTCGCAAGACTTTCAAGGGCATGCTTGGCGGGGTCGAGGGCGAAGACATATTGTTCAAGGATACGAAGGCCGGTGAGGTCGTCATTCCTTTCGCTTTGATAGACGGTGCCAAGCTGGTGCTGACCGACGCATTAATTTCTGCTACCATGCCGCTGTCTTCCGAAGGCGCGGACGAAATCGAAAACGAAGGATAAGGGTTCTTTCCATGGCCAACGCCATTTCCGCCAACAGGGCCGAACTGATCGCCATCGCCAATTCGGTGGCGTCCGAAAAGATGATCGACAAAGCGATCGTCATCGAGGCGATGGAAGACGCCATCCAGCGCGCTGCGCGCGCACGTTATGGCGCGGAAAACGATATTCGCGCCAAGCTGGACCCGGATACCGGCGATCTGCGTCTGTGGCGCGTCGTTGAAGTGGTCGATCTGGTCGAGGATTATTTCAAGCAGGTCGATATCAAGGCCGCGCAGAAGCTGCAAAAGGACGCTGTCGTCGGCGACTTCATCGTAGATCCGCTGCCCCCGATCGACTTGGGCCGTATCGACGCGCAGTCGGCCAAGCAGGTCATATTCCAGAAGGTCCGCGACGCAGAGCGCGAGCGCCAGTTCGAGGAATTTAAAGATCGCGTGGGTGAAATCATCACCGGCGTCGTCAAGTCGGTCGAGTTTGGCCACGTGGTCGTGAACCTGGGCCGCGCCGAAGGCGTCGTGCGCCGCGATCAGCAGATACCTCGCGAAGTCGTTCGCGTCGGCGATCGCATCCGGTCGGTCGTTTTGAACGTGCGCCGCGAAAATCGCGGACCGCAGATTTTCCTGTCTCGCGCGCATCCCGACTTCATGAAGAAGCTGTTCGCGCAGGAAGTCCCCGAAATCTACGACGGTGTCATCACCATCATGGCCGCCGCTCGCGATCCGGGCAGCCGCGCCAAGATCGGCGTCATCAGTCGCGATTCGAGCATCGATCCGGTCGGTGCATGCGTGGGTATGAAGGGCAGCCGCGTGCAGGCTGTCGTGCAGGAAATGCAGGGCGAAAAGATCGATATCATCCCTTGGTCGGAAGATACCGCGACCTTCGTCGTCAATGCGCTGCAGCCCGCACAGGTCAGCCGCGTCGTCATCGATGAGGAAGAAGAGCGTATCGAAGTGGTCGTCCCCGACGATCAACTGTCGCTCGCCATCGGCCGCCGTGGCCAGAATGTCCGTCTCGCTAGTCAGTTGACCGGCAAGGCGATCGACATCATGACCGAAGCCGACGCAAGCGAGAAGCGCCAGAAGGAATTCGTCAGCCGTTCCGAACTGTTCCAGAACGAACTGGACGTGGACGAAACGCTGTCGCAGCTGCTGGTGGCCGAAGGCTTTGGCGAGCTGGAAGAAGTCGCCTATGTCAGCATCGACGAACTGGCCTCGATCGAAGGCTTTGACGATGATCTGGCCGGCGAATTGCAGAGCCGGGCGCTGGAAGCGCTGGATCGCCGTGAGGCGGCTTCGCGCGAAGAGCGTCAGGCATTGGGTGTCGAGGATGCGCTGGCCGAAATCCCGCATCTAACCGAAGCCATGCTGGTGACGCTGGGCAAGGCAGGCATCAAGACGCTGGACGATCTGGCTGATCTGGCTACCGACGAACTGGTACAGAAGAAGCGCGTCGATCAGCGTCGTCGCAAAAGCGAAACGACCGAGGACAAGGGCGGCATCCTTTCGGCCTATGGTCTGTCGGATGAGCAGGGCAATGAGATCATCATGGCTGCGCGGGCGCACTGGTTTGAAGGCGAGGAAGCATAAGACCAGATGCCTTTCGTTGATATCCGTCTGGCTGGAAGTGCGACCCGTGAGCAGAAAGCTGCGCTGGTCGCCGACATCACCCAGTCGCTCGTAGAGCGGCTGGGGAAGCCTGCGGCTGCCGTGCAGATCAATATCACGGAACTTAGCTTGGAAAATTACGGGGCTGGCGGTCAGTTGATCGCCGATCGCGCGCCCAGCCCGGCGGCTGCCCTCTCATCAAGGGAGGACGCCAATGCTGCGGTCTCTCCCCAATGAGCCTTTAGCCGCCCATCACAGCGTCGGGGTTGCCAGACCATCCGTTTTCGCGGAGGGGCAGTCATGACCGAACGCAAATGCATATTAACCGGCGATCGCGCCGACCCCGACACGCTGATCCGTCTGGCGATCGGGCCGGAAGGCCAGGTGTTGCCCGACGTCCGTGCCAAGGCACCGGGTCGTGGGGCATGGATAGGCGTCACGCGCACGGACCTGGAAACCGCGCTGGCCAAGGGCAAGCTGAAAGGTGCCATCGCGCGTTCGTTCAAGGATGGCGCGTTGCAAATCGACGCCGACTTGCCCGAACGGATCGAGATGGCGCTGCGGCAGGATATGCTCAGTCGGCTGGGGCTGGAAGCGCGCGGAGGCATGTTGCTGACGGGATCTGAAAAGATCGATACCGCCTGTCGCAAGGGGCTGGTCAAATTGCTGCTCCACGCTGCAGACGCGGCGGCCGACGGCAACCGCAAATTGGATCAGGCGCTGCGCGTGGGACAGGATGCTGAAGGCACGGATCTTGCCGGTGTCGTCTTGCCTGTGGACCGGGACGCCCTATCTATGGCAATGGGGCGCGACAATGTCGTCCATATTGCGGTAACCGACTCGCGCGCGGCTTTACGCCTGCGCGCAGCGCTGGGCCGCTTGGAACACTATCTGGGTTGCGCCGTCGAGGCGCCCGCGCATGGGGAGCAAGGCTCCGCCCACGCGCTGGCGCACCAGACCGTATGGAATGATATGCCGGACTCAGCGCCGGTCGAAGATGAAGTGAAGGGTTAAGTTCAGTCGTATGAGTGACAGCAAGGAAGACAAGCCGGTTCTGGGTCGCAAGCCTTTGGGCATCAAGCGGACCGTGGAATCAGGCCAGGTGCAGCAGCAGTTCAGCCATGGCCGCAAGAATACGGTCGTGGTCGAAGTGAAGCGTCGCCGCGTTCTGGGCAAGCCGGGTGAAGCCACCGCTGGTGCGCCCGCTGTCGCGCCGCAGGCCGATCCCGTCGCTGCGCCTGCTGCCGCCGCGCCCCGTCCCGCTGCACCGCCGCCACAGCAGCGCGCGCCGCAGCCTGCCCCCGTGCGTCAGGCGCCACCACAAAGCCTGATGTCGCGTCAGGAATTGCAGGCCAAGTTGCTGCGGGAGGCTGAAGAAGCCCGCATGAACGCGCAGGAAGATGCGCGCCGTCGTGAAGATGCAGCACGTCTGGCCGCCACCGAAAACGAAAAGCGCCGGATCGAGGAAAGCCGTCTGGCCGCGGAAGCTGCCCAGAATGCGCCCGCTGAGACTGTAGTCGAACCGTCTGCGCCTGCCGCTCCCGTGGTCGAAGCCGTCGCGGCTCAAGACGTAGCGCCAGTGGCTGCGGAAACGCCAGCGCAGGACGAAGCGCCCGCCGCCGCCACGACCGCCGCGTCGCCGCCGCCGCGCCGCTTCACCCCGGTTACGCCGGTCAAGCGTCCTGAACCGGCCAAGCCGGATCGGAACAAGAAGGGCGCCGACGATCGTCGCCAGTCTGGCAAGCTGACCGTCACCAAGGCATTGGCCGATGACGATAGCGCCCGTGCGCGCAGTCTGGCCGCGCTCAAGCGCGCCCGTGAAAAGGAACGCCGTGCCCATTATGCCGGTGGTGCGAACAAGGCGCGTGACAAGCAGGTCCGCGATGTTGTGGTGCCTGAAGTTATTACCGTGCAGGAATTGGCCAATCGTATGGCCGAAAAGGGCGCGGACCTGGTCAAATCGCTGTTCAAGATGGGTCAGGCGGTCACGCTGAACCAGCCGATCGATCAGGATACGGCAGAACTGCTGGTCGAGGAATTCGGCCATCGCATCCAGCGCGTGTCCGAATCCGACGTGGAAATCGGGATAGAGGGTGAGGCCGATGCGGTCGAAACGCTCCAGTCTCGTCCGCCTGTCGTCACGATCATGGGCCATGTCGATCACGGCAAGACCTCGCTGCTCGACGCGCTGCGCGGGACCGATGTGGTCGCAGGCGAAAGCGGCGGCATTACCCAGCATATCGGCGCCTATCAGGTGAAGACGAAGAGTGGCGATCTCATCACCTTCCTCGACACGCCGGGCCATGAAGCCTTTTCCGAAATGCGTGCGCGCGGTGCGAACGTGACCGACATCGTCATCCTGGTGGTAGCGGCCGACGATGGTCTGATGCCGCAGACGATCGAGGCGATCAACCACACCAAGGCTGCGGGCGTGCCGATGATCGTGGCGATCAACAAGTGCGACAAGCCCGGCGCCAATCCGCAAAAGGTGCGTGAACGGTTGTTGAGCGAGGAAATCGTCGTCGAAGATATGGGCGGCGACGTTCAGGATGTGGAGGTTTCCGCGCTCAAGAAGACTGGCCTCGACGAACTGATCGAGAAAATCCTGCTTCAGGCCGAACTGATGGAATTGACCGCAAACCCCGATCGCGCTGCAGAAGGTAATGTGATCGAGGCGCAGCTGGACAAGGGCCGTGGCGCTGTTGCCACCGTGCTGGTCCGCAAGGGCACGCTCAAGGTCGGCGACACCTTCGTCATCGGCGCGGAAAGCGGCAAGGTCCGTGCGCTGGTCAATGACAAGGGCGTGCAGGTCAAGTCCGCCGGTCCTTCGACGCCTGTCGAGGTTCTGGGCCTGTCGGGCGTGCCTATGGCAGGCGACCAGATGACGGTCGTGGAAAATGAAGCTCGTGCCCGCGAAGTGGCAGCCTATCGCCAGGAACAGATCACCCGCAAACGCACCACCAGCGCGCCGACCAGCTTTGAACATCTGTTCTCGGCGCTCAATACCACGATGATCGAATATCCGGTCGTCATCCGTGGTGACGTGCAGGGGTCCGTCGAAGCGATCGTGAGTGCGCTCAACCGCATTTCGACCGACGAGATCAAGGTGCGGATACTAAGCTCCGGCGTGGGTGCGATCACTGAAAGCGACGTGACGCTGGCTGCGGCCAGCCGTGCGCCGCTGATCGGCTTCAACGTGCGGCCCAATGCCAAGGCACGGCCGCTGGCGGTACGGGAGAAAATCTCGCTGCGCTATTATGACGTGATCTACGACCTTCTGGAAGAAGTCCGTGGTGAAATGGCGGGCCAGTTGGCGCCCGAACGCATCGAAACGATCGTTGGTCGGGCCGAAGTGCTTCAGGTGTTCCCTGCGGGCAAGAAAGACAAGGCGGCCGGCCTGCTGGTGCAGGAAGGCATCATCCGCAAGGGGCTGTCGGCACGGCTTACCCGTTCGGACGTCATCGTTTCGCAAACCAACATCGCCTCGCTGCGGCGCTTCAAGGACGATGTGTCCGAAGTGCGGGCCGGCATGGAGTGCGGCGCGGTCCTGCTCGACACCAACGACATCAAGTCCGGCGATATGCTGGAACTGTTCGAGGTCGAAGAGCGTCAGCGCACGCTGTGATAGGAAAGACATGGCTCCGGCATTGGCCGGGGCCATGGGGATGATATATGTCCAGTCGAACTGAAGGTCAGACCGTCCGCCTGCTGCGCGTGGGTGAACAGGTGCGCCATATCTTGTCGGAAATCCTGGCGCGCGGAGACGTGCATGACGATGTGCTGGCCAGCCATGTCGTGAGCGTGACGGAAGTGCGGATGTCGCCCGACCTGCGTCACGCCACCGCCTTCATCAAGCCGCTGTTGGGCAAGGACGAGGAAGCGGTGCTCAAGGCGCTACGCACCAACACCGCCTATTTGCAGCGCGAAGTCGCCGGTCGGGTTAGCATGAAATATGCTGCGAAGCTGAAATTCCTGGCCGACGATAGTTTCGACGAAGGCAGTCACATCGACAAGCTGCTGCGCGCGCCCAAGGTTGCGCAGGATCTCATCAAGGATGAACAAGGCGAAGATTAATTGCCGCATGACGGTGATGCGTCATCACGCTCACTTCATCAGGCGCTCTTGATCGGCGGAGCATTGCCTTGGCCTTCGACCGGCCGCCCCGGTCAAAACGAGTGTCCTTGGCGGAAGCTCTTTTATCCGCCATGCTCCGCTTTTACGCTGTTATTCCCTTCATGTTGGGCACGGGTTCAGCGGACTGACGGCGTTCTTGGCCGTGTGTGTAAAAGGGGGTGGCATGATGCGGAAAATATGGCTGTTGGGTGCGTCTGCAGTTCTGGCCAGTCTATCGCCAGCCTTCGCTCGGGAACCCGCCATACATCCCGCCGTCATCAGCGATCCGGCACCGGATGCGACCTATCCTGCCGGGATGGACGCTTTTGTGATTCCGGCCGAAGGTGGCGCGATGAATGCGGTTCTGTATCGGGCGGCGGGGGCAGGGCTACATCCTGCTCTACTGCTGCTCCACGGTTTCCCCGGTAACGAGCAGAATCTGGACCTGGCGCAGGCCGCGCGGCGGGCTGGGTGGCATGTTCTGACCCTGCATTATCTTGGTTCTTGGGGCAGTCCGGGCAGTTTTTCCTTCGAACATGCGTCGCAGGATGCCTTTACTGCGCTGCAATTTCTCCAAGCGCCCGCAACGGTGGCCAAATATCGCATCGATACCAGCGCGATCGTGGTGGCCGGGCATAGTATGGGTGGCTTTATGGCGGCGGATGCGGCCGCTGCGGAACCGCGCGTCGCTGGCCTGTTCCTGATCGACCCATGGGATCCCTCGCAAACTGCAGCGATTCTTGCGACTCCGGCAGGGGAAGCCGACTGGAAGGCGGAAGTGGCGGGCGACCTGCCGCCGCTATCGGGCGCGACTTACGATAGCCTGACGGCGGAGATCAGGGGCAATAGCGAAAAGTTCGATCTTGGCCGCCAGCTTGCAGGATATGGTCGCCGACCACTGACGATATTGGGCGCGGAAAAGGGCATCGGGGCGCAGGCGCGCAAGGTCGCTGCCGATGCGCAGGCAGCCAATCCGTCGGCGCGGTTGATGGTCTGGCCCACCGATCACAGCTTTTCCGACAAGCGGATCGCGTTGGCTGATGCGCTGGTGCGCTTCCTGTCCGGCGTTGCGCCGAGCATCCGGTAAGAGGTCGGGAGATGGCCAAGCTCTATTTTTATTATAGCTCGATGAATGCGGGCAAATCGACCACGCTGCTGCAATCCAGTTTCAATTATCAGGAACGGGGCATGGCGACGATGCTGTGGACCGCCGCGATCGACGATCGCTACGGTCATGGCCGGGTGGTGTCGCGTATCGGGCTGGGGGCGGAGGCGCATCTGTTCGATCCGCAGGTCGATCTGTTCGCCGCCGTCGCGCGCCAGCATGCGGCCACGCCCCTGTCCTGCGTGCTGGTGGACGAAGCGCAGTTTTTGACCAAGGGTCAGGTGTGGCAACTGGCGGGCGTTGCCGATCGGATTGGCGTGCCGGTGCTATGCTACGGACTGCGCACCGATTTTCAGGGCGAATTGTTTGAGGGTAGCGCGCATCTTCTGGGGCTGGCTGATACGCTCAGCGAGATCAAGACCGTGTGCGATTGCGGGCGCAAGGCGACGATGAACCTGCGCGTCGATGCACAGGGACGAGCGATCAGGCAAGGCGTACAAACGGAGATTGGCGGCAATGACCGCTATGTCGCCCTGTGCCGCCGCCATTTCGCTGAGCAGATGGGCATGGCAACTTAGGCGATAGTTTTGATCCATGTCGGCAGGTCCGCCAGCGCTGCCAATTGGGTGAAGCGCTGATGGTCGGACGGCGCGTTCGCGCTTTCATGCGACCATGCGCCATCCTGCGGAATGAAGGCGGCCCAGGCACCGGCCGCCAGCGCGGGCAGAATATCCGATCGCATGGAATCGCCCGCCATCACCGCGTTTTGCGGAGCAACTTCAAATCGCGCGAAGAGGGCGCGAAATATATCGGGGTTCTTGTCGCTGACGATCTGGATGCCCGAAAACAGGTCACCCAAGCCTGATGCCGCCAGTTTGCTTTCCTGATGCAGCAGGTCGCCCTTGGTCACCAGCACGAGCGGCGCAATGTCCGCCAGTGTGCGGAGCGTATTCTCCACTCCATCGAATAGCTCGACTGGATGGCCTAGCAGCGCCCGACCTGCCGCCAATATGTCCCGGATGGTCGCTGTCGGCAGGGAATCGCCAGCGAGCTCCACAGCTGTTTCGATCATCGACAGCGTGAACCCTTTCGCGCCATAGCCATAGAGCGGCAGGTTGCGCGTTTCGCAGGCGATCAACCGCTCGCGCGTCACATCCTCCTGCGCAAATGGGCGCAGCATATCGAGCAGCGCATTCTCTGTGGCGTTGAAATGGCGCATGTTGTGCCAAAGCGTATCGTCAGCGTCGAGGCAGATGAGTTTGATCGTCATGTAAGGCCATGTAACGCGGCGTGGGTCGTGGCGAAATAGCCCATGTGCGGATAAGGGCTGACAGCGCGGGGCGAGAGGGCTAAGGCCCGCCGCCATGCACGGCTGGATCATCCTCGACAAACCCCATGGCCTTGGCTCGACCCAGGCGGTCGCTGCGGTCAAGCGCGCGCTGCGCGACAGCGGCGCTGGCAAGTGCAAGGTCGGCCATGGCGGCACGCTTGATCCGCTGGCGACCGGTGTCCTGCCGATCGCGGTGGGGGAGGCTACGAAGCTGGCCGGGCGGATGCTCGACAGCGACAAGATTTACGACTTCACTGTGGCATTCGGTGCGCAGACAGATACGCTGGACCTCGAAGGAAAGGTGATCGCGACGAGCGACGTGCGTCCGACGCTGGCGCAGGTAGAGGCCGTGTTGTCGCGCTTTGTCGGCCCGATCGAGCAGTCACCGCCTGCCTATAGCGCGATCCTGATCGACGGGCAGCGCGCCTATGACCTTGCCCGCAAGGGGGGGGAGGAGGTGGCGATGAAGATGCGCGACGTGACGGTTCATAGCCTTACCCTGAAATCCTCCCCTGCAAGGGGAGGGGGACCGGCGGAGCCGGTGGAGGGGTTCGACCAGGTTCAACTGCCCCCGGCAGTTGAAGGTCATGCCGGGGGCATGACCGACCTGATCGACCCTATCGAGAGCGGGACACCCCTCCGTCAGGGTTGCGCCCTGCCACCTCTCCTTGCAGGGGAGGATTTGGATGCCGTCACCCTTACTGCTCACGTCTCGAAAGGCACCTACATCCGCTCCCTCGCTCGCGACATCGCGATGGCGCTGGGAACGGTGGGCCATGTCACCATGTTGCGGCGAGTGAAGGCGGGGCCGTTCACGCTGCAAACCGCGATTTCGCTGGACAAATTGCGCGATGCTGCTAACGAGCGCGGCATCGGCGAGTTGATGCTCCCGTTGACGGCGGGGCTGGACGACATCCCGGCTCTCCCCGTCTCACCCGATCAGGCACTGATGCTCCGACAGGGGAAAGTGCTGACCGGGATCGCTGCTGCCGCTGGCCTGCATCTGGCGATCGACGGGCAAATGCCTGTCGCGCTGGTCGAAGTTCAGGACGGAGAAATCCGGGTAGTGCGCGGTTTTAACCTGATGTCGAAGGAAGACGACTAGATGACGATTACTGCCGAGCGCAAGGAAGCGCTGATCAAGGAATATGCCCGCGCTGAGGGTGACACCGGTTCGCCGGAAGTCCAAGTTTCGATCCTGACCGAACGGATTGTCAACCTGACCGAGCATTTCAAGGGTCACCACAAGGATAATCACAGCCGTCGTGGTCTGCTGATGATGGTCAACAAGCGTCGTTCGCTGCTGGACTATCTCAAGAAGAAGGATCAGGCACGCTATGTCGACCTGATCGGCAAGCTGGGCCTGCGTAAGTAAGCCAATCGTTCGGCCCGCTTCGGCGGGCCGATTACGTATTGGGTTATCCCGACGAAAGTCGGGTTCTAGCGGAACGGGCGCATCGCGCCGGTTCAAACCATGAAACTGGACCCCGGTCTTCATCGGGGAACAGTTATCTGGCTGCTCCACAATTCGGTGGGGTGGCAGACATTTGGGGGGTACTCCCCCACGCCGTTTGCTCAGGGCGAACGGAGGAGAGTGAACCGCTCTCCAATCATGGGTCATGCGACCCACCAAAGGCCCCGCCCGGCAATAGGGCCGATGCGGGCGAAGGAAAAAACTTTATGTTCGATGTTAAAAAAGTTTCGATAGAACTGGCCGGCAAGACGCTGACCCTCGAAACCGGTCGTATTGCGCGTCAGGCTGATGCTGCCGTGCTGGCCACCTATGGCGAAACCGTGGTGCTGTGCGCCGTGACCGCCGCCAAGTCGGTGAAGGAAGGCCAGGACTTTTTCCCGCTGACCGTTCACTATCAGGAAAAATATTCTGCCGCTGGCCGTATCCCCGGTGGCTTTTTCAAGCGTGAGCGCGGCGCGACGGAAAAGGAAACACTGGTTTCCCGCCTGATCGACCGTCCGCTCCGTCCGCTGTTCCCCGAAGGCTTCTACAACGAAATCAACGTCATCGCTCAGGTGCTGTCGTTTGATGGCGAAAGCGAGCCTGACATGGTGGCGATGATCGCCGCGTCGGCTGCGCTGACGCTGTCGGGCGTGCCTTTCATGGGTCCGGTTGGCGCCGCGCGCGTCGGCTACAAGGATGGCGAATATCAGCTCAACCCGTCGCTGGACGAAGTGAAGACCGGCGAACTCGATCTGGTCGTCGCGGCAACTTACGACGCAGTTATGATGGTCGAATCCGAAGCCAAGGAGCTGTCGGAGGAGGTCATGCTGGGCGCCGTCCTGTTCGCGCATGACGCGAGCAAGAAGATCATCGGAGCGATCATCCAGTTGGCAGAAAAAGCCGCCAAGGATCCTTGGGACATGGCCAAGAGCGATGATCTGGGCGACCTGAAGGCGAAGCTGAAGAAGCTGATCGGCAAGGATATTGCCGCCGCCTACAAGCTGACTGACAAGTCGGCCCGTTCCAATGCACTGAACGAAGCCCGCGCCAAGGCGAAGGCTAAGTTTACCGCTGATGGCCTCGACGCACAGACCGTGATGGCCGGCATCAAGCTGACCAAGAAGCTGGAAGCGGAAATCGTGCGCGGCGCCATCCTTAAGGACGGCAAGCGCATCGACGGCCGCACCACCACGCAGATCCGCCCGATCGAAGCGATGGTCGGCTTCCTGCCCCGCACCCATGGTTCGGCGCTGTTCACGCGTGGCGAAACGCAGTCCATCTGCACCACCACGCTGGGCACCAAGGACGCTGAGCAGATGATCGACGGCCTGACCGGCCTGCATTATGAAAACTTCATGCTGCATTATAACTTCCCGCCCTATTCTGTCGGTGAAGTCGGTCGTTTCGGCGCGCCGGGTCGTCGTGAAGTGGGTCATGGCAAGCTCGCATGGCGTGCGCTGCACCCCGTGCTGCCGAGCAAGGACGAGTTTCCCTACACGATCCGCGTTCTGTCGGACATCACCGAGTCGAACGGTTCTTCATCGATGGCGACCGTCTGCGGCGGCTCGCTGTCCATGATGGACGCCGGTGTGCCGTTGAAGCGCCCCGTGTCCGGCATCGCCATGGGCCTGATTCTGGAAGGCAAGGACTTTGCCGTCCTGTCCGACATATTGGGTGACGAAGATCATCTGGGCGACATGGACTTCAAGGTCGCGGGTACGTCCGAAGGCATCACCACGATGCAGATGGACATCAAGATTGCGGGCATCACGCGCGAAATCTTTGAAGCTGCCCTGACCCAGGCGAAGGAAGGCCGCGCGCATATCCTTGGCGAAATGGCCAAGGCGCTGGACAGCACGCGCAGCGAACTGTCCGCTCATGCTCCGCGCATCGAAACGTTGCAGATAGACAAGGCGAAAATTCGCGAAGTCATCGGCACCGGCGGTAAGGTCATTCGTGAAATCGTCGCCGAAACCGGCGCGAAGGTCGATATTGATGATGAAGGTCTGATCAAGATCAGCTCGTCCGACCCGGCGCAGATCGAAGCGGCCCGCAAGTGGATTTTGGGCATCACGCAGGAAGCGGAAGTCGGTAAGGTCTATGACGGCAAGGTCGTCAACATCGTCGATTTCGGTGCCTTCGTGAACTTCATGGGTGGCAAGGACGGCCTCGTCCACGTGTCCGAAATGAAGAATGAGCGCGTGGAAAAGCCCACCGACGTCGTGTCGGAAGGCCAGGACGTGAAGGTCAAGGTTCTGGAAATCGATCCGCGCGGCAAGGTTCGCCTGTCGATGCGCGTCGTCGATCAGGAAACCGGCGAAGAACTGGAGGACACCCGTCCTGCCCGTGAAGCACGCGAACCGCGTAGCGACCGTGGCGATCGTGGTCCACGCCGTGATGGTGGCGGCGGCGAAGGCCGTGGCCCGCGTCGCGAGGGTGGCGACCGCAGTCGTGGTCCGCGCCGCGATGGCGGAGACCGTGGTCCTCGTCGTGAACGCAGCGAAGGCGGCAATGACGACGGCCCGGCACCCGGTGGTCTGCCTGACTTCCTGACGCAGGACTGATCGTCCTCGCCAGCAATTAAAAAAGGGGCGTCCGGTGATCCGAGCGCCCTTTTTTGTTACGCGCTTTCCATCCACTGATTTGAATCAAGGCGCTGGGCGAAAGTTCTGCTAGTGTATCGATTATAGTTTCAGGGGGTATCATGCAGCGAGGGAACGAGCGCTTTGTCGAACGCCTGCCGCTCGTGCTGCATCGCTCGTGGTATAGCTATCTCCTGACAGCGGCATTTTGCGGCGCTGCTTTGGCGCTGCGCTATGGGGCCGAACCGCTTCTGCCGTCCGGTTATCCGTTCGTTACCTTCTTCCCGGCGGTGATCCTGGCGTCGTTCCTGTTCGGAATCAGGCCCGGCATATTCGCCGCGATTCTGTGTGGCGCGCTGTCGTGGTATTGTTTCATTCCGCCCTATGGCAGTTTGGCGATGAACCCGGCCGTGGCGGTCGCGATGATTTTCTACATGATGGTCGTGTGCATCGACATATTGCTCATCCATTATATGCAGCGCGCCAATTTCCATCTGGCGGTCGAGCGCGAACGCAACCGGACGCTAGCCGACAATCGCGCACTGCTTTTCAGCGAATTGCAGCATCGTGTGTCGAACAATCTTCAGGTCGTCGCCGCAATGCTGGCGCTCCAGCGTCGCCATGTCGATCATGATGATGCGCGTCGAGCGCTGGACGACGCATCGTCGCGCGTGGCGCTGGTCGGCCGGATCAGCCGCGCGCTCTATGATCCATCGGGCGCGGGGCAGGACATTGCGATCTTCCTCAAAAGCCTGACCCACGATGTGGTCGAAGCGAGCGGGCGCACCGACGTCACGGTGAAGGTGTCCGCGCCAGACGGCGTCGTGATCGAATCGGACATCGTGGTGCCGCTGGCGCTGGTGGTGGCGGAGGCAGTGAGCAATGCCATCGAACATGGGCTGCCCGATTGTGCAGGCACGATTGCGGTAACGCTGAAACAGGATGCCGGCGCGCTGATACTGCGCGTGATTGACGATGGCTGTGGGCTGGCCCCAGGGTTCAGGTTGGGCGAGAGCGGGTCGCTGGGCCTGCGGATCGCCAGCGCGCTGGCGGGGCAATTGGGGGGCAGTTTTTCGCTTTCGCCGGGCGCGGAACAGGGGGCCGTTGCGTCGCTTCACCTGCCCGCACGAACGGCCTGTTGATCGCCGTGCTATTCTGCCGCTTGGCGGCGGCGATCCGCTCGGCTATGACCCGGCCCATGCTGACCAAAACCATGACGCGCATCGGCGCGGTGACCGCCCCGATTCTGCTCGCCGCGCTGCTGAGCGGGTGTGCGACATCGAAGAACAAGGCCGACACCCAATATGTCGCCCGCGACGTATCGACGCTGTATAACAGCGGCAAGGAGCGGCTGGACCGCGGCCAGTATAAGCTCGCCGCCGCGCTATTTGACGAGGTAGAGCGTCAGCATCCCTATTCGCCCTGGGCGCGGCGGGCGCAGCTCATGTCGGCATTCAGCTATTATATGAACACCGACTATGCCGAATCGATTTCGGCGTCGCAGCGTTTCCTGTCGATCCACACTGGCAACAAAGACGCGCCCTATGCTTATTATCTGATCGCGCTTTGCTATTATGAGCAGATTGCCGACGTCACCCGCGACCAGAAGATCACGAAACAGGCGCTGGATTCGCTAGGCGAACTGATCCGTCGTTATCCCGACACGCGCTACGCTGCCGACGCGCGGTTGAAGATCGATCTGGTCAACGACCATCTGGCCGGCAAGGAAATGGAAGTCGGTCGTTTCTACCAGCGGCGTGGCCAGTGGCTGGCCGCGACCCTGCGTTTCCGCATGGTGGTCGACAAATATCAAACGACGACTCACGCGCCTGAAGCGCTGGAGCGGCTGGTCGAATCCTACCTGTCGCTGGGCATCCCCGACGAAGCGCGCAAAGCCGCTGCCGTGTTGGGTGCGAACTATCCCGGCTCCAAATGGTATGAGCGGTCCTACAAGCTGATGCAGCAACATGGGTCGAAAGCGTAACGCGACCCCTTTACTTGTTCCCCTTATGTACATTGAGGGGTAGAAGCCTGTCATGCTGACTTCGCTGTCCATCCGCAATGTCGTCCTGATCGAGGCGCTGGACCTGGAGTTCGGCGCGGCGCTTTCCGTGCTGACCGGAGAGACGGGGGCAGGAAAGTCGATCCTGCTCGATTCGCTGGGACTGGCGCTGGGCGCGCGCGCGGACAGCGGACTGGTGCGCAATGGAGAGGCGCAGGCGAGCGTCACTGCGACTTTCGATCCGCCATCGACGGGCCATCGTGCGTCAGCCTTGTTGATCGACAACGGTATCGAACTGGAACCGGGCGAACCGCTCATCATCCGGCGTATGGTGAAGGCGGACGGCGGCAGCCGGGCATTCGTCAACGACCAGTCCTGTTCGGCGGCGCTGCTGCGGGAACTGGGCGGATCGCTGGTGGAAATCCATGGCCAGCATGACGATCGCGGGTTGCTTAATGCGCGCGGGCATCGGGCGTTGCTCGACGCTTATGGCCGATGCGAGTCCAGGGGTGTGGCGGCGGCGCATGGCGCATGGCGCAAGGCAGCGGCCACGCTGGCCGAAGCGCGCGAGAGCGTCGATAGCGCGGCGCGCGATCGCGACTATCTGGCGCACGCGGTTGAGGAACTGACATCATTCGCGCCCGAACCGGGAGAGGAGGCGACGCTGGCACAGGAGCGCGCCACGATGCAGAAGGGCGCGCGGCTGGCCGACGACCTGACGGCGGTGAGCGATTGCCTGACCGGATCGAATGGCGGGCTGGCGCAGTTGCGACAGGCGGCGCGAAGGCTGGACCGCATAGCGAGCGAAGAGCCGCTACTGACTGCCGTGCTGGAAGCACTGGACCGGGCCGTAGTGGAAGCGGGGGAGGCAGAGGACCGTCTGGCGGAGGCTGGCGATGCGCTCAGTTTCGATCCGGCGCGTTTGGACAATATGGAGACCCGGCTATTCGACCTGCGCGGGTTGGCACGCAAGCATCAGGTGCAGCCGGACGATCTGGCTGCACTGCGCGACGAAATGGCTGATCGGCTCGCCGCGATCGAGGGCGGTGAAGAGCATATCGCCGCGCTGCAGAGCAAGGTCGCGCAGGAAGCGGCACATTATCGTGCGGCCGCGCAGGCCTTGTCGAACGCGCGCACGGCGGCGGCCGGGCGTCTGGATGCGGCGGTGGCCGCTGAACTCGCGCCATTAAAGCTGGATGCCGCGCGGTTCCGCACTGTTGTCGCGCCGCTGGATGAGGGGCAGTGGACGGGGCAGGGCATGGATCGGGTGGAGTTTGAAATCTCGACCAACACCGGCGCTCCCTTTGCCCCTCTGACCAAGATTGCATCAGGCGGCGAATTGTCGCGCTTTATCCTGGCGCTGAAGGTCGCGTTGGCGGAGCAGGGCGGGGCGGATACGCTCATTTTTGATGAGATCGACCGTGGCGTGGGCGGCGCGGTGGCGTCTGCCATCGGGGATCGGCTTGCCCGGCTGGCACAGGCGAATCAAATCCTCGTCGTCACCCACAGCCCGCAGGTCGCGGCGCGCGGTGCTGGCCATCTGCTGATAGCCAAGTCGAGCGACGGCACGGTCACGCGCACAGGCGTGCATGCTCTGGATGTGGCAGAGCGGCGCGAGGAAATCGCGCGGATGCTGTCCGGCGCGGAAATCACGGCGGAAGCGCGCGCGCAGGCGGAGCGATTGCTGGAGACGGTTTAACACCAGTGATGTCGCCATCCGTGTTCCCGCTTTCGTGGGAACACGCCGCACATGTCGCAGGCGCTTTCCCAGCCATGCTACTGTCGCTAAAGCATCCCAATGACCGACCCTGCCCCCCTGTCCGACGCTGAAGCCGCCAACCGCCTGATGCGTCTGGCGCGGGAAGTGGCCAAGCATAATCGCCTTTACCATGACGAGGATGCGCCGCAGATCAGCGACGCGGCCTACGATGCGCTAATCGCGGAAAACAACGCGCTGGAAGCAGCCTTTCCGCATCTGGCCCGCGCCGATTCGCCCAATGCCCAGGTCGGGGCCGCGCCGACGTCGGCCCTGAAGAAAATCCCTCACGCCGTCCGCATGATGAGCCTGGACAATGGCTTTGCCGATGCGGACATTGCCGAATTTATTGCGCGCGTGCGCCGCTTCCTGGCACTGCCCGTCGATGCGCCCGTGGCGATGACCGCCGAACCCAAGATCGACGGCCTGTCCTGTTCGCTCCGCTATGAAAAGGGCGAACTGGTGCTGGCCGCGACGCGCGGGGACGGGGCGACGGGCGAAGATGTGACCGCCAACGTCCGCACCATCAGCGATATCCCGCAGCGTTTGAAGGGCGCGAACATCCCCGACCTGTTCGAGGTGCGGGGCGAAGTCTATATGGCCAAGGCGGATTTCTCCGCCCTCAATGCCCGACTGCTGGCCGAAGCGGACGAGCCGGACAAGGCGCGCCAGTTCGCCAATCCGCGCAACGCCGCCGCCGGATCGCTGCGGCAGAAGGATGCGAGCGTGACAGCCAGCCGTCCGTTGCGATTTCTGGCCCATGGCTGGGGCGCGCATTCCGCGCTGCCCGCCGACACCCAACTGGGCGTGATGCAGGCGATTGCTGCATGGGGGCTGCCAGTGTCGGACATCCTGGCTTGCGTCGACAGCTTGGACGCCCTGATCGCTCATTATCGCGGGATTGAAACGGCGCGCGCCGATCTCCCGTTCGATATCGACGGCGTGGTGTATAAGGTTGATCGGCTGGGCTGGCAGCAGCGGCTGGGCTTCGTGGCAAAGGCGCCGCGTTGGGCCATCGCGCATAAATTCCCCGCCGAACGTGCGCAAACCACGCTGGAGGCGATCGACATTCAGGTCGGACGCACCGGCAAGCTGACCCCCGTTGGTCGCCTGACACCTGTCACCGTTGGCGGCGTGGTCGTGTCCAACGTCACGCTGCACAATGCCGACGAGATCGCGCGGCTAGGCGTGCGGCCCGGCGACCGCGTGGTCGTGCAGCGGGCGGGCGATGTGATCCCGCAGGTGGTGGACAATCTGACGCGGGATGAGGATCGCAAACCCTACGTCTTTCTGGCGCAATGCCCGATCTGTCACAGCGAAGCGGTCCGGGAGGAAGGCGAAGTCGAATATCGCTGCACCGGCGGGTTGATCTGTCCGGCGCAGCGGTTCGAACGGTTGCGCCACTTCGTCAGCCGGGTCGCGCTGGATATCGAAGGTCTGGGCGAAAAGTCGATCCAGGAATTTATCGATTTGGGCTGGATTACCGAACCTGCCGACATCTTCCGCCTCAAGCGCCATCGCACCGAACTGTTGGAGCGGGAGGGGTGGAAGGAAAAGTCGGTCGATAATCTGTTCGCCGCGATCGAGGCGAAACGGGAACCTGACGCCGCACGCCTGCTCTTTGGCCTGGGCATTCGTCATGTCGGCGCGGTGACTGCACGGGACCTGCTCAAACGCTATACGACGCTGAAGGGGGTGCGCGCGCTGGCGCTGGAGATCATCGCGCTGCGCGACGCAGCCGTGACCCAGGAGGGTGAAGAGGAGAGCAAGGCCTGCAATCGGATGGATAAGGCAATTGCCGAACATATCGGCGTGGAAAATGTCGGGTCCGCCGTCGGCCACGCGCTCGCCGATTTCTTCCATGAACCCCATAATGTCACGGCGTGGGACGATCTATTGTCGCAAGTATCCCCGCCCCCCTATGTCGTGGAAACCACCGCCAGCGCCGTCACCGGAAAGACCGTCGTCTTTACCGGCAAGCTGGAAACCATGAGCCGCGACGAGGCCAAGGCGCAGGCCGAACGGCTGGGCGCGAAGGCGGCAGGATCGGTCAGTGCGAAGACTGATCTGGTCGTCGCCGGTCCAGGCGCGGGGTCGAAGCTGAAGCAGGCTGCGGCGTTGGGGATAGAGGTCATCAGCGAAGAGGATTGGGCGGCGATCGTGCGGGCGGCGGGATAAATTCCTCCTGCAAAGGGCCGCTCATTTCGCGAGCGGCCCTTTGCAGGAGAGGTGAATGGTCAGGCCACTCCTTCGACCTTGTCCTGGGTCTTCGTCGCGAAATCGCCGGAGTCGTGGCGTTCGTGCAGTTGCTCCTCCAATGGACCGTTCACCTTGTTGACCATACGTCCGCGCCTCGCGGCGGGGCGCGCATCGATCTGTTTGGCCCAGCGCAGGACGTTGGTGTAGCTGGCCGCATCGAGAAACTCCGCCGCGTCATAGGCGCGGCCTAATACCAGTCCGCCGTACCAGGGCCAGATTGCGATGTCGGCGATCGAATATTCATCACCCGCCATAAATTCATTGGTCGCCAGATGCCGGTCGAGCACATCGAGCTGCCGCTTCACTTCCATGGCGTAGCGGTTGATCGGATATTCGAATTTTTCCGGGGCGTAGGCGTAGAAATGGCCAAAGCCACCACCCAGCAGCGGTGCGCTGCCCATTTGCCAGAATAGCCAACTCAGCGCCGCCGTGCGCTTGGCCGCGTCGGTTGGCAGGAATGCGCCGAACTTTTCCGCCAAATAATGCAGGATTGCGCCAGATTCGAACACGCGCTGCGGCGGGGACACGCTATGGTCCATCAGTGCGGGGATTTTGCTGTTGGGATTGACGGCGACGAAGCCGCTGGAAAACTGATCGCCATCGCCGATTTTGATCAGCCATGCGTCATAGCTGGCCTGGCTGACGCCTGCTTCCAGCAATTCTTCCAGCAGGATCGTGACCTTCTGCCCGTTGGGCGTAGCGAGCGAATAGAGCTGGAGCAGATGTTTACCGATCGGCAGGTCCTTGTCATGGGTTGGCCCGGCGGTCGGCCGGTTGATGTTGGCGAACTGTCCGCCATTGCCCTTTTCCCAGGTCCAGACGCGGGGCGGAGCATAGGCTGGCGTGTCAGTCATGATTGAAATCCTCATGATGAAGAAGCAGGGTTCGGGCGAGAGATGGGCATGGCACGGAAGCGTAACAAGCCTGTGTTAGCAGCAGCCGGGCGCTGCCCTTCACCCGTCTGTCCCATTATGTTCGACCGGCGGCAATTTTTCTGCATGACGCCCTTGACCACAATTCGATCTCGACCATATGAAGGCGCGCTAGCACTCTCCAACAAGGAGTGCTAACAAACACAGGTTCACGGGAGCAGGGTGAACGGATCGGGCGTTTGTGGAGGGCAAACCCCTCCGGCTCGATGCGGCACTCCCTCCCAAGCGTAAGGGAAAGGCAATCAACATGGCATTTCGTCCGTTGCACGACCGTGTCCTCGTTCGCCGCATTGAAGCGGAAGCGAAGACAGCCGGCGGGATCATCATCCCCGACACCGCCAAGGAAAAGCCACAGGAAGGCGAAATCGTCTCCGTCGGCACCGGCACCAAGGCTGAAGATGGCAAGGTTACGCCGCTCGACGTCAAGACCGGCGATCGCATCCTGTTCGGCAAATGGTCCGGCACAGAAGTCAAGGTCGATGGTGAAGAGCTGCTGATCATGAAGGAATCGGACATTCTGGGCGTCATCGCCTGAATTTATTCAGCCGATGATTTCTGCTCAGTGACGGTGTGAACTTCGCAATTTTCCAATTTTAGATAGAGGTAAAAGATCATGGCAGCGAAGGACGTAAAGTTTTCGCGTGACGCCCGTGAGCGCATTATGCGCGGCGTCGACATCCTGGCCGATGCGGTCAAGGTGACCTTGGGGCCAAAGGGCCGCAATGTCGTCATCGACAAGAGCTTTGGCGCGCCCCGCATCACCAAGGACGGTGTTTCGGTCGCCAAGGAAATCGAACTGAAGGACAAGTTCGAGAATATGGGCGCCCAGATGGTGCGCGAAGTAGCCTCGAAGACCAACGACATCGCCGGTGACGGCACGACCACCGCGACCGTATTGGCGCAGGCGATCGTGCGTGAAGGCATGAAGTCGGTTGCCGCCGGCATGAACCCGATGGATCTGAAGCGCGGCATCGATCTGGCCGTGATCAAGGTTGTCGAGGACATCAAGGCGCGTTCGAAGCCAGTCGCTGGCACCGCTGAAATCGCTCAGGTTGGCATCATCTCCGCCAACGGCGACCGTGAAGTCGGCGAAAAGATCGCCGAAGCCATGGAAAAGGTCGGCAAGGAAGGCGTCATCACCGTGGAAGAGGCCAAGGGTCTCGACTTCGAACTGGACGTCGTCGAAGGCATGCAGTTCGACCGTGGCTATCTGTCGCCTTACTTCATCACGAACCCGGAAAAGATGTCGGTCGAACTGGCTGACCCTTATATCCTGATTCACGAGAAGAAGCTCAGCAACCTTCAGTCGATCCTGCCGATCCTGGAAGCCGTGGTCCAGTCGGGCCGTCCGCTTCTCATCATCGCGGAAGACATTGAAGGCGAAGCGCTGGCGACTCTGGTCGTCAACAAGCTGCGCGGCGGCCTGAAGGTCGCGGCTGTCAAGGCACCGGGCTTTGGCGATCGTCGCAAGGCGATGCTGGAAGACATCGCCGTCCTGACCAAGGGCGAAGTGATTTCGGAAGACCTGGGCATCAAGCTGGAAACCGTTACGCTGTCCATGCTGGGCACCGCCAAGCGCGTTACCATTGACAAGGACAACACCGTCATCGTTGATGGCGCTGGCGCTCATGATGCGATCAAGGGCCGTACCGAGCAGATCCGTCAGCAGATCGAGCACACCACCTCGGACTATGACAAGGAAAAGCTGCAGGAACGTCTGGCCAAGCTGGCTGGCGGCGTTGCCGTCATCAAGGTTGGCGGTGCGACCGAGATCGAAGTCAAGGAACGCAAGGACCGCGTCGACGACGCTCTGCACGCAACCCGTGCAGCCGTCGAAGAAGGCATCGTCCCCGGTGGCGGCACCGCGCTTCTTTATGCGACCAAGGCGCTTGATGGCCTCAAGGGCATCAACGACGACCAGACGCGCGGCATCGACATCGTCCGCAAATCGCTGACCGCTCTGGTTCGCCAGATCGCCAGCAATGCGGGCCAGGATGGCGCCGTCGTTTCGGGCAAGTTGCTGGATCAGGACGACACGTCGTTCGGCTTCAACGCTTCGACCGATACCTATGAAAATCTGG
This sequence comes from Sphingobium sp., assembly GCF_049304695.1. Lineage (GTDB taxonomy): Bacteria > Pseudomonadota > Alphaproteobacteria > Sphingomonadales > Sphingomonadaceae > Sphingobium. Next base: position 97,371 of record NZ_JBAQOK010000096.1, read on the forward strand.
TTGCTGCCGGCGTTATCGACCCGACCAAGGTCGTGCGTACAGCGCTTCAGAACGCTGCCTCGGTTGCTGGTCTGCTGATCACCACCGAAGCCACGATCGCCGAACTGCCCGCCGACGACAAGTCGCCGATGGGTGGCATGCCCGGCGGCGGCATGGGCGGCATGGGCGGCATGGACTTCTAAGTCCCAGCTACCTGACGCAAAACGCAAGAGGGTCGACGCAGCAATGCGTCGGCCCTTTTTCGTTGAGGCACCCTGATGCCAGTCAGGAAAATATTAACCGAAAAATAAATGAAAGCTGCGATGACCGGATAGGGAACCGGAGACCCGCCATTTTGCGTGATTTGAGGACATTTCTGGAAAGACGCAAAGCAGGTCAGTCCGTGCAGGATGCAGACGTGCGCCGCAGCCTGATCGAATCGCTCTATGCTTCACCTGCATCGCTGACCATCGGAGCGATCACCGGCGCAGCGGTTGGTATTGTGATCAGCAGCATGACGAACGGCCGGGCCATTCATGGGGTGGTCGTGGCCGTATGCCTGGTCGCTGCCCTGCGTGTGGTATCCGCGATATTCTTTCACCGGCAACTGGTGCGTGGCACTGCAGTCGCCTCACGCCGCTGGGAACTGGCCTATGAACTGGGCGCATGGGCTTATGCCGGGCTGCTGGGGCTTATGAGTTTCGTCACGCTGATCGGATCTGCCAATCCTGTCATCCATATGCTCAGCGTATCGATGGCTACTGGCTATGCAGGCGGCATTTCCGGGCGCAACGCGGGCCGAGTGCAGATCGCTATCGGTCAGGTGTGCCTGGCGCTGTTGCCAACCGCGACGGGCCTGTGGCTGGACGGATCGACCGGCTATCGCGTGCTGTCGATCGCAATGGTCATGATGGTGCTGGGCTTGGCCGAAATCAGTTCGACTACTCACCGCATCGTTGTGCAGGCGCTCATCGGCAAGCGCGACAAGTCGCTGCTCGCGGAAAAGTTCGAACGGCTGGCACGCTTTGACAGCCTGACGGGCCTGGAAAATCGCATGGCGATGCAAATGCGCCTGCGCGAGATTTTCGATCATAGCGAAAAGCGCAATGATGCTGTTGCGATCCTGTGGATGGACATCGACCGGTTCAAGGAAATCAACGACTCGCTGGGGCATATGGTCGGCGACCAGCTACTGCGTAGTGTCGCAGAGCGGTTGAGCGAGGTCGTGCAGGAGCGGGGACGTATCGCCAGGTTCGGCGGCGATGAATTTGTCATCGTCTGCCCCGATACCGACCGGGTAACCGCGGCGGAGATCGCGCAGGAAATCATAAGCTATTTCGCCCACGGTTTCGATCTGGCTGACAATCATCTGCAAGTGACCGCGTCAATCGGTTACGCCATCGCGCCGCAGGATGGCCGCGACATGGATGAATTGATGCAGCATGCCGATCTGGCGCTGTATGAGGCCAAACGCGATGGCCGGAACCGTGCGTCCAGCTTTAACTGGTCGCTCAAGGAGCGGTTCAATCGCCTGCACGAAATCGAGACGGGCCTCCGTCGTGCGCTAGACGGCAATGAGCTTAAATTATTGTTTCAGCCGATCGTTGCGCTGGACACGGGGTATATAGAAGCATGCGAAGCGCTGTTGCGCTGGGATCATCCCGTGCTGGGACCAATCCCGCCGTCGGAATTCATCCCGATCGCTGAAAGCATCGGCATGATCGAGCCAATGACGGCGTGGGTTTTGCGTCAGGCCTGCATCGCTGCGACATCTTGGCCTGCTGAAGTGCGGATTGCCATAAATATTTCCCCCGCATCGCTTAAGTCGCACGACTTGCCCGGCCATGTTATCGCGGCTTTGCTGGAAACGGGGATGCCTGCCCGCCGTCTGGAACTCGAAGTGACCGAATCCATCTTCCTTGATGATAGCGGCCAGACCAGCACCATATTGCGGGAATTGCAGCGTATCGGGTTGCGGCTGGCGCTTGACGATTTCGGGACCGGTTATTCCTCGCTATCCTATTTGCGTTCCTATCGCTTCGATACGCTCAAGGTGGACCAGAGCTTCATGGCCGGAGTCAGCGCTCATGTCGAAGACCGGGCTATTGTCCGCGCGATCGGCAACCTTGCTCGGGATTTGTCCATGAGCACGGTTGCTGAAGGCATAGAGACACGCGACCAACTCAACCATGCGCGCGAAGCCGGCTTTACCAGCGTTCAGGGCTATCTATTCAGCAGGCCGGTTCCAAGCGAACGCATTGCTGAAATGATCGCCGCTGGCCCGCTCGAAGGTGAGCAGCGGCCCGATTCCGTGTTGCACGTGCGCCGCCGACGTCCCTGAGGATGGAAAGCGGTTGCTTTCAACGTAGGCGAGCCTGAGCGCTCGCCAGCCGCCGCATCATGCGCAGGTCGCGATCGGACAGTGTCAGCGCAGCGTCGGTCCATATCTCAACGACGTCGGTCAACTCCTCTAACGTAAGCGGGTTGACCCGCCGCCCCGCCCGGTTGATGCCGACATAGCCAGCATGATGGGCACTATGATCCCTGATCCATTCCGCCGTGGCCGTTTCCCCTTCGCCAGTTTCAACGACCTGCGTGACGATGCCCATGTCATACATTTCCTGCGCGGTGTAGATGCGCCCTTCGGTCATCATCTGACGTGCCATGACCGGACCGACCCGCCGCGACAGGATGGAATAAGCACCCATACCTGGGAAAAGACCGAACAGCACTTCGGGTAGCCCAAACCGTGCCTGCCGCTCCGCAATGATGACATCGAAGCACATCAACGCTTCCAGTCCGCCGCCAAGCGCGTCGCCCTGTGCCAGTCCTATGTTGATGATATTCATGTCGTTGCAATGCCAGATGCGATCCACGATCTCGCAACATGCCACGCCATATTTCAACAAAGTCGCGCGATCCCGTCGCTGGATACATTCGGCAAACATCTCCAAGTCGCCGCCCAGATTGAACACGCCAGGAAAGCGTGATCCCAAAACCATGAATTTAAGCGCACCATTTGTGCCACCGAAAACCCGGCTGCTTTCTCGCTGCCAGGTCATCGTGTCTCTGATCAGGCCCATGTTGGAATTTGGCCGCTCGTGCGGCGTCATAAATGCCCACAGGGTAGCTAGGTCGGCATCCCATCGAACATCGATCTGGCCAAGATCGAACAGGGATGACCGCCCTGCATCCGTCAGTGAAACCTCGACCGCATCGCCATGCAGCGCGAAGCTTTCATCCTCCACTGGCTCCATATCATCTGCAATCGGATTAAACCGTCCTGAATCAATCATATGCGACCCCTTTTTCTTATTAGGAATGAACAGATCAGGCTTGGTGACAGCATGCAATCAACCGGCGCTGGATGAATAGTGCGTTAACCATTTTTGTTTGAGACTGTTGCAAACGCGCCGCCCGAAAACAGTGCGGTTGAGAATTAACGTTGCGCAATTGCAACAATTGCCCCTCTTTTTCTGTCCGTGAGCGAAGGAGGAAAACCCCTATTAACCTTTGTGCATTATCCCCGTCACATGATCGAACGCCGTCAAGACTTTCAAATTGTTACACTGTCGCTTCAGGACGGCGCAGGCCGGGCATGGTCGCTGCGCCTGTCAGCAGACTGTATGCGCTTTATCGGCGCCTATCGCCGTGTTGAAGGTTTCAACATCGACGCAATGGCTTTGTTTGACGGCGCGAAGCGCTCAGGCTGAGCCCTTGTATGCACGCGCGTTCGATCTTAGAGCGCGAAACGTGACCAAAGCCAGATTTTCATTTTCCATCGCCGCGACGGACGGCAAAGCCCGCACGGGCACCATCGAGATGCAGCGCGGTGATATTCGCACTCCTGCGTTCATGCCAGTGGGTACGGCCGCGACCGTCAAGGCGATGCGCCCGGCGGAAGTGCGTGCAGCAGGCGCGGATATCATTTTGGGCAACACCTATCATCTAATGCTGCGCCCAAGTGCAGAGCGCATGGCGCGACTGGGCGGCCTGCATGGATTTATGGGATGGGACCGGCCGATCCTGACCGATAGCGGGGGATATCAGGTGATGAGCCTTTCCGCGCTGACGAAGCTGAGCGAGCAGGGCGTTGCCTTTTCGAGCCATATCGATGGGTCGAATCATATGCTGACCCCGGAACGATCAATGGAAATCCAGCGTATGCTGGATAGCGACATCGTCATGGCGTTCGACGAATGCACTAAGAACGGTTGCACGCATGACGAAGCGGCGCGGTCCATGGAACGATCAATGCGCTGGGCCAAACGATCGCGTGACGGGTTCGATGCTGGGGGCGATCATGCGGAGCGCGCTGCCCTGTTCGGGATACAGCAGGGGTCGCTGAACCGGGAATTGCGACAGGAATCTGCGCAGAAGCTGATCGACATCGGCTTCGATGGTTATGCCGTGGGCGGGCTGGCGGTTGGAGAGGGACAGGAAGCTATGTTCGCGACGCTGGATTTCGCGCCGGACATGTTGCCCACGGACAAGCCGCGCTATCTTATGGGTGTAGGCAAGCCCGACGATATTGTCGGCGCGGTCGAGCGAGGTATCGACATGTTTGATTGTGTCTTGCCTACGCGAAGTGGTCGGAACGGTCAGGCATTCACGTGGGCGGGGCCACTCAACATCCGCAATGCCCGTTTTGCCGAAGATATGGAGCCGCTTGATGTGCGATGTGGCTGTCCGGTGTGCGCCACTTGGGGTCGGGCCTATCTTCACCATCTGGTCAAGGCAGGGGAAATGTTGGGCGCGATGTTGATGACCCAGCATAACATCTATTTTTACCAGCAATTGATGCAGGAGGTCCGCGACAGCATCGCGGCCGGCGAATTCGCTACTTTCGCGGCAGATTTTCGCCGGGACTATCAGCGCGTGTGAGCTTTAGGGAATGACGGTGATGGCGATGGAATAGCTGCCGACGTCCCCGTCATGATCCAGTGGCGCACGCAGTTGGCGCGACAGGCCAGTGAGCACCCGGCCATAGCGTTCCTCCAGCAGGGAGGTCATATCGGGCGATGCACGCAACCCGGCCGAAACGACGCTCAGGATCGCGCGGTCTTCGCGATCGGACTGCAACTGCACGGAAATTCGCATCGCGCTTTGCGGCGCCAGCATCATAGCCAGTTCGACCAGCTCTGTGAGGAGGAACGCGATCGGCACGGCCACGTCCTGACTGATATGCAGGTTGTCGCTGTCGATCTGGATGGCGAAACGCCTAGCCCCGGCAGGCGCTGTTCCGCGCAGGCTGGCGGACAGTTCGCTGATTAATGGGCGCACGCCCACGCCGCGATTTTCCTCCAACTCGGCAAAATGATTGCGATGGACGACCGACAGGGCATCGACCCTGCGCTGAATGGAGGAATAGGCCTCGATTGCTTCAGGCTCCTGTGCCGATCGCGCATGCAGGCTGATCAGGCTGGCTATAATTTGGAGGTTATTCTTGACCCGATGATGCACTTCGCGCGTCAATTTCCGCTGGGTTTCAAGCCCCTCGGCCATTTCAGCTTCATGCGTGGCAACATCTTCGCTGATTTCGCGAAATGTTTCGCCCAAAGCGACGATTTCCTGTGCCGGGGTACGTATCCGCTCCATGGGTTGGAGCACCTCGCCCGGCTGATAGGCGGCGACCGTGCGGCGCAGCAGCACCAGCGGGCGGATCAGTAGGCGGTTGACGACGAACCACCCAATGGCCGCGGCGGCGAACCACATGACGAGGGGCAGAAATAATGACAGCATGCGCGCGATCGTCGCGGGCGGCTCACGTACGGTCATCGTCAACAGGATGTCGGGCGGGTCGAGCCGGGCCGACAGGCTGGCGCTGTTGGCGGTGATCGGCATCATGCCGGGGCGTCCTATCATCAGGCGTTCATTGCCCTGCCGCAGGCTCAACTGCCGATTTTGCAGTGCCGTCGCGGGATCGGCTACGCTTTCCAGATGCGCGCGGGAATAATAAGCGAGAGCGACAAGGCTATCGTCGCGACTGCGCACACGGATCAGGAGATATTGGGATTGAGGCAGAATCTGGGCGCCCCTGCCCACGAAGCGGTTTACCCTATCCACGCCTGCCGGTTCTGACTCGGGCGATCCACAGCGCCGTTTTCCTTGGCGGTCGTAAATGTAGAAATGGCCGCTATCGCTGTCATGAGAGGTCAGAAACAGGCCTAACCTGTGACAAATGCCAGCGTCACCCTCGCGCAAGCCAGCCAGTGTGTTGACCGCCAGTTCCAGAGCGGTGCGGTCCGATTGCAGGTCTGCAGTGAGTTTGCGGGCGCTTTGCATGACGGCCACACGCAGCAACGATTCCTTTTCAAGATCGGCGGTGCGGATGGCCTGAAGCGATGCGACGAGCGCGATCAATCCAAGCGGTAGAAGGGCCAACGTCAGAATCAGGAACATCTTGACGCCGGTAGAACGAAAAAAGCTGGAGGTGGTATCAAGCACGAAGCGGTTGTTTCCGATATGATTGTCGAAGGAAACCGTCCCCGATTAGATTAATTATCAGCCTAATTTGCTCAGGAGGTCCAGCATTTCAGATGGAATATCTTCCTCCACGGCGCGCTGGTATACGGTACGCAGCGCTTGCGACACATGCGTTTCTTCTTTCGTTTCCGTATTGCGCTTGCGAGGCGATGGGGGTGCCTTCACGATGTCGTCCTGACCAATGCCAGCTAACCCACCCCCGTCAGCCGCCATTTGTTCCGTAGATGAAGAAACCAAAATCAGCCCCTCTGAAGCAATTATGATACGCCAGTCAGCCCCGTTTTGCGACTTTCTTAACGAAGGTCAATTCGTCGATGGCTGAAACCGGCATAAAAATATGCATATGTCGAAAAAACCCGATGGCAGCGAAACAAATCGAGCGGTTGATAGTTCCCCCAGGCGATGCTTTTTTTGCTTGGCCGTCTTTGATGACGGAGTTGGGGGATAGGGGTTGCTATAAGCGCATCAACATTCCATCTTTCCGTCGCCAGCATGTGAGGGCGCCGATGTTTATGAATAGCACGCCCCAGTTGGGCAGGGAGAAGATCTGACGATGTCGCTTGGACAGCAACTGCACCCCCATCTTCCGTTTCTGCGGCGTTACGCCCGTGCGCTGACCGGCAGCCAAACTCACGGCGACGCTTATGTTCGTGCCACGCTGGAAGCGATCGTCGCAGCGCCAGATGAGTTTCCGTCAGAAATCGATCCGCGGCTTGGCTTGTATCGGACGTTTCACGCCATCTGGTCCTCGTCGCATCTCGAGGATATTCCGGTCAGTTCCGATAGCAGCCGTGAGGCCGTAGCTCAGGCGCGTCTTGCTCGGCTGACTCCGCTGCCCCGTCAGGCGCTGCTGTTGACGGCGCTGGAAGGTTTTACCATCGACGATGTAAGCTATCTGATCAATGTGGATAGCATCGATGTCGAAGCACTTGTCGAAGAAGCGTTGGAAGAGATTGAGGCGCAGACTCGAGCCAAGGTGTTGATAATTGAGGATGAGCCAATTATCGCGATGGATATCGAAACCATCGTGCGCGATCTTGGTCATGATGTGACCGCGATCGCTGTGACGCGCGAAGACGCGGTGCGTGAAGCAATGGCGGATCGTCCTGGTCTCGTACTGGCGGATATTCAGCTAGCGGATGACAGCAGCGGTATCGATGCTGTCAAGGATATCCTTGCGGAATTTTCCGTGCCCGTGATTTTCATCACTGCCTTCCCCGAACGGTTGTTGACTGGCGAACGGCCTGAGCCGACTTTTCTGATAACAAAGCCGTTCCAGCGATCGACTGTGAAAGCGGCGATTTCGCAGGCATTATTCTTCGATGAAGCGACGGCGCCCGCCTGACCTGGAAGGGCTTCAAAAGGATGAAGGAACTCCCGGTCGATCCTTGCGTTGAACAGGCGTAACGATCGGGAGGGTGGTAATGGTCGATATCTGTAATGACGGCCACCGCGTTTGCATCGATACCATATCCATGCGCATTAGGTATGTTGCGCCATTTGATGCTCGTCATCATTGCGAGATTTTCTGATATATTTGGTATCGATGTTTCCTCGTGCGACATTTTGGTATTTGATAATAAACATTCTAGGATGTGAGCGCATTTATGGTTTCAATGACGTCGGTTCATGCGGCGAAGGCGGCGGCCAGCACGGGGGACGTTCCCATGGATGAAGTGAGCGTAGACGAGATCGGCCATCCCGAAGAGCGCGCGGCTTTGTCCGACAGCGATTTCAAACGGGAACTTGCCGCCGTCATTCCCCATCTTCGCGCCTTTGGCCGGTCTTTGTCAGGCAATCGCGATGTCGCGGACGATTTGGTGCAGGAAACTCTGCTTAAGGCATGGGCGGCACGCCAGCGCTTTCAGGCAGGTACGAACATGCGCGCCTGGACCTTCATCATCCTGCGCAATCATTATCTGTCGCAGATGCGCCGCTCGCGATTTCGTGGTGAGTGGGACGACCTCACGGCGGATCGCATCCTCGCTGCGCCTGCCGGGCAGGACAAACATGTCGAATTGAGCGACATGCAGCGGGCATTGTTGCAGCTACCACAGCCTCAACGTGAAGCATTGATACTCGTGGGTGCGGGTGGCTTTGCCTATGAAGAAGCTGCTGAAATCTGTGGTGTGGCTGTCGGCACCATCAAGAGCCGTGTCGCACGCGGTCGCGCTGCGCTTGAGCAAATATTGGAAAATGGCGATTTGCCGTCGCGTCGGCTTCAGGCCACCACAGATACGGCGGTACTTGACGAGATTATGGACGATGTCGATCGGTTGAGCCGCAATCGGGACCATGGCGGCAGGTCGGAATAAGGAACGATCTGCTCCGTTCGCTGGTTAAGGCGGATGGAGATAAAATCATGCGTTATGATCCAACCGGGCAAAGCGACCCACCCGTCCATATTTCTACTGTTCGGGCGTCCAAAGGTAGCGGCATCGTCTTTTTCTTGGTCTCGCTATCGCTGGTCCTGGCAATTGCTTTTTTCTATATGACCAAAGAGGTTCGGGAAGATAATCGTGCCGACGCGATGGTACAGGCAGTAGCTGCTGTGGGCGATCAGGCTGCGCATATCGGTGAATCAGCGCGCAAAGCTGGCAACAGGCTGCTCGATAAAGATTGATCATCTCTGCACTTTCAAGCCGGAAATGCACGGCTTGACTATATAGCCGATCTCGGAAGCCTTGAGGTGATTTCATGTCATCTCCGATAACAGTCGATTCAGGATTTCTTTGCCATTTTCGGGCAGGGTGTGATCCTGTCGGATTTTCTTACATATAATTGTAAGCTGGTCCGGCTTTATCTGTCCGCTGGTTGGACAGGTCCGTGGGATCGATAGAGCTACGATGATCAGGCTGTTCAAACATTATGTCCCGCATGCCGTGCTGTTGTTGGGCCTGCTTGATTTCGCGCTCCTGCTCTGCGCCGCCGAGGGTGGCTGGATTTTGCGTGCGCGTCAGATTGGCATGGACATCGATCATGTATCGACGCGTATTGGGCCATTGCTCAGTTTTGCCCTGTCGATCCAGACGGCGATGATTGCAGTCGGGGTGTATGGAACAGAAGCGCTACAGTCGATCCGCTTCGCCTTTGCCCGATTGCTGGTCGCTGTTTCGCTCGGCGTGATTTTCCTCTCCGTCCTCTATTTTCTGCTGCCGGGCATGACGCTTTGGCGTTCCAATTCGCTTTACGCCATGGGCATGGCAATGGGGCTGCTGGTCGCGGTGCGCCTGATGCTGGGGTCCATGCTGGGCGGGGAAGCGTTCAAGCGGCGCTTGGTCGTCCTGGGCGCAGGCAATCGGGCTGCGCGCATCCGCGACTTGGAAAGCAAGAAGGGTGCGGGCTTCCTTGTCGTCGGCTTCATCGCCATGAATGACGGACCGCAGGTCGTGCAGGAAGCGATCAATCGAAGCGCCATTTTCAACCTGTCCGATTTCGTCGTGCGGCTCAATGCCAGCGAAGTCGTCCTGGCGCTGGAGGAACGGCGTAACGCCGTCCCTATGTCCGATCTGCTGCGCATCAAGACGACGGGCGTCCATGTCAACGACCTGTCGACCTTTCTGGAACGCGAAACAGGGCGTGTCGATTTGGCCAGCGTCAATCCAAGCTGGTTGATCTTTTCCGATGGCTTTTCCGCCGGTCGTCGCTTGTCCAGCTTTGCCAAGCGCCTGTTCGACATCATCGCCAGCTTGATTCTGCTGCTTTTGACCGGGCCGGTGATCGTGCTGGCCGCTATCATGGTCAAGTTCGACAGCAAAGGCCCGGCCTTCTACCGGCAACAGCGTGTTGGCCTGTTCGGGCAGGAGTTCTGGATCGTGAAGCTGCGCACCATGCGGCTTGATGCAGAAGTGGCGGGGCAGGCGGTCTGGGCGGAAAAGGATGATCCGCGCATCACCCGGCTTGGCTATTGGCTACGCAAGCTGCGCATTGATGAACTGCCCCAGACCTGGACCGTGTTGAAGGGGGAAATGAGCTTCGTCGGGCCAAGACCGGAACGCCGTCAGTTCGTCGAGGATCTGGAACAGCATCTGCGCTATTATGCCGAACGGCATATGGTAAAGCCCGGCATCACGGGCTGGGCGCAGATCAACTATCCCTATGGCGCGTCGATCGAGGATGCGCGGCACAAGCTGGAATATGACCTCTATTACGCCAAAAATTACACGCCGTTTCTGGATCTGCTGATCCTGATCCAGACGCTGAGGGTCGTCCTGTGGCCCGAAGGCGCGCGCTAAGGCGCTAGGGGGCATGGGCGCTCTCCTGCAATTTGTCGGCGATTGGGGCCATGCCCTGGCGGCAGTGCTGTTCGCGGCACTGGGCATCTTCATCCTGAGGCGGCGCAACGACGCGATCGAGCCTCGGATGCTGGCTGCCGCGCTGCTGCTAACGTCCTGCTGGGCGCTGTATGTGTCTTTTGGCGGCGTCTCGAAACCGCTGACCGGGATCGGCGAAAGCATCCGTAATGCGGCATGGCTTTTAACGATGTTCGTCATGCTAAGGCGTGGCCCGGTAGGCCGAGCGGCCCCGACAATGGCCGTATTCGCGATTTATGCAGTGCTCGGCGGATTGCTTCTCCTTCAGACGTCGACTGACCTGTTGTGGCGGCAATTGTCGCCGCTCAGTGAGTTGCATCACGCGCTGGTCGTCATATCGTCCATCTTGCGCATGATGACTGCGATCGGCAGCCTGCTGCTGATCCACCATCTCTATACCGCCTGGCCTTCACGCGAGCGGGGCGGGGTTGCGCTGCTGCTGGGATCGCTGGCGGCGATGTGGACCTATGATCTTGCGCTCTACGCGATATGCTATTTCACGCCCGATCAGGTAAGCGAACTCTACGCCTTGCGCGGCCCACTTATGGCGCTGCTCGCGCCCGTGATCGCGGTTGGCATGCGCAAGGATCTGTCGGGTCGCGTGCAATTGTCGCGCACTCTGACGTTCCAATCGCTCTCGGTCGTCGCTCTGGCGCTCTATGTCGTGGTCTTGACGGCGATGGCCGTGTTAATCGAACTGATCGCCGGTCCTTACGCGCGCGTGGTGGAAATAGGCGCGGTCTTTTTTACAGCCGTGACTGCTTTAGTGCTGCTGCCCTCGCCTCAGATGCGCGCGCTTTGGAAAGTACAGGTCGCCAAGCATTTCTTTCAGCATCGCTACGATTATCGCACCGAATGGATGCGCTTTGGCGAGACGATCGGCCGGCCAGGCGAAAACCCCGCTCCTCTGGCTGAGCGTGTGGCCAAGGCGGTAGCCGACATTACCGATTCCCCGGCTGCTATCCTGCTGCTGCGCACTGATCGCGGCGATCTGATGGTCGAAACGCACTGGAACTGGGGCGGCGATTTACCCGATGGCGGCACAATATCCGCTGACGTCGTTACGCGGCTGGAGCAGACGGGGTGGATCATTGATCTGGGTCGGCCGCGCATGGGCGACGGAGCGCTGCGCTTGCCTGAATGGTTGATCGCAGATGCGCGCGCCTGGGCTTTGGCGCCGCTCAATCATTATGGCCGGATGATCGGCGCAATCCTGCTGGCGCGTCCGGCGATCGACCGGCGACTGGACTGGGAAGATTTCGACATGTTGCGCGCGGCCGGGCGGCAGGCGGCGACCTATATCAGTGAAGCGCAGGGTCAGCAGGCTTTGGACGATGCGCAGCGCTTCGACGAGTTCAACCGCCGCTTTGCCTTCATCATGCATGACGTCAAAAATCTGGTCAGCCAGTTGTCGCTGCTCGCGCGCAATGCCGAACGCCATGCCGACAACCCGGACTTTCGGGCCGACATGGTGCTGACGCTCAAGGATTCGGTCGGCAAGATGAATGACATGCTCGCGCGCCTGTCGCAGCATAATAAGGGCCGCGCGGAAGAGCCGCACCCGATTGCGCTGCGCGATGTGATCGATCAGGTCGCCCGTAGCCGCGCCCGGCAGCATCCGATCGTTGTCAGGGGCGATGCGCCGCTCGCGCTTGCCGATCCCGCGCGGGTCGAACAGATACTGACGCATCTGCTGCAAAATGCGATCGACGCCAGTGCGCCATCCAGTCCCGTCGATCTTTGCCTGTCCGCCGACGCCACCGACATAATGGTTGAGATTGTCGATCGGGGTAGGGGCATGAGCGCAGAATATATTCGCCGCGACCTTTTCAAGCCATTTTCGTCCAGCAAGGCGGGCGGGTTCGGCATCGGCGCGTTCGAGGCGCGCGCGCTCGCCCAAGCGATGGGTGGCCGGATCGACGTGGAAAGCAGGCCCGGCGTCGGCAGCCGCTTCATCCTGTACCTGCCCCATGCACCGCATATAAGTACTGAAGAGAAGGCTGCCTGATGAGCGATACCCGCCCAAAATTGCTGATCGTCGAGGATGATCCGGGCCTGCAAAGGCAGTTGCGCTGGGCCTATGAGGATTATCAGCTTTTCATTGCGGGCGATCGTGAGGAGGCGATTGAGATGCTGCGCGCGGAGACGCCCGATGTCGTCACGCTGGACCTTGGCCTGCCGCCCGATCCCGACGGTACGAGTGAGGGTTTTGCCACGCTGGCGGAAATATTGCGGATCAAACCGGATACCAAGGTCATCGTCGCATCAGGCCACGGAGCACGTGAAAGTGCGCTCGACGCAATTTCCGGCGGAGCCTATGATTTCTATCAGAAACCGGTGGACATAGACGAACTGGGCCTGATCGTGCGCCGGGCCTTCCACGTTCATGGTCTGGAACTCGAAAATGTCCGTCTTGCGCAGGGTGCGCCGCCAGATAGCCGGGTGTTGGGCAGGCTGATCAGTGCCGCGCCGGAAATGACCAAGGTCGCGCGGACTATCGAAAGAGTAGCCAGCGCGGAGGTTTCCGTATTACTGCTGGGCGCGAGCGGAACGGGTAAGGAATTGCTGGCGCAGGGGCTGCATGACGCCAGCCCCCGACGCGATGGCACATTCGTGGCCATCAATTGCGCCGCCATCCCAGAAACGCTGCTCGAATCCGAGCTGTTCGGCCACGAAAAGGGCGCTTTCACCGGCGCGATCAAGACGACGCCGGGGAAGATCGAGCAGGCGCAAGGCGGCACGCTGTTTCTGGATGAGGTGGGCGACATTCCGCTCGCGCTCCAGGTCAAGCTGCTTCGGTTCATTCAGGAACGCACGATCGAACGCGTCGGCGGGCGGCAGACGATCGCGGTCGATACGCGGATCGTGTGTGCCACGCATCAAAATCTGGAGGAGATGATTGCGGCGGGTACTTTCCGTGAGGATCTCTATTATCGGCTGGCCGAAATCGTCATCCGTATTCCGGCGCTCAAGGACCGACCGGGCGATCCTGCCTTGCTGGCACGGCATTTCCTGACGCGGTTCGCGCGCGATATGAACCCGCAGGTCAAGGGGCTGGCCCCCGATGCGCTGGCGTCGCTCGACATGTGGACTTGGCCCGGCAATGTGCGGGAGCTGGAAAACCGTGTGAAGCGCGCGGTTATCATGGCCGACGGCAAGCTGGTGACGGCCGCCGACCTCGACCTGGACGGTGAGCGTGGGCAGGGCGGCGAACTGGTGAACCTGAAGGCTGCACGCGAAATGGCAGACCGTCGGGCGATCCGCCACGCGATCGCGCGCACCGACGGCAATATTTCCGGCGCGGCCAAGATATTGGGGATCAGTCGGCCCACGCTCTACGACCTGCTCAAACAATATCAGATGCAGGCGTGAGGCCATGACCCGTTTGCGGCTAATCATTCTTGGCGGAATCGTGCTCGCGCTGCTTGCTGTATCCGGCTTGTGGCAATGGCGCGCGCATGAACGGGACGGTCGCGCCGCGTTGAAGCGTGGTCTCGTTGCGCTGGACAAGGGTGATGCGCGCGCGGCGCGGATCGAGTTGATGAACGCGATCAAGGGCAATCCGCGATCAGTCGCCGCGCGCGTAGCGCAGGCTAGGGCGTTGGCTGAACTGGGCGATGGCGCAGGCGCGCAAACGGAAGTAGCGCGTGCGCGGACCTTGGGCGCCAGCCCGGCTCAGACGCGCGCGGTGATGGCACAGGCCTTGTTGCTGGAAGGGCATGGACAGGCCGCGATGGAGGAAGCGCAGGCAAATGATATTGCTGACGGGCAGAAGCTACCCGCCGCGCGCATCGCGGCTCGCGCAGCGATGGCTTTGGGCGATACCGGGCGGGCGCAGGCGATGTTGGCCGATACGCTGGCTCGCAACCCGAATGATGCCGAAAGCTGGATCGATCTGGGCAGGCTGAGGTTAGCAACTGGAGATCAGGCAGGCGCGATCGGCGCGGCCGAACGGGCGGTCGCGCTGTCGCCCAATGATGCAAAGGCGCTGACGCTACGCGCGGAACTGGTGCGGTCGCAATATGGCCTGACTGCGTCGCTGCCCTGGTTCGATCGTGTATTAAAGGCCAATCCTGATTCCGTGCCCGCGCTGGAGCAATATGCTGCGACGCTGGCTGATGCTGGGCAGGCAGAGCACATGTTGAGCCTGACCCGCCGCATACTGGGGTTGGATCCGGGCAATGCGCGCGCGTGGATGATGCAGGCGGTGATGGCAGCGCGAGCAGACGATTATGACCTGGCCCGACGATTGCTGGCGCGCACTCAGGGGCGGCTGGATGGCGAACCGGCCACCCGGTTGCTACGCGGGGTGCTGCATATCGAGGATGGCAATGGCGTGCTGGCGGCACAGGCGCTCGTTCCTCTGGTCGAGGATCAGCCGGACAATCGCGTCGCCAGGACATTATTGGCGCGCGCCTATTATATGGCGGGCGATTTCGCGTCTGCGGCGACAATATTGGCGCCCATCGTCGCCCAGCGGGATGCCGACCCCTATGTGCTGACGCTGGCGGCGCGAGCGCAGGAAGGTTTGGGCGACCGGGCCTTGGCCGACGATATGCTGATCCGCGCTGCATGGCCGGTGCGCGCGCGCCGACGCCTTCGCCAGCCCGCGCGATGGGACGCTGGTCGCCGCGCCGCCGGACAACAGCGCCACGGCGCGGGAGAATATTCCCTATATCCGAGCACTGCTCAGTACCGGGCAGGCGGAGGAGGCGGTGCGCCGTGCGGAGATGCTGAGCAGCGCCAATCCCGGCGTGCCCGACGCATGGATCATTCGCGGCGATGCGCTGGGGGTGGCGGGACAGACTGGCGAAGCGGCGCGTGCCTATGAGATGGCGGCCAATATTCGGTTCGACCGCAACGTAGCGCTGCGTCTGGGGGGGGCATTGGTGCGGGCGGGTAATGGCGCACGGGCGCGACAGGTGGTGCAGTTGTTCCTGACGCAAAACCCCGATGATGTCGATGCGCGACGGCTGTGCGCCAACGTCATGCTGGACATGCAGGATTGGCGCGGGGCGCTACGCCTGCTTCAGGCGGTGTGGGCGCAGGTGGGAGACAATGATGCTATATTGATGAGCGATCTCGCACGCGCCGCGCTGGAAAGCGGTGATCGGACGCGCGCTCTGGCCTATGCCGCGCACGCCTATCGCCTGATGCCGGGCAATCCTATGATGGCCGATATCTATGGCTGGATTTTGATGCGCACCGGCGCGGCCGGGCCAAAAGCGGTAGATATGCTGGAAAAGGCGGTTGCGATGGCACCGGGCATTCCCTTGCTGCAATTGCATCTGGGGCAAGCCTATGCTGCCGCTGGGCGCAAAGGAGAGGCGAAGCTCGCGCTAGGGCGGGCGGCGGCAATACAGGGCTTTGTCGGGCAGAAAGACGCGCGCGAGGCACTCGCCCGACTATAGCCGCTCAGGCCTTTTGCAGGTCCAGATCGTCGAGCCGGATGCCAAGGCGCTGCATCTGGGCAGCGACTGGCGGCCAGACGCTTTCCATGAAGCGTTCGCGTTCGGCCATGCGCAATTTGCGGACTGCGCCATGGGCAACGAACATGCCTACGCCGCGCTTCACCAGTACCAGTCCGTCATCCTGAAAACTTTGATACGCCTTTGCTACCGTCAAGGGGTTGGCACCCTGCTGCGCAGCAAACGCCCGAACGGATGGAAGTAAGTCGCCATCCGCAAAGGCCCCGTCCAATATGGAGGCGGCGATAATCTCGCGCAGGCGGAGATAGACAGGTTTGGATTCATCGGACATAGTGCGTCAGTGCCATAATACAGCTATGCGGGTCAAGCAGCGACGTTACGTTTAACCATTTGTCTGCGTAATTATCTGTCCCAAATGGAAACCACTGCGTCATAATCTGGCCGTGGGCGTTCGTCCTGCGGACGTCCCGGCGTTCCGATGAAAATGAATCCCGCCAGATTCTGGCCTTCCTCGCCAAAGGCCGCATGCACATCGGAATTATAGGTCGGCCAACCAGTCAGCCATCCGCCCGCAAAGCCCAGTGCATGGGTCGCATGCAGCAGGTTCATGATCGCCGCGCCGACTGACAGTTCCTGTTCCCAGACCGGTATCTTGCTCCCCGCGACCGGCGCGGACAGGGCGACGATCAGCGTTGGCGCCTGATGGGCGAACTGCTCCATCGTCTCGATCTCCAGCCGCCCGGCATCCGGCTTTTCGGCGCGATAGGCATGTGTCAGCAGTTCTGCCAGCGCAGCGCGCCTGTCCTGTGGCACGATGACGAAGCGCCAGGGAGCGAGTTTGCCATGGTCCGGGGTGCGCAGTGCGACCTCCAATATCTGGCGTAACTGCGCGTCGTCCGGGCCGGGTGCGACCAGGTCGCGTGGCTTGCCCGAGCGGCGGGTCTGGAGAAGGGCGAGCGGGGAGGAGAGGTCGTTGAACATCGATCCGACAGATGGCGAGGCGGCACGCCGGGCGCAAGGGGACAAGCCTGTTTTGACAGTCGTGATATTTCCGCTCTAGGCTGCGCCCCATCAAGAGGCCGCGCTTCCTGCGCGCCCGACCATAATGATAAGAAGGGGGCCGAATGGCGACCTCAGACAGGGTAGCGGCGGAGGCAGGCAAGACCTGGCTTGGCCATCCGCGCGGGCTGTATCTGCTGTTCTTTGCGGAAATGTGGGAGCGTTTTTCCTATTATGGAATGCGCGCGATCCTGATTTTCTACCTGACCAAACATTTCCTGTTCGGTGAGGACAGGGCGTATCTGCTTTACGGCGCCTACACGTCGCTGGTCTATATCACGCCGGTGATAGGCGGCTATCTGGCCGACCGGTTCCTGGGGCCGCGCAAGGCCGTGTTGGTGGGTGGCGTATTCATTGCCATTGGTCATTTCCTGATCGCCATTACCGAAGGGCCGGGGGGGCAGGACCCCTTCTTCCTCAACGGATTTTATCTGGCGCTGGCCAGCATCATCGTAGGCACGGGCTTTCTAAAAGCCAATATCTCCGTGCTGGTAGGCGAACTCTATCCCCGCGACGACCATCGCCGCGATCCGGCCTTTTCGATCTTCTACATGGGCATCAACATGGGCGGCATGCTGGGGCCGATCGTGTGTGGCCTGCTTGGCGAACTATGGGGATGGAGCTGGGGCTTTGGCGCGGCAGGCGTGGGCATGCTGGCGGGCCTCGTCATGTTCGTGTGGCTCAAGCCCTGGCTGCTGGGGAAGGGCGAGCCACCCGCGCCGCAGCAGTTGCGCGAGCCGACGGCGGCGCGGGTGTCGCAGGAATGGGCGATCTATCTGGGCGCGGCGCTGGGCGTCGTCGCCATCTGGATGGTCATTCGCTACGCTGAATTGCTGGGCTTTGCGCTGTTGGGCTTTTCCGCGCTGACGGTTGCCTACATCATATGGCGGACGGTAGGGACGCTGGGCAAGGTCGATCGCGACCGGATGTTTGCCGCGCTGTTCCTGATCGCGCTCAACCCCCTGTTCTGGGGCTTGTTCGAGCAGACGGGATCGTCGCTCAACATCTTTACCGACCGCAACGTCGATCGTGGCATATTGGGGTGGGAAGTCCCTGCGTCGCTGTTCCAGTCGGTCAATTCGATCTTCATCATCCTGCTAGCTCCGCTGTTCGCGATGCTATGGACATTCCTCGATCGGCGGCGGCTGGAGCCGTCTTCGCCCGCCAAGTTCGGCGTGGGCCTGATCCTGTGCGGTGCGGGATTCCTCGTGCTGGTCGCGGGCGCGGCGATGGCGGGGGAGCGCCTGACCCCGGTGCTGTTCGTATTTCTGATCTACCTGTTCCACACGATGGCCGAACTCTGCTTCTCGCCGGTCGGCTTGTCGGCGATGACGCGTCTGTCGGTGTCCAGCATGGTCGGGCTGGTCATGGGCACATGGTTTCTGGCGATGGCGGCGGGCAATTTCATCGCTGGCCTGATCGCGCGCGCGACCGGCAGCGGTGAGGCGGGCGGGGTCGGGCAGGTGCTGGACGTCTATAGCCGCATCGGCTGGTTTTCCATCGTGGTCGGTGGTCTGGTGCTGCTCGTGTCGCCCTACATCAAGCGGCTGATGCATCTCGATCTGCTGACGACGGACAATAAGGCGTGAGCGGAGGCATGTGCGCACGCGGCTGAGCATCTGTGCGGGCAAGCGGCGCTACCCGTCGGTGGAGGCGGCGGGGACGGCGGCGGCAAAGGCCGACATCGTGCTGCGTGCCTATCGTTGCGACCGTTGCGGGCAGTTTCACCTGACCAGTCGGACCAAGGGCAAGCGGATCGCCCGACCGGCTTAATTCATTGGTGAGGATCGTCGGATAGATTGGCGTGATGCGCTATAAATCCATTCTCCTCCTGTCCGCTTTGATGGCAACGCCGCTCGCGGCTTCTGGCGACATTCCGATGGTCGTGATCGGCTTGCCCTTCGCGCCGGAAACGCCCCGGCCCGTGGACAGCACACACCCGCTGCATCACCGGATAGAGGTGGGCGAGGTCGAGGGATTGCCGCCGATCGTGAAGAGTTCGGCGCTTAATGTTTTCGGCGCGGCCAAGCGGTCCAGCGTGAACAAGGCGCTGCGCGAGAGCGTGGACAGGATGAACATGCTCGCCCCCGATGCACAGGCGGCCAAGGTCAGCTTGTCCGTGCGCTGGGGTGGGAGCGAGACGCCGTTTCGGATTGCGACCAGCAATGTCGCGAGCGCCACGCTGCACTATAGACTGGCGCGGATAGACGATGGCCGAATCCTGTTCGAGCGGGATATCACAACGTCGGTCAAGGGCGGGGGCGTGGACGCCGGGATGCGTGATGACGGCATCGTCCGCGCAGCGATCGGCGCGAATTTCGCGTCGGCGCTGAATTGCATCGACCGGGCGGCGTTCGGCACCGCGCCTGCCGATTGCGCGCTGGAGCCGAAATTTTCCGTCAGGGTCGAGCGGCGTTATTAGCTGTCGGTCGCGCCCCAGATGTCGCTGACCTTCACATATCCACGCTGGCCCTTCACATCGAGGGCGCACCAGTCGCCCGAACAATTGGACAGCCTGCCCACAACGCCCTTTTGCGCGCGAAAGACGGCGCGGGCGGTGTCGCTTGGGGAATCGCGCAAGGGAGCGGCTTCTGCCCGGACGATCGCCGTTTTGGTATCGCTGAGCAGGCGGACGTGCATCCAGCCCTGCGCGCCGTCAGGGTCCTGCACCTTGCGCCACAGGCCCAGCACCTGCAGCACCTTCACTGGCAAATCGCGACGGCGGTAGATCCAGTTGGACGGATAGTCGAGGCTGGGGCCGACGCGCATGCGTGCCTCATCCTGCGTCAGTGAGGCCCAATAGGGGACGGGCTTTGCCGAGGCGGCGGTCGCGGGCTGCGGGGCCGATCCTGCCACGCCCCATGCCGCAGCGAGACCGGCGGCCAGCATCATCCGCTTCATTCCAGACCTGTTTTTCCTGTCAGACATGCCATTCCCATACGCCCTGTCATCGCGGTCCGACAAGCACTCTTGTCATATCCGCTTGACCGGGCGCGCGGGCGGGCATAGCGGCGGGACATGGCCCAGAAACCGCGTTCGAGCAAACCGCGCCCCGCCAAGCCGCGCGTCATCATTACGCGCCGTTTGCCCCCTCAGGTGGAGGCGCGGATGGCCGAACTGTTCGACGCCAGTTTCAACGTCGGCGACGTGGCCATGAACCGCACCGAACTGACGCGAGCCATGGCGCAGTGCGACGTGCTGGTGCCGTGCATCACCGACCAGATCGACGCCGCGCTGATCGCCAGCGCGTCCGACCGACTGCAACTGATCGCCAGTTTTGGCAGCGGAGTCGACCATATCGACCTGAACGCCGCGCAGGCGCGGGGGATCATCGTCACCAATACGCCGGGCGTCCTGACCGAAGATACCGCCGACATGACGATGGCGCTGATCCTGTCGGTCCCCCGCCGTCTGGCCGAGGGGGAGAAGCTGGTGCGGGCTGGCCAGTGGCGCGGATGGAGTCCGTCGGGGATGCTGGGCCACCGGATCGGGGGCAAGAAGCTGGGCATCATCGGTATGGGGCGGATCGGCCGGGCGGTCGCGCGGCGGGCGCGGGCATTCGGCCTGTCGATCGCCTATCACAACCGCCACCGCCTGCCTTTCGAGGTCGAGCAGGAGCTGGAGGCGGAGTGGCATGGCGGTCTGGACGCGATGCTGGGGGCGAGCGATATCGTGTCGATCCACTGTCCGCTCAATGCCGATAGCCGGGGGCTGATCGACGCCCGGCGGATCGCGATGATGGCGCCGCACGCTTACCTGATCAATACGTCGCGAGCGGAGATTACCGACGAACCCGCGCTGATCGCGGCGCTGGACGAAGGACGGATCGCGGGTGCGGGGCTGGACGTCTATACCCATGAACCGGCGGTCGATGACCGACTGATGGCTTTGCCCAATGTCGTGCTGTTGCCGCATATGGGGTCGGCGACGATCGAGGGGCGGGACGCCACCGGGGCGCGGGTTATCGCCAATATCCGTAGCTGGGCCGATGGGCATCGGCCGCCCAATCAGGTGCTGGAGGGGTGGGTGTGAAAACCCTTTCCGGCCGGTCCTGGTCGCGATGTGATTTCCAGAGTGAGCACCACAGGTTTTGCGGTTATTGGCTTTGAATTGCCAGTTAAGTCATTGTTATATCAAGATAATATTTTAAGCGTGTAGGACTTTGAATCGCGTTTTGTGGAACTCGCGCGGTGCTGATCTGTTTGAATGAGCGGAAAACGCACTTTTACTGCAAGGATGTCTTCATGCTCAAGCTGGCCTTCATCTCTCTTGTCATCGCGGGCGTGCTGGCGCTGCTGGGCTTTGGCGGCGCGGCGGGGACGTTCGTCGGGATCGCCAAGATATTGTTCTTCATCGCGCTGGCGCTGTTCGCGCTGTTTCTGGTGCTGGGCATCGTGGCTGGCCGGAAGATCAAGGACAGCCTGGATTGACGGCATGACCGATATTGGCGCTGGCGTGGACGAGTTGGGGCGGCTGGTGCGCGACGATGGCGGCTTCCTGCTCCAGCGCGATGGCGGTGGGACATATCGGCTGGTGCTGCTGCGCGTGCCGGTCGATTGCGTCGAGAAGCGGGTGCGCGTGCGCGGGTTTTACGCGGGCGGCGATGTTGTCGAGGCGGATGGGGTGGCGCTGGTTTGAGGGGGCGTGGGTTTCCGGGCTGAGGCGATTAGGGCGGTGTGATCTCGCGCAGGAGGAAGCCTGGGCTGCCGTTGGACTGGGTTCCCGCCTTCGCGGGAACACGGTTTTTTTTAGGAGTGGGCGCTCGGTAGCTAGGCGATAGTTACAGAAGGCCTTTGGTCTCAAATAGACCGTTGCGGCATGTTCATCCTCCTTGGGGAGCGGGACCATTGCGTAGTTGATGGTGGAGGGGTTTCCCCTTATCGAGAGGGTTACACCCCTCCGTCAGGCTCCGCCTGCCACCTCCCCTTGCAGGGGAGGATGACGGAAAGCGACCACTTGCAGTCCTTCCTGCGCTACGGCATCATTTCCGAATGCAGACGCTAAATAAAAGACTTGCGACGGTTGTCTTGGTGACAGTTGCAACGCTGTTGATGTCCTGCTCGCCTCGTCCAGTCGAAATTCAAGCGTGCCTCGTCGGGGAAAAGCTCGCTTTTCATGTGGAAAATACGCGCGGTTGGTTCTCCGATAGCGTTGCTCGACCTTGGAGCGTGTCAGTATTTGAATATCGAACCAAATCTGCTTGGGAAACCAAAGTTCCTTACGGTTTGGCTGAAAATCGGGAGCATACATATCAGCCGCAGCGGAGCATTATTCTGTATGGGGATCGCTATGCTGGATGGGAAATTCCTAGGGAACCTGAACCGCTGTCCAGAGGAAAGGCTTACGTGGTGACAATTTGGTCGGACGGCGGTCAAGGCATGTTGGATATGGTTTACGGAACTACGCTCCCTCCATGTCCTGACGGCAGCGAAAGTCCCTGATCGTCTAAAAGCTGCCCGTCCCCTTTACACCCATTTCGTCATTCCCGTGCAGGCGGGAACCCATCTCCTGGCCTCTCCAGATCAAAAGGCGGGAGATGGGTTCCCGCCTTCGCGGGGATGACGGCGGGGGATGGCGCGTTCATAACTCGCCCTTGTCGGTCGTTCTGTTTATCGGCTCATGGCCTGATAGCTTCCTGCCCTCGCAAAAGCAGGACGGGACGGAGGCTTGCCAAATCCAATCTGACGGGCGATCCTCCGCCTATGCGCACCATCCTTTCCGCCCTCACCCTGTCCCTGCTGCTGTCCGCCGCGCCCCTGTCGGCGCAGAGCGCGCACGACGGCCTGACCAAAGTCATCGACGATCATTGGGCGTGGTGGCTGTCGGTGCATCCTACCGATGCGACGGCGCGGGGGGTGCGGGATTATGATGACCGGATTTATGACATGTCGCTGGCGGCCCGCGCGGGGCAGGTGAAGGCGGAGCAGGGCTTTGTTGCGCGGCTGGAGGCGATTGGGGAGGGGGGGCTTGATGCTGCCGATCGGGTCAATCGGGCGGTGCTGTTGTGGATGTTGCGCGACGATATAGCGGGGGAGGCGCATCAGGCCGAGCGGTTGATGCTGTTTACGACCTATTATGGCTGGCATCAGGGCTTTGCCGGGATGGCCGATGGGCTGCCTTTCTATAATCGTGCCGATTATGAGAGCTATCTCAAGCGACTGTCGCTTTACCCGAAGCAGAATGGCGATGCGCTGGCGATCACGCGGCAGGCGATCAAGGGTGGCTATGTGCAGCCCTGTTCGGTGCTGGGCAATTATGCAGCGTCGATCAGCGGGATCGTGGCGGGGAAGCCGGAGGAGACGCGTTTTTACGAACCGTTCAAGCGCACGCGGCCTCGTGACGTCAGCGAAGCGGACTGGGCGGCGATGCAGGCGCGGGCGGTGGCGACGATCCGCGATGTCGTGTCGCCCGAATATGGCCAATGGCACGATTTGTTCGTGAAAGACTATCTGCCCCATTGCCGCAAGAGCGATAGCGCGTCGGCTCTGCCGGGCGGCAAGGCCTGGTATGCCAGCCGGGTGCGGACGCATACGACGACTGACCTGACGCCGGACCAGATACACCAGATCGGGCTGGACGAGGTGGCGCGGATCGGCAAGCGGATGGATGCTGTGGCCAAGCAAGCGGGCTATCCAACGCGCGCGGCGTTTATCGCGCATCTGCGGACTGATCCCAGCTATTACGCCAAGACGCCGGAGGAACTGCTGCGCGTTGCGGCGCGGCAGGCGAAGGCGATCGACGGTCTGTTGCCGCGCTATTTCGGCACGCTGCCGCGCCTGCCCTATGGGTTGAAGCCGATCCCGGCGGCAGAGGCGGAGGGGACGACGACCGCCTATTATATGCAGGGGTCGCCCGAAGCGGGCATTGCGGGCACCTATTTCGTCAATACGTCGAAGCTGGACCAGCGGCCTTTCTGGGAACTGCCCGCGCTGACCGCGCATGAGGCAGTGCCGGGGCATCATAACCAGATCGCGTTGCAGCAGGAATTGCCGCTGCCGCCGTTCCGCAAATATCTGGCGGGCTTTACCGCCTATGTCGAAGGATGGGCGCTCTATACCGAATATCTGGTCGAAGAGATGGGGCTGTACGACACGCCGGCCAAGATGATGGGGCGGCTGTCGTACGAGATGTGGCGGGCGTGCCGGCTGGTGGTGGATACCGGCATCCATGGACAAGGATGGGACAAGGCGCGTGCGGTGGCGTTTATGAAGGCGAACAGCGCGCTGTCGGACGCGAATATCGATGCGGAGGTCAATCGCTATATCAGCTGGCCGGGGCAGGCGCTGGGCTACAAGCTGGGCGAGATCAGGATACGGGCTTTGCGGGCGAAGGCGGAAGAGGCGCTGGGCGGCAAGTTCGATCTGCGGCGGTTTCATGACGCGGTGCTGGCGCAGGGGGCAGTGCCG
This sequence comes from Sphingobium sp., assembly GCF_049304695.1. GTDB lineage: Bacteria > Pseudomonadota > Alphaproteobacteria > Sphingomonadales > Sphingomonadaceae > Sphingobium. Next base: position 122,043 of record NZ_JBAQOK010000096.1, read on the forward strand.
CTGACGGTGCTGGAGGCGCAGATGGATGCGTGGATTTTGGCGGAGAAGGGGCGTTAGGATCAGTGAGCGAGGCGCAAACCTTGATCCGTTCGTTTCGAGCGAAGTCGAGAAACCGATAACATAGTGC
>NZ_JBAQOK010000097.1:0-125238 GCF_049304695.1 Sphingobium sp.
GGTCGGGCTACGCCCTCCCTACGCCGCGCGCAGCGCAAGGAAGCCCGTCACATCAACGCTCCGCCATCCTGACAGGGGGTCCCTTTTGCGCGCCGATAAGGGGTCCCGTTTGCACGCCGATTGACAATTATGGCCGTGGGCGCACTGCTGCTTGCTCTGGCAATGATCTATATCGATAGCCATTTCGGCAGCGAATGGATGGACGGGCTGCTTTGGCTCTACGCCGCCCGGCCCGATGGCGCGCGTAGCCTGCTCTCGTCGATCGGCGGTTCGATGATCGGTGTTGCTGGCACCACTTTCTCGGTGACGATCGCGGCGGTCGTCTACGCCTCGGGGCAATATGGACCGCGCCTGCTCAGCAACTTTATGTCCGATCGCGGTAACCAAGTGACGCTCGGCACCTTCATCGCGACGTTCGTCTATTCCATGATCGTCCTGCGCACGATCCGATCGCCAGGCGAAAGCGGCGTCGACACCTTGGCGTTCGTGCCGCAACTGGCGGTGCTGGTTGCTATGGTCCTGGTGCTCTGCTCGATCGCTGTGCTGATTTTCTTCATCCACCATGTCCCCATGCGCATTCACATCAACAGCGTGATCGAACAGGTCGGGGAACGCCTGATCGTCGAGATCGACAATCGCTTTCCTGTCTTCGTCGGCGAACCTCGGGAGGAGGCACATGACGATCCGCGCATCCCGCCCGCCTTCCGCCTCGATGCGCCTATCGAAGCCTATGAGCGACGGGCGGTCGTGCGGTCCAAAGACACCGGCTACATTCAGCTGATCGACGAGGACCGTTTGATCCAGACGGCGGCAAAGCATGATCTGGTCGTGCGGCTGCAATATCAGTCCGGCGACTTCGCTCATCATGGCAGTGTGCTGGCCGAGGCGTGGCCCGCCGATCAGGTGGACGAGGATGTGGTAAAGGCGTTGCGCGGTGCATTCGCCCTGGGGTCTCGCCGCACGGCTCTGCAGGATATGCGCTTCCTCATAGACGAATTGGTCGAGATCGCCGCGCGAGCGCTATCGCCGGGGGTCAATGACCCCTTCACCGCGAACAGCTGTCTCGACTGGCTGGGTGCTGCCCTTTCCGATCTTGCGCGCCGGGATTTGCCTTCGCGCCTTCGCGCGGACGAAGACGATGCTCTTCGCGTGATCGCCTATCCGATAAGCTTTGCGGGCTTTGTCGATCGGGCATTCGGCGCGCTCGCCCAATATGCCAGTGCCGACATGATCGCGGGCAAGCGCTTCCTCGATGCCATTGGCGATGTGGCACTGAGCTGCGACGACCCGGACCGGATTGCTACGTTGCGCCTCCAGGTCGAGGCGTTCAAGGAACTGGCCGGTGGTTCGTTGGCGGGCGCCAATCTTCTGGCTGTCCAGGATCGCGCCGACCAGCTGCTGCTGGCGCTCGCCGAACCCGATTATCAACGACGGCTACGTGATAGTCCGGCCTGGCTTGGTGGGACGGCCTGACGGCTGCCAACGCATCTGGCGGGGGTCGATCAATGCCCAGATCGCTGCGGCGAACAGCATGCTTGGCGTACACTAAGGCACCAGGAACAACGACGATATTTCCGGTCAGTGAAGGCTATCCGGTCGTTGCACGCTAGGCCCTCATGGATCGACTGATGCCTGGAACACGGTCAATCCCTACATCCTGACTTGGTTGTCGGTCCGTTGCACGTTGTAGATCCGAACCCGCAGGGCGCTGGAACAACCGCAGTCCGAATTCTGGCATGATGGCAACGAGGTGATCGAAGATATCGGCCTGAATATCTTCATATTGCGCCCATATGACTGTGGAAGCGAAGGCGTAGATTTCCAGCGGCAATCCATCTTCCGTCGGCGCAAGTTGGCGCACCAGCAAGGTCTTGTCCGCCGCAATATCCGGCCGCGCCTTGAGATAGGCAAGAATATAGGCCCGAAAGCTGCCAATGTTGGTAAGGCGGCGGCTATCCAGTATCTGATCATGGGCGTGTTCCCGGTTCCATCGATCGACCTCGTCCCGTTTTGCGTCAAGATGGTCACGCAACAGGCCGAACCGGGACAGGTCCGCCAGTTTCTGGCCGTCCAGAAACCGAATGCTGTTCTGGTCGATCGCCAGGGATCGCATGATCCGCCGACCGCCAGATTCCTGCATCCCGCGCCAGTTGCGAAAACTTTCCGTGATCAGGCGGTAGGTCGGAATGGTCGTGATGGTCTTGTCGAAATTCTGGATCTTGACCGTGTGCAGGGCGATATCGATCACGTCGCCATTGGCGTCGAGTTGCGGCATTTCGATCCAGTCGCCCACACGGACCATGTCGTTGGAACCAATCTGCACCGATGCCACCAGAGACAATATGGTGTCCTTGAAGACCAGCATCAGGACGGCCGCCATCGCGCCAAGCCCCGATAACAACAGCAATGGAGACTGATTCATCAGCGCCGCGATTCCCAATATGGTCGCCGCGGCGTAGATGATCAGCTTGCCGACCTGGACATAGCCTTTGATCGGTCGGTTGGCCGCATCCGGGCGCCGCTGATACAGATCGTTCATCAGACCAAGCCCGCCGCTGAGCGCGATCGCGATGGTCAGGATGATGAAGGCTGCGCACAGGCTCCGGATGAAAAGAGCGATCCAGCCGGGAAGGTGCGGAACGCTCTCGACCCCCAGCTGGATGATCAGCGCCGGCACGATGTTCGAAAGCCGGGCGATAATCGACCCCAGATGCTGGGCCTCCAAAGCGAAAGGCCGATGCTCCAGCAGCTTGACGACCAATGTGAGGACAAGGCGTTTGGCAACCCAGTTCGCTATCCAGGCGATCGATATCAGCAGCATGATCGCCAACATCGCCTGCAACCAGGGTTGATCGAAATGGCCGCCGTTCACGACAGCCACGATATTGTCAGTCATCCATGTCATGTGCCCATCCGATCGGCGAAGACATTTTCATGCAGCGAACGCCCAGCCGTCTCGGGCATGAAGCGAAGCGAGACGAGGCCGACGACGCAGGCTATCATCATGTAGAAAGCGGGCATCAGGTCGTTGCCGGTGGCGCTGATCAGACCGCTGCCGATCGCTGGCGCGGTGCCACCGAACAGCGACGTGGACATATTATAGGCAATCGCGAAGCCTGCGAACCGGACAGGCGTCGGGAACAGCGCGGGGAAGGTCGCGGAAATCGTGGCCAGTTGCGGCACATAAAGCAGGCCGAGCAACGCGAAGCCTATGATCGCGCCGACGAACCCCGTCGCCATGACCATGTAGAGCGGCACTATGCCCAGCAGAAGCCCGATCAACGACAGGCGCCACATCGGTTTGCGCCCAATCCGATCCGACAGATGGCCCGCGAACGGCAGGAAGACCATCATGAAGACCATGCCGATGATCGGCACCATAAGTGCTTCGTCCGGCGACAGGCCGATGCGCCGCTGTAAATAGGTCGGCATGTAGCTGAGCAGCGTATAATTGACGACGTTGAGCGCCACGACCAACCCACTCACGACAAGCATGGGCCGCCAATGGTCGCGCATCAAGATTCTAAGCGGAGGCGATCCGCTGCCTTCGATGGCCTGTTCGCGAAAGACTGGCGTGTCCTCCATCCTTGATCGCAGATACATGCCGACAAGGCCCATGGGCGCTGCGACCAGGAACGGGATGCGCCAGCCCCAATCATGCATCGCCGCGTCTCCCAGCAACAGCGAGAAGCCAAGCATCAGCACCGCACCGAAGGAGAAGCCCGCCAACGTGCCGAACTCCAGGAAACTGCCATAGAAACCGCGCCGGTCGTCGGGCGCATATTCGGCCATGAAGGTCGCCGCACCGCCATATTCGCCGCCGGTAGAAAAGCCCTGCACCATGCGCAGCGCGATCAGCAGCGCAGGAGCGCCCCAACCGATTTGCGCGTAGGACGGGATGAGGCCGACCGCCAGCGTCGCGCCGGACATCAGCAATATGGTGAGCGCCAGCACCGATTTGCGCCCCAGCCGATCGCCCAGCGGTCCCCAGAACAGACCGCCCAATGGCCGCACGAGGAAGGAAATGGCGAAGGTCGCCAGCGCGAACAGCACAGCGTCATCGACGTCGCCCGGGAACAGCGCGGCCGAAATATAGGTGACGCCATAGGCATAGATGCCATAGTCGAACCATTCGGTCGCATTGCCCAGCGCGGAGGCGGCGATGGCCCGGCGTAGTGTGGCGTCATCGACCCTGTCCTGGGTTGGCGACGGGATAGGTGTGGAGGTGGTCATGACATATGTCCATCTGCGGTATTGGGATCGAGCAGGGACGCCATCGGCGTCGTGCGCGGAACGATCTGAAAATCCTGCTGGTCTGGCACGGGCACCGACGGCCTGGCGGTCTGGCGCCACAGGCCGAACGCAAGCGTCGCGCCCGAGCACAGGGCGATGAAAAGAAACAGGCCACCGCCCGGCGCGACGCTCATCAGCATGGCCGCGCCCAGCGGGCCGATAGCGGCGCCAACCGAATAGAGCAGCACCAGCCGCCCGCTCGCCGCTACCCGTTCCGTCGCCAGCAGGCGGTCGTTGCAATGCGCGACGCACAGCGGATAGAGCGCGAAGCTGAGACCACCGAACAAGGCCCCCAAGGCTAAAAGCGATGGCCCGGCGGACACCAGCATCGTCAGCATCAGGCAAACGGCCATGGTGGCCGCAAAGCAGCCCACGATCACGCGCCGCCGATCGAGCCGGTCGGACAGGCGACCGAGCGGCCATTGCAGCGCCACGCCGCCCAGTATCACGATCATCATGAAACTGGCAGTCGCGCCCAGATCCAGCCCCAGCCGCCGCACATGGACAGCCGCCATGCCGTAGAAAGCGCCGAGCATCAGTCCGGTCGTGACAGCACCAAAGGTGCCGAGCGGCGACGCGGCATAGAGGGCGCGGATCGAAAAGGCCTGCGCCTCGACCGGTGCTGGTGCGGCGCTGCGGGTCAGGCAAAGGGGAATGATCGCCAGGGAGATGAGGATGGAGGCCAGTTGGAACGGCACGGCGGGTAGCGCCCCGCTCGCCGCCAGCAACAATTGCCCGACCGCTTGCCCAGAATAGAGCGCGACCATATAAGCGGCGAGTACACTGCCGCGCGTTTCCGCCTCGGCCCGGTCATTGAGCCAGCTTTCCAGGCAGATGAACACGCCAGCGACGCAGATACCGTCGATCAGCCGCAGCGTCGTCCAGAAGAGTGGATAATGCAGCAGGGCGTAAGCGAGCGTGCTGGCTGACAACAGCGAAACGAAGGCGGCGAAGGCGCGGACATGGCCGACCTGCCGCACGATGCGGCCCGCACGCAAAGCGCCCAACACCAGCCCGCCGAAATAGGCGGTGGCGACTGCGCCGATCGCCATGGTGCCAGCCCCCGCCCGCTCCAGCCGAAGACCGATGAGCGTGGACAGGAAGCCGCTGCCCGCCATCAACATGAAGATGGCGAGCAGCAGGCTGCGGACGGGATGAATTGCGGCGAACATGATATCGGACGGGACGCGGGTCAGGCCGCGCGCCGATCGTCCGCCTCGCTTGTTCCATCTTCCACCAGAACATGGTGCAGGGCGCCTACCGCATCATCATAATGATCGACGTCCACCATGAACTGGACATCGACATTGCGGATTTGGTGCTGCATCGCGATGATCGGCACATGCGCGGCGGCCAAGGCCTGCAACGCATCGGTCATCAACCCCGGTCGCGATATGTCGCTGCCGATCACCGACACGATCGCCACCGGCTGGGCCGAGATAGCCGCATCGGGATAACGCGCCTGAAGATCGGCGATCACCCGTTTCACCGTCGCCGCATCCGCCGACAGATAATGGGTGATGGTATTGGCGTTGGACGCCTTGCTGACGATCCAGGCGCCATGTTGGGTTAGCGCTTCGAGGATGGCGGCGTCATACCCCTTCACCCCGACCATATCCTGTTCGAAAAATTGCAGTGCCTGCGCATGGCGCACCCCGGTCACGATCTCGACGCGGGGCATGTCGGAGACATAAGCGCTACAAATGAGCGTCCCGCCATCTTCCCGGTCGAAGGTGTTGCGAACGCGCAGCGGAATATCCGTCTGGCGCAATCCCCGGCCAGCACCGGGATGAATCGCCTCCATGCCCAGATTCGCCAACTGATCCGCCACGTCATAATTCGTGCGACCGATCTTGCGCGCCTTGTGCTTGCCCACCAGCCGTGGGTCCGCGCTGGACAGGTGAAATTCCTTATGGATGATCGCCTCCCGCGCGCCGGTGAGGACAGCAATGCGCGAAAAGGTCATTTCGGAATAGCCGCGGGCATAAAGGCGCACCATGCCTTCGCTGCATCCGGCATAGCCGGTGACGATGGGGAGGGTGGAAGCCAGGTCGATCGGGGCGAAGGCTTCGCTTATCCGCTCATCCAGTTCCCGCATGTCCTGCTGGTCCCACAGAGTCAGGTCAACGAACTGCGCGTTGACGCCGCGATCGCGCAACAACAGCGCCGTCGAATGGGCGCTGTGCGCTTCGCCAAGGCCAGCGAGCAATTCGCGCACCGTCATCAACTGTTCCTTGACGCAGAAACGGCCATGGCTGCGCAGTCGGGACAGATCGTCCAGGCACGCGGCGACAGCGTCGATCCGTATATCGACAAAGGCGTTCGCCTCCGCCAGACGGTCGGCGCGCACGAATAGGGCCGCGTTGCGATCCTGCATGGCGCGGCGCACTCTTTCCATTGCCTGGCGCCAGCCTTGGATATTTTCATCCGCAACGAAGCGCGCATAAACGCCCGGCTCGCCGCTTTTCTTATGCTCCAGCAGCAGGTCGGTCATGCCGGCATAGGCCGACACCACGAAGATGCGGTTATAGAGGTCCGCATCCTTGCGCCCGCCGATCAGTACATTGTCGAACAGGGTGGCGGTGGCGGCCATGGACGTGCCGCCGATTTTCTCGACGCTATGGATATTGCTCATGCCGGCACCTGCGCCATCAATGGCCCGGTGACAGGCGTGATTGCTTTCGGCTCGCCGCGCGCGGCGATGAAGGCGGGACGTGGCGTGTCGACGCCGAAGGGCGCAGTCAGGCGGTTCGACACGGCGTTATAGACCAGGAAGGCATTGGCGCGTGGGAATGGCGTGATGTTGCCGTTGGACCCATGCATGATGTTGCAATCGAAGATCACCACCGATCCGGGCTTGCCGGTTGGTGCGACGATCCCGAATTTATGTGCCAGTTCAGCAAGGCTGTCTTCGTCCGGGACGCCATATTCCTGCTTCTTGAGCGACTGGCGATAGTGATCGTGCGGCGTTTCGCCGACGCAGGTCAAGAACTGGCGGTGCGATCCTGGGATCAGCATCAGCGGGCCGTTATGCGGGGTATTTTCAGCCAGCAGCACCGACATGGACAAGGCCCGCATGCGCGGCATCCCGTCTTCGACATGCCAGGTTTCGAAATCGCTGTGCCAGTAGAATTCCTTGCCCTGGAACCCTGGCTTATAGTTGAGCCGCGACTGGTGCATGTACACATCGTCGCCCAGCAGGAAGCGGGCGACCCCCGACAGGCGCACGTCGGCCGCCAACCGTTCTATCGCCAGACTTTGGGCATGAATGCAGAAAATGGAGCGGACTTCCTTGCTCCCCGGTTCGGTCACCACCGTTTCCGCTTCCAGCGCATCGGGATTGGCCAATAACGCCCCGCCTTCCCGCTGGAGGAAAGCGACTTCGGCGTCGGAGAACATATCCTCCAGCACCAGATAGCCGTCGCGGTCGAACTGTTCGGCCTGGCTGCGGGTAATGGGGGCATCTTCGCTCCAGTCGCTATGGACGACGGGGTCGAGGCGCGGCGAAAACTCCGCCACCTGTGTGTGGCGGGATGGGTAGAGATCTTTCAAGGGACGTGCCCCTTTGCTTGTTCGGGGAATTTAGTCGGTCAGCGCGGGTTCGCGCGTGGCACCATTGTCGGCGCTGGACGTATCGGCGGGATAGGCGCCATTTTCGTCATGCACTTCGCGCCCGCTGACCGGCGGATTGAAGGCGCAGGCGCACAATATCTCCGTTTCCGGGCGCACGATATGCTGGTCGTGGGCATTGAGCGCATACATGACGCCGGGCACCAGTTGATGGGTCACGCCAGTGCCCAGATCCTCGATCGTACCTGTGCCCTTGAGCACCAGCACCGCCTCCAGATGGTTTTGATAGTGCATGTGCAATTCCTCGCCAGCGTACATTTTGGTGACGTGGAAGGAAAAGCCCATATCGTCGTCCTTCAGCAGAAGGCGGGCGCTTTCCCAGCCCTTGGATTTTACATTGCGGTCGGACGTGCGGATATCCTGCAATTTGCGAACGATCATCGGTCGTATCTCCTTATTCTGCGGCGACGCCATAGGTGACGGTCAGGGCGGAACGGACGCTGTCTTCAAGAATGTCGAGACCGGCCGAAAGTACGGCATCCTCGATTGTGAGAGGCGCCAGTATCTTGACGATTTCGTCATGCGCGCCGCTGGTTTCTATGATCAGCCCCTGCGCGAAGCAGGCAGCGGTGATGCTTTGCGCGATGTCGCCAGAGCCGACGTCCAGGCCGCGCATCATGCCGCGACCACGGGTCGACAGCCCATGTTCGGCCGCCATCACGTCCAGCCTGCGTTCCAGCAAGGCGCTCCTGCGGGCAACGTCCCGCTGGAAACTGTCGTTGCTCCAGAAATGGCGCAACGCGGCCGTAGCGGTCACGAAAGCGTGGTTGTTGCCGCGGAAGGTACCATTATGTTCGCCCGGCGACCATTGGTCGAGTTCCGGCCGGAACAGGGTCAGCGCGAACGGCAGACCCATGCCCGACAACGACTTTGCCATGGTGACGATGTCGGGGGTGAACCCCATGCCTTCGAAGCTGAAGAAATTACCGGTCCGGCCACAACCGGCCTGAATATCATCCACGATCATCAGTGCACCGTGGCGCTTGGCAACATCGGAAATCTTGCGGAGCCATGCGGGCGATGCGACATTGAGGCCGCCTTCGCCCTGCACCGTTTCGACGAGAATGGCGGCCGGTGCATCAAGGCCGCTCGACGGATCGGACAAGCGACGTTCCAGCAGTTCGGCGGTGTCGACGTCGGGACCGTGATAGCCGTCATAGGGTTCGTGCGACACATGGCTGAGCGGTACGCCGGCGCCACCGCGCTTGGCAGCATTGCCGGTGCAGGCGAGTGCGCCCAGCGTCATACCATGGAAACCATTGGTGAAGGCGATCACCATTTCGCGACCGGTAATCTTGCGCGCCAGTTTGATCGCGGCTTCGACGGCATTGGTGCCGGTCGGCCCCGTGAACATGGCACGATAGTCGAGACCGCGGGGCTTGAGGATCACATCCTCCAGCGCGGTGAGAAAATCGGCCTTGGCATCGGTGTGGAGATCCAGGCCATGGGTGATGCCGTCGCCTGCGATATAGTCGACGAGCGCGCTTTTGAGCACCGGATGATTATGCCCGTAGTTTAATGTTGAGCAGCCCGACAGGAAGTCGAGATAACGGCCGCCCTGATTGTCGTGCATCCACACGCCCTGCGCGCGGTTAAACTGGCGCGGCATGGCGCGGGCATAGCTGCGCACGATGGATTCGCGTCGTTCGTAGATCGCAGTGTCGGGAATGGCGGCTGTCGGTTTGGGGTGAGTGGTAATAGTCATATATATCTCCTCAAGGGCGTGCCGACTGGGGCAACGGGCCGATCCGCGCCTGCCATTCGGTGGCGTGGGCACCGGCGAAATGGGCATCGCGCTCGAACCGGGCGGCTTTCTCGAAAGGGGCGTTCCAACGCTGTGCCAACCCTTCGAACAAAGCCCAGGATGCGCGATTGTCGTGGGTGATGGTGGTGGTCAGATGCGTGACGCCTGCCTGTTGCGGGCGTGCCAGCAGCGCTTGGATCATCCGTCCAGCGAGGCGCTGGCCTCGTGCGGCGGGCGATACAGCAACCTGCCAGACGAAGAAATCCTCCGGCGCGGCGGGCGGACGATAGCCCGACACCCAGCCGACCAGTGCACCACCGCATTCCGCAACGATGCAGCTGTCGGCAAAGTCGGTGCATTGCAGCAGGTTGCAATAGGCCGAATTGGGATCAAGCGGCGGGCAGGCCGCAATCAATCCGCTGATAGCTGGCCCATCTGTTGCAACAGGCCTGCGAAACATGATGTGCTGCCCCTCGCTCTCTTTGGAGCGCGCAGAAGCCCGTGGCGGCGCGGCGGCCGCTGTAGCTTGGGAATCAAAGATTGTTCATCTCCCGAATTATATTTTAAACGGAACGCAGAGGCGTCCCGGCGAGATGGAGGGTGTATGACGCATTGCAGCATGTATTTCAACCCACATCGGAAAATTATGCTTCAATAGGTGAAGCAATATATCCATCATGAGAAGGAAATTGGCAGCGCGCCGCCTTCCGGCTATGTCGCAAATCTATGGACGCTGAACTTTCAACGCTTACCCTGCGCGCTTTGCGGCGCGTACTGCGCGCCACCGAAATTGGCAGTCGTCAGCTAGCCACGACCACCGGTCTGACACCCTCTCAACTGCTGGTATTGCGCGAGATCGACTTGCGCGGACGAACCACGCCTTCGGCCATCGCGCAGACGCTCCAGTTCAGCCAGGCCACGATTACCGCGATCGTGGATCGCCTCGTGTCCCTTGGCTTTGCACAGCGACAGCGCAGTGAAGCCGACAGACGCCAGTTTCACCTCAGCCTGTTGCCAGAGGGGATGAAGGCGTTGGCCGACGCGCCAGACCCGCTGCAAATGCGTTTTACCAACCGTTTTGAAGCCCTGCCCGTTTGGGAGCAGGCCATGATATTAGCTGCGACCGAACGGCTGGCCATGTTGATGGATGCGCAAAATATTGATGCGGCCCCTTTGCTCGATGGTGGGCAGATCGATCGCGCAGAGCCGCAATGATATCGATTGACGTGCCAAGTTCTGTTTAAGACGCAGAAACCAGTGGACAGATTCTATGACAGGTTGTGAGCTTGATCAAGCGAGCGATGCACGGCCCGAATGAACATCTGACTGCACCGCCACTGACTAACTCGCAAATGTTTATTTGCGATGCCACCCGACGTTCTTATCCTAGCCGCTAAACTGCGTATGTTGATTGACAGAAAGCCGTTTAGACATCTCACTTGTCATTGGGCGGCAACGAGTAGTTAGGAATGGACTGGATGCACGGACAAAGCGCATCCAATTCGATGATGTGGGTTGGCACATGACAGAATGAGGGGAGCGGAGCAGCTCACGCCCTCTCGCCTTCTGGGAGGGAAGTGGGTAGGGAAGGGGAGCGATTAAAGCATTGCTAGGTTGCGATGTTTGGCCGCTGCCTCGGGGTAAAAACTGGGGTAAAATCAAAATGGCGGGATGAAATATCTTTTCTTCTCATTGGATTAACACTTACTGATCGGTTGCTGCCGGGCCCACCAACTTTTCCAATCATGATATCCATTTGTTCTCATGACGTGTTTCGCTGTAGGCATTTCCGTGGTCGCGAGATACGCATTGTCTCATTGATCTGCCCCCACCGCATGGGCTGGCCTTTCATCCGATCAACAGGCGGCATCCGATGGCGCCGATCGTTGCCGGAATCATGACCGCACTCCCTACCTTCAAAAACCGCCAGAAGCCGACATCTTCGCCTTCGCGCCGGATCGCCGATAGCCACAGGATCGTCGCGAGCGAACCCGTGATCGACAGGTTGGGGCCGATGTCCACTCCGATCAGCACGGCATCCACGACTATGCGCGGGGGCTGTGCCGCGCTCAATGTCTGGGCGGCTACCAACCCGGCAGGCAGGTTGTTGACAACATTAGATAGCAGCGCGATCGCCCCGCCTGCGCTGGCCGCCGTGGCGAGCGGAGCGGTCTGTGTCGATATCGCGATCCACTGCGCGATCGCGGCTATCATCCCTGTCGAAGCCAGCGCCTCGACCAGCACGAAAAGTCCCGCGACCAGCGGCAGCACCGACCAGGATATATGTTTGAGCAGCGGCAATGGCGTCTGCCGGGCGCTCGCCTGCACGACGATGGCGGTGGCTATTCCGGCGATGCAGGTGGGCCAGCCAAGCTGCCAGTCACGCGCAGATGCGGTAAGCAGCAGGATCGCCGTGACCACGATCCCGCCCAATGCGAATCTGGCAGCGGATGTCAGTTCCGGCAGTGCGATGTCGGTGGCGCATGCGCCTTTTAACTGGGTGCGCTGGACAAAACGCAACATGGTATAGGTCAATCCGATCGCTACCGCCGATGGCGCTGCAAAGCTACGCAGCCATTCGCCCAGCGGCGGCATATGCCCGCCATAGAGCACCAGGTTCGCTGGGTTGGAAATGGGCAGTACGAAGCTGGCGGCATTGGCGACAAAGGCGCAGGCGAACAACAGGGGCAACGGATCGACCCGCCCACGGCGCGCCGCGGCATAGACCGCAGGTGTCAGCACCACGGCGGTCGCGTCGTTCGACAGGAAGGTTGTCACCACGACCCCTACCGCGAACACCAAAGCGAAGAGCCGGGTAGGAGAGCCATGTGCATGACGGACTGCCCAGGCGGCGGTCCAATCGAACAGGCCGTGGACGCGGGCGGCTTCCGATAACAGCATCATTCCTATCAGGAAGAGATAGACGTCGCCGCCTTCCCCCACCGCATGGATTGCAGCCGTTGGTGGCAGGAGGCCAAGAAGGACGACCAGCAACGCGCCTGTTGTCGCCCATACGGCTTCAGGCAGGCGAAAGGGGCGGATCAGGATGCCAGTCGTCGTCGCAGCGCAGATCGCACCGATCGCCAACGTCGCGGAGGGCTGGATCACGAAGCTTGCTTGGTTTCGGGCATGGCGACCCAATAGGTCACAAATCCGATCGCCGCTATAGCCGCCAGCGTCAGGAACATGACGCTGTAGCCCGCCCACACGATCAGCACGCCCGCAAGGTTGGCGCTGATCGCCGCGCCCAACCCCTGGGTTGTCGCGACCGCGCCCTGGCTGATGTTGAAGCGGCCCGTACTCCTAGTGATGTCGGCGATCACGATCGGGAAGAGTGCGCCGAAAATGCCCGCACCCACGCCGTCGAGCGCCTGCACGCCAAGCAGCCACCATGGGTCGTTCGAAAGCGTATAGAGGACGAAAGGTTCAGCCTTTTGTTTGGACTGACACACCACGAGATGAAGGCATGGCGCGGCGCAGCGTCACTTTTACGGATTTATAGGATGGTGTGCCGCTGTTAACATCGTGATCGTTAAGGGGGATCAGGCAGTTTGCTTCTGGATAATAGGCGGCGAGTGATCCGCGTGCGATGGCATGGGCGATGACGGTATAGCCCGGTAAAGTTCGGCCCGCCCCAGCGTCGACATCAACCTTATCCCCATGCTCCAGACCCAGATCGGCGAGGTCATCGGCATTGGCAAATATGACGTCGCGCCGACCAGTTACACCGCGATAGCGATCGTTCAGGCCATAGATGGTGGTGTTATACTGGTCATGACTACGGATGGTTGTGAGCAGCAGCACGCCATCCTGCCCCGCTTCGCCGGTCAGGGGATGAACAATGAAATGCGCTTTCTTGTCCATAGTATTCCAGACTCGCTGCGACGCGCCGACCGTCAGGCGGAAGCCGCCCTTCTTGCGCACTCGGTGGTTGAAATCGCGAAAGTCGGGGAAGGTCGCTTCGATGCCGTCGCGAATATGGTCATAGTCGGCGATCATCCAGTCCCAATCGATGGCCGTATCGGACAGGGTCGCCTTGGCGATGCCGGCGATGATCGCGGGTTCGGAGCGCAGGTCGGGCGCGGCGGGTTTCAGCCGCCCGCGCGACGCGTGGACCATGGACATGGAATCTTCCACCGTCACCCATTGCGGGCCATCGACCTGAACATCGAGTTCCGTGCGGCCCAGGCAAGGTATGACGATGGTCTCTTTCGCCAGCAGCAGGCAGGTGCGGTTGAATTTTGTCACGATGCTGACCGAAAGGTCGAGATTGCGGAATGCAGCGAAGCTGGCCTGCGGGTCGGGCATTGCGACCGCAAGGTTGCCGCCGAGCGAAATTAGAGCCTTGGAACGTCCCTCCAGCATGGCAGACAGGGCTTCCACTGCGGCATGGCCATGGGCGCGGGGGCTTTTGATGCCATAATGGGCATCGAGCCGCGCGAGCATGTCCTCGCCCGGTATTTCGGTGATTCCCACGGTGCGGTCGCCCTGCACGTTGGAATGGCCGCGCAGGGGGCAGATGCCTGCGCCCGGCTTGCCGATATTGCCGCGCAGCAACATCAGGTTGGCGAGTTGCTGGACATTGTCCGTACCGTTGGCATGCTGGGTGATGCCCATGCCGTAGCAAAGGATCACATGTTCCGCCTGCCAGTATGTGCGCGCCATGCTGGTGATCGCTTCGCGTGACAGGCCTGATCCCTGTATAATGTCGCCCCATCGGGTCGCGGCGATGTCGTCGCGCAGGGCGTCGATGCCGGTCGTATGCTCAGCGATGAAGGCGCGGTCGAGCAGGCCGATGCCGCCGCTGGCCAGATCGTCCGCATCCGCTTCGAACAGCGCCTTCATCATGCCCTTGATCATGGCCCCGTCCCCGCCAACGCGGACCTGATGATAGGCCGAAGCGAGTTGTGTGGCGTGGGGCGAGAGCATTTCGGTGGGATGCTGGGGCGACTTGAACCGTTCGAGGCCGCGCTCTTTCATCGGATTGGCCACGACGATTGGCGCACCGCGTCGCGCTGCGGCGCTCAACGTCGAGAGCATACGCGGATGATTGGTGCCGGGATTATGGCCAACGCAGAAAATGGCATCGGCCAGGTCGAAATCTTCGAGCGTCACCGTGCCTTTGCCGACCCCGATCGATTTGGGCAGGCCAACGCTGGTCGCCTCATGACACATGTTCGAACAGTCGGGGAAATTGTTGGTGCCAAAGGCGCGGGCGAATAGCTGATAGAGGAAGGCGGCTTCGTTGGAAGCGCGTCCCGAGCAATAAAATTCGGCCTGATTGGGATCGGTCAGCGCGCGCAGGCCCGCGCCGGTGCGGGCGAAGGCTTCATCCCATGCGATCGGCACGAAATGATCGGTTTCTGCATCGTAGCGCAACGGCTGCGTCAGGCGGCCCGCATCCTCCAGCGCATGGTCGGACCAGTCGAACAACTCGGTCGCGCTGTGCCGGGCAAAGAAATCGACATCCACGCGCTTGGCTGTCGCTTCCCAAGTAACGGCCTTCGCGCCATTTTCACAAAATTCGAAGGAGGATGTCTTTTGGGGGTCGGGCCACGCGCAGCCGGGGCAATCGAACCCGTCTGGCTGGTTCATCTGAAGCAAGGCGCGAGTGTCGGTCGATGCGCCCATCTGATCGCGCACTGCCATCGCAACAGCCCGCAACGCCCCCCAACCGCCCGCCGGGCCATCATAAGGTTCTATACCGGGGACCGGACGGCGGTCGGTTTCTGGCATCGTCGTGCTATCGTCGCTCATGCTGGTTCCCGCTGTCCGGTCATTATCCATTATCCACGTATATCATGGATGAGGTCCCACCCGTTTTCAAACCCGCATAGCAAAAAGGCGCCGGAACTTGCGTTCCAGCGCCTTCCAATGCGTTCATCCGGCGCGGATCAGACCGCTGCCTTGAGCTTGTCGACCAGATCGGTTTTCTCCCATGGGAAGAAATCGCCGTCGGGCTTGCGGCCGAAATGGCCATAGGCGGCAGTCGGTTGATAGATGGGCTTGTTGAGGCCCAGATGCGTGCGGATGCCGCGCGGGGTCAGGCCGCCAAGATCGGGGATCGCCAGAATCGCCTCTTCGATCTTGTCGTCGCCCACCGTGCCGGTGCCGTGGGTATCGACATAGAGCGAGAGTGGCTGGCTGACACCGATCGCATAGGCGATCTGGATCGTGCAGCGAGTCGCAAGACCGGCGGCGACGACATTCTTGGCCAGATAGCGGGTGATATAGGCGGCCGAACGATCGACCTTGGTCGGATCCTTGCCGCTGAATGCGCCGCCGCCATGGGGGGACGCGCCGCCATAGGTGTCGACGATGATCTTGCGACCCGTCAGGCCCGCGTCGCCGTCCGGGCCACCGATTTCAAAGCTGCCGGTCGGGTTGATGTGATAGACGGTCTCGTCGCTCAGCAGATCGGCGGGCAGGATGTCGGCGATGACCGCCTTTACATAGGCCTTGAGCTGGGCTTCCTTGTCGCCCGCGTCATAGCCCTTGCCATGCTGGGTGGAGACGACGATCGCAGTGGCTGCGACAGGCTTGCCATTATCGAAGCGCAGCGTCACCTGGCTCTTGGCGTCCGGCTCCAGGAAAGGGGCCGCACCGCTGTGGCGATCGGTCGCCATACGGGCCAGGATCTTGTGGCTGTAATAGAGGGTCGCGGGCATGAGATCGGGGGTTTCGTCACAGGCGAAGCCGAACATGATGCCCTGATCGCCAGCGCCTTCATCCTTGTTGCCACTGGCATCGACGCCCTGCGCGATATGCGCGGATTGGGCGTGAAGGTTGTTTTCGAAGCGGAAGCTTTCCCAGTGGAAGCCCTCCTGCTCGTAACCGATACGCTTGACCGTTTCGCGCACGGTGCGCTCGATCTCTGCCTCGACCCCGGCGGCCCAGTTGCCATGTGCGTCCATGATGCCCTTGCCGCGTATCTCACCAGCCAGGACGACCAACTGAGTCGTCGTCAGCGTTTCGCAGGCGATGCGGGCTTCAGGGTCCTTGGTCAGGAACAGATCGACGATAGCGTCGGAAATCTGGTCTGCGACCTTGTCGGGGTGGCCTTCGGATACGGACTCCGAGGTGAAGAGATAAGTGTTACGCATGGAACTCCCGTAAAACGCTGGAGAGGTTTTCGATATAAAGAAATGTTTATGTGGCTATTAGCTTTTGCAGCGGCGCATGGCAATGGCCCCGCCGATCAGCAGCAGCATGAACGCAAAAGCGGCCCAATTGCCAAGCCGTGCGAAGAGCGTGGGGGAGAGCGGGAGGGGTAGGCCGCTGTCGAGAAAACCGGCACGATTGTGGCCGATGGAGCGCAGGATCTGGCCGCGTGCGTCGATGATTGCGGACACGCCGGTTGGCGTGGAACGAATGATCGGCAGCCCTTCCTCCAGCGCGCGCAGGCGGGCTTGTGCCAGATGCTGGACCGGTCCCCAACTACCGAACCAGGCGTCGTTGGATGGGTTGAAGAGAAAGGCGGGGCGGTTGGCCCGATCGACGATCTTGCCGGAAAAGATGATTTCATAGCAGATCTGCACACCCATGCCGATCACAGGGCGACCGATGGTTGCCGGCAGCGGCAAGGTTTTGGGGCCGGAACCGGGCCAGAAATCGGCATCGCCCGGAACGAGGCGCGACAGGCCGATCGGTTCGAGGATCGATCGCAGTGGCAGATATTCGCCATAGGGCACCAGATGTGCCTTATCATAGCGGCCCAGCAGCGTGGCTTGCGGGGTGACGATCCAGACGCTGTTGTTCGCGCCCGCCAGCTTGTCCGTCACGACGCCATTATGTTCGACCGGCTTGAAATAGACCTTGTCGGCGCCTGTCATCAGCAGGTCGCCAGGTCCGAGCAGGCTGGCGAGGCGCGCGCGCCAGGCCGGTTCCATGTCGAGATAGGCTGGGATGGCGGCTTCAGGCCAGAAGATGAGGCGCGGGGCTGGGCGGGGCTGGCCCGAGAGGGTCGCCAGTTTTCGAAAATTGGCGACCTCGTTTTCGGGCGAATATTTCTGGTCCTGGCCGATATTGGGCTGGACGACGCGCACGCGGGGGGCGCCGAGCGGGGTGACGGGTGCGGTGGAGAGGAAGCCCCAGATAGCGAGCATGCAAAGCGGTGCGATGATCGACGCGGTGGGGCGCCAGCGCCGGTCGAGGGCGAGGCGGAGCGACCCGGCGGCGAGGATCGCGAGCGCGCCGAGGCCGTAAGTGCCGATCAGCGTCGCCGCGATGGCTACGCCGGTCGGTAGCCAGATGACGCCGAGCGGGTTCCAGGCAAAGCCGGTGAACAAGGTCGCACGGAGATATTCGGTGGCCAGCCATAGGGTGGCGAAGAGGAGGATGGAGGCGGGGGAGGTGGCAGGGGTGTCACCCTCTCGATGGGGGGACACCCCTCCACCACTGGCTTCGCCAGCGGTCCCCCTCCCCCTGAAAGGGGAGGATCTTACAGTGAGCCACCATGTGCCCAGCGTTGCCAGCCCAGGAAACATCGCGAGATAGAGCGACAGCAGCGCGACTGCGCCATAGCCGAACCAGTGCGGCATGCTGTCCTGAAATGTGAAGGCGTGGGCGATCCAGTTGAGGCCGAGGGTGAAGTGGCCAAGACCGAACAGCCAGCCGCGCAGGAACGCGGCGCGGCGGTCTGGTGCCTGTTCGATCAGCAGGATCAGCGCCGCCAGACTGACGAGCGTTACAGGCCACAGATCGAGCGGCGCGAAGCCAGTGGATGACAGGAGGCCTGCCAGCAGCGCGGCCAGTTGCGGGTGACGGGCGAGGGCGTGCCGCATCGCGGGTGTCAGCGGATGGTTGCCATGGTGGCGTGGCTACACTTGTCGTCCTTACCGCTACCCCCGGTCAGCATCGAAGCCGCGATGAAACCGCCGACGATGAGGACGAGGAAGCCAGCAGACAGCCAGGCAAGATATTTTTCGATGAACGCCTTGATCGGGCGACCGAATTTCCAGAACAAGAAACCGACCAGCATGAACTGGAACGCGCGGCTGACGATCGACGCCCACAGGAAGGTGAAGAGCGAGAGGCCGACGAAGCCTGCGGTGATCGTAATCAGCTTGAACGGGATCGGGGTCGCGCCCTTGATCAGGATGATTTCCGCGCCATAGTCGCGCAGATAGCAAGCAGCGACCGGGAATTTGGCGGACAGGCCGAGTATGGTGAGAATCTGCTGACCGAGCGCTTCATAGAGGAAGTGGCCGATGCCGTAGCCCAGAAGGCCGCCCATTACCGATGCCAGCGTACAGATGAAACCATAGCGCAGGGCGCGTTCCGGGCGAGCCAGGCACATGAGGCCCAGCAGCGGATGCGGCGGGATGGGAAAGAAGCTCGATTCCATGAAAGAGATGGCGAATAGCCAGCGCGTGGCATGGGCATGGGCGGCTTTCGCCAGCGTCCATTGATAGAGCCTGTTGAGCATGGCCGCGACCTAGCCGAGAACGTTTCGCGTCGCCAGCGATTTTGCCGATACGATCAGCGGAAGATGCACGGCGTTGACTGTTCCGCGCCGTCTGGGCATGACCCACTCCTTGCAAAGTCCTGTTGGTCGCCCCGTTTGACATTTTCCCCTATTCCCTGGGCCAAGTTGCGGCAGCGCGCGGGCGGCTTGGCGTTTGCCTTGGTGCTGAACGCCATCCTGCTGCTTGCGCTGTTGACCCTGTCGTATCAGCAGCCCGAGCCGCGCAAGCAGGACGACCGGCTACCGGTGACGTTCGACGTCGAGGCTGGCCCGCAAAAACAGGAAAAGCAGGCGACGGCGGAGAAGGCCGAGCGGCGGGAGCAGGACAAGGCGGCTCCGCAGAAGCAGGCCGATCCGGTCGTGCGGCCGCCCGTCCCGGTGGAGAAGCCTGCGGAACAATTGCCATCGCCCTTCCCGTTCCTGACGCTGAACCGGGAGCAGATGGCTTCGGCGGATATAGGGAATTTGCCCAAGGCGGCGCAGGGGGCGGGATCTTCGGGCAAGGGGGACAGCGCGGCGGTGTCCGGTCCCGGCGAAGGGCCGGGCGGGGTGCAGTTGTTCAATGCCGAATGGTATCGGCGGCCGACCAATGCGGAACTCTCGCCCTTCCTGCCCAACAATGCGCCCGCCGAAGGGTGGGGGCTGGTCGCGTGCAAGACGGTCGATCATTATCATGTCGATAATTGCCAGACGCTGGGCGAATCGCCGCTTGGGTCTGGATTTGCGCGTGCGGTCAGGCTGGCCGCTTGGCAGTTTATGGTGCTGCCGCCGCGCGTAAATGGCAAGCCGCAGGTCGGTAGCTGGGTGCGGATTCGGATCGATTATACGCGGACTAAGGTGGATGCCGGGGGGCAGTAGGGCGTTTTTGGGGTGGGTGATTTCCAGAGTGAGGACCACAGGTTTTGCGTGTTGTGGTCGATAGGATAATGCGAGGCATTAGCGTATTTGGGGGCCAGGGGGTTTAATGCGTCGTGTTCCGGCGAAGGCGGGAAGCCAGCTACTGCGTTGTGATAGAGTGAGGGTGGGAGATGGGGGCCCGCCTTCGCGGAGATGACGGGCGTTGGGGGATGACGAAGGTTGGAGGCGCGTCGTGCGCGCGGCGCTATGGGCTTCTCGACTTCGCTCGAAGCGAGCGGGGGAGGGGTACAAGTCAGGGCAATGGT
Organism: Sphingobium sp.; assembly: GCF_049304695.1. Taxonomy (GTDB): domain Bacteria; phylum Pseudomonadota; class Alphaproteobacteria; order Sphingomonadales; family Sphingomonadaceae; genus Sphingobium. Next base: position 20,297 of record NZ_JBAQOK010000097.1, read on the forward strand.
GGCCTTTCATCACTCCCCACCGCCAGCCCACCCCTTGATAGCCGATCCCTGCCCGCCTACACCTGCGCCCATGACCCATGCAGCTTATCCCGCACTCCGCCTGCGCCGCACGCGTGCTTCGGCCTGGAGCCGGGCGATGTACGCGGAGACCCGCCTGTCGCCCGCCGACTTCCTTTGGCCCCTGTTCGTGACTGAAGGGGAGGGTGTCGCAGAGCCGATCGCCGCTTTGCCCGGCGTGTCGCGATGGTCGGTGGATTTGATGGTCGAGCGGGCGAAGGAAGCGCGCGACGCGGGCATACCCTGTCTGGCCCTGTTCCCCAATACGCAGGCCGACCGGCGCAGCGACGACGGGGTCGAGGCGCTCAATCCCGATAACCTCATGTGCCGGGCGATCCGGGCAATCAAGGACGCGGTGCCGGATATCGGCGTGCTGACCGACGTGGCGCTGGATCCTTATACCGCCCATGGGCAGGACGGGGTGCTGGACGAAAGCGGCTATGTGCTCAATGATGCGACGATCGACATATTGATCGGCCAGTCGCTCAATCAGGCGGCGGCGGGGGCGGACATCATCGCGCCCAGCGACATGATGGACGGGCGGGTCGGCGCGATCCGGTCCGTGCTGGAACAGGGCGGCTTCGCCAATGTGCAGATCATGGCCTATGCCGCCAAATATGCGAGCGCCTTTTACGGTCCGTTCCGCGATGCGGTGGGTTCGCGCGGATTGCTGAAAGGCGACAAGAAAAATTACCAGATGGACCCGGCCAATGGCGAGGAAGCGCTGCGCGAAGTGGCGCTCGATCTGGCCGAAGGGGCCGACAGCGTGATGGTGAAGCCGGGCCTGCCCTATCTGGACATCGTGCGCCGGGTGAAGGAGCGGTTCGAAGTGCCGGTGTTCGCCTATCAGGTGTCGGGCGAATATGCGATGATCGAACATGCCGCCGCGGCGGGCGCGGGGGACCGTGATGCGCTGATTTTGGAGACGTTGATGGCGTTCAAGCGGGCGGGTTGCTGCGGCATATTGACCTATCATGCGCTGGATGCGGCGCGGTTGCTGGCGCGCTGAGATGGCGCACGACCTCTATCCCGATGTGAGCATCATCCCCTTTGGCGGCAAGACGCCGGTCATCCACCCCAGCGCCTTCATCGCGCCGGGATGCCGGATCATCGGCGATGTGGAGATCGGCGCGGATGCGAGCATCTGGTATAATTGCGTGATCCGGGCCGACGTGAACCGCGTGCGGATCGGCGCGCGGACCAATGTGCAGGACGGCACGATCATCCATTGCGACAGCGCAGGCGACCGGGCCGATGGCCGCCCGGCGGACGGATGGCCCACGATCATCGGCGAAGACGTGCTGATCGGCCATATGGCGATGATCCATGGCTGCGTGCTGGAGGACCGGGCGTTCGTTGGACTGGGCGCGATCGTGATGAGCGGATGCACCGTGGAAAGCGATGCGATGCTGGCGGCGGGGGCTTTGCTGTCGCCGGGGAAGCGGGTGGTGCATCGGCAATTATGGGCGGGCCGTCCGGCCAAACATATGCGCGATTTAAGCGACGAAGCGCTGATCGACATGCGTGAGGGCGTGGAACATTATGTGCATAACGCCAAGGCGCATAAGGGGGCTGTGCGGGGGTTGGGGGAGTAGGGCGGGGATTGGCGCGCCGTTGCTGTGCCGCCATCCACGCAAAGGCGGGGATCTATCTGCGGCTTTTCACCTTGCCGAGAGGGTGGGAGATGGGTTCCCGCCTTCGCGGGAATGACGGGTTTGGGTGGGAAGGAGGACGTCCGGTATTGAGCGAAAAATCGGGGTTAACTGCCGTTTGGCCAAATCCAATTTCGGATCGATGCCGACCGCTCCGACACCTTGTCACGGTGGGTGTTCGCTTGCCGCTCTTGAAAACTCGTCTGACCGTAGCCTTTGGCCCAACGATACATTGAGACGAGCATGACGACGAACATGCCGACCCCCCCTAGGACCAAAATGATCGTGGAAGTTGGTCCATTACTAGGCAAGCCGATGATCTCAAGTATCCCAATCAGCGCGATGCTCAACATGACCGGAACGCCCCAAACGAACCGTTGAGCAAACGCAAAGACGGGGTTGTAGCGCCGGACGGCCCAATCTCGATCCATCCATCTGATGATCGACTTCATCATGGCAATCCTTCCAGCCAGCGGCTTAAGGCAAACTTTGGATTTCCGCTAGCGAGCATATGCTATAATTATTAGAATGCCGAAAATTGGTCGTCTCGCGTCATCCTTCCCTGCAAGGGGAGGTGGATGGCCGGAGGCCAGACGGAGGGGTGTAGTCCTCTCGATAGGGCGACACCCCTCCACCACCAGCTCCGCTGGTGGTCCCCTTTGGCAGAGTCACGTGCCTCTGCCGAACCTTAAAGCGGAGGATTTTTCAGGGTTGGCGTAGTTTTGCCTTCATGGCGTCTATGCGGTCGTTTTGTTGGTCTACGCTGGTGAGGGTGGCCGAGCGGGCGGTTTCTATTTCCGTCAGGCCGCCGCGCGCCTTGCCGTCGGCTAAGGCGTTGGTGCGCTGGACGTAGAGGGTGTCGAGGCTGGCCAGCGCCGATACGCTGTCGTTGCGGGCGGCTTCCAGGCTGCTGATCGCGACCTGCGCGGCGACCCAGCTATCGCTCGATACTGCTGCGCCGGATGCTGCGCCCACGGCCTTTTGCGCTTTGGCATAAGCGGCGTCGAAGGCGGTGCGGCCCTTGTCTGCCTGCGCGACATATTTGGCCAGTTCCGCGTTCAGCGCTGCGTCCGCCTCGACGGGGAGAGGCGGCGGGGCGGGTTGGGCTATGGGCGCGCTTTCGACCGGACGCTTGGCCAGCGAGGGATAGGTTTGCGGCTCGCCGGCGCAGCCGGACAGCATCAGGGCGAAAGCGGTGAGATAGCGGCTGGGATTCATGGCGCTGATCTAGGATGGCGGGGCTTGTGGTGCAATGGCGTCATCGGGGCAACGATGCAGCTTCGCGGGCCAACGCTTCGATCTTTTCCGCGTCCACTGGTCCCTTTGGCACGACCCAGCTGCCGCCGACGCATTTGATGAAGGGTTGGGCCAGCCATTCGGGCGCGCTTTTGGCGGTGATGCCGCCGGTGGGGCAGAAGCGGGCGGTGTGCAGCGGCGCGGCGAGGGCTTTCAATGCAGGCAGGCCGCCCGATGTTTCGGCGGGGAAGAATTTGAAATGGGTCAGGCCCATGTCCATGCCGCGCATGATGTCGGCGGCGGTGGCGGTGCCGGGGAGGAAGGGGATTTTGGCGGCGATGGCGGCCTTGCCCAGCGGTTTGGTCAGGCCGGGGCTGACGATGAAGCGCGCGCCTGCCTCCATCGCGGCGTCGAGGTCGGCCGGGTTCAGGACGGTGCCTGCGCCCACGACTGCGCCCTCGACCTTGGCCATTTCGCGGATCACGTCCAGCGCGGCGGGAGTGCGCAGAGTCACTTCCAGCGCGGGCAGGCCACCGGCGACGAGCGCGCGGGCGATGGTCAGCGCGTCCTCGACCCGGTCGATAACCAGCACGGGAATGACGGGCGCGAGTTCCATCACCTGTTCGACGGTCAGTTTGCTCATGGCTTATTTCTCCCTAAAGGCAGCGGCGGCCCCGAACAGGCCGATTTCATCATGGATGGCCATGCGGATCGGTACGCCGGCCATCAGGCTTTCGAACCGGCCCTTGGCCTTGAAACGGGTGTGGAAACCGCTGTGCGGCAGGAAGTCGCGCATCCGCTGCGTCAGGCCGCCCGCCAGCACGACGCCATGGGGACCGTGCGCGAGCGCGAGGTCGCCAGCGACCGATCCGTAGCACAGGCAGAAGCGTTCGAGCGCGGCGCGGGCGAAGGGGTCTGTCCCTTCGAGGGCGGCCTGCCATAATTCGGGGTCTTCCATCAGCATGACGCGGTCATGGCCGATGGTGGCCATCGCCTTGTAGATATAATTGAGGCCGGGGCCGGACACGATCCGCTCTGTCGAGACACGCAGGAATTTGTCGCGCAGATAGGCGAGGATTTTCTCCTCCAACTGGTCGAGCGGGGCGAAGTCGAGATGGCCGCCTTCGGTCGCGATGACGTGGGGATGCCCCTGATCATAGGCGATCATCGCCACGCCAAGCCCGGTGCCGGGGCCAAGGATGGTGACGCCGCCGTCGGTGGGAAAGGGGCGATCTTCGCCAAACAGGAGTGGCAGGTTTTCAGGCGGCAAACGCGAGACGGCATGGGCGACCGCTTCGAAATCATTGACCAGCCGGACGGTGCGTACGCCAAGGTCGGCGGCGAGCGTCTTAGTGTGGATGACCCAGCTACTGTTCGTCAGCTTGATGACGTCGCGTCCGATCGCGGTGGCGAAGGCGATGGAGGCGGCGTCGGGCAAGTCACCAGCGCTGTCTTTGGCCTCGTCCTGCGCGAAAGCGTGCCAGCAGGATTGCAGGCTGGCATAATCGGCGACCTTATATTTGCGCACGGTGCCGAGGGTGGGCACGCCATGGTCGTCGAGCGACGCGCGGGCGAAGCGGGCGTTGGTGCCGCCAATGTCGGCGGCGATGATATTGGTCATCAGGGCATCCCGTTATTCTGTGTGTCATGCCAGCGTAGGCTGGCATCTCTCTTCTTTCCGCGCGAGGTAAGAAGAAGGGAGATCCCAGCCTTCGCTGGGATGACGGAGTGGTTATATTTCTGTTTCCATCGCAGCGAGTAGGGCAGAGGCGCCGCTTTCGGCCAAGTCGCTGTGATGGCGGAACAGGGCGAAGAGTTCGCGGCCTGTGTCGTAGGGGGCCGGGGGCGGGGTGGTCATGGTGCGGGCGTCCCACTCGGTCGCGTCGACCAACGCTTCGACCATGCCGTCCTGCGCGCAGACCCGCACCATGTCGCCATCGCGCAGCTTGCCGATGGGGCCGCCGCCCAGTGCTTCGGGCGAGAGGTGGATGGCGGCAGGCACTTTGCCACTCGCGCCGGACATGCGCCCGTCAGTGAGCAGCGCGACGCGGAAGCCGCGATCCTGCAATACGCCCAGCGCCGGGGTCAGCTTGTGCAGTTCGGGCATGCCGTTGGCCTTTGGCCCCTGGAAGCGGACGACGACCACTACGTCGCGCTCCAGCTCGCCTGCCTTGAACGCGCGCAGCACATCGTCCTGATTGTCGAAGACGGCGGCGGGGGCTTCGATGGTCCAGCGGTCCTGATCGACGGCGCTGACCTTCATCACGCAGCGACCGAGGTTGCCGGTCAGCAGCTTCATGCCGCCATCCGCGCTGAAGGGATTGGAGACCGGGCGCAGCATGTTTTCGTCGCGCGATTCCGGCACGTCGCGCCACGTCAGCGCGTCATTTTCCAGCACCGGTTCCTTGCCATAATCGGTCATGTCGGCGCGCGCGACGGTCATGATGTCGCGGTGGAGCAAGCCGTTGTCGAGCAGTTCGCGGATGATCCACGACATGCCGCCCGCCGCATGGAAATGGTTCACGTCGCCCGATCCGTTGGGATAAACGCGGGCGAGCAGGGGCACGACGTCCGATATTTCGGCAAAGTCGGTCCAGTCGATATGGATGCCCGCCGCGCGGGCGATGGCGGGCAGGTGGATGGCGTGATTGGTCGATCCGCCGGTTGCCATCAGGCCGATGATCGCGTTGACGATCGCCTTTTCATCGACGCAGTGGCCGATGGGCCTATAATCATCGCCGTCCCATCCGATGCTGGCCAGCCGATGCGTGGCGGCGCGGGTCAGTTCGGCGCGCAACTTCGTGCCGGGGTTGACGAAGGAGGCGCAGGGCATGTGCAGGCCCATGACTTCCATCATCATCTGGTTGCTGTTGGCGGTGCCATAGAAAGTGCAGGTGCCAGCGCCATGATAGCTGGCGCTTTCCGATTCCAGCAGTTCGTCGCGGCCCACTTTTCCCTCGGCATAGAGCTGCCGGATGCGAACCTTTTCCTTGTTGGCGAGGCCGGACGGCATGGGGCCAGCGGGGATCAGGATCGTAGGCAGATGGCCAAAGCGCAGCGCGCCCATCAGCAGGCCCGGCACGATCTTGTCGCAGATGCCGAGCATAGCGACGCCCTCGAACATCGCATGGCTGAGCGCCACGGCGGTCGACAGGGCGATGGTGTCGCGGCTGAACAGCGAGAGTTCCATGCCCGACTGCCCCTGCGTCACGCCGTCGCACATGGCGGGGACGCCGCCTGCGACCTGCGCCGTCGCGCCGACTTCGCGGGCGGCGATCTTGATCTGTTCGGGGTAGCGGCCATAGGGCTGATGCGCCGACAGCATGTCGTTATAGGCTGTGACGATGCCGATGTTCATGGCAGCACCGGTTCGGATGACGCCCTTATCCTCGCCACTGGCGGCGAAGGCATGGGCCAGATTGCCGCACGAGAGCTGATCGCGGTTGGTGCCCGCATCGCGGCCCCGTTCGATGAGGTCGAGATATTTCAGACGCGACTTGGCGCTGCGTTGCACGATGCGGTCCGTGACCTTGGCGATTACCGGGTTCAGTTCAGTCATGCCAGCTTGCTCCATCACGTTCGATAAGGGCAATGGCCGACGACGGACCCCAGTTCCCCGAAGAATAGGCGGCAGGCTTCATATTTGCGTCCTTCCACCCGTCGATGATCGAATCGATCCATGTCCATTGCGCCTCCACCTCGTCACGGCGCACGAACAGGGTCTGGTCGCCTGCCAGCAGGTCGAGGATCAGCCGTTCATAGGCGATGCGGCGGCGCTGCCCGGCAAAGGCGGCTGTCAGCGACACGTCGAGCGTCACTTCTTCCAGATGCACCTGTCGCTCCAGCCCCGGCCGCTTGCTCATGATGGTCAGGCGGATATGTTCGTCGGGTTGCAGCCGGATGATGAGCGTATTGGCGTCGAGGCCAGAACCGTGGCCGTCACGACCGAAGATCGAATGGCGCACGGGTTTGAACTGGATCATGATTTCGGACTGGCGCGCGGGCATCCGCTTGCCGGTGCGCAGGTAGAATGGCACGCCCTGCCACCGCCAGTTGTCGATATAGGCTTTGAGCGCGACGAAGGTTTCCGTGCCGGACGGCTGGCCCAGTTCGTCGGCATAGCCAGTGACGATTTCGCCGCCCACGGCACCGGGCGTATATTGACCGCGCACGCTATGCGTCTTGACGGTTTCGGCAGTCATGGGGCGCAGCGAGCGCAGCGCCTTGACCTTTTCATCCCGCACGGCGGTGGGATCCATGCGGGCGGGCGGCTCCATCGCGATGATCGACAGGATCTGGAGCATGTGGTTCTGCACCATGTCGCGCAGCGCGCCGACGCCATCATAATAGGAGACGCGCCCTTCCAGCCCGACAGTTTCGCCCACGGTGATCTGGACATGGTCGATACCCGTCGCGTTCCACAGCGGTTCGAACATCAGATTGCCGAAGCGTAGCGCCAGCAGGTTCTGGACCGTTTCCTTGCCCAGATAATGATCGACGCGGAAAATCTGTTCTTCCGCGAACAGCGCGCCGATGCCGTCGTTGACCTGCTTGGAGGAGGCGAGATCCTTGCCGATCGGCTTTTCCATCGCGATCCGCGTCCTGGGCGTGATGAGACCAGCGGCGGCCAGTCCCTGCGCGGTAGGGGCAAAGAGGGAGGGTGGCGTGGAGAGATAGACCGACAGGCCGCGTTCCAGCCGCCCGTCGATCCGTTCGGCCAGTTTGGCGAACTGGTCGGCATTGCCTGCTTCGACAGGCTGATACTGGATCATCATGCCAAATGTCTTCGCGGTGTCGGCATCATAGAGGTCCGCCGCCAGGAATTTTTGTAGCGCGGCGTCCACATCGGCGCGAAAGGCATCGTCGTCCATTTCGGAACGGCCAGAAGCGACAATGCAGAAGTCGTCAGGCAGCAGGCCGTCGGACAGCAGATTGTAGAGCGAGGGAAATATCATGCGGCGGGCAAGATCGCCGGTAGCACCAAAGAGCAGGAACGTGGCAGACGGTTCGGTCAAAGGATGGTCCTTTTCCGTTAAATGTATCTATATCTGCACGATGACGCCTTATAACGCGCGCGGAACAGAGCGCAAGTGAGGCTATAGGGGCATGCGCACGGACGCAACGCCCCAGACGTGAATAGCGTTCTAAATCAGCGGTCCCCGTGCGTTTTGCCAATGCGATTGCGCCGCCAGTTGAGGATATGGGCGCCGGCCAGAAGGAGGCTGCCCGATACGGTCCATAATGTTTCGGTCAGGGCGGTAGCAGCGAGGAATGCACCGAACGTCATGGCAAGCAGGCCGACCGACCCAAGGCATAGAGGGCGGACGTCGCCATGCCTGCGCCCGCTCTGGATAAGGGCGAACAGGCTGGTTGGGATGGCGAGAGCGAGCATGATGATGTGAAAAGATTCGCCCGGATCAATTTGGTCCGCAAACGCCGGTAATAGGGCGAACAACAGCGGCAGGCCCAGGCAGTGGAGCGTACATAGCGATGAGGCGCATAGGGCAAAGCCGTCGAGCCAGCGGGATTCGCGTTTGTTGCAGGGCGCGACTGCTGCATCGCCACTTAAACCGGCGGCACAGCGCGTTTCATAAGTCATGGATCGTCCAACGAAATTCAATGATATAACATATCCTATTTAGGTGGGGCTGTTGGTTTGTTCAATGGCAGTTCGATGCTTTTCCGCACTCTGTTTCTTTTTCGGCTGGACGGCGGCGACGGATTTTGTCATCTGGCCACTCCCAGCCGTGCGGGCGTGGTGAAACTGGTAGACGCGCCGGACTCAAAATCCGGTTCCGCAAGGAGTGTCGGTTCGATTCCGACCGCCCGCACCATTATTGCTTGGCCTCAAAACGCTGGGCCGTCGTATCCCGGACCCCGGACATTTTCGCATGAACCGGGGCGGCCCATTGGCTTTTTGGCCCCGTGCGGCCCATGGTTACTTACATCTTTGGCTGCGCCTGAAACCAGGGGATCATGCGGGCAATGGCGTCCTCCACCCTGTCGGTGGATACCGCGAAGCTGAAGCGCATGAAGCGGTGGCCGTCGACTGGATCGAAATCTATGCCGGGTGCGGTGGCGACGCCTGTGTCGCGCAATAGCTTTTGGCAGAAGACGAGGCTGTCGTTGGTCAGGTGGCCGATGTCGGCATAGATGTAGAAAGCGCCGTCCGGGGGCGCGATGGTGCCAAGGCCGAGCGCGGGCAGGGCGTCGAGCAGCAACTGGCGATTGCGGCGATAGGTTTCGACATGGCAGTCCAGTTCCGTCGTGCAATCGAACGCGGTCAGGCCCGCCTTTTGCGCAAGGACAGGCGGCGTCAGGAACAGATTGCCCATCCGCGCGCGGGCCGCGTCGATCAGCGCTTCTGGCACGACGATCCAGCCCAGCCGCCATCCGGCCATGCTGAAATATTTGGAGAAGCTGTTCACGATCACTGCGTCGGGCGCAAATTCCAGCATCGAGTGGGCAGGTTCGCCGAACGAGAGGCCGTGATAGATTTCATCCGAGATGATGCGGATGTTTCGCGCGGCGCAGACCTTTGCAATCCTTGCCAGTTCGTCGGCGGGGATGATCGTGCCGGTCGGGTTCGCTGGGCTGGCGAGGATCAGGCCGTCGGGCGCAGGGTCTATAGCGGACAGCGCGTCTGCGCCGATCTGATAACGCTGCGCAGCGCCGCACTCGATTTCCAGCGGTTGGAGATAGAGCGCCTTTAGCGTGTTGCGATAGGCGACATAGCCGGGCCGCGCCGTCGCAACGCGCGCGCCGGGGGCGAACAGGCTGGTCAGGGCCAGGACCAGTGCTGGCGATGCGCCGCAGGTCAGGAAAATCCGCTCCGCGTCTACGGCGACGCGATGACGTTGTTGATAGTGAAGGGCGATCCGGTCCTTGAGCGCCGGGCTTTCCCAATAGCCCATCGGATCGGTGTCGAGGACATGGTGCGCGGTGGCGATCGCGGCGGCGGGTGCGCCGGTCGATGGCTGGCCGAACTCCATGTGCAATATGGACCGACCCTGCGCTTCGAGCGCATGGGCTTCGCGGCTGATGGCGATGGCATGGAAGGGGGCGATGGTGGATATCATGCCGCCTGCCGTAAAGATGGGTGGGGGAGGCTGCAACCTTGGGATGGCGCGCGACGTTGGGGAGCGATGAATGACAGCCTGCTCACTGCCTTGCAATATTATGGCGCCGGTGCTGCGACTCTCGCCGCGCTGGTTGTTTCGTTGAACTTTGGTCGGCGGATCACCGGATGGGCGTTCGTCCTGTTCGTCACCAGTTCGATCGCGCTGATCCTTTGGGGATTTCTGGCGCAGGACAGCGAAGGGATCGGCTGGCAGAATGTCGCGCTGCTGTTCATCAACGCGATCGGCGTGTGGCGCTATCTGTTTTCGAAGCACAAGCCTCAGGAATGATCAGCCGCCGACCTGTGCCTTGCTGACGTCCAGCCGCTTGCCGTTGGTGATGACGACGATATCGCCCAGCTTCGTGGCGGCGAACAGTTTTTTGGCGAAGGGTGTCGGCACGCCGATGCAGCCATGGGTGGCATTGCCCCATTTGACGTTGCTGCCATGGATGGCGACGCCGTCGCTGGTCAGGCGCAGCATATAGGGCATGGGCGCGTCATAGAGGTTGGAGACGTGATCGGCGTCTTTTTGGGTGATGGGAAATGCGCCAAGCGGGCTGGGCTTGTCGGTTGCGCCATAGAGGATGACGGCGGCCCCGATTTCATAGCCTGCGCGGAAGACGGACAGGGTTTGTGCGCGCAGATCGACGGTGATGATGACCGGCCCGGTGGCGGGCGCGCCCTTTTCGTCCCAGGCATAATCGCCGTGGCGGAAGGGACCGTCGATCTTGAGCACGCGCTTGACGGTCAGGGCGCGGGGGTCGAGCGTCATGGGCTGATCGCTGCGGCGTTCGGCGGGCTTGGCGGGGGGCGGCGCGGCTTCAGGGGCGGCGTGCGGGGCAGGCGCGGGCTTGGTTTCCTCCGCTGCCGGGCGGTCGATCCAGCCGGTCACGAGTGCGCCGATCGCGACGAGCGCTGCGCCGATCGCCAGCTTGGGTCCGGCTGTCTTTGCCATCGCTTTCAGCAGTCCCGCCATGTTCGTCCTTTGCGCTACGTCATGTTTGGGGCTGGGCCAGAGACGAAGGCTGTGTCCGTTTCGTTGGGGGACACCCCTCCGTCAGGCTTCGCCTGCCACCTCCCCTTGCAGGGGAGGATCGTTATGGCAGGAAAAGGTTAAGTTTAGGCTTCGCGGGCGACTTCGGCAGCGGCGATGGCAGTGAGGTTTAGAATGCCGCGTGATGTTACGCCGGGGGTGAGGACGTGGATCGGCTGCGACAGGCCCATCAGCATCGGACCGACGGTAGGCGAACTGGACGAGGCGGAGAGCGCGGTAAGGGTGATGTTCGCGGCATCCAGATTGGGCATGACGAGAAGATTGGCCGGTCCTTCGAACCGGGTGTCTGGGATCAGCTTTTCGCGCAGCGCCTGGCTAAGCGCGGCATCGGCGTGCATTTCGCCATCTGCGGCAAGATCAGGCGCGGCCTGGCGCACCAGTTTCATGGCGGTGCGCATCTTGCGCGCGCTGTCGCTGTGCGATGCGCCGAAGTTGGAGTGGGACAGGAGCGCTACGCGCGGGACGAGGCCGAATTGCTTGAGTTCGGTTGCGGCTAGCAGGGTCATTTCGGCGATCTGTTCGGGCGTCGGGTTTGGCACCATATGGGTGTCGGTGATGAACAGCGCGCCTGCGTCGAGGATCAGGCCCGACAGCGCATAGACGCGACTTTGCCCCGGTACACGGTCGATGATGCGCAGGACATGTTCGACCTGGCCCCAATATTCGCTGTTGCCCCCAACCAGCGCAGCATCGACGCGACCGGTGCGCAGCAGCATGGCGGCGGTCACGGTCGGGCGGCGATAGACATGACGGATGATTTCGGCGGCTGGCACGCCCCGGCGCGCGGCGACGGCGCGATAGCCCTCCACCAGTTCGCTCATGACTTCATGATCGGTTTCGGGATCGATCACCTCGACATCGCGGCCCAGCTCGAAACGCAGGCCAAGGTCAGGCAGTTTTCGATCGAGGATGCGGCGACGGCCAACGATGACTGGGCGGACAATGCCTTCGTCCAGTGCGTCCTGTATCGCGCGCAGCACGCGCTCATCCTCGCCCTCGCCATAGGCAATGCGACGCTGGCCGCCGCGTGCGGCTTCGAACACGGGCAGCATCAACTGGCCCGAACGGGCGTTCTGGCGCGTGAGGCTGCGGCGATATTCGTCGAGGTCTAGCGGACGGCGAGCGACGCCGCTGTCCATCGCTGCGCGCGCGACGGCGACGGCGATTTCCCCGATCAGGCGCGGGTCGAACGGGGTGGGGATGATATAGTCCGGGCCGAACACCAGCCTGCGCCCGCCATAGGCCTGCGCCACGCTGTCATGCGCGGGCAGGCGGGCGAGCGCGGCGATGGCTTCGGCGGCGGCGGCCTTCATCGCTTCGTTGATCTGCGTCGCGCCGCAATCGAGTGCTCCACGGAAGATATAGGGGAAGCACAGGACGTTGTTGACTTGGTTCGGATAGTCCGAACGACCCGTGGCGATGATCGCGTCGGGGCGGACTTCGCGCGCGGCTTCGGGCCGGATTTCCGGTTCCGGGTTGGCGAGCGCGAAGATGAGCGGATTAGGCGCCATGAGCGGCAGCCATTCGGGTTTCAGCACGCCCGGCGCGGAGAGGCCCAGAAACAGGTTCGCGCCCGGCAGCACGTCGGGCAGGGTGCGCGCGTTAGTGGTGCGGGCATAGCGCGCCATATTGGGTAGCATGCCTTCGCGGCCCGAATGGATCACGCCATCCTTGTCCGTCATGGTGACGTTTTCGATCGGCAGGCCCATGGAGACGAGCAGATCGACGCAGGCAAGCGCGGCCGCGCCAGCGCCCGATGTCACCAGCTTCGCGTCGGCCAGCGTCTTGCCCTGCAACACCAGCGCGTTGCGCACGGCGGCGGCGACGACGATGGCGGTGCCATGCTGGTCGTCATGAAAGACCGGAATGTTCATCCGCTCCTTCAGGCGCGCTTCGATCGCGAAACACTCAGGTGCCTTGATGTCTTCCAGATTGATGCCGCCGAACGTCGGCTCCATCAAGGCGACGGCTTCCACGAACGCGTCCGGGTCGGTGGTGTCGAGTTCGATGTCGAACACGTCGATGTCGGCGAATTTCTTGAAGAGGACAGCCTTGCCCTCCATCACCGGTTTGGACGCCAGCGCGCCGATCGCGCCGAGGCCCAGAACGGCGGTGCCGTTGGAGATGACTGCGACCAGATTACCGCGCGCGGTATAGTCCAGCGCCTTGTCGGGATCGGCGGCTATTTCCATGCAGGGCGCGGCGACGCCGGGCGAGTAGGCGAGCGCGAGATCGCGCTGGTTCACCATTCTCTTGGTCGGTTCTATCCGCAGCTTTCCCGGTTGCGGGAAGCGGTGATAGTCGAGGGCGGCGCGGCGTGTGTTGTCGTCCATGCGCGCGGCCTTAGAGCCTGTGTTTGCCTAGGGCAACCCAATGCGGTCCCAAGGGGCTGTCGGGACATAAAGCGTAACAAGAAATGCGATGAAGGCGGAGATGGCGGCGGGGGGATTATGCTGCGGCAAATGGATTGCGAACAGGCCGACATCTGCCGACCCTTCGTAATCCGGCAGGATCTGCCGAACATCGCCGCGCGCGAGCGATGCGCTGATATCCCAGAGCGAGCGTAGCGCAATGCCCCCGCCTGCGAGCGTGAGTTCGCGCACCAGTTCGCTGCTGTTGGTGCGGACATGGCTGCGTCCCTCCACCGTGACGGCACGTTTTGGCCCGCCCAGCCGCCAGGGCATTTGTCCGTCGGCAGCGAGCAGGCGATGGTTTTTGAGGTCCGCCACCGTTTTCGGCGTGCCGAAGCGGTCGAGATAGGCGGGCGCCGCGCAGAGGATGCGTCGGTTGGTGGCCAGCCTGAGCGCGGTGAGGCCCGGTCCGGGATCGGCGGTGATGCGGATTGCCAGATCGGTGCGGCTGTCGATCAGGTCGGTGAAATCGTCGGACAGATTAATGCTCAAATCCACCCTGGGATGGGCGTCGATAAAGCGTTGCAGATAGGGCGCGAGGTGGATGCGGCCGAAGGAGGTCGGCGCGGTGACGCGCAGTGCGCCCGACGCGATCGTCGATGTTCCCGACACGCGGCGCTCCGCATCGTCCAGCGCCGCAAGGATGCTGCACAAGTCGGCGTGCAGGCGCTCACCCGCCGGGGTCAGCGCCAGACGACGCGTGGTGCGATGGATGAGGCGCGCGCCCAGTCGCTCCTCCAGCCGGGCGAGGCGTTTGGACATCATGGCAGGCGAGATATGGAGGCGGCGACCGGCTGCTGCGAGGCCGCCTTCATCGACTATGTTGACGAACAGTTCGTGGTCGGGGTCCATCATATTCGTTCACCATAGGAATGACTGTTTTTGTATAATAGCAGATATACGGCATAATGGGAATCGGCTATTTCCATTTCAACATTCGCCTTCCCCGCGCAGGCGGGGATGGTTCGGAGATGGGTTCCCGCCGTAGTTTATCCTGATCGACTGCTGCGAGCAGTCAGTCGAAGGGCGGGAATGACGGAGATAGTGCGGTTGGGAGAAGAGCGATGAGCGAACGGATGATCGACAGGGCAGGACTTCGGGTTGCGCAGTCTTTGGTGGCGTTCGTTGAGGATCGCGCCTTGCCGGGGACCGGGATTGCAACAGACGGTTTCTGGAACGGCGTCGCCTCTCTTTATGCCCGTTTCGCGCCGGAGAATGCTGCGTTGCTGCGCACACGCGATACGCTTCAGGCGCAGATTGATGGCTGGCATGAAGCGCGTAAGAGGAAGCCGCATGACGCGCCCGGCTATCAGGCGTTCCTGCGCGAGATCGGCTATCTGGTCGCCGAACCTGCGCCCTTTACGATCGGTAGCGAGAATGTCGATGATGAGGTTGCGCGATTGGCGGGGCCGCAACTGGTCGTGCCGATCCTGAATGCGCGCTTCCTGCTCAACGCTGCCAATGCGCGGTGGGGCAGCCTGTACGACGCGCTATATGGGACGGATGCGATTCCCGGCGGGGCGACGGGCAAGGGATATGATGCGGCTCGGGGCGGACAGGTCATCGCTTGGGCCAAGGCGTTTCTGGATGAGGCGGTTCCGCTGGCGTCCGGGCGCTGGGCCGATCTGACGAGCGATGCCATCGCTCTGGCCGATCCCGCGCAATATGTCGGGAAGAGCGAGAAGGGGCGACTGTTTCGGCATAATGGGCTGCATATCGAGCTTGTCTTCGATGCCGATCATCCCATCGGCGCAAACGATCCGGCTGGCATAGCCGACGTCATATTGGAGTCGGCGCTGACGGCGATCTGCGATCTGGAGGATTCGGTCGCGGCGGTCGATGCGCAGGATAAGGTTGCGGCCTACGCCAACTGGCTGGGCCTGATGAAGGGGGACCTGACCGAGACGTTCGAAAAGGGCGGCGCGATGATGACGCGGGCGCTGAACCCGGATCGCAGCTATTTTGCGCCGGACGGCCGCAGCTTTACGTTGCCGGGACGCAGCCTGCTGTTCGTGCGCAATGTCGGCCATCTGATGACGACGCCTGCGATCCTGCTGCCCGATGGTGGGGAAGCGCCAGAGGGGATATTGGACGGCATCGTCACCAGCCTGATCGCCATGCATGATTTGCAGCGCGAAGGCGGCAATAGCCGGGCGGGCAGCATCTATATCGTCAAACCCAAGATGCATGGACCGGATGAAGCTGCGTTCACCAACCGGCTGTTCGACGCGATCGAGGATATGCTGGGGATGGCGCGCCATACGATCAAGGTCGGGGTGATGGACGAGGAGCGGCGGACGTCGGCCAATCTGGCCGCCTGCATCCATGCCGTGCGCGACCGGATCGTCTTCATCAACACCGGCTTTCTGGATCGCACGGGTGACGAGATGCACACGTCGATGCAGGCCGGGCCGATGATCCGCAAGGGTGAGATGAAGGCGAGCGACTGGATCGCGGCCTATGAGGATCGCAATGTCCAGATCGGGCTGGCGTGCGGGCTGTCGGGCCGCGCACAGATTGGCAAGGGCATGTGGGCCGCGCCCGATCGCATGGCCGACATGCTGGAGCAGAAGATCGGCCATCCGATGAGCGGCGCGAATACGGCATGGGTGCCTTCGCCCACGGCCGCGACGTTGCACGCGACGCACTATCATCGCGTCGATGTGTTTGCCCGGCAGGCCGAGCGTGCGGCGGAGGACGTTGCTTCGCTCGACCGGTTGCTGGCGATCCCGGTCGCGACGGCACGCAACTGGTCGGAAGAAGAGATCGCGCAGGAACTGGACAATAATGCGCAGGGCATATTGGGCTATGTCGTCCGGTGGATCGATCAGGGTGTCGGCTGTTCCAAGGTGCCCGACATCCATGACGTCGGCCTGATGGAGGATCGCGCGACGCTGCGCATTTCCTCGCAGCATATGGCCAACTGGATGCTGCATGGCGTTTGTTCGGGGGAGCAGATCGACGCGGCGCTGATGCGGATGGCGGCCAAGGTCGATGCGCAGAATGCGGGCGATCCGCTCTATCAACCGATGAGCGGGCGAGAGGCGCAGAGTCTGGCGTTTCAGGCGGCGCGGGCGCTGGTGTTCGAAGGATTGGAGCAGCCGAGCGGTTATACCGAGCCGTTGCTGCATGCGTGGCGCGCGCGCGCGAAGGCGCAGGCGGCTTTGGAGCCTGCCTGAAACAGGCGCGCCGGGACGCAGCTTTTGGCGGCCCGGTGCGTTCTTTCATCGATTTGATGGGAGAGACGATTTTGAAACAGACCCTGCTGCTTGCCGCGCTGCTGTGTTCGGCGTGCGATGTGTCGGTGACGGACGCCAATAGCAGCCAGCCTGCCGGGCAGTCGACACAGCGGGGCCAGCCGGGGAGTGCGCCGCCTGCGGTGTCGCCCACGGTGTCGGACGATCCCTATGCCTTTGCCGTCGTTGCCGAACCGGGCGGGCGGCCGTTCCAGCCCAACTCCATCCTTCAGGCGCAGGTGGCGCTGGACCGGCATGGCTTTACGCCGGGGGTGCTGGATGGCCGCGAAGGCATGTCCTTCGAAGCGGCTCTGCGCGGGTTCCAACAGGCCAATGATTTGCCTGTGACGGGTAAATATGACGAGAAAACATCAGCCGCCCTCATAAAGGGGGAGGCGCTTCCCACCACCTGGCTGGTGCGGATACCCGAAGGCTTCGCGCGCGGGCCGTTCTTTGCGATGCCCAAAGAGATGAGCGAGAAGGCGAAACTCCCTGCGCTGACTTATCGCAACCTGCTCGAAAAGGTGGCGGAGCGGTTTCATACCACGCCCGAGGCGCTGATCGCGCTGAATACGCCCGATACGAAGGTGGGCGCAGGGACGGTGATCCGCGTGCCCGCCATTCCCAACCAGCCGGTGGCGAAGATCGAGGGCGACGAGCGCGGATGGGGCGATACGCTGGCCAGCCTTGGCGTGGCGAAGGATCAGCCGCAGGCGGATCATCTGGTCGTGGACAAATCCGAAGGGCTGCTCAAGGTCTATGGCGCGGACGGCAAGCTGATCGCGCAATTCCCCGCGACCATGGGGTCGCAGCATGATCCGTTGCCGCTGGGCGAATGGACGATCAAGGGGGTGAGCCGTAATCCCGACTATCATTATAATCCATCATTGTTCTGGGACGCGGCGTCCACCGACAAGAAGGCGCTGCTGCGGCCCGGTCCCAACGGCCCGGTTGGCGTGGTGTGGATCGATCTGTCCAAGGATCATTATGGTATTCATGGGACGCCCGAACCGCAGACGATCGGCCGGACCGAAAGCCATGGCTGCATCCGCCTGACCAACTGGGACGCGGCAAGGCTGGCGCAGATGGTCAAGGGCGGGATCAAGGCGAAATTCCAGGAATGAGGACGGCATGAGGCTGTCGGGCCGGGCATGGGGCGGCATCGCTCTGGCATTGGTGGGATGCGTGGCGTTCGCGCATTTCTGCGTGCGCATCGTGCCGGCTGGTGCGCCAGTGACGGCGGATGCGCCGCACGTTGCGTTCGATAGCGGCCCGATGACCATTCCCGTCGAGGGCGTGCCGCCTTCTGCGCTGACTGACACCTTCATGCAGGCGCGGGCGAGCGGCGCGCGGGCGCACGATGCGATCGACATCATGGCGGCGCGGGGCAGGGCGGTGCTGGCGGCGCGCGACGGCAGGATCGAGAAACTGTTCTGGAGCCACGATGGCGGGCGGACCATTTACGAACGGTCGTCGGACGGGCGGGCGATTTTCTATTATGCGCATCTCGACGCTTATGCGCCTGGATTGCATGAAGGGCAGGCCGTGCGGCGGGGCCAGCGGATCGGCAGCGTTGGCAGTACCGGCAATGCCGATCCCATTGCACCCCACCTGCATTTCGCGATCCACGCGATGCGGCCGGGCGAACCATGGCATGGCGGGCGGGCGATCAATCCCTATCCGTTGCTGGCGGAGGGACGGTAAGCCGCCCCCTTGCCCTCATCCCCCTATGGATGTAGAGGCGCTGCCAGCCTTTTGCACAAGAAGGCGCGGCTCTTTTCACCTTAAGCATACAGGCAGGCCTTCCCATGAAGATCAGCGGCGTGGACATTCGTCCCGGCAACAATATCGAATATGAAGGCGGCCTGTGGCGCGCTGTCAAAATTCAGCACACCCAGCCCGGCAAGGGCGGCGCCTATATGCAGGTGGAACTGAAAAACCTGATCGACGGGCGAAAGAACAACGTCCGTTTCCGCTCCGCCGAAAGCGTCGAGCGCATCCGGCTGGACACCAAGGATTTCCAGTATCTGTATGCCGAAGGCGACATGCTGGTGTTCATGGACAATGAAAATTACGAGCAGATCAACCTGCCGTCCGAATTGCTGGGCGATGCCGCCGATTTCCTGCAGGACGGTATGGAAGTGACTCTGGAAATGTACGAGGAACGCCCGATTTCGGTGCAGTTGCCCGACACGATCGAAGCGACGGTGGTCGAGGCCGACGCCGTGGTGAAGGGGCAGACCGCCTCGGCCAGCTACAAGCCCGCGATTCTGGACAATGGCGTGCGGGTCATGGTGCCGCCGCATATCGTCAGCGGCACGCGGATCGTCGTGGACGTATATGCCCGCGAATATGTGAAGCGCGCAGAGTGATGCGGTTCGCGCGCAGCAAGGCGCTGGTCGCCATCCTGGCCGTCGGCATGACGCCGGTCGCGGCCCATGCACAGGCAGCGGCCAAGGGTGCGGCGAAAGCTGCGCCGTCCAAGGCGCAGATCGCCGATGCGGCGGGCGTGCTGCGCGTCATCACCAGCGCATTGCAATCGGACTCGGTCGAACAGCCAGTGAAGAACGCGCTGTTCGAATGCATGTACGCCAATCCGGTATCGAAGATCAGCGAAGCGACCGACAAGGTGATCGCCGCCAATCCGGGCAAGATCGACCGGAAGGATGCGTCGCAGATGCTGGTCGTGATCGCGGGCGTATGCGGCTTTCGGCCTGCTGCGCCGACCGCGCCCGCCCCGAAGAAATAATCAACAGGCCGTCCACCGGGGCGGCGGAGTAAGACCCATGGTATCTCATTCTGGCCTACTTACCGTCATGGAGCGCGCCGCGCGCAAGGCGGGTGGCAAGCTGCGCCGCGATTTCGGCGAGGTCGAGCATTTGCAGGTGTCCCGCAAGGGTCCGGCTGATTTCGTGTCCAAGGCCGACCATCAGGCCGAAAAGACACTGGTCGAGGAATTGCAGCGGGCGCGACCCGACTGGGGTTTCCTGTTGGAAGAAGGCGGTGTGATCGAGGGCGATCCGACCAAGCCGCGCTGGATCATCGATCCGCTCGATGGCACCACCAACTTCCTGCACGGCATCCCGCATTTCGCCATTTCCATCGCGGTGGAGGAGCCGCAATATGGCAGCGGCAAGCGCGAGATTACGACGGGCCTGATCTATCAGCCGTTCACCGACGAAAGCTATTGGGCGGAAAAGAACCGGGGGGCGTGGCGACACGATCAGCGGCTGCGTGTGTCGGCGCGGCGTGACATGGCCGATTGCGTGATCGCGACGGGCATTCCTTTCATGGGTCATGGCGACATTGCGGAGTGGACGCGGATCTTTGGCGCGGTTGCGCCATCAGTTGCGGGTATCCGCCGTTTTGGTGCTGCCTCGCTCGATCTCGCACATGTGGCATCGGGTCGATATGACGGCTATTGGGAAAGCGGGCTTCAGCCATGGGATGTGGCTGCCGGCTTGTTGCTGGTGCGTGAAGCGGGCGGTTTCGTCAGCGATTTCCGGGGCGGCGACAATGTGATCGAACGCAAGGAAGTGGTGGCGGGCAACGACGCCATTCACAGCAAGTTGCACAAGCTTGTTGCCAGCGCATTGCGCTAACGTCTCAAAGGGCCAAGCGCTTCAGGCACCTAACCTTTTTGCGATTCATTCTCACCGGCTTGGCCCCTTGCTTCGCATATGCAGCAGGACTAAAGCGCCCCCAACAACCTTTTCGCCCAGGGGAATCCGTTGGTCGATCTTGCCCAATATCTGCCGATCCTGCTCTTTTTAGGGATTGCCTTGCTGCTGTCCGGGACATTCGTGTTCCTGCCAATGCTGGTGGGGCGCCTGACGGGCGCACATGCGCCAGACCCGGCGAAGCTGTCCGAATATGAATGCGGCTTTCCCGCGTTCGAGGAGCCGCGCAGCCAGTTTGACGTGCGCTTCTATCTGGTCGCCATTCTCTTCATCATCTTCGATCTTGAAGCGGCGTTCCTGTTTCCCTGGGCGGTAAGCCTCGACCAGATCGGCTGGGCCGGCTGGGCGACGATGATGATCTTCATAGCGGAGCTTGTGCTTGGCCTCGTCTATGCGTGGAAGAAGGGAGCGCTCGATTGGGAGTAGAACTCTATAATCCGGCCCCCGGCACATTGCCGCCCGTCGGCACCCAGCCTGATCAGGACTTCTTCAATGCGCTGAACAGCGAAGTCAGCGACAAGGGCTTTCTGGTCACGTCGACCGAAGACCTGTTCACTTGGGCGCGGACCGGATCGCTGTGGTGGATGACGTTTGGCCTCGCCTGCTGCGCGGTCGAGATGATCCACGTCAACATGCCGCGTTACGACATGGAGCGTTTCGGCGCTGCGCCACGCGCGTCCCCGCGTCAGTCCGACGTCATGATCGTTGCCGGTACGCTGTGCAACAAGATGGCCCCCGCGTTGCGCAAGGTTTACGACCAGATGTCCAATCCGAAATATGTGATTTCGATGGGCAGTTGTGCCAATGGCGGCGGCTATTATCACTATAGCTATTCCGTGGTGCGCGGTTGCGACCGGATCGTGCCGGTGGACATTTATGTACCGGGTTGCCCGCCCACTGCCGAAGCGCTGCTCTACGGCGTGATGCAGTTGCAGCGGAAAATCCGCCGGATCGGGACGATAGAGCGTTAATATGGGCCATTCCGCACCCAGAATCGCGACCATCGACGGAATCGCGAAGCAGATCGAAGGAATCCTTGGTTCGATGCTGATCGAGACTGTCGACCATGCCGACGAACTGACTTTCGTCGTGCAGCGCGACAGCATTGCGCAGGCGCTGACGGCCTTGCGTGATGAAGCGCAATATCAGCAGTTGATGGAAATCGCGGGCGTCGATTATCCCGATCGCCCTGAGCGGTTCGAGGTGGTCTATCATCTGTTGTCCGTCACGCGGAACCATCGCGTGCGCGTGAAGCTGTCTACCGACGAAGATACGGCGGTGCCGACCGTCACGCACATCTGGCCGGTCGCTGGCTGGCTGGAACGCGAAGTGTTCGACATGTATGGCGTCGTGTTCGACGGCAATACCGACCTGCGCCGCATCCTGACCGACTATGGTTTTCGCGGGCATCCGCAGCGCAAGGACTTTCCGCTGACCGGCTATGTCGAACTGCGCTATTCCGAAGAGGATAAGCGCGTCGTCTATGAGCCAGTGAAGCTGGCGCAGGATTTCCGCAGCTTCGATTTCATGTCGCCATGGGAAGGTGCGGAATATATCCTGCCCGGCGACGAGAAGGCGAAGGGTGAAGCGCCCGGCGCGCCGACGCCCGCGCCTGCTACCCCGGCCCCGTCCACACCCAAGACGACCGAGAAGAAGGCCGACACCGGCGCTGGTGAAGCGGCGAATAAGGCGGCGGAAACCAAGTCCGCCGATGCGCCCGCCAAGCCTGCCGCCGCGACCGACGAAGGCAAGGGCGCCGCCAAGCCGGAGGACAAGGCATAATGTCCGATTATCTCGAAAAGCTGGATCATCATACCGACGCCGCCGACCCGACCTATGGCGACACGGAAATCCAGAATTATACGATCAACTTCGGTCCCCAGCATCCTGCGGCGCATGGCGTGTTGCGCCTCGTCATGGAGCTGGAGGGCGAAATCGTCGAGCGGTGCGATCCGCATGTCGGCCTGCTCCATCGCGGCACCGAAAAGCTGATCGAATATAAGACCTATTTGCAGGCGCTGCCCTATTTCGACCGGCTCGACTATTGCTCGCCACTGGGCATGGAGCACAGCTATGTGCTGGCGATCGAAAAGCTGCTGAATCTGGAAGTGCCGCTGCGCGCGCAATATCTGCGCGTGTTTTTCGCGGAACTGACCCGCATCTGCAATCATATGCTCAACCTTGGCAGCCATGTGATGGACGTCGGCGCAATGACGCCGAACCTGTGGATGTTCGAAATTCGCGAGGATTGCCTGAACTTCTTCGAGCGGGCTTCGGGCGCGCGTATGCACAGCGCCTATTTCCGTCCCGGCGGCGTACATCAGGATGTGCCGCTCAAGCTGCTGACCGACATCGCCGACTGGCTCGACACGCGCCTGCCGCGCCTGTTCGAGGATGCGATTTCTCTGGTCGCCGACAACCGCATCTTCAAGCAGCGCAATGTCGATATTGCCGTCGTGTCGAAGGAAGACGCGCTGAAATGGGGCTTTTCGGGTCCGATGATCCGGGGCAGCGGGATCCCGTGGGATATCCGCAAGTCGCAGCCTTATGACGTGTATGACCGGATGGACTTCGATGTTCCGGTCGGCACGAATTTCGATTGCTATGACCGGTTCATGGTGCGCGTGGAGGAAGTCCGCCAGTCCGCGCGGATCATGAAACAGTGCCTCAACGAAATGCCCGACGGCCCGATCGCCAGCTTCGATCGCAAGGTCGTGCCGCCCAAGCGCGGCGAAATGAAGCGGTCGATGGAAGCGTTGATCCACCATTTCAAACTCTACACCGAAGGCTTCCATGTGCCTGCGGGCGAAGTCTATGTCGCGACCGAAAGCCCCAAGGGCGAGTTCGGCGTCTATCTGGTCAGCGACGGGTCGAACAAACCCTATCGTTGCAAAATCCGCCCGACGGCGTTCAGCCATTTGCAGGCGATGGATTTCATGATGAAGGGGCATATGCTGGCCGACACCACCGCCGTATTGGGTGCCATGGACATCGTGTTCGGGGAGTGTGATCGCTAATGGCTGATGCAGTGCATATCCCTGATGAGGTTGAGACCCGCGCCCGCTGGGGCAATTTCGAGTGGACGGCGGAAAATGCGGAGCAGGCGAAGGTCGTCATTGCGCGCTATCCCGCCGGTCGCCAGCAGTCCGCGGTCATGCCGCTGCTCGATCTTGCCCAGCGGCAGGTGGGGGCGGAGACGCAGACGCAAGGCTGGCTGCCGGTGCCGGTGATGGAATATATCGGGCGTCAGCTCGATATGCCCTATATGCGCGTCTATGAGGTCGCGACCTTCTACACCATGTACAACCTCGCGCCGGTGGGCCGTTACCATGTGCAGGTGTGCGGGACGACGCCGTGCATGCTGCGTGGCTCCGACGATGTATTCGCGGCGTGCAAGAACAAGGGTCTGGTCAAGGGCGCGACGACGCCCGACGGCCTGTTCACGCTGACCGAAGTCGAGTGTCTGGGCGCATGTGCCAACGCGCCAATGGTGCAGGTCAATGACGATAATTATGAAGATCTGACCTATGACAGCATGAGCGCGATCCTTGAGACGCTGGCCGCCGGTGGCCAGCCCAAGATCGGCCCGCAGATCGACCGTCAGACGAGTGCGCCCGAAGGCGGACCAACGACGCTGAAAGAGATGGTCAGCGAGAATCATGACTATCGGGGGGAGTGGGCGTGAGCGCCCTCATCGCCCTCATCCTTGGCATCATCGTGTTCGTGGTCGCGCTCAAGATCATCGGCGCGGTGCTGGGTCTGGTCATCGGGCTGGCGTTGGCTCTGCTTGCCTATTTCGTGGCTGAAAAACTGATCGGAAAGGGCCGGTAATGGCCGACGACACCGCACCTCCCGCGCCTGCGCCTTTTGTCGGGCCGTTGTCCGACAAGGACCGCATCTTCACGAACGTTCATGGTTTTCAGGATTGGGGCGTGGACGCCGCGATCATGCGTGGCGACTGGGACAATACGAAGGATCTTCTGGCGCTGGGCCAGGACGCGATCATCGACATCATGAAGGCGTCGAACCTGCGCGGCCGTGGCGGCGCGGGCTTCCCGACCGGGATGAAGTGGAGCTTCATGCCCAAGGAAAGCAAGGATGGCCGTCCGAGCTTTCTGGTGATCAACGCCGACGAATCCGAGCCGGGGTCGTGCAAGGACCGGGAGATCATCCGCCACGATCCGCACAAGCTGATCGAAGGTGCGCTGGTCGCTGGTTTTGCGATGCGGGCGCGGGCGGCCTATATCTACATTCGTGGCGAGTTCATCTACGAAGCCAAAGTGCTGTTCGCAGCGGTCGAGCAGGCTTATGCCAAGGGCTTTATCGGCAAGAATGCCTGTGGGTCGGGCTATGATTTCGATGTGTTCGTCCATCGCGGCGCGGGCGCGTACATCTGCGGCGAGGAAACCGCACAGATCGAAAGCCTGGAAGGCAAGAAGGGCCAGCCACGTCTGAAGCCGCCTTTCCCGGCGGGTGCGGGTCTCTATGGTTGCCCGACCACGGTCAACAATGTCGAGAGCATCGCAGTGTCGCCGACGATCCTGCGGCGCGGCGCGGCGTGGTTCAACGGTTTCGGGCGAGAGAATAATCGCGGCACCAAGCTGTTCCAGATCAGCGGTCATGTGAACAAGCCATGCGTGGTCGAAGAAAGCATGTCGATCCCGTTCCGCGAACTGATCGATCGCCATTGCGGCGGCATTCGCGGAGGCTGGGACAATCTGCTGGCGGTCATCCCCGGCGGGTCGTCGGTGCCGCTGGTCCCTGCGCGCGAAATCATGGAAGCGCCGATGGACTTCGACGGGTTGAAAGCTGTCGGTTCGGGTCTTGGCACGGCTGCGGTCATCGTCATGGACAAGTCCACCGACATCGTCCGCGCCATTTCGCGGCTTTCCTATTTCTACAAACATGAGTCATGCGGCCAATGCACGCCATGCCGTGAAGGCACGGGATGGATGTGGCGGGTGATGGAACGGCTGCGCACAGGCGACGCGGACCTGCGCGAGATCGACATGCTGCACGACGTGACCAAGCAGGTCGAAGGCCACACCATCTGCGCACTGGGCGACGCGGCGGCCTGGCCGATTCAGGGGCTGATCAAGCATTTCCGGCCAGAGATCGAGCGTCGGATCACAGAAAACAAGGGTAGCGCCCCAATCATGGAGGCGGCGGAGTAATCATGCCCAAAGTCAAAGTCGATGGCGTAGAACTCGAAGTCCCTGCGGGCGCCACGGTCCTGCAGGCGTGCGAGATGGCGGGGAAGGAAATTCCGCGCTTCTGCTATCATGAGCGGCTGTCCATTGCGGGCAATTGCCGCATGTGTCTGGTCGAAGTGAAGCCCGGACCGCCCAAGCCGCAGGCGTCGTGTGCGCTACCCGCAGCCGAAGGGCAGGACATCCGCACTGACAGCGCGATGGTCAAGAAGGCGCGTGAAGGGGTGATGGAGTTTCTGCTCATCAACCACCCGCTCGATTGTCCGATTTGCGATCAGGGTGGCGAATGCGATTTGCAGGACCAGTCGGTTGCCTATGGTCGCGGCGCGTCGCGCTATGACGAGCATAAGCGGGCTGTCACCGAAAAGAATATGGGGCCGATCGTCAAGACGGTCATGACCCGGTGCATTCAATGCACGCGCTGCGTGCGCTTTGCCGAGGAAGTCGCGGGCGTGCCGGAAATCGGCGCGATCTATCGCGGCGAAAATATGCAGATCACCACCTATCTCGAACATGCCGCCAAGAGCGAATTGTCGGGCAATGTGGTCGATCTTTGCCCGGTCGGCGCGCTGACAAGCAAGCCTTATGCGTTCGAAGCGCGTCCGTGGGAATTGAAGAAGACCCATGCGATCGACGTGATGGATGCGGTCGGCACCAACATCCGGCTCGACAGCCGGGGCCGTCAGGTGCTGCGCGCGGTGCCGCGCATCAATGATGACGTGAACGAGGAGTGGGCGTCAGACAAGACCCGGCACAATGTCGATGGTCTGGTGCGCAAGCGGCTCGACAAGCCCTATGTGAGGCTGGATGGCAAGCTGGTTCCGGCGACCTGGAACGATGCATTTGCGGCAATAGCAGCCGTTCGGCATGGCGGCAGTGTCGCGGGCGTAGCGGGTGATCTGCTCGATTGCGAGACGATGTTTGCAGGGCGCGCGCTGGTTGAGAAGCTGGGTGGCACGATGCTGGAAGGCCGTCAGACCGGCCTTGCCTATGACGTGTCGAGCCTGTCGTCGGTGGTGTTCAACACACCGCTGGCGGATCTGGAAACGGCGGATGTCATCCTGCTGGTCGGCACCAATTTGCGCTGGGAAGCGCCGCTGGTGAACACGCGGTTGCGCAAGGCGATCAAGAAGGGCGCGAAGGTCTTTGGCATCGGGCCGGAGTTCGACCTGACGTACAAGGTCGAGTGGCTGGGCAACGATGCCGGGTTACTGGCTAAACTGCCGGAAGCGGTTGTCGAGATGTTCGGCAAGGCCGCGCGGCCAGCGATGATCGTGGGCGGCGGCGTGCTGGCCAAGGATGGTGCGCATGGCGACACGCTGGCGCTGGTCGAGACGCTGGGCCTCATCAAGGATGCCACTTCGACAGGCTCGGGACAGGGCTGGAACGGCTATAACGTCGTACACTTCGCGGCGGCGCGGATGGGCGGCCTGATGCTCGGCTATGCGACGCAGGGCGGGATCAAGGCGGTGGCTGCGGCCAAGCCCAAGCTGCTCTTCTCGCTGGGCGCGGACGAGGTGGATTATTCGGCGTTCGAAGACAGTTTCAAAGTCTATATCGGCCACCATGGCGACAAGGGTGCGCACGCGGCAGACGTGATCCTGCCGGGCGCGAGCTATGCCGAAAAGGCTGGCACCTATGTCAATCTGGAAGGCCGCGTGCAGCGTGGTGAAAAGGCCGTGTTCGCGCCGGGCGACGCCCGCGAGGACTGGTCGATCCTGCGTGCGCTGTCCGATGTTATGGGCGCGAAACTGCCGTTCGATACGTTCGATGCGCTGCGTGCTCAGATGGTGCAGGCCGTACCTGCGCTGGGCGTCGAAGGGCTTGTTCGTTATGGCTGGTCCTTGCCATCGCTGCCGACCGGCGCAAGCGGTGAACTGGGTTCGCCGATCAAGGATTTCTACCTGACCAACGCCATCTGCCGCGCTAGTCCGACGATGCAGCAATGTTCGGCCGAACTGGTCCATGGGGTTGAATTTGCGGAGGCGGCGGAATGATGCAGCGCATCCGTATCCCCGCGCAGGCGGGAACCCAGTCCCGAAGTCTGAACTGGACTCCCGCCTTCGCGGGAGCACGCTGCTCCGTTAACGCTGGGGGCGCCAAGTGACCGCTTTCTTCCAAAATCTGGGTCTCGGCTTCGACGGAGCATGGTTGCTGTCCACCGTGATCGGCATTTTGCTGATCGCTTTGCCGGTCATGCTGGCCGTCGCGATGATCATCTATGCCGATCGCAAGATCTGGGCGGCGATGGCTTTGCGCCGTGGTCCCAATGTGGTCGGTCCGTTCGGCCTGCTTCAGTCTTTTGCTGATGGTTTGAAGGTTTTCCTTCAGGAAACCATTGTCCCGTCGGCGTCGAACAAGGCGCTGTTCCTGATCGCGCCGATCATCACCTTCACAGTGGCGCTGATGGCGTGGGCGGTCATCCCGTTCCAGGTTGGCGTGGTGTTGGCCAACATCAATGTCGGGTTGCTCTACATCCTCGCGATCAGTTCGCTTGGTGTCTATGGCATTATTTTGGCTGGTTGGGCATCCAACTCCAAATATCCCTTCTATTCGGCGATCCGCGCCAGTGCGCAGATGATCAGTTATGAAGTCTCGATCGGCTTCATCATCATCACCGTCGTGCTGTGGGCCGGGTCGTTCAACCTGACCGCGATCGTGGAAAGCCAGAAGGGCTATTATGGCTTTCTGAACGGCAACGGGTTTAATCCCTTGCTCTTCCCGATGGCAATCATGTTCCTGATCTCGGCACTGGCCGAAACCGCGCGCGCGCCGTTCGACCTGACCGAAGCGGAAAGCGAACTGGTCGCGGGTTATCAGACCGAATATTCGTCCATGGCCTTCGCGCTCTATTGGCTGGGCGAATATGCTAACGTCATCCTGATGTGTGCGCTCAATGCGATCCTGTTCTGGGGTGGCTATCTGCCGCCGGTGGACTGGGCGCCGCTCTATTATGTGCCCGGCATCCTCTGGCTGTTCGCCAAAATCCTGTTCTTCTTCTTCGTCTTTTCCTGGGTGAAGGCGACTGTGCCGCGCTACCGTTATGACCAGTTGATGCGTCTGGGCTGGAAGATATTCCTGCCGACCTCGCTCTTCTTCGTCTTCCTGGTATCGGGCTTCCTCATGCTGACGCGCTATGGAGGCGCACAATGAGCCTCGCTTATTATATCAAGAGCTTCACCCTCTGGGAGTTTGTGAAGGCGCATGCGCTGACCTTGAAATATTTTTTCAAGGCCAAGGCGACGATCAACTACCCCTATGAGAAGAACCCGATCTCGCCGCGTTTTCGTGGGGAACATGCGCTGCGTCGCTATCCCAATGGGGAAGAGCGTTGCATTGCGTGCAAGCTGTGCGAGGCGGTATGTCCGGCGCAGGCGATTACAATCGAGGCACAGCCGCGCGAGGATGGCAGCCGCCGCACGACGCGCTACGACATCGACATGACCAAGTGCATCTATTGCGGTTTCTGTCAGGAAGCCTGCCCGGTGGACGCAGTCGTAGAAGGGCCGAATTTCGAGTTTTCGACCGAAACCCGCGAAGAGCTGATCTACGACAAGGCCAAGCTCCTCGAAAATGGTGACAAGTGGGAACGCGCGATTGCCGCGAACCTTGCCGCCGATGCCCCCTATCGTTAAGCCGCGCGCGTCAAAGGGAATATTGCACCTGTGATTCACGTCCTCGCCTTTTACCTGTTCGCCATTTTGGTGGTGTGCAGCGGCGCGCTCACCATATTGTCGCGCAACCCCGTTCATTCGGTGCTGTGGCTGATCCTCGCCTTCTTCAACGCGGCGGGTCTGATGATCCTGCTGGGGGCAGAGTTTATCGCGATGCTGCTCGTCATCGTCTATGTCGGCGCTGTTGCGGTGTTGTTCCTGTTCGTCGTGATGATGCTGGACATCGACTTTGCCGAATTGCGGGCCGGGTTCGTCAGCTATCTGCCGTTCGGGCTGCTGATCGCGCTGGTGCTGCTTGCGGAGATTATCCTGGGCATCGGCCTTTGGAGCGCGGGTCCGATTGAACTGGCACAACGCGCTGCACCGACTGCGCCTGACGTATCGAACATCAAGGCGATCGGGACGCTGCTTTATACGCGCTACATCTTCCTGTTCGAAGCGGCAGGCATCGTCCTGCTGGTGGCGATGATCGGCGCGATCGTCCTGACCCACCGCGCTCGTGGTGGCGTGAAGGGGCAGAATGTGGGCAAGCAGAACCGCCGCCGTCCGCAGGATGCGGTGCGCAACGTCAATCAGCCCGTCGGGCAGGGGGTGGAGCTGTGATCGGCCTGCAACATTATATGGTAGTCAGCGCCATCCTGTTCGTGATGGGGGTGCTGGGCATCTTCATCAATCGCAAGAATGTGATCATCATTCTGATGGCGATCGAACTGATCCTGCTCAGCGTGAACATCAACTTCGTCGCATTCAGCGCCTTTCTAGGCGATCTGGTGGGGCAAGTTTTTTCGATGTTCGTGCTGACCGTCGCGGCGGGTGAAGCGGCCATCGGGCTTGCCATTCTCGTCATTTACTTCCGTGGTCGCGGCACGATCGCCGTTGACGATGTCAACCGGATGAAGGGCTGAGCCTGACCTCATGATCCAGCTTATCGTTCTTCTTCCGCTGCTCGCGGCAGCCATCGCCGGCCTTGGCAACAAGGCGCTGGGCAAGCTGCCTGCGAAGATCATCACGACCGGGGCGCTCTTTGCTGCTTGTGCAATGAGCTGGCCGATCTTCATCAGCTTCCTGACGGGCAGCGCGCAGGCGCATGTCGTGCCGCTGTTCACCTGGATTCAGTCAGGCAGCTTCGACGCTCAGTGGGCCTTGCGGGTCGATGCCATGACGGCCGTCATGCTGGTGGTCATCACCAGCGTGTCGAGCCTCGTCCACCTGTATAGCTGGGGTTATATGGACGAAGAGCCGGATCAGCCGCGCTTCTTCGCCTATCTCTCGCTCTTCACCTTCGCGATGCTGATGCTCGTGACGGCGAACAACCTGCTGCAGATGTTCTTCGGCTGGGAAGGGGTGGGGCTTGCCTCCTACCTGCTCATCGGTTTCTGGTTCCGCAAGCCCAGCGCCAATGCCGCCGCGATCAAGGCGTTCGTCGTCAATCGCGTCGGCGACCTTGGCTTCATGATGGGGATTTTTGGCACCTATCTGGTGTTCAATACCATCTCGATCCCAGAAATTCTGGCCGCTGCGCCGTCGATGGCGGGTTCGACCATCGGTTTTCTGGGTCACCGCTTCGACACGATGACGGTGCTTTGTTTACTGCTGTTCGTCGGCGCGATGGGCAAGTCGGCGCAGTTGGGCCTGCATACTTGGTTGCCTGACGCGATGGAGGGGCCGACGCCTGTGTCGGCGCTGATCCACGCGGCGACCATGGTGACGGCGGGTGTGTTCATGGTGTGCCGCCTGTCGCCGATGTTCGAAACGTCGGCAACGGCGCTGACAGTCGTCACCTATGTGGGCGCGGCTACCTGCCTGTTCGCAGCGACGGTCGGCACGGTGCAGACGGACATCAAACGCGTCATCGCCTATTCGACCTGTTCGCAGCTGGGCTATATGTTCTTTGCAGCAGGCGTGGGCGCTTACGGTGCGGCGATGTTCCATCTGTTCACGCATGCTTTCTTCAAGGCGCTGTTGTTCCTGGGGGCGGGTTCGGTCATCCATGCGATGCACCATGAGCAGGACATGCGCTATTATGGCGGCCTGCGTAAAAGCATCCCGATCACCTTCTGGACGATGACGCTGGGGACGCTGGCGATCACCGGCGTCGGCCTGCCGATCGTGGGCATTGGCTTTGCCGGTTTCTATTCGAAGGACGGCATCCTGGAGGCGGCCTATGCCGCTGGCGGAGCCGGGACCGGTGCGTTCATCGTCGGCGTCTTCGCCGCGCTGCTGACCAGCTTCTACAGCTGGCGTCTGGTCTTCCTGACCTTTTTCGGCAAGCCCCGCTGGGCCGCGTCGGAGCATATCCAGCATGCGTTGCACGATGCACATGGGCATGACGATCATGCTCATGATACACCGGCGCAGGAAGATGCGGGCCATGAACCGCACGCCCATGCCCATGACGCGCATGGCCATGATGACCATCATCATGCGCCAGCGACCGGCGATGGCGGCTATCATCCACATGAAAGCCCGTGGGTGATGCTGGTCCCGCTGGTGATCCTGAGCCTGGGCGCGGTATTTGCTGGCTTCGTCTTCCACGACCAGTTTATCGGTCCCGAAGGCGGTATTGCATTTTGGAACGGTGCGCTCGCGTTCGACAGCCATCTGATGCATGCTGCGCATGAAGTGCCGACATGGGTCAAGTTCGCGCCGTTCACGGTGATGCTGACCGGGTTGCTGATCGCTTATCTGAGCTATCTCAGAAATACCGACTGGCCGCAGCGGTTCGTGGCGACCTTTGGCGCGCTCTACACCTTCCTGCTCAACAAATGGTATTTCGACGAACTGTATAACGTCCTGTTCGTGAAGCCTGCCTTTGCCATCGGTCGCTTCTTCTGGAAGTTCGGCGATGTCGGCCTGATCGACCGGTTCGGCCCCAACGGGCTGGCAGCGCTGGTCGTGCAGGGCAATAAAGTGACGCGTCGGCTTCAGTCCGGCTACCTCTACACCTACGCGCTGGTGATGCTGATCGGCCTCGCCGCTGCCGCAACCTGGGCGATGACACGATAATGGACGGCTTCCCCATCCTTTCCCTGATGATGGCAGTGCCGATGGCCGGGGCCATCGCCTGTCTGTTTGCGGGCGCGAACAATGCGCGCTGGATCGCGCTGATCGCCACGCTGGTGGATTTCGTTCTGGGCGTCGTCCTGTGGATGAATTTCGACCAGTCCGGCACAGGCGCGCAGTGGCAGTTTCAGGAATATGCGCCGGTGTTCGGTCGCTTCGCCTGGGCGCTGGGTATCGACGGCATCGCGTTGATGCTGATCGTTCTGACCGTGTTCCTGATGCCGATCTGCATTGGTGCCAGCTGGAACGCGATCGAAAAGCGCGTCGGCGAATATATGGCGGCGTTCCTGTTCATGGAGGTGCTGATGATCGGCGTCTTCACCGCGCAGGATCTCTACCTCTTCTACATCATGTTCGAAGCCGGTCTCATCCCGATGTATCTGATCATCGGCATCTGGGGCGGCGCGGATCGCATTTATGCCAGCTATAAATTCTTCCTCTACACATTGTTCGGCTCGGTCCTGATGCTGATCGCGATGATGTGGATGGTGCATGAAGCGGGCACGACGCAGATTCCCGTCTTGATGGCGTATAATTTCCCGCCGCATGCGCAGACATGGCTGTTCCTCGCCTTCTTCGCCAGCTTCGCTGTTAAGATGCCGATGTGGCCGGTCCACACCTGGTTGCCTGACGCGCATGTCCAGGCGCCGACCGCAGGGTCAGTCATTCTTGCGGGCGTGCTGCTTAAAATGGGCGGTTACGGGTTCATCCGCTTTTCGCTGCCAATGTTCCCCGAAGCGTCCGCGCAGCTTGCGCCGCTGGTCTGGGGACTGTCGATGGTCGCGGTCGTCTATACCAGCCTCGTCGCGCTGGTGCAGTCGGACATGAAGAAGCTGATCGCCTATTCGTCCGTCGCGCACATGGCGATCGTCACTATCGGCCTGTTTGCCTTCAACCAGGCGGGTATTGAGGGCGCTATGATGGTCATGCTGGGCCATGGTCTGGTCGCGGGCGCTTTGTTCCTGTGCGTCGGCGTCGTCTATGACCGGCTGCATACGCGTGAGATTGCACGCTATGGTGGCCTGTCGATCAACATGCCCAAATATGCCGTGCTGTTCCTGTTCTTCACCATGGCCGCCGTCGGCCTGCCGGGCACGTCCAATTTCGTGTGTGAGTTCCTCTCGCTTATGGGCGTGTATCAGGCGTCGAGCTGGGTCGCGCTGGTCTGCACTACGGGCATCATCCTGGGCGCGGCCTACATGCTCTACCTCTATCGCCGGATCTGCTATGGTGAGCAGGTCAATGCTGATGCCGCTGCCATGCCAGACCTGTCGATGCGGGAATTCTGGCTGATGGCACCCATCGCGGCGGTGGTACTGTGGATGGGCGTCTATCCCGAAAGTTTCCTGTCGCCGATGCGTCCTGACATTCGCGCGCTTGAAGCGCGCCTCGCGCCCGCTGCACCGGGCGGCGATTCCAAGATTAAAATGGGTGCGCCCAAGCCAGTGAGTGAGGGCCATCATGAAGAAGTTCCGGCGCACGGGGGAGCGCACTGATGATTGAATCCGCTTCCCTCATGGCCGTCCTGCCCGAGCTGGTTCTCACGGCAGGCGGATTGATCCTGATGCTCGTCGCGGCGTTTGGCGGTGATGGTACATCCCGCATGGTCAACTGGCTGGCTGTCCTGACGCTCGGCTTGGCTGGCCTTTCGCTGTCCACCTCGCTGGCTTATGGTCCCGTTGCCTTTGATGGTCTCGTCCGCGCCGATGCTTTCTCGGTTTACGCCAAGGCATTAATTTACGCCGCTGCGGGTGCAGCAATCCTGCTCGCCCCGCGCTTCTTTTCCACAGATGGCGCGGAGCGGCCTGAATATCCGGTTCTGATCCTGTTCAGCAGCATCGGCATGGGCATGATGGTGTCGGCGGGCGACATGCTGACGTTGTATGTCGGGCTGGAGATGCAGAGCCTGGCCGCTTATGTACTGGCCAGCTTCATGCGGCAGGATGGGCGCTCGTCCGAGGCAGGCCTGAAATATTTCGTGCTGGGTTCGCTGGCGAGTGGCATCCTGCTCTACGGCATTTCCCTGCTCTACGGCTTCACCGGCAGCACCGCGTTCGACGGCATCGCCGTGGCGATGGGCGATGGCGTGTCAAAGGGCGAGCTGTTCGGCCTGGTATTTGTGCTGGCGGGCCTTGCTTTCAAGATCAGCGCCGTGCCGTTCCATATGTGGACGCCCGACGTCTATGAAGGCGCGCCAACGCCGGTCGCCACCTTCTTCGGCAGCGCGCCCAAGGTTGCAGCCATGGGCCTGACCGTGCGTGTTGCGATCGAGGCATTGGGGCCAGCGGGTCTGGACTGGCAGCAGATCGTGATCTTCGTGGCGCTTGCCTCGATTATTTTCGGCGCGGTCGCGGCGATCGGCCAGACTAACATCAAGCGCCTGATGGCCTATTCCTCGATCAACAATGTCGGCTTTGCGCTGATCGGCCTCGCCTGCGGCACACCTGCTGGTGTGGCTGCGACGATGAGCTACATGGCGATCTATGTTGTCATGACCATCGGTGCGTTCGCCTGTATCCTGCAAATGCGCGACGCGGACGGTAAGCCAGTCGAGAGCATCGCCAGCCTGGCTGGCCTGTCGCAATCGCGTAAGGGTCTGGCTGCCGGTTTCGCGATCTTCATGTTCTCGATGGCTGGCATCCCGCCGCTGTTCGGCTTCTGGGCCAAGTTCCTAGTGTTCGATGCGGCGGTGGCGTCCGGCCTCACGGCATTGGCAGCGGTGGGTATAGCCGCTTCGGTGATAGGCGCTTTCTATTACCTCAAGATCATCAAGACGATCTACTTCGACGAGCCAACCGCCGCCTATGAGGCGAAAGGCGGGGCTGTGGAAAATATCATCCTGACCGCATGCGCCGTCGTGATCGTGGTGGGTTATCTGCTCAATCCGTTGTTGGACAAGGCCAGCGCCGCCGCTGCGGCGTCGCTCTTCTGACATTGATCCGCTTTGTCGCGGAAACCGGGTCGACCAATGCCGACATGTTGGCGTTGGTGGATCAGGGCGCGCCCGAAGGCTGCTGGTTGCGTGCGGGACGGCAAAGCGGCGGCAGGGGGCGCTTGGGCCGAAGCTGGGACAGCCCGGTCGGCAATCTCTATTGCTCAACCTTCGTGCTGCTGAGTCAGGGCGATCCACTGGCGCATACTCTGGCACTGGTTGCGGCCAATGCTGTCCATGCCCTTGTCGCGCCACTTTGCGCGGGACGAGCGCAGATCAAATGGCCCAATGACATATTGGTCGATGGCGCGAAGATCGCCGGTATCCTGCTGGAGCGGACGGGCAATGCGATCGTCGTGGGGATCGGTATCAACGTGACCGATCATCCGACGGGTCTCGATCGGCCCGTCACCAGCCTCGCCGCTCAGGGGGCGACCAATGCGGAAGCGGGCACGCTGCTGGAGAGACTAGCGCAGCTTTTCGCGCACTGGTTATCGATATGGCGCGCGCAGGGGCTGGACCCGGTACGGACGCACTGGTTGCTGAACGCGCACTCGCCCGGCACAGCGATGCGGGTCGCACAATCCGATGGCGGCGTGGTTGAGGGTGCATTCGATACGCTGGACGCGCAGGGCATGTTGATCCTGCGCTTGGCGAATGGCGACAAGCATGTCATTCACGCCGGCGACATCCACCTGCTCTAACCATTTCGGGGATCGGCCATGCTTCTCGCGATCGACGCGGGCAATACCAATGTGGTTTTCGCGCTGCTGGACGGCCGGGATATCTGTGCGCGCTGGCGCATTGCTACTGACCCGCGCCGCACGGCCGATGAATATGCTGTCTGGCTGAACCAGTTGTTGATGCTTGAAGGCTATAAGATCGCTGACGTCAATGCGGTTATCATCGCGACGGTCGTGCCCCGTGCGCTGCACAATCTGCAGGTGTTGTCCGAGAAATATTTCAAGACGACCCCGCTGGTTGCCGGTCAGGGTAGCGTGGAATGGGGTATCGAACTGGACGTGGCGGAGCCGGGGTCGGTGGGGGCGGATCGGGTTGTAAACGCGATCGCGGCGCACCATCTGTATACCGGCGATTTAATCATCATCGATTTTGGCACTGCGACGACGTTCGACGTTGTCGATTATAGCGGTGCTTACAAGGGCGGGATCATCGCGCCAGGCATCAATCTGTCATTGGACGCTTTGGTTGCGGCGGCGGCGAAATTGCCCAAGATCGCTATTACCGCGCCCGAAACCCGATCGGTCATCGGGCGCACGACCGAAGCACAGATGCACATCGGCGTTTTTTGGGGCTATGTAGCCATGATGGAGGGGCTGGTCGCCCGTATGAGGGCGGAAATCGGCCGACCGACCAGAGTGATTTCGACGGGGGGCTTAGCGGTCCTCTTCAACGACAACAGCGATATTTTCGATGCAATCGCGCCAGACTTGACGGTTCAAGGCCTCGCGCTGCTGCACGAGCGGAGTATGAAGACATAATGAAACCTAAAGATGAGCTGCTCTTCCTGGCCCTTGGTGGGTCGGGGGAGATCGGCATGAATGTCAATCTCTATGGTTGCCAGGGCAAGTGGGTGATGGTCGATCTGGGCCTGACCTTTGCCGATTCCAATTATCCGGGCGTGGAACTGATCCTGCCTGACCTGAGCTTTATCGAGGATCGTCGGGACGATCTGTTGGGTATCGTGCTGACGCACGGGCATGAAGACCATATCGGCGCCATTCCCTATCTGGCCGCCGACCTTGGTGTGCCGCTCTACGCGACGCCTTTCACTGCCGGGTTGATCCGACTGAAGCTGGAAGAGGAGGGGCTGTCGAAGACGGTCAAGCTCCATGTCATCCAGAATGAAGGCAGCTTCAATCTGGGGCCGTTTGGCTTCCGTTACGTGCCGCTGGCGCATTCGATTCCCGAAGGCAATGGGCTGGTCATCGACACGCCGCACGGGCGTATATTCCATACTGGTGACTGGAAGCTGGACGACCAACCCCTACTGGGCAAGCCATCGACGCCTGCGGAACTGACCGCGATCGGTGACGAAGGCGTTCTGGCGCTGGTGTGCGATAGTACCAACGTATTCAACGACAAGGCCAGCGGGTCCGAAGGAGCCGTGCGCGAGGGGTTGATGCAGACCGTCGCAGCAGCGAAAGGCCGCGTGCTGGTCACGACCTTTGCGTCCAACGCGGCGCGCGTTCAGACACTGGGCGAAGTCGCAGCAGCCTGTGGGCGCAAAGTGTGCGTCGCCGGGCGTTCGCTGGATCGCATTATCACGACCGCCAAGGCGGCGGGTTATCTCAAGGACTTTCCGCCAACGGTCGATTGGGACGATGTCATGTCGTTGCCGCGCGACGAGGTGATGATCATCGCCACGGGCGGGCAGGGCGAAGCGCGGGCCGCACTTGCGCGCGTGGCTTTCGACAGTCATCCTATCAAGCTGGCGGAGGGCGACACGGTCGTTTTCTCGTCCAAGCAGATCCCCGGCAATGAAATTGCCATTGGTCGCATCCAGAATGCGCTGGCGATGAAGAACATCCTGATGGTGACCGATCGTCAGGCGGAAGTGCATGTGTCCGGCCATCCGGGGCGGCCCGAACTGGAAGCGATGTATCGCTGGATACGACCTGAAATCCTGCTGCCAGTCCATGGCGAGCGGCGACATATGGCGGAACAGGCGCGACTGGGCATCACCAGCGGTATTCGCCATGCCGTAGTCCAGTCGAACGGTGACCTGCTGCGGTTGGCGCCCGGCGCGCCGCAGATCATCGGCAAGCAGGATGTGGGCAGACTGGTGCTGGATGGCGACGTCATCTTGCCTGCCGACGGCGCCACTATCAACGAGCGGCGCAAGCTGGGCCTGCATGGTCAGATCAGCGTCGCCGTGGCGTTGGACCGCAAGGGCAAGCTGATAGGCTCGCCGACGCTGCGCACGCAGGGCGTTCCAGTCGAGGAAGATAAGGCAGCGTTCCTGAAGGAAGCAGCCGATGAAGTCGCGACCGTCCTGCCCAAGGGATCGCAGGAAGAAGACGCCCTGCGTGAACGCGTTCGCCTGGCCGTGCGCCGTGTCGCGACCCGCTGGACGGGCAAGAAGCCGATAGTGGACGTTCTGCTTATTCGGGCGTAATCTGGGGCTATGAACCTCTACGCGATCTTTGCCATCTATGTGCTGTTCTGGGTGATCAGCGCATTCGTCATGCTGCCCTTCGGCATCCGCACACCCGATGAAACGGGCGAAGTGCTGATCCGGGGGCAGGCGGATAGCGCGCCCAGCAACTTCCGACCGGGCATGGTCGCATTACGCGCTACGCTGATGTCGGCTGTCCTGTTCGGGCTATATTATGCCAATTATGTGCAGGGTTGGGTGACGATAGACATGCTGCCGGGCTTTCATGCAGGGCGGTAAGCGGGGATCAGAGTGATTTAAGCCGGTTTGGATAATGCGCATTCGCAGGGCTTCGATACTGTAGTCGGGCGATCCACTCGCCTGTGACGAGCCGCCGATATTCAGCCGTTGCCTTCGCCCGGTCATGCTTCATGCTGTCGTTGTTCTCAACGAGTGTGAGCCATGGCTGTGTGGGACATATCTGCCGATTATACGGGGGATCATGTTGTCCTGACGAAAGGCACGGCCGAAAGCGATCAGGCATCCACGAGAGTGCGATCGAAAAATAGCCAGCCGGTCAGTTCGCAGGGCACTTCCCAATTGTCGATAGTCTGGGCTGCAAAGGCACGCATATCGACCTATGGCAAGGCTGCGCCAGTTTCCGCTCGTTCCTGTGCGACTATCCGCCTACCGACTCCGCATCGCGGCATAGCCGCGCCGCTTTAGTTCAGCCAACATGGCGGACTTTCCGCCGCCCGAGCAACCGGACAGGATGACGGAATTGTCCTGCTCAATCCAACCCGGCCGCGCCTACTGACGCAGCCGCTCGATCGCCTGTGCCAATGCGACATAGAGTTTGCCCATGTCGGACGACAGGATAGCGACACCCAGTGCGTTGCCGTCCCGCGCCGACAGGATGATCCGTAACATCCCTTCGAAATCATGGATGTAGCGGTTTACATGATCGCGGAACTCCGCATCATTATCATAGTGAAGCGCGATTTCGCGCGACTCGCCCGCGTCCAGCAGTTTCACGGCCCGGCGCGTGAAGACACCCCGATCGCCCTTCAGATAGGCCGACCACGCCGAATCCGTAACATCGTTCGACAGGATTTTGGTGACATCGATGGCGGTGCTGTTGAGGGATTCGATCAACAGAGCGGAGCGGCGGGCAAAATGGTCCCGGTCGCGGGTTTCGGACGCGCGTTCCGCTTCCTCGATCCGCTGTTCCACGCTGGCGCTGGTATCGGCGATCGTCAGCAATTGGCGAGTAAGGCGCTCGGACGCGTGATGCGCGGCCTTCACCGCTTCTTCTGCGACTTGGGCGACATGTTCGATCTGCGCCGTGACGCGCTCGCCTATCACCGTCTCCATGGCCTTGTCGCTGGCAAGAGCCAATGCTTGCGCTGCTTCGGGAATGGCGCGCGCCAGTGCCTGCCGCGCGCGTTCGGCGGCCTGATCGGCGGTATCCTTGACCCGCAGGAGCGCAGTGACGAGCAACGGTCCCGCGCCTTCGGTAATGCGCGTAGCGTCCTGATGCGCGCCATCCAGAGCGGTGCGCAGCCGATCGACCAATGCGCGATTGGCCTCCAGCCCGCCTTGCGTGCTTTCAAGCCATTCGGTCAGGCGGCTTCCCTGTCCGCGTAACAGTTCTTCCGCTTCCTCGGCCCGACCCACCAAGGCCTGAGAAATCGCCTCCAGCCGCTCCATTTCAGGGGTCGCGCCACCCAAAAGCGCGCGGCT
Organism: Sphingobium sp.; assembly: GCF_049304695.1. GTDB lineage: Bacteria > Pseudomonadota > Alphaproteobacteria > Sphingomonadales > Sphingomonadaceae > Sphingobium. The sequence continues at coordinate 60,483 of NZ_JBAQOK010000097.1, forward strand.
CTGTTCCATCCGTGCATCGAATCGATCGAGCGCGCCGGGATAGGTTTCATCCAGTTCGCGCACGCTTGAATCGAGCGCGACGAGCAGCGTTTCGGCGCAGCCAATCAGCTTTTCAGCCGTAATCCCGCCCGCCGAAAGTGCGCTGTCGATACGTTGCGTCTCGTCTGTCAGCCGGACCAGCGCCTGCGCCAGCCTTTCGCTGCGCGCGAGGGCATTATCCTCCAGGGTGGCAAAGCGGCCTTCGGTCGAAGCGATTGTGTCGTTAAGATTGGTGTGCAGGCTGGATAGCAGCGTGCGCTGTCCTTCGACCATATGGTCGATCTGGTGCAGTCGGTTTTCGACATCGCCGATCGTATCGACAAGGCCGGCCACGGTTTCGGACCCGATGGCGTCCAGCGCTGAGCGCGATCGTTCGATCAACGCATCCAGAGTGGCCGACTGGCCCGTCAGCCCGGCATCAGCCAGGGCAAGCGCCTGCTGCGCGCGATCCAGCGCAGCGGCCAATCGACCGCGCAGGTCGCCCTCCATGGCGTCCATGTCCCGCGCGAATGTCGATAGCGTATTTTCACTGGCCCTGCCGATCCCTGCCTGTGCAGCGGCAACCAGTGCTTCAAGCGATTCGGCGCGGCGGTTAAGCCCGTCGTCAGTCGTAGCCAGCGTTGCGCGCACATTGGCCAGCGCACTGTCCAATCGATCGCGTAGAATTGCCTGCGCCGAATCAAGATCGCGCATCAACGTGGTACGCATCGTTTCGCTGGCGGTCGCGATGCCGCCTTCCGCCGCATCGACCAGTGCCGTTAGGGCAGAGGATTGTGCGTCCAGATCCCGCCGGGTGCGATCCATCGCCTGCCGCGCGCCCAGCGTCGTCGCCTCGATCCGGCTTGCGGCCAGATCTGCCAGACCAGTCACTTCCTCGCTCGCGGCCCGTGTGGATTCCTGAAGCTGATTAAGTTGCCCCGACAGGCTCTTGGTAGCCGAAAGCGTGCGTGCGCGTGCATCGTCGGATAATTCGGCCAGCGCATGCAGTCTGGCTTCGAGCGTATCGATCCGTTCGGCAAGAGCGTGGCCGTTATCCATGATCTGCGCCGCCATGCGGCCCGTCTTGTCCTCCAGTTCCGGGATGGATGCGATCAGCATCTCCATCCGCGCAAGCATCGCAGCGCCCGCGCGTTCGGCGGCCTCTGCCCGATCAGACGTCGTCTGAGACCGGGCAGCGATGAGTTCGGCGGATGCTTCCATATTACTGCTGGCTGCCGCGCCATAGCTGTCGAGCAATTCCGCCTGATCGTGCATCGTTTGACGCGCGGCTTCCAACTGGTCGGCAATTCGGCCAAGTCGCCGTTCCAGATGGTCAGCCTCCGTCCGAAGGGCGTGAGCAGTATCGAGATAGCGCCGCGATTCGCTGCGGCTGTTGCGCATGAGCAAAAGATAGGCGACGCCCAACAGTGTCGGCGGAATGGCCAGTGTCGCGAGCGCATTGGCCCACAGGGATGGGGTAGCCAGATCGCCCGATGTGGCGATAGCCCAACCGGCAAAACCGACCCAGGCAACCGCGAGCAGGCCAAGCAGCAGCCTGATGCGTGTGATCCAGCCATCGCCGGTTCCGACATGCGGATCGTCCTCTGGATCGTCACTCATAACTGTGTGATCCAGAAGCAGAATATCATCCGCCTGTGGATCATCATGAGTCGCGATGTCGGTGTTACGCCAAAATTCGGCGATTGTGCTGCCCCCTGTCATGGCGCGCATCCTAGCAGCTTTTGCGCGGGCGGAAATGCCTGTTACGAAAACTTAACGCGTTCCCGATAGCATCTGCCGCTATGTCTTATGATCCTGGCGCTCTCAATTCCGCTCTGGCCGCGGCTGTCGGCGACGATAACGCCCTGATCGCGGACTTGCGGGTGGCGTTCATGGAAAGCGCCGAACGGCAGGTCGATCTGCTCGGGCGTGCGCGCTGCGACGCCAATTGGGCACTGGCCGCATGGCGCCTGAAAGGGCTGGCGGCGAGTTTCGGCATGACGTCCTTGATGGTGCTGGCGGACGAAGCGGCGGAGGCCGCTCCGGGCGATCCGCGCATCTTGCGCCGCTTGCGCGCAACGCTGGCCGCGCTCGCACAAGGCTGACACTCGCTCCAAATTGCGGTTGATCGACGGCTTTGCTTGCGTGAACCGTCTCGTCTTGCGAAAAGGCCGGTTCAACAGCAACAGGATCGTTCAGCGCACCATATGAGTTTTGCCGCTATTCTCAGCGCCAGTAGAGCGTCGGGCGATTCGCCGCCGGGATTGCGGGGCAGTCTGCTGTTCGCCGGCCAGACGCTGGTGGAATATCAGGCGCGGCAGGCGGCGCAGGCCGGGGCCGACCGCATCATGATCCTGGTCAGCGTCATCACGCCCGCCTTGTCCCAGGCGGTGGATCGCTTGAGCGCCGATGGCATCGCGGTGTCGCTGGTCCGCGACATGGTGTCGATGATCCGCGACGTCCCCCGTGACGCCGATATCCTGCTGGTCGCCGATGGCGCGATCGTGGCACAAAGCCATGTTGATGCGATAGGTGGTGCGCAGGGCAATGCGTTGCTGGTCACCGACGATAGCCGCGCCAGCACACCGTTCGAGCGGATCGATGCGGGCCAGCGCTGGGCGGGCTTGGCGCGAATCAGCCCTGCGCTACTGTTTGATACGCTCGACATGATCGGCGACTGGGATTTGTCGCTGACGTTGGTGCGGGCCGCCGTCCAGCATGGCGCACGACGCGTTACCGTGCCGCAGGACGACCTGATGGAAGGGCGGGTCACGCTGGTCGAAACGCAGCAGCAGGCCGATCTGGTCGCGAACGCCGTCACGGCGGCGGGCGCGTCCAACGCGCGCGTGCGTGGCGGCGTCGAACATTATGTCCTTGCGCCAATCGCCCGCGCTATCGGTCCCGCGCTGATGCGGATGCAGGTGCCTGCCATTCAGGTCAGGATAGCCGGGATCGCACTCGCCGGGATCGCGCTGGTGCCGGTGGAACTGACGTGGACGTTGACGGGATTCGCCCTGCTGCTGCTGGCATTGTTGCTGGCGGAGATGGCGGATCGCCTCGACGAACTGGCGTTGCGGGCACCGCCGATGAGCTGGCTGGCTTTCGCCACGCCTTCGCTGGCGCTGCTGGGGATCGTGCGTGGTGGCAGCAGTACGATGGCGCTCGACCTCGCGCTTCTGCTGGGCATCATGCTGGTGGCGGATCGCTGGCGACGCACAGGCAGGGCGCGGCCATGGATGATCGTCACGCCCGGCACGGTGCTGCCCCTGTTGATCGTAGCGGGGCTATTTGGCGTTTTGGCGCAGGGCTTCCGGGTCGCGATGCTGGCGCTCATCGCTTCGGCTGGCGCGATCATCCTGCGCCCGCGCGACTGAAATATTTCGCCGTCAGGGTTTAGTGCATTTTAAGGACGTGGGGCTAAGGTTCCTCGCATGAGCGTCTATTCGTCCCTTCATGGAGCGGCCCTGGCCGACAACTGGCCGATGGCGCAAAGGCTGGCCGGGCTGTCCGCTGTGCCCGTTTCGCATGCCATCGATCTCGCCTTTTTCTTCCCATTGGATGGTCATGCGCGTCATGATGCGTTGATCGCCGAAACGCGGCGGCACCTGGGCGGCTGCCTCAATGCGATCGAACTGGCGTTACGCGCGTCGCTTGATCATGTGCCTGATATCGCTGCGGCATTGGACGCCTCTCCCGATGCGATATGCTGGCCCACTGTGCGCGCGCAGCCGACTTTGCTTGGGTCGGCCCTGTTGGCGCATATGCAGATGCGCGCCGGGGTCAGTTTGATGCTGCGCCAATATGGTCATCCCCATGCGGACAGCGTTGCAGAGGCGGAGCCTGAAGCCTTGCTGCCTGTGGATGATCCCACATTCGGTGGCGCAGCGGCGGCACTGGTTCTGGCGGAGGGGCGATGGGCAGTCGCGGGCGGCGACGATCAGCCGATGCGGCCTGACCTGCCAGCGGAATATTTTGCAGAATTGGTCTGGACCGCCGCTGCCTGTCTGGCAGCCAGAGCGCAGCGGACAATGCCGGATGACGGCGACGCGCTGCTGGCGGCGTTTGAGCGATCCGGGTGGGCTTTGCTTGCCGATCATGATGAGAGCGCCAGCCCAATTGCCGAAGCAGACCGCCTGATACGCCGACTCGGCGAGCTGAGCGATTCGCCTGAGCTTTTGGGTGCGGCGCTTGACCAGCGTCGATTCCTGCTGTTTGCAGCGCTGACTGCTCGCCGTCTGCGCATGACGATGATGCAGGTGACAGAGATATTGACCATGGGACCATTGCCGCACGTTGCGACGCTGTGCCGAGCGTTGGGCGGATCGGATGCGGATTATCGTCACTTGCTGCTGTCCTTGCGTCCGGTTCGGCCATGCCTGACGGATGCGGCGATCGTGACGCTGGCCGACCATTATCAACAACTGAGTGATATTCAGGCGGATTGCGCGATCAGCGGCCTGCGGACACCGGCCGCTTTTCGCGCGAAGCTGGATCATTTGCGCGTTATGACAGGCGAGGCGCGCAAAGCGTGAACATGCCCGCTCATCCCTCGATCATACGCGCAACCCTGTCTGCCGACGGTCGGCTGTTAGCGGCTGATCCGCCGCTGCTGGCGTTGCAGCGGGAGGCCGGGGCCGATCTGGGCATGGGCTTTGCGGTGCCGCAGCTTGCTGCCATCGCGCGGCTGTCCAGGCGGTTAGGGATCACCGTGTCGCGCCCGGTCATGGCGGCGACCGACCGATGCGACATCGACATGTGGGTGCGGGCGCGGCCTGAGGGTGAGGGTGTATCGCTATCGGTGATCGACTGGCATGAACGTCCTGCGGTGGAGGTATCGATCGACGCCGGGCGAAGGGATGCGGATATTGCCGCGCTGGCTGAAGGCTGGACGTGGCAGATCGATCCGCAATTACAGTTTCAGATGGTGTTGGATGGCGTCGATACCCATGGCGTGCTGCCGACCGATCAACCGGTGCCAGGTAGCCGCTTTTCCAGCTATTTCCAGCTTCAGTCTGACGCGGACGGCGACATGGCGATGCTGCGCGGCTTTGCCCAACGGCGGGCCTTTCGCGATCAGGCTGCGACGCTGGCGCGTGATCCCGAGCGGCAGTTTCGCCTGTCGGGCTTTCCGCTGTTCGATCTGAGTGGTCAGTTGATGGGCTATCGCGGAACCGCCTTTCCGGTCGAGCGCGCGGTGTTCGCCCCACTGACGCAGGATGCGTCGGTCACGCTCTATCCGACAGAGTTCGGGCGGCGGCTGGATCGCTCCCTGCGCCAGCCGCTGGGGCGCATTATCGCCAATGCCGACACGATCAGCGCGCAGATGGATGGGGCGCTTCGTCCTGATTATGCGGAATATGCGCAGGACATTGCTTCGGCGGGGCGGCATCTGATGGCGTTAGTCGATGACCTGGCCGATTTACAGGCGATCGACCGGCCCGATTTCAGCGTCATCAGCGAAGAATTGGACCTGGCCGATTTGGGCCGCCGCGCGGCGGGGCTGCTGTCGGTGAAGGCGCTGGACCGGACGATTTCGATCGTCGCGCCAGCCCCCGACGTTTCCACCCCGGCGACCGGAGAGTTTCGCCGGGTGCTGCAAATCCTCGTCAACCTGATCGGCAACGCCGTGCGCTACGCGCCCGAAGGCAGCGAAGTGCGTGTCGTGACCGAGCGGGAGCATGGCCATTGCCGGATCATCGTGATCGATCAGGGGCAGGGTGTCGCTCTGGCCGATCGGGAACGGATTTTCGAAAAGTTCGAACGACTGGGACGCGACGATGCCGGTGGCAGTGGCTTGGGCCTTTATATCTCGCGCCGTCTGGCTCGCGCGATGGGCGGCGATATTCAGATCGGCGGGATGCCGGGACAAGGCGCACGGTTCATCCTGTCGCTGCCAGCGGGATAGCGGCGCGGCGGCCTGAAGCGGTCACAAAAAAACGGCGCCCCGTTCAAGGGCGCCGTTTCCATTCAACCGAACGTCGTCGCTGCGATCAGCGCTTGTCGACAGGCACATAGTCGCGCTGCGTCGGGCCGGTGTAGAGCTGACGCGGGCGGCCGATCTTCTGTGCTGGATCGGAAATCATTTCGTTCCACTGCGCGACCCAGCCGACGGTGCGGGCGAGGGCGAACAGCACGGTGAACATTTCCGTCGGGAAGCCGATCGCCGACAGGATCACGCCCGAATAGAAGTCGACGTTGGGGAACAGCTTCTTCTCAATGAAATAGGGATCATTGAGCGCAAGCCTTTCCAGTTCGCGCGCTACGTCGAACACCGGATCGGTCACGCCCATGGTCTTGAGCACGTCTTCGGCGGTCTTCTGCATCACCGTCGCACGGGGATCGTAATTCTTATAAACGCGATGGCCAAAGCCCATCAGGCGGAACGGATCGTCCTTGTTCTTGGCGCGGGCGATATATTCGGGGATGCGATCGACCGTGCCGATTTCGCGCAGCATGTTGAGCGCCGCTTCGTTCGCGCCGCCATGCGCCGGACCCCACAGGCAAGCGATGCCCGCCGCGATGCAGGCGAAGGGGTTGGCTCCCGATGACCCTGCCAGACGCACGGTCGAGGTCGAGGCGTTTTGCTCGTGGTCGGCATGCAGGATGAAGATCTTGTCCATCGCATCGACGATAACTGGATCGGGCACATAATCTTCTGCGGGGACGGAGAATGTCATGCGCAGGAAGTTGGCGGTGTAGGACAGGTCGTTGCGCGGATAGACGAAGGGCTGGCCCACCGAATATTTATACGCCATTGCCGCGATCGTGGGCATCTTGGCGATCAGGCGGTGGCTGGCGATCCGCCGCTGCACCGGATCGTTTATGTCGGTCGAATCATGGTAAAAGGCGGAAAGCGCGCCGACCACGCCGACCAGGATCGCCATGGGATGGGCATCGCGACGGAAACCACGGAAGAAGGCGCTCAACTGTTCATGCACCATCGTGTGGCGCGTGATCGTGGAGATGAAGTCGTCCAACTCGCTCTTCGACGGCAGTTCGCCGTTCAGCATCAGGTAGCAGACTTCCATGAAGCTGGATTCTTCGGCCAACTGACCGATCGGATAGCCACGATGCAACAGGACGCCTTCATCGCCATCGATGTAGGTCAGACCAGATTCGCAACTGGCGGTCGATGTGAAGCCGGGATCATAGGTGAACATGCCGGTATTGGCGTACAGCTTGCGAACGTCGATGACCTGGGGACCGACAGTGCCGTCCATGACGGCATAATCCTTGGCTTCCCCGCCCAGTGTCAAAGTGGCATTTTTATCCGACATATTGTTCTCCTTGAGTGCCATCAACCGATCGATGCGTGCCCCACATCGTTCAGCCGTTCCAAGCTTTCCTCTTTTCCCAGAAGGAAGAGGACATCGTAAATTCCCGGCGATACGGTTCGCCCGGTCAGCGCCGCCCGCAATGGCTGCGCCACCTTGCCCAATCCCAGGCCAGCATCCTCTGCCACGCGGCGTATCGGTTCCTCGATCGCTTCGACCGTCCAGGACTGGACGGATGAGAGAGCGTCGGCCGCCTTGACGATCAGCGCGCGTGCGGATGCGTCTAGCAGAGTGGATGCCTTTTCGTCAAAATCCAGGGGGCAATTTTTGAACAGAAATTCAGCGCCCTCGGCAATTTCGTTAAGCGTCTTGGCCCGCGGCTTGAGTGAAGGCGTCGCCTGGGTCAGAACGTTCATATTGGTATCGGAAATGGCGATTCCAAGGCGCTGTTCGACCCGCGGCGCGACCAGCGCGGCCAAACGTGCATCGTCCGCCTCACGCAGATAATGGCCGTTCAGATTTTCCAGCTTCTTGATGTCGAAGCGCGATGGCGAACGGCCAACGCCCCCGATGTCGAACAGTTCGATCGCGCGATCGACTGGAATAAATTCCTCGTCGCCATGGCCCCAGCCAAGACGCAGCAGGTAATTGAGCACCGCTTCGGGCAGCATGCCCATGTCGTCCCGATAGGCATCGACGCCCAGCGCGCCATGGCGCTTGGACAGCTTGGCCCCGTCCGATCCGTGGATCAGCGGGATGTGCGCATAGACGGGTTCTTCCCAGCCGCCCTCGATCTCCGCCATCGCCTTGATGATGCCAAGCTGACGAAACGCGTTGTTGAGATGATCGTCGCCGCGAATGACATGGGTGATGCCCATGTCATGATCGTCGACCACGACCGCCAGCATATAAGTGGGCGTGCCATCGGACCGCAGCAGGATCATGTCGTCCAGTTCGGCGTTCTGCACGACGACGCGACCCTGGACAGCGTCCTCGATCACGGTTTCCCCATCTTTCGGGGCTTTCAGGCGAATGACGAAGGGCGCGCCTTCGGGCGCATCCTGCGGCGCGCGGTCGCGCCAGCGTCCATCGTAGCGCATCGGTTGTTTGGCCGCCCGTTGCTGTTCCCGGAGCGTCGCCAGTTCTTCGGGCGTGGCATAGCAGCGATAGGCATGACCGCCGTTCAGCAGCGCATTGGCAACCTCCGCATGGCGCGGGGTACGCTCGAACTGGAAAACGGCAGGTTCGTCTCCGCCCAGGCCCAGCCAGTCCAGACCGTCGAAAATCGCAGCAACGGCTTCGTCGGTCGACCGGGCGCGATCCGTATCCTCGATCCGCAACAGGAACTTGCCGCCATGGTGTCGCGCGAACAGCCAGTTGAACAGAGCGGTGCGTGCGCCGCCGATATGCAGGAATCCGGTCGGGGATGGCGCGAACCGGGTCACGACCGGCTTGTTCATTCCCGTTGCGCTTGCCGTCATATTCCCTGACACTCGTCCTGCTGATCTATGAATGCGACGCCCCCTAGCATGGCTTTTGAGCCACGACAAACCTCGCTTGTGGTCAGGGCCACAGGTGGCGCGCGCGTGCTTTTCGCTCGGGTCGAAAGCTGGATGGAATGGGAGCGCGAACAGGTGCCGCTCTGGGCACCGGTGGGGCTTGGTCTGGGCATAGCCGCCTGGTTCGCCTTGCCAGACCGGATCGGCTGGCTGGGCTTTGGCTGCGCCATGCTGGCTCTTGCCTGCGCTGGCCTGCTTCTGCCCGATGGCACGCGATTGCGGCGCATGATCGTGACGGGCGGCATGCTCGCCTGCATCGGGTGCCTGCTGGTGTGGGGGAAGGCCATGTTGCTGGGTCAACCGCCGCTGGCTCGCGCTACATTCGCGTTGGTGACGGGGGAGGTCGTGTCTGTTCGTCCGGTGCCGGCGCAGCATATGGTCCGCGCGATATTGAAACCCGAAGCCGCGTTGAACCTGCCCGCCATCATCCGCGTGAATATTGCGGAGGAGGACATGCCGGATGGGCTGGGCGAGGGCGCAAAGATTCGCTTTCGCGTCCGCCTGATGCCGCCCGCACCCCCTGCCGTGCCGGGCAGCTATAATTTTGCCGCGCGCGCCTATTTTCAGGGGATCGGCGCCACTGGCAAAGCGCTGCGGCCGATCGAAGTGCTGCGCCCTGCATCCGGTGTGGCGCCGCTGCGCAATCGGCTGTTCGCGCATATATCGTCGCAGATCGACGGCCCGCCACAAGGGATCGCTATCGCGCTCGCCACCGGGGATCAGGGGGCGATCGCGCAGGCCGATGCCGACGCCATGCGCAACAGCGGGCTGGCGCATCTCCTGTCGATCAGTGGCCTGCATGTGACCGCTCTGATCGGCGCCGTCATCTTCCTGTTGATGCGCGTGATGGCGCTCAGCCGTCGGGCGGCGCTCGACTGGCCGTTAATGCTGATCGCAGCGAGTGGCGGGGCGCTGGCAGGTATCGGCTACACGCTGTTGACGGGGGCGGAGGTGCCCACGGTGCGATCGTGCGTTGCGGCATTGCTGGTGCTGGGCGGATTGGCGCTGGGGCGAGACGCGATCACGCTTCGCCTCGTCGCGACGGGCGCGCTGGTCGTGCTGATATTCTGGCCCGAAGCCTTGGTCGGTCCGAGTTTCCAGATGAGTTTCGCCGCCGTCACAGCGCTTGTAGCGCTCAGCGAGCACCACCGCTTTCGTGCCTTTGCGATGGCGCGGGATGAAAGCACCATGCTACGGTTGGGGCGGGCTGTGGTGGCGACGCTGCTGACCGGTATTGTCATCGAACTCGTGCTGATGCCGATTGCCCTTTTTCATTTTCACAAGGCGGGCATGCTCGGTGCGTTCGCCAACATCGTGGCGATCCCGCTCACGACCTTTGTCGTGATGCCACTTGAGGCGCTGGCGCTACTGGGCGATCTGGTCGGGATCGGCGCGCCGTTCTGGTGGCTGACGGGCCAGATGCTTCAACTGCTGCTGTGGGTCGCCCATGGCGTCGCCGCCAATCCGGCCGCGACGATGCTGACGCCGGCGGTGCCGTCCTGGATATTCGCGATGATGTCTGCAGGGATAGTGTGGTCTCTGCTCTGGCGCAGCGGCCTGCGCTGGGTTGGCCTCGCGCCGATTGCAGCCGGGATAGGAATGATATGGAGCCTGTCCCCGGCCGACATATTGGTGACAGGGGACGGCCGCCATGTCGCGCTGCGCACAGCAAAGGGGGGGATGGCGATTCTGCGCGCGGGTGCGGGGGATTATGTGCGGGATACGCTGGCGGAAAGCGTCGGTCATGACGGCGATCTGGAAGATTTGACGCACTTGCCTCAGGCGCGATGTTCGACCGATCTGTGCGCGGTGAACATGACGGCGGCAGGGCGGCGCTGGCGACTGCTTCTGACGCGCAATGATGTTCTGGTCGAGCGCGCCGTCTTTAGCCAGAATTGCGCCGACGCCGACATCGTCGTGTCCGACCGGCGATTGCCACGCTGGTGTCGCCCCCGCTGGCTCAAGATCGACCGGAGCCTGCTGGCGCGTACCGGTGGGATGGCCATCAACCTTACCGATACGACGGTCCAGACAGTGCGCACGCCCGGCGACGCGCATCCATGGATCGTCCGCCCGACATATCGCCGGACGGACAAGACCATGCGCTGGCGACCTTCACCCTAATTATAACGGCGCAAAAGTCCTGCGAGCTTGCCCTGTATCCGCACTTGGCCAGATTCATAGAGTTGCGGTTCATAGGCACTGTTGGCCGGGTCGAGCCGCACCCTTGGCCCTTCGCGGCGGAAATATTTGAGCGTTGCCTCGCTGTCGTCGATCAGGGCGACGACGATCTGCCCTTCGCGTGCGACATCGGTGCGTTGGATGAGGGCAAAGTCGCCATCCAATATGCCCGCTTCCATCATGGAATCGCCCGATACTTCCAGCGCATAATGATCGCCCGCGCCCAACAGGGCAGCAGGCACGGACAGCATAGTCTGACCCTCCATCGCCTCGATCGGGACACCTGCGGCAATGCGGCCATGCATGGGGATTTCGATCACATCGTTTGCGGCGGTCGGCAGCATCGGCGTGCTGGGAAAAGAAGCGGCTGGATTGGTCTCCGCAACCTTCGCAGGAATACGATGCATCGCGTCCGGCAGCTTCAGGACTTCCAGCGCCCGCGCCCGGTTAGGCAGGCGACGGATGAAACCGCGTTCCTCCAGCGCATTGATCAGGCGGTGGATGCCGCTCTTGGACCGCAGGTCCAACGCATCCTTCATTTCCTCGAACGAGGGCGAAACGCCGGCTTCATCCAGGCGCGTCTGAATGAAGCTGAGCAATTCCTGCTGCTTGAGTGTCAACATCGTCACAGTCCTCCATGGAACGTATGAAGAACGCATAGGAAACGAATGGAGGCAAGTCAAGCGGCCAACAGCTCGTCGCATCGGCGGGAACGCAGGCGCGATTCGCTGGTTATGCGTTTGTTCCTTCCGATAGTGAAGGGCGAGGAGAGTGAAGATGCTGAACCTGCATGACCAGTCCGCCCCCCGCCGCAGACAGCATCGCGACGACGCACATGGACAACGCAGCCGCTCCATTCGCCGCTATCAGGCCGAGAGGCAATTTGGCGATGGCGATCATGAAGAATGCGCGCCGGGCGAAGTGCAGCATCGTTGAACCAGTCCATCAGCCGATAGATATGATGGAGACGTTTTCACCGATTTGTGCAGCCTTAGCCCCTGCGGGACGGAATATCAGGCAGTCGGCCATCGCTAATGACGCCGCTGCTGCGCTATCCTGTGATGTGACTGTGACGATTCCCGCTCCATCACGCCGCGCACGCAGATAATCATCACGATTTCCCGTGTCGGGAAGATCGGATGCAAGCACCGCGTTCCTCATCTGGGGCAGGGGATCGGATGCGCCAGACATATGTCGAATCACAGGTATCAGGAACAGGCTGGCAGTGACGAAGGCGGACACCGGATTCCCCGGCAGCCCAATGAACAGGGCGCCATGTATTCGACCAGCCATGAGCGGCTTGCCCGGACGCATCGCGATTTTCCAGAAATCCAGTGTTCCTCCAGCTTTTGTAAAAGCCGGGCGGACCAGATCATGATCGCCAACTGACGCGCCGCCTGTCGAAACGATGATATCGGCATCTGCGGCCTCATCAAAAGCGACAGTCAGCAGATCCAGATTGTCACCGATAATGCCCAGGTCGATGACGTCGCATGGCAATGCAGCGAGCATCGCCGCCAGCATCGGCGCGTTGGAGGACGGCAAACTACCTGGAGGAGTGGGTGCGCCGGGCGGAACCAGTTCATTACCCGTCGAGATAATCGCCACCCGCACTCGCCGACGGACCGGCAGCATGCCATGACCGCCCAGCGCGGCGAGCGCGATCTGCGCCGGGCCGATTTTGCTACCCGCGCGCAGGAGAAGGCTGGCTTGGCCGAAATCGGATGCCGCAGGACGAACATGTTGGCCGCTCGTCAATGCGCCATCGACGGCGCGAAGGATGTCATCCTCTACAGCCGCATTTTCCTGGATCAATATGGCGTCCGCGCCCTCAGGCAATGGCGCGCCAGTGAAGATGCGGCACGCCTCGTCCCGTGGGAGCGCATCAGGCGGCGTTCCCCCCGCACTGCTCGTCGTCGTCACACGCCACGGACCGGGCCATTCGCTCGCCCGCACGGCATAGCCGTCCATCGCCGAAAGAGCGGCCCATGGCTGGTCCCGCAGCGCGACGACATCGCGCGCCAACCAGCGCTCGGTGCAACCCACAAGCGGACAATCCTCGACGGGTAGCGCCTTGGCCAGCGTGAACAGGCGGGATTGCGCCTCGGCAACCGGCAACAGGCTCATGGCGCGCGCCAGTCCCCTGATTTGCCGCCGGTCTTGGCGATCAGGCGGACGCCGCCGATTACCATTGCCTTGTCCAAAGCCTTGGCCATGTCATAGACGGTGAGCAGCGCAACGGTGGCAGCGGTCAGCGCCTCCATCTCCACGCCTGTCACGCCAGCGGTGCGGGCGGTTGCGGTGACGGTAACGCCAGCCTGACCCAGATCGAAGTCCACGCTCACGGCAGACAGGGCGATGGGATGACATAACGGAATGAGGTCTGCCGTCCGTTTGGCGGCCATGATGCCCGCCACGCGTGCGACGGCCAGCACGTCGCCCTTCCTGACCAGACCGTCGGCGATCGCCGCAGCGGCCTGCGCGCTCATGTCGATGCGGCCTGACGCAATGGCTTCGCGCGCCGTCACGGCCTTGGCCGACACATCGACCATATGCGCTGCACCGTCGGCGTCCAGATGGGTCAGACCGCTCATGCCCCCGTCAGCAGGTTGATCGTTGCAGCTTCCACGTCCGCCTGCCGCATGAGTGTTTCGCCGACCAGGAAGCAGCGCACGCCATGGTCCGCCATCGCCACCAGATCGGCATGCGACCCAAGCCCGCTTTCGGCAACGAAGGTGCAGCCTTCCGGCGCTTTGCCGACCAGTTCGTAAGTGCGCGCGAAATCGACCGAGAAATCGCGCAAGTCGCGATTGTTGACCCCGATCAGTCGCGAGCGCAGCTTCAATGCCCGCTCCAGTTCCGCCTCATCATGCACCTCGATCAGTGCGTCCATGCCAAGGCCCAGCGCTGCATCCTCGATTTCGGCCATCTGCCCGTCGTCCAGTGCGGCGACGATAATCAGGATGGCATCCGCGCCCAGCGATCGGCTTTCCAGTATCTGCCACGGATCGACGATGAAATCCTTGCGAAGCACAGGGATGGCGCAGGCGGATCGCGCCGCCATCAGATAATCGTCATGCCCCTGGAAATAGGGTTCGTCGGTCAGCACCGACAGGCAGGCCGCACCGCCAGCCGTATAGGCCTGCGCATGAGCGGGGGGATCGAAATCCGCGCGGATCAGCCCTTTGGAGGGGCTGGCCTTCTTGACCTCCGCAATCAGGCCGAAGCCCGATCGGGCGGCGTCATCCAGAGCTTTGCGAAATCCGCGTGGCGGCGTCTGTTCCGAAGCGCGCGCGTGCAGCGCCGAGACCGTCGTTGCAGAACGACGACGGGCAACCTCCTCCCGCTTGACGTTGCAAATTTCGATCAGCTTGTTTGTCATAGATAGGCAATCCAGCAATTGAGGAGGGCGTTGGCAAGGCCACGGTCGATGGTTTCGGCCGCTTCCTCCACACCTTCACGAAGATCGGCAACGGCATCGGCCACGACAAGGGCCGCAGCGGCGTTGAACAGCACGGCGTCGCGGTAAGCGCCCGGTTCGCCTTGCAACAGCGCGCGCAGGGCAGCTGCATTATGGGCCGCGTCGCCGCCCCGGATCGCCTCGACCCTCTGCGTTGTCAGGCCCAGATCGGCGGCGGCCAACCGACGCATGGCGACGACGCCATCGCCAGTGATTTCCGCCACGTCATTCCCACCTGCCAGCGATAGTTCGTCCAGCCCTTCGTCGCCCGATACGATCATCGCACGATCAACGCCCAGTTCCGCCAGCGCCTGCGCATAAATGGGAACATAGGCCGGCCGTGCGATGCCGACCAGTTGTCGTCGCACGCCTGCAGGATTGGCGAGCGGCCCCATGAGGTTGAAAATGGTGCGTTCGCCGATCGCCTTGCGGATCGGACCCAGCCGTTTGAGCGCAGGGTGATAATTTTGCGCGAACAGGAAACAGATGCCCAGGTCCGCCAGCGTCGCTTCTGCCGTATCGGCAGCGCGGTCGAGGTTCAGGCCAAGTGCTTCGAGCGTATCGGCAGCGCCCGCCTTGGACGATGCGGCGCGGTTGCCATGTTTGGCGACCGGCACACCTGCCGCTGCCACGACGAGCGATACGGCGGTGGAAACGTTGAGCGTATGATGGCCATCGCCCCCGGTGCCGCATACATCGATCGTGCCGACCGGCGCATCGACACAGATCATGCGCGCGCGCATCGCGCGGGCGGCGGCGGCGATTTCCGTCGCGGTTTCGCCACGTCGCGCCATGGCGACGAGAAAGGCGGCAATGTCATTTTCGGGCAGGTCGGCGTCGAACAGCAAGTCGAACGCTTGTGCTGCGGCCTGCGCATCGAGCGGGCTGGAAGGATCGGGAAGCCGGTTCATCCCGCTTGCCTTAGTCGGCAGGGGGAGGAAAAGTCGAGAGGGCGTCAGCGCTTAATGACGCACTTTTTCCGCGATCTCATAAGTTGCCCTTGGCATCAGATGCTCCCACGAAGGCGGGATTCCAGTCCGAACGTCGGAAATTCGCTCCCGCCTTGGTGGGAGCATATAGCCAGTTGGAACCGGCCCGATCAGGCCACTTCGCGTTCCTGAACCGGCATCCCGGCGATCCTCAGGAAATTGGCCAGCATGTCATGCCCATATTGGGTGGCGATGCTTTCGGGATGAAACTGGACCGAATGGATCGGCAGCGTGGCGTGGCGGAATCCCATGACCGACCCATCCTCGCTGGTCGCGTTGACCACCAGATCAGCAGGAATGTCCTCCACGATGAGCGAGTGATAGCGGGTCGCGGTGAAGGGGGAGGGCAGGCCGCCGAACAGGCCGGTGCCGTCATGCGCGACTGGCGATGTCTTGCCGTGCATCAACCCGCCGCGCACCACCTGGCCCCCGAAATGCTGGCCGATCGCCTGATGGCCAAGGCACACGCCCAGCAAGGGCGCGCCCGCATCGGCACAGGCGGCGACCAGATCCAGGCTGACGCCCGCTTCATTGGGGGTGCAGGGGCCGGGGGACAACAGGAACGCCTTCGCGCCACTGGACAAGGCCTGTCCTGCGGAAATGGCGTCGTTACGGACGACTTCGACCTGAGCGCCCAGTTCCATAAGATAATGGACCAGGTTCCAGGTGAAGCTGTCATAATTGTCGATGACGAGGATCATGGTGCAAGGCCTTAGCGTGGGATCGACGCGGGGGGAAGTGGGAGCGAACAGGATGAGCCGTCAGGACCCGAGCCAATTCTGCGCATCCTCCAGCGTCAGGAATACGCGCAATCGCGGATGCACCAGCGTGCGTTCCGCCTGCGCCTTGTTCAACTGACTGCCGACCACCACGGCGGCACGTCCGCCAGTCAAAGTGATGCCGCCGCGCATGATGTTGGCGAGCAGATCGGCGACATCGTTCGCCTGCACCGGGAATGCCAGTGATTCGACCAGCACGTTGAAATCCGTGCGGATTGCCTGTGCCTGACGCGCCTTCGCGCCTACCTCTTTGGCAAATGCCACCACGGTTTCCGGCTTCCAGAACCCTTCGACCTTCAGGATCAGGCAGTTGGCGAGATGGTCATAGTCTACCTGAAACATGCGTCCCCGGTCCAAAAAGGGCGGCCTGCGCCGTTGCGTAACGGCTGATGCCGATTTTCAGTCGGCGCAGCCACCATTTTTGTCGGCGAAGGCGATCGCTATGCCCTCTTCACGCGCGTCCAAGTCCATGGCTTGAAAAACAATTCGCGCCGGGCCATATGGGTTGGTGCCGGGTTCGCCCGGCTATGGTGATAAATGGTGTCGTGTAATAGACGCAGCGGACCCGGGGGCAGTACCCGGCGTCTCCACCACATGTCCCGCCGGACTTAAGGTTCGACGGGATGTCTGACGGGGGCGAACTAGGATCGACGTGTGTTCAAAGGCGATGTTTTTACCCGGCCCGTGTAAGCCGTTAAACTGTGCAAAACTCACAAGTGCCAACGATAACGAAGCACTCGCCATTGCAGCGTAATTGAGGGCCTCACGGCCTGATATTATTCTAAAATAGCGCGGTTGAACCCACCGGGCAACAGAAGGGAATTCAGCGGCCCCCGGAGGCGCCGGGCAACAGAAGCCTCCGGACCTATATCCCCACATCGCTGGATATCACGCCGGGCAATCGCCCGGTCGAAGTGTCGCGTCGGCGCGAATCACTTCCCATAACTGCGACCATATTCAGTTACGCTTTTATGACAATGCGATGAAATAATCGTAAGAGACTGTTATTAAGTCGATAAATCTTCTTTTTCATGGCCCTCCGCCACCTTGCGTGGATGTCATCAAGATGAAATAATCATCGTTATAGTAAGAAGTTTTTTTCGGAGAAATATGATGTCGAAAGCCGCTATTCTCATGGGTGCCGTGCTGGCTCTGGCCGCTCCGATGGCGGCTTGGGCTGCCCCGGACAGTCTGGTTGAAGTCGGCCTGCCAGATGGGCGTCTGGCCGCTGCCGCGCTAGAATCGGGGAATTTTACCAAGGCGCAGCGTAATCTCACCGTCGTTCGCCCGGACGCCGCCAACGATCCTGCGCGCCTCATCAATCTGGGCAATGCCTATGTCGGTATGGGCCGCATGGCTGACGCGCGCACCATCTATGCCCGCGCGCTTTACGCACCCGACGCAATGCTGACCCTGGCCAACGGGACCGAAGAATCTTCCCGTTCCATCGCCCGCCGCGCGCTGGGTCGGGTGGAAAGCAGCTACGCGATGCGGTAAAAGCCGCATTCACATTCAGGACGGACAAAGGGCGCTTGCTATTGGGTGGGCGCCCTTTGTCATGACGTTGTCATCATTGTCGCTAAACAGTCATATAATAGTCGCTGTTTCGTCACCAAATACCAACACCCCTGTCATCCACGCACCCTAGTTGCCCATTCGGAGGGCGACAGGGGGCGTTGTCCGAATCGAAATCCCCTGCGCTCCGCATTTTAACAAACCCGGCGAAATGCCGGAGCGGAGACGACATGGCCAAGTATAACCGTATTCACACGATTTTGATGGCAGGTTGCGCTTGCGCAGCGTTGAGCGCGTGCGGCGCGGACGACATTGCGTCGCCGGGCGAAGGCACGATCGTCATTCCGGCTCCGACGCCGACCCCTACACCTACGCCGACCCCCACACCGACGCCGACCGGCGTTACCCCGGCCGCCAACTGCCCGACCATTGCCGGTACGAACCAGCTGACGGACCTCGGCACCGTTTCCGACGGCGCGAACACATGGCGCAATTGCGGCTTCCCCGCGCGCTTTACCGCGTCGACCGCCATCGCGAAGGTTGCAGGCGTCCTCTATTCGCTGCCCGGCCGTGTTGATGTCGGCACCGATCAGGGCGCTGCCAGCACCAACACCGACGTCACGCTGACGATCGATCCGGGCGTCGTGGTCTTCGCCGCAACCGGTAACAGCTATCTGGCCGTCAACCGCGGTAACAAGATCAACGCCGTTGGCACCGCCACTGCGCCGATCGTCTTCACCAGCCGCGAAAACGTGCTTGGCACCACGACGGATCAGTCGTCGGGTCAGTGGGGCGGCGTCGTGCTGCTCGGACGCGCCAAGATCACCGATTGCGCCGCTCCTGCCGCCGCCGCCGGAACGGTGGCCTGCGAACGTGATACCGAAGGCTCCAGCAACGCTCTCTATGGTGGCGCGAACGATGCCGACAATTCGGGCCGCATGAGCTATGTGCAAATCCGCTATTCCGGCTTCGTGCTGGCAGACGGCAAGGAACTGCAGGGCCTGACCCCTTCGGGCATCGGCACCGGCACGCAGCTTGACCATATCCAGATCCACAACAGCTCGGACGATGGCATCGAAATCTTCGGTGGCGCGGCGAACCTGAAATATCTGGTGTTCACCGGCAACGAAGACGACAATCTGGACACCGACGTCGGCTTCCGTGGCACGGCTCAGTTCATCATCTCGGCCCAGCGCGAAGGTAACAATATCGGCGACACCTTCCTTGAAACCGACTCTAACGGCGGCACCAACAGCAACGCCAGCGAAGACGTAATCCCGCGCCAGTATCTCAAAGTCGCCAACTTCACGCATATCCAGCGTTCCAACACCGGCGACGATGGCGCCGCGATGTTGCTGCGCGGCGGTGCCGATCTGGCGCTGGTCAACGGCATCATCATCAGCCCCAACCAGAGCTGCCTGCGCATCAACGGCGCGGCTGCGGTGCGTGACGCCGACACCGCTTTGCAGGACGCTGGCAAGCCGCGCTACATCTCTGTCGTGATGCAGTGCAACGCCACGCCTTACAAGGGCACCGGCACCGGCGTGACTGCCGATCTGGTCAAGACGATCTTCGAAGCGGGCGCGAACAGCACGATCACCTACACCCCGTCGCTGACGTCGCTGTTCATCAATGGTGCGACCGAAACCGCCCGCGTCGCAGTCGATCCCAAGACGATCGACGCTGCCTTCACCACGACCAACTATATCGGCGCGGTCAAGGACAGCAGCGACACCTGGTATACCGGCTGGACCTGCAACTCGGTGAGCGCCAGCTTCGGCACCACCAGCAAGAATTGCACGGCGATCCCGACGACCTGATCGGACCCACGACCTCAACAGGGGCGGGGGAGCGTTGTACCGGCGCTTCCCCGCCTTCTTTGCGCCCAATGTTTGCACTGACTATTTCCCAAAGGGGGACACCTAGCATGTCGAAGCCGCTCAGCCTGGCGCGCCTGCTCCTGATTTCCACTGCCCTGATCGCACCTGGTGCGATTGCGCAGACCGATAGTGCCGCGCCCGCAGCGGGCGACGCAGGCATGACCTCGACGCCCAGCGCGGCAGACGAAGCGGCGGCCCAGTCGGGCAATGTCGATGTGTCGATCCCTGGCGCGGACATCATCGTCACCGGTCGCCGCACCGCCAATATCTCGCAGAACGCGCCCGAAGTCGTGAACGTCCTGTCGGCCGCCGACATCAAGCGCACGGGCGAGGGCGACATCGCCGGTTCGCTCCAGCGCGTCACTGGCCTGTCGGTCGTGTCGGGCGGCTTCGTCTATGTCCGTGGCCTTGGCGATCGCTATTCGCTTGCGCTGCTCAACGGATCGCCGTTGCCCAGCCCCGAACCCCTGAAGCGCGTCGTGCCGCTCGACCTGTTCCCCACCAGCGTGATCGCATCGACGCTGGTGCAGAAAAGCTATTCCGCCAATTTCCCCGGTGAATTTGGCGGCGGCGTCATCAACCTGACGACCAAGGCGATCCCGACCGAAAGCTATCTGGAAATCGGCCTCGGCAGTTCGGCGAACACCGAAACGTCGGGTCAGCTCGGTTACACCCATTATGGCAGCAAGTCCGACTGGACCGGCTTTGACGACGGATCGCGTGACGTCCCGCCGTTGCTCAAAAGCGCGATCGCCAGCGGCACGCCTTTTGCTGACCAGCCGCGTGCCGACCTGCGCAACATCGCGATGCAGTTCCTGAACGCCGATACGTCGGTGGTACAGAGGACCAACAGCCTGCCGTTCAACTTCTCCGCCTCGCTCAATGCGGGTACGGCGACGGATCTGGGCGGCGACGGGCGCATCGGCGTCGTCGCCAGCGCGTCCTACAGCAACAAGTGGCGCACCCGCGACACGCTGCAACAGGCATCTCTCGATGTCGGGGCCGGGGCTGGAAAATCGGTCCAGCAGGTCAGCACCGACAATGAAATGACCGTCAACGGCCTGATCGGCGTCGGTCTGGAACTGGGCGCACAAAAGCTGCGCTGGACCAACCTTTACATCCGCGACACGTTGAAGCGTAGCGCCCTGTCCATCGGCCAGAATGACGGCCAGATACAGGGTGCCGATTACTTGACGCAAAACACCGCCTGGTACGAACGGCAGTTGATCGACACGCAACTGGCAGGTGAGTTCAAACTGTCGGATGCCCTCAGCCTCGACCTGCGCGGCAGCTACGCCAATTCGCAGCGGGAAGCGCCCTATGAGCGTGAATTTGTCTATGTCCGCTCCAACCGAGAACTGAGCGTCGATCCCGTCGGCGATCGCTTCGTCAACGCGCTCAACCGTCAGCGTGGCGACGCATCGGTCACATTCAGCGACCTGAACGAAAATCTATGGTCGGGTGGCGCTGACCTCAGCTATAAATTCTCGCCGGCGCTCACGGTTACGGCAGGCTATGCCTACACCGATACCAAGCGTCGGTCTTCGCGTTATGAGCTGCATTTCGATGCGACCAACCTGCCGATCCCGGTGCAGCAGCAGCGCCCCGACTATCTGCTGTCGGATGCCACGATCCAGCTGTTCGACATCAGCCTGCTGGAATTTTCCGGCAACTATCCCGTCTATGACGCGGCGCTGCGCGTCCATGCGGGCTATGGTCAGGTGCAGGCGGAACTGTTTCCCGGTCTCAGCTTCAACGCTGGCGTGCGCTATGAAAAGGGCAAGCAGTCGGCCACGGGTGTGGACGTCTACAACACGGGTCTGACCCCGTTCAATGCGCTCAATAACGACTATTGGTTGCCCGCCGTCACGTTGACGTTCGAAGCATCCAAAGGGCTGCAATTCCGGGCCAGCGCATCCAAGACCGTTGCGCGTCCGCAGTTCCGCGAACTGATCGCCCAACCCTATCTGGATACCGAGGCGAACCGTTTCTATCGCGGCAACCCCTTCTTGCAGGATAGCCAGCTGTGGAACGGCGAAGTCCGTGCCGAATGGTATATGGGCAAGGACGAGCGGCTGATCGCGGCGGCCTTCTACAAAAAGATCGACAATCCGATCGAAACCTACACGACCATCACGGACACCTATGCCGTGACGACCAGCTTCGCCAACGCCCCCGAAGCCCAACTCTACGGCTTTGAACTCGAAGCGCAGAAATATATCCCGCTCGATGGCCTGTCCGAAGGCGGTTTCTTCTCCACCCGTCGCGTCGCGCTGATCGGCAACTATACCTACACCCAGTCGAAGCTGAAGGTGAAGGCCGGGGACACGACCATCCCTTATACCTACACCACCGGCGACCTGCCCGCTGCGTCGGACTTCTTCCTGAACGGCGTACCGCTGACCGGACAGTCGGACCATCTGGTCAACCTCCAACTGGGGCTGGAGGATACCGATCGCCTGTCGCAACAGACGTTGCTGCTGACCTATGCCAGCCCGCGCGTCACCAGCCGTGGTCCCAACCTGCAACCCGACATCATCGAAAAGCCCGGCGTGACGCTGGACTTCGTTGCGCGGCAGGGCGTGAAGCTGCCCGGCGGCATCAACAGTGAAGTGAAGTTCGAAGCCCGCAATATCCTGGGCCGCAAGTTCCAGGAATATCAGGAACAGGGCGACAACCGGGTCTATTATAACCGCTACAAGATCGGCACGACTATCGCCGCGTCGCTGACCGTAGCCTTTTGATCCCAAACCTATGAATATGGTGATGGCCGGTCCGCTTTCATGCGGGTCGGCCATCGTCGTTTGAAACTTATGGTCGGTTTCACTTCCGCCTCATGCTATGCCTTCCGCGCAGATGGGGGCATGCGGCTAAGGAGCGGCTCTTGAATCGTGAAATCGAACTGAAACTGGACCTGCCTCATGATGGGGCTGAAGCATTCCTGCAATGGCCCTCGCTGCCGTCGGATCATGACATTGCGGATCTCCACGCCACCTATTTGGACACACCCGATCGCGATCTGGCGCAGCGCGGCGTCAGCCTGCGCATCCGCCGCTCGGGCGACCAATATATCCAGACCGTGAAGGCCGACGGCGACGGCGCGACCGGTCTGTTTTCGCGCAACGAATGGGAAGTTGCCGTCAGTGGCGACACGCCCGTGCTGGACGACAATAATCCGGTCGCCGCGATGCTGGGCGACGCCATCACCACGCTCGTGCCGCTGTTCAAAGTGGATGTAGAGCGGCGCACATGGTCGCTGCGAGAGGGCGATACCGACATCGAACTGGTACTGGACCGGGGTACAGTGACCGCAGGCGACCGTCAGGCATTGGTGTGCGAAATCGAACTGGAACTGAAATCCGGCGATCCCGCCGCACTTTTCGCACTGGCGCAGCGTATCGCCGCCGATCATCCCACCCGGCCCGGCGTGATGACCAAATCGGAACGCGGCCATCGCTTGCGTGAACCGGCGCTGCGTGCGGTGAAGGCGGAGGCTGTGACGCTAGACCCCGCCATGACCGCCGGGACAGCTTTCGCCCGGATCGCCCATGCCTGCCTGCGCCATTATGCCCTGAACGAAGCGCTGCTGCGCGATCATTATGATCCCGCCGCCGTGCATCAGGCGCGCGTCGCCATCCGTCGCCTGCGATCGGCATTCTGGCTGTTCAAGCCGATCCTGCCAGTGCAGGACGTCGATCGCTTTTCGGACGATTTGCGCTGGTGGGCAGCGATATTGGGGGAAGCGCGCGATCTGGACGTTTTGGCAAAGCGGATCGGTGATGACCCCAGCCTGGAATCAGCGCGGACTTCTGCGCATCAAAAGGTCACGCAATGGCTCGCATCGGCACGCGTGCGGCTGTTGACGCTGGACCTGATCGAATGGCTGACGCTGCATATGGGGCAGGGGAAGGGGGCCGATCGACCCGCAACCGAAATCGCGTCCCGTCGCCTGCGAAAATTGCGGCGGCGGATCAGGAAAAATGGCCGCGATATGGCAACGCTCAGCGATGAAGCGCGTCACGCCGTGCGCAAGGACGCCAAGAAACTGCGCTACGCATCGGAATTTCTGGCCGGGTTGTTCGATGGCGGCAAGCAGGTCGCGAGACGGGCGAAATTCATCAAGGCGCTGAGCAAGATGCAGGAGCGTTTGGGCGACCTCAACGATCTGGCGACCATGCCCACCCTGATGGCGCGTCATGGCCTGAAGATCGACGACGCATCATACGCAACGAGCAGGGAGCAACTGCTGCTGGCCGCTGCCAAGGCTCATCATGGCTTTGCCGACCGACGCCGCTTCTGGGCCTGACGCGCCTCAGCCCCAGGGCTTTTCGCGATACCATTTGGTGATGACATGTTTCACCCCGGCCCGCACCTTCATGCCATGGTGCAGGCTGGTGGGGTTGGATATGCCGGGCGACAGGCGATTGTTCCATGCCAGCAGCTTGCCCGTTTCTGGATGCACCGTCTTGCCGATCTTTGGGAAGCGGGTTGCGCCGCCCGCTATCGGCGTGTCGAGATAAACCATCGCCGTCCACGTCCGGTTGCCCGCGACCGAACAATAGGTCGCATAGTCCGCACCCTTGGGATCGAAATAATCGGTATGCGCCTTGAACTCTTGCCCTACATCATAGCGCTGCCCCTGAATCGGTTCGCCATAGGCCGGGTCGATCCCCACGAAATCCGCCAGCATCGCGTCGATACGCGCAACGAAGGGATCGCCATAGTCCAGATCGCATGTTTCGCTGGTGCGAAAATAGCCGTCGCCATTGGCGTCGGCGATGGTGGACGGTCGTCGCCCCGCCTCAATCCGCTCGATCAGCGCCACGCAATCCTCCGCCGATAGAAAGTCGCGTTTGATGAACAGGGTCAATTCCCTGCTCGGAACGCGCTGCACCCGTGGGTGCGCGCCGATCCACGCCGGATCGCCATCGGCGGCCGTGGGGGTGACATTGGTCCTGTCGGTCATCGTCGGTCCCGATCAATGGCATGCCATGCTGGCAAGACGCGGCGTTGCTATCGCGTCACGCTGCAAATGCAAGTGAAGCTGATATATTTCGGTGACTGTCATATAACCGCCATCCCGTTGTCATCGAACCGTAAGAAGACCTGCCTAGCAGACACCCAGAGCTACTGGGGAATGACCAATATCATGCGGGGGCGGTTTACCTTCACATCACGCAAGGGCGGTGCGCCCCGCGCCCGATCCTTGCCGCCGTTCGACTGGCTGCGAGGGTTGGAGATTGGGCTGCTGGCGCTGCTGGCGATCCAGTGCGTCCGGCTGATGTGGGTGGCGGTGACGCCGGTCGGCAGCTTTGGTCCATGGGAAGGGCGGCAGGCGCAAATATTGTCCGCTTCCGCACGAAAATCACTCTTCGCCAGCTTCGATCCCTTCTTTCGCAGCGATGCGCCACAACAGGCGGGTAACGCCGTCGTCACCTCGCTCGCGCTGACCCTCTATGGCATCCGCCTCAATGAAGGCTCAGGCTTGGGTTCGGCGATCATCGCCTCGCCGGACGGGGTGCAGAACAGCTTTGCCGTGGGCGATGAAATCCTGCCCGGCGTCGTGCTGAAGGCGGTTGCCTTCGATCATGTGACGATCGACCGTGGCGGCGCAGCCGAACAGATATTCCTCGACCAATCGACACCCGCGTCGGATGCGCCCGCACCCGCTGGCGAAACCAGCGGATGGCAAAGCGCCGCCCCGCCGCCGCCATCCGCGCCCGGTGCAGGCCCAAGCGCCGATGCCCTGAAACGCGACATCGGGTTCGTCCCACGCATGCAGAATGGCCGGATCACCGGCCTCGCCGTCACCGCCAAGGGACCGACCTTCGCCAGCGCAGGCTTTCGCCCCGGCGACATCGTGACCCAACTGAACGGTCAGCCGATCGGATCGGTTAGTGATCTTCAGGCGCTGCAAAGCCAGATCGCACCCGGCGCGCGCTTGTCCCTGACCGTAGAGCGCGGCGCTGCCGCCGCGTCCATCAACCTGATCGTGCAAGGCCAATGACCAGACATTTTCTCCACTTCTCCGCCGCGCTGGCTTTGGCGCTGGCCGCCCCGGCGCAGGCACAGCAAACACTCAACGTCCGCGATGCTGACATACGCGCCTTCATTCAGGACGCGGCACGGGTGACGGGGCGAACCTTCATCATCGACAATAAGGTGCAGGGCAAGGTGTCGGTCGTAACCGACCGGCCACTGTCCCGGACCGAATATTTCGAGATCGTCCTGTCCACCCTGCGCGCCAATGGCCTAGTGGCGGTCCCCGCTCCTGGCGGTGCCTATCGCATCCAGCCCGCCGATGGCGCGGCGGGCCAGCCCAGCAGCGTAGGCCGCGCCGCCAACCGCAACAGCTTCGTTACCGAAGTCTTCCGCCTGCGCTCGATCGACGCGGCCAGTGCGCTGGAAACGCTGCGCCCACTGGTCAGCAAGGAAGGCTCCGTCACCGCCAACCGCGCGGGCAACAGCGTGGTCGTGGCCGACTATGCCGACAATATCGTGCGCATCCGGCAAGTCATCGCGCGGGTCGATCGCGACACGTCCGCCACGCAGATGGTGATGCTCAAAAATGCAGGCGCGCGCGAAATCGCGACCTCGCTTCAGGCGCTGGTGGCCAGCAGCGGCAGCGGCGAAAACGCCTCGCCGTCCGCTGCCACCGTCGTGCCGATCGACAGCAGCAACGCCGTCGCGATCCGGGGCGATGCCTCCACTGTCGCCCGCCTTGCCGCCATGGCCCGGCAACTGGACCAGCAGGCAGCCAGCGGCACCGAAATCCGCGTCTATTGGCTCGAACATGCCGACGCCGAAAAATTGCTGCCCGTGTTGCAGCAACTGGTGGGGCAATCCACCAGCGGACCCGTATCCGCTGCCGCCCCGTCTGCGAGCGCTGCCCCAGCCGCACAGGCGGCCGCGCCGGTAGCGGCGGCATCCGCTTCCTCCAGCGGCAGCGGCATCTCGACGCGCGGTCCCGCCATCGTCACTCGCTACGAAGGCGCGAATGCCATCATCGTCGCGGCCAACAGCGACGTGCAACGGATGCTGGGCGAAACCATCCGCCAACTCGACACGCGCCGCGAACAGGTGCTGGTGGAAGCGATCATCGTGGAAATCAGCGATACGGCGGCCAAGAAGCTGGGCGTCCAATTCCTGCTGGGCAGCACATCCACCGGCTTTGCCGCCACCAACTATTCCAACGCCTCGCCTAATCTGCTGACGCTGGCGGGTGCCTATGGCGCGACTCAGCTCGGCACGACCAAGACGACAGTGGTGGCTGCGGATGGCAGCACCACGACGACCGAAACGCAGACCAACGGCGATCTGGCCAGCACGCTGCAACAGTCCGCGCTCAGCAGCCTGACCAGTGCCACTGGCATCATCGGTGGCCTTGGTACGCAGATCGGCAAGAACGGCATTTTCGGCGCGATCATCAACGCAGTGAAATCCGACACGGAAAGCAACCTGTTGTCCACGCCGTCGGTCATGACGCTCGACAATCAGAAAGCGTCGATTCTGGTCGGGCAACAGGTGCCGGTGACGACCGGGGAAGCCCTGTCCCAGAATTTCGACAACCAGTTCCGCACCGTCCAGCGGCAGGACGTTGGCATTAAGCTGGAGGTCAAGCCGCAGATCAACACTGGCGGCGCGATCAAGCTGTTCCTGCGACAGGAAGTGTCGAGCGTCGCCGGCCCGGTCAGCAATAGCAGCAGCGACCTCATCATCAACAAGCGCGAGATCGAAACGACTGTCACCGTGGACGACGGCGAGATACTCGCGCTGGGCGGATTGCTCGACGATAACGAACGCAAGACAATCGAGCGTATCCCGTTGCTGTCCGACATTCCGGGGCTGGGCGAACTGTTCAAGTCGCGCAGCAAAAGCCGCGCCAAGACGAACCTGATGGTCTTCATCCGCCCCACGATATTGCGGACTAAGGAGGACGCGCAGCGCCTGACGCAGCAACGCTACGGCTATGTCCGGGGCATGCAGTTGCAGCGCAATCCCGACATGGAACCGACGATCGACGAACTGGTGCGCGACTATATGGGCGCGACCCCGCCGGTCGCCGCGCAGCCCGGCGATGCCGTGGTAGTACCCGACGCGCCGCCCCCCGTGCCGGAAGTGATCCAGCCTACCGTCCGCCAATCAAGCGGCGTCGTGCGCCCGGTCGAAATCCCGGCCAGCGGAGCGCGCAAGTGACTATGCTTCCACTCCCCCCGTTCGCCCTGAGCCTGTCGAAGCCTGTCCTGAGCGACTGCTGTAAGCAGGCAGTCGAAGGGGGTCTTTCTTTTCTTCAAGAAGCAGGGGGCTTCGACCAGCTCAGCCCGAACGGGGTTTGGTATGAATGAGGTCGATTCTCACATCTCATCCACCGCACCCTCGCGCCCCATCGACATCCCCTACGCCTTCGCGCGCAAGAACGGCGTCGTCATCCTGCCGCTGGAAGGCGACCGCCTGACCATCGCTGTGCGCGAAGGCAGCGACCCGCGCGTCCTGCTCGAAGTGCGCCGCCATCTGGCGCGCAGCTTCGACGTCATCTTCGTGGAACCCGCGCAATTCGACCGGCATCTGTCCAACCATTATGCGATGGAGGGCAGCGCCGCCGCCATGGCCGGATCGCTGGAGGTCGGCGCGGACGAACTGGACATATTGGCCGCCGACATCCCCACTGCCGATGACCTGCTCGACAGTGCTGACGATGCACCCGCCATCCGCCTAATCAACGGTATCATCGCCGAAGCCGCGCGGCAGGGTGTGTCCGACATCCATATCGAACCCTATGAAACCGGCCTGATCGTGCGAATGCGCGTGGACGGCGTATTGCGCGAAACGCTGCGCATGCCGCCCCATGTCGCCCCCGTCGTCGTCAGCCGCATCAAGGTTATGGCGCGCCTGGATATCGCCGAACGCCGCGTGCCACAGGATGGGCGCATCGGCCTGACGCTGGGCGGCAAGCTGCTCGACGTGCGCGTCTCCACCTTGCCAAGCCGGGCTGGCGAGCGCGTCGTTCTGCGTATCCTGGACAAGGAAAATGCAGGCATCACGCTTGACCTGCTGGGGATGAATGGCACCCCCGACCGCATCTTCCGCGAAGGATTGAGCGAGCCCAACGGCATCATCCTTGTCACCGGGCCGACCGGATCGGGCAAAACGACCACGCTCTACGCGGGCCTGCGCCAGTTGAACGATGGCACGCGCAATATCCTGACGGTCGAAGACCCGGTCGAATATGCGATGGAGGGCGTCGGCCAGACGCAGGTCAATGCCAAGGTCGGCCTGACCTTCGCCGCTGGCCTGCGCGCCATCCTGCGGCAAGACCCAGACGTGGTGATGATCGGCGAAATTCGCGATCGCGAAACTGCCGAAATCGCCGTGCAGGCGTCGCTGACCGGGCATCTGGTGCTTTCGACCGTCCACACCAACGACGCGGTGGGCGCGATCACCCGGATGCGCGACATGCGCGTCGAACCCTTCCTGCTCGCCTCCACCCTGCGCGCCGTCATCGCCCAGCGTCTCGTCCGCCGCCTTTGCCAAAGTTGCCGCGAACCGGTGCAGGCGGACAAGTCGGCCAGCGCGCTGCTGGGGTTCGATCCGGGCACCATCATCTATCGCGCGCGCGGCTGCGATGCGTGCAGCGGCACCGGCTACAAAGGTCGGATCGGCGTATTCGAAGCCATCCGCGTGGACGACACCATCCGCCGTCTCATCAACGATGGCGGCGACGAATCTCTCATCGCGCGCCATGCTTTCCTCAATGCCCCCAACCTTGGCTCGGCAGCCCGCGCCTTGGTCCGCGATGGCCAGACCACGGCGGAGGAGGCGATCCGCGTGTCACGCCGCGATTCGGTTGAGGCGGAAACCATCGCCGATGGCTGATTATGATTACAGCGCGATCGACACCGGCGGCAAGGAACGCACCGGCAGGATCAAGGCCGCCACGATCGAAGATGCCCGCGTCCGTCTGGATGCGCGCAAGCTGTTTATCGTCCGGCTGGAACAAGGCACGCAAGAGGCCGCCACCAAACGCGCAGGCCTGTCGCTGCGCACGCCGCGCCTGTCGCCCAAGGAACTCACCCTCTTCACCCGTCAACTCGCGACCCTGACACAGGTCAGCCCGCTGGAGGAATCGCTGCGCACTATTGGGCGGCAGAGCGAGCAGGATCATGTCCGCGCCATCGTGGGAAAGGTGCATGGCGGCGTGATGGAGGGGCGTCGGCTGGCTGATGCCTTGGGCGCGGAACCCAAAAGTTTCCCACCCCTCTACCGCGCGATGATCTCTGCCGGGGAAAGCTCCGGCAGCCTGCCCGCCATTATGGAGCGGCTGTCCGACCTGATGGAGCGGCAGGCGCTGATGCGATCGAAGGTGCTGACGGCCATCGCCTATCCCTCCGTCCTGGCGACCTTCGCCGTGTTCGTCGTCGCCGCGCTGATGATCTTCGTCGTGCCAAAGGTGGTGGAGCAATTCGACACGGTCGGGCAGGAACTGCCGCTGCTCACCCGCATGGTGATGGCCATCTCCGCCTTTCTAGCCGGTTACTGGTGGCTGCTGCTGATCCTGATGACGCTGACGGGCATAGGCTTCTGGCGCGCGCTGAAAGTCGATGGCTTTCGCTATCGCTTCGACGCCATGCTGCTGGGTCTGCCGGTGCTGGGCAAGCTGATCCGCGATCTCCACGCCGCGCGCATGGCCCGCACCCTGTCCACCATGGTCGCGAGCCGCCTGCCATTGATGGAGGGTCTGACCCTGACCGCCAACACCGTCCACAACCGCGTCCTGCGCCGTGCCTCGGACGATATTGTCGAAGCGATACGCGGCGGCGGCAGCCTGTCCGCCGCGCTGCGCCGCGCGGGCGTCTTCCCGCCGCTGCTCGTCTATCTCGCCGCCAGCGGCGAAAGCGCTGGAAGGCTGGACACCATGCTGGAACGCGCCGCCGACTATCTGGAACGCGAATTTGACAGCTTCACATCCACCTCGCTCGCCATGCTGGAACCGATCATCATCATACTGATGGGCGGCATCGTCGCCGTCATCATTCTGTCCATCCTGCTGCCGATCCTGCAACTGCAAAGCCTGACCGGGGCTTAGGAGTGAATATGCGTAATTTTTCCGCCATCCGTCATTCCCGCGAAGCCGGGAACCCATCTCCTGATGTTGGATCCAGAAGCGAGAATATCCGCATCCGTCAGGAAGGCGAATATGTGGGGAGGCCGTCCGCCGAACATGGCTTCACCCTCGTCGAACTCATGGTCGTCATCGTCATCATCGGTCTGCTCGCAACGATCGTGGCGATCAACGTCATCCCGGCAACCGACACCGCGCGCGTGGAAAAGGCAAAGGCCGACATCTCCACCATCGAACAGGCGCTGGAACAATATCGCCTCGACAATCTCACCTATCCCGCCGGGTCCGACGGGTTGCAGGCACTGCTCAGTCCACCTGCCTCGCTGGCCCAGCCGCAACGCTACCGTCGCGGCGGCTATATCAAGAAGCTGCCGGAAGACCCATGGGGCCGCGCCTATCTCTACACCGTGCCGGGTCGCAAGGGCGCCTTCGACATCAGTTCGCTGGGCGCAGATGGCCAGCCCGGCGGAGAGAATGAAAATGCGGATATATTCTCCAGCGAACTTTGATCCTGCCGCCGACGCGCGCGGCTTCACGCTGCTCGAACTGATGGTCGTGCTGACGATCATCGGTTTCATATCGGCTGCCGTCGTGATGGCCATCCCCGATCCGCGCGGGCGCGTGGTCGAGGATGCCGACCGCTTTGCCGCACGCGTCGCCGCCGCGCGCGACGAAGCGGTCGTGACATCCGCACCGATGGGCCTGTGGGTCTCTGCATCCGGCTATGGATTCCAGCGCCGCGAAGGCGGGCAATGGACGCCGCTGGAGGACAAGCCCTTCGCCACCGCCAACTGGAAAAGCGGCACCCGCGCTCTGGTGGGCAAGGACGGGCGGCAACAGATCGCTTTCGACGGCACTGGCCTGCCCACCGATCCCCTGACCGTGACTCTGGCGCGCGAAGGCGAGCGCGTCTCGGTCAGCGTCGACATGGCTGGAAAGGTCATGGTCGGTGGGTAGAAAAAACCGTGCTCCCGCGCAGGCGGGAGCAAATGAACATGGCTTTACGCTTTTGGAAATGCTGGTCGCGCTGGCCGTGTTCAGCCTGGCCGCGCTCGCGCTCGTCCGGTTGCAGGGAGTGACGCTGCGCACCGCCGCTGATCTCGACAGCAAGGCGCTGGGCCAGATCGTTGCGCGCAACCTGATGGTCAATGTGCAGACCGATCCACTGCCCCCATCGGCGGGAGAGGCGGAGGGTAATGTCGATAATGGCGGTCGCCGCTGGCACTGGCGACGCACAGTCAAGCCGACCGACGACCAGCGCCTGTTGCAGATCGACCTGACCGTTGATGGTCAGCCCGGCGCATCGCCGGTGGTGCTGAGCTTCATACGGGTGGTCGCATGACGCCCAAACCGATCACACACTCGCCGCTCGTTTCGATCGAATGTGGGGAAAATCCCGCCCAACAGGGCTTTACCCTGATCGAACTGCTCGTCTCGCTCATGATCTTCGCCATGCTGGCCGCTGCCGGCGTCCTGCTGTTGGGTAATAGCGTATCCGCACAGGCGCAGATCAAGGCGCGGCTGGACGATATGGCGGCGGTTCAGCGCACCGGCGGCGCGCTGGCGGGCGACCTGGGACAGGCGGTTCCGCGCATTACCCGCACCGAAACCGGCACGCTCGCCCCCGCTTTCTGGGCCGACCCGCAGGGCGACACACAGCCAGTGATGCAGTTCGTGCGCGGCGGATGGGATAATCTGGGCGATCTGCCGCGTCCTTCGGTGCAAAAGGTCGAATATTGGGTGCGGCAGGGCAGGCTCGAACGGCGTGGCTATGGCCAGCTTGACGGCGCGGCGGGGGATGAGCCCGCAGCGCTGCTCGATCATGTGGATGACGTGACGCTGCGCTTTCGCGACGCGCAGGGCAAATGGCGTGAAGACTGGACCCCGACCCAGCCCGACCTGCTGCCCCGTGCGGTTGAGATGACGATAACACGCACCGGCGAACCGCCCGTGACCTTGCGCTTCCTGGTCGCACCGGGACCGCTTGAAAAGCCAGTGGTGGAGGGGGCATCGGGTGCCTGACCCCGCACGCAAGACCGAAGAAGGCGCAGCGTTGCTCACCGTGCTGCTGCTGGTCGCCGTCATGGCGATCGTCGCCGCAACCGCGCTGGAACGCGTGGCGCTGGCCACACGCATGACCGGCAATGGCGGCGCGATCGATCAGGCCCGCGCCTATGCCGACGCCGGGACGGAAGTCGCCCGCCTGCGCATCGGCGATCTGGTCGCATCCAGCCCGGCGAAAATCACGCTGGCTGGCGGCTGGATGGGCGCGCCGCAAAATATCCCGGTTCCCGGCGGCATTGCTACCGCGCGCGTGACCGACGGCAGCAATTGCTTCAACCTCAACAGCGTGGTCAGCGGCGAAAGCGAAGCCAGCCTGAAGGTCCGGCCGATCGGCGTGTCGCAGTTTCAGGCCTTACTTCAGGCGCTGGGCGTCGATGCGCGCGCGGCGCAGGGGGCCGGGGCTGCGCTGGCCGACTGGATCGACAGTGACGGCGTCCCTCAGCCGGGCGGGGCAGAGGATGAGAGCTACGCGCAGGCGCAGCGCCCCTATCGTGCGGCCAATCGATTGATGGTCGATCCCAGCGAGTTGCGTGCCGTGCATGGCATCACGCCCGGCCTCTACGATCTGGCGCGGCCATGGCTGTGCGCCCTGCCTGTCACTGATTTGTCGCCGATCAATATCAATACGCTGTTGCCCGATCAGGCGCCGTTGTTCGCGATGCTGCTGCCGGGCGAACTCAGCGTCCAGCAGGCGCGGCAATTGCTGGCGCAACGCCCTGCGGATGGCTACGGCAGCGTGAAAGAATTTTGGACCCTGCCATCACTGGTCGGCCTGTCGCCGATGGCCGAGGTGAGCGAACAGGTGAAGATGACGACGGGATTTTTCGGAGTGGACGTGTCAGTGAATGTGGGTGGAACGCAGGTGGTGGAGCGCGCGCTGATCGACGCACGGCAAAGCCCCGCCACGCTGGTGCGGCGTAGCTGGGGGGCGGGCGCATGAGCGCGTCCGACGGCCTCATCCTGTTCCTGGCCGAAGCGGCGGACGGCGATCCGTACTGGATACGCGTGACCGGTGGCGCGCTCGTCCAGTCCGGCACGGGTGCGAACTGGCTGGCGGCGTGCGGAATCGACGCGCTGCCGGATCAGGCGTGCGTGATGCTGGTGCCGCCGCCCGCGCTGGTGGCGTTGCACTGGGTCGTCCATCCCGACCTGCCCGTGCGGCAGGGGGCAGCGGCAGCGCGACTGGCCGCGCTGGTCGGCGGCATCGCGCCGTCCGATCAGTTGCTCGCCGTCACCGACGCCAATAACGATCCGGCGCGTCCGCATATCGTCGCGGTCGTCAGCCGCACGGATATGCAGCACTGGCTGCTCTGGGCGCAGCATCACGGCCTTGCCCCAGACCTGATCGTGCCAGCGCCGCTGTTGCTGCCAGAACCGGACGAAGGCTTCGTGCGCGGCGCGATCGGCGGCGATCTGGTCCTGCGCGGCGTGGACATCGCCCTGACGCAGGACATGGCGCTGCCCGGACTGATCGGCGACGCAGCGATTGTGGACGTGCCGCAGGACATGATCGAAGCGCGCGCCATCGCCGCACTCACCGCGCCGCCGCTCAATCTGCGCCAGGGCGATTTTGCCAAGCGGGTCCGACGCAGCGTCGATCCGCGCGTGGTTGGCCGCATCGCGCTGTGGAGCGGCCTGATCTTCGCCGCCAGCCTGCTGATCGCGCTGGTCGGCATCGCCCGCCAATATCGCGAAGCCAGCCGCCTCGACACGCAAAGCCTCGCCCTCGCGCAGCAGATACTCCCCAACGCAACCGACCCTGCGCAGGCGCTGGTTGAGATGGAGGGGCAACTCGCCGCACGCGGAGCCGGGGCCAGCGCCTTCACCGCGCCCGTCGCTGCCGTCATGGCGGCGATGCAGGATGCGCCCGGCGTGGCGCTAACCAGCCTGTCGCGCGATCCCGACGGCATGGTGCGCGCGACGCTGGCGGCGGCGAAGGCGGATGATATCAACGCGGTGCTGCTCGCGCTTCAGGCGTCGGGCTTCACCATTACGGCGACGCCATCGCAGGATGCGGGCGGGCGCACGCTGGCGGATATTACGGTGCGGTCATGATGGAACGGATGCAAACCCTCTGGGCGGATCGGTCGCCCCGCGAACGATGGATGCTGGGCGTGATGTTCGCGCTGCTGGCCGTGGTGATCCTGTGGTTCGGCGTCGTAACCCCGCTCGACCGCGCCTATCTGTCATCCCGCGACGATCTGCGCGCAGCGACCGATCGCAACGCCGCCATCCGCGCCGCTGTGAAGCAACTGAAATCGCTGCCACGCGCTCCCGCATCGACTGGCCCCGCCGTGCCGATCGACCAGTTCGTCGGCCAAAGCGCGGGCGAAGCCGGGCTGACGCTCGACCGGGCGCAGGCGCAGGGAAGCGACCGGATGGACATCGCCATCGCCTCCGTCCGCCCCATGGCGCTCTTTTCGTGGATCGCCGCGCTGGAGGGGCAGGGCGTGCGCGTGGAAACCATGAGCGTGCGACCGTCGCCCACCGCTGGCAGCCTTTCGGCGCAAGCGATCCTCGTCCGGGGGGAGGGGCAATGATGGGCCTCACACTCTCGCGCCGCACCCGCATAGCGTTGATTTGCGTACTGCTGCTGGCCCTGCTCATCTTCCTCCCCATGCGAGTCGCGCTGGGCCTCGCCGGGCTTGAGCGGCTGGGCGTCGCGGCGCGGGAGGTGCGCGGCACGGTCTGGAGCGGGCGCATCGACCAGTTGATGCTGGGCGACATGCCGATGGGCAGCGTGCGCGCGGGCCTGTCGCCTCTTTCGCTGCTGGCGGGCCGCGCCCGGTTCGACATCGCCCGCAACAACGGCCTGCCCGACGATGTCGCAGGCGCTTTAACAGTCGGCTTCGGCCGCATCGGCATCGACGATGTGACCGGATCGGTGCCGCTGGGCCGCAGCTTCGCGCCCCTGCCGCTCGCCAGCCTGCATCTGGACGACGTCACCGCCTGGTTCGCCAACGACCATTGCGGCCATGCGGAGGGGACAGTGCGCGCGCGTCTGGCCGGGCAATTCCCCGGCCTCAACCTCGCGCAGGGATTGTCGGGCGCGGTCGCGTGCGATGGCGATGCGATCCTCCTGCCGCTGGTCAGCCAGTCGGGCATGGAGAAAATCACCCTGCGTATCTGGCGCTCTGGCCGATACAGCGCGGAAATGCGCGTCGAAACCGCCGACCCGACATTGGGCGCGACCCTGACGCAGGCGGGCTTCGCGGCGGTCGGTAATGCGCAAATCCTGAAGATCGAAGGCACGCTCTGATGGACGTGCTCGGCGCGCTGGCGGGCGGTATCGGCGGCGCGATTATCGGCAGCTTCCTCGCCACGCTGATCCTGCGCTGGCCGCAACGGCGGGGCGTGACGCGCGGGCGATCGGCCTGCGACGGATGCGGGCGCACATTGACCGCGCGCGATCTCGTGCCACTGCTCAGCGCCCTGATCCAGCGCGGCCATTGCCGAACCTGCGGCGCGCGCATTGATCCGCTCCATGGCCGGGTGGAGGCGGGCTGCGCGATCATCGGCGCGCTGGCCATCGGTCTGATGCCGGGACTGGAGGGGATCGGCTGGGCCATGCTCGGCTGGATATTGCTGACCCTCGCCATTCTCGACTGGCGGCACTTCTGGCTGCCCGACGCGCTCACCCTGCCGCTGGCGGGGCTTGGCTTCACGCTGGGGCTATGGACGACGAACGTCATGATGATCGACCGGATCATCGGCGCAGCGGTCGGCTATGGCGCGCTGCTCGCCATTGCACTCGGCTATCGCGCCTTACGCAAGCGGGACGGACTGGGCCTTGGCGACGCCAAACTACTGGGCGCACTGGGCGCATGGCTGGGCTGGCAGGCGCTCCCCTTCGTCCTGTTGATTGCGTCCCTGTCCGGCCTCATCGTCATGCTGGTTTCGGGCCGCGCCAGCGACCGGCTGGCCCGCGCGCCGCTCGGCACTTTCATGGCGATCGCAGCCTTCCCCGCATGGTGTCTTACCCTGTTCCTGTTCTGACCGCTGGCGCTCGCCAGCAATAGAACATATAGTGAACGAATGCGTGATTCGTCTCCTGTTCTTGCCCGCCTGCGGCAAAGCCTGCAACGGCTGGAACCGCGCCGCGAAACCGCCACGACTGCGCTGTTTTCCTGCGGTCATGACGGCGTCGATTCCGCATTGGGCGGCGGCCTTGCACGGGGGCGGCTGCACGAAATCTTCGCGGATGAGGAGGACGCATCCAGCGGCGCGGGCGTCGCAGCGCTGCTGAGTCTGCGCGCAGGAGAGGGCAGGCCATTTCTGTGGCTGCGCACCGAAGCCATGCAGAAACGGGCAGGGCAACTCCATGCGACCGGCCTGCTTGAACTGGGCATAGACCCGGCCAGCCTGTTGCTCGTCATCGCCCCCGATGACGCCGCCCTGCTCCATGCAGCGGGGGAGGCGGCGCGCTGCTCAGGCTTGGGCGCTGTGCTGGTGGAGGGGTGGGGGCCAATGCGCGGACTGGACCTCACCGCCACGCGCCGCCTGATGCTGGCCGCCGAAGCATCGGGCGTCACCCTGTTCCTGCTGCGCATCGCCGCCGATCCTGCGCCCGGCGCTGCCGACACCCGTTGGCGCGTCGCCGCCGCGCCATCCATCGCGCTGGAGGCTGACGCCCCCGGCGCATCCCTGTTTGAAGTCGAATTATTGCGTCGGCGCGCCGGTCCTCCGGCCGGGCCATGGCGCATGGAGTGGGACCGTGACCGATCAAGTTTCAGAGATCCCGGCGCAGGCGCGCAAGGGGTGGGCGCAGCCGTCCCCCAACCGCAAACGCCGCTATCTCGCCCTGTTCTTCCCCTGGTTGCCGGCGGAACGGCTGCGGCTGACCCGACCCCATTTATCCGCCGGACAGGCTGACCGACCGCGCGCTTTCATCGAAAAAATCGGCGGCGCGTTGCGGTTGGTGGCTGTGGACGAATCTGCCGCTGCGCTTGGCCTGACGCCGGGCCTATCGATGGCCGACGCCCGTGCTCGCGTGCCGGATATCGACCTGTTCGATCATCTGCCCCATGCCGATATGGACTGGCTCGAACGGCTGGCGGATGGCTGCACACGCTACACCCCCACCATCATGCTCGATTCGCCCGACGGGCTGATCCTCGACACTGGCGGCTGCGATCATCTGTTCGGGGGCGAAGCGGGACTGGCCGCCGATCTGGAACAGCGCCTCGCGCGTCTGGGCGTCACCATGCGCCATGCCTTTGCCGGGACACCCGATGGCGCACGGGCGCTGGCCCGCTACGTCGCGGGCGCGGCGCATGATGAGGATGGCGCGATCCGCCGCCTGCCTGTCGCGGCGCTGGAACTGAATGAGGATGCGACGCTGGCGCTCCGCCGCGCGGGGTTGAAGACCATCGGCGACATCGCCCGCCGTCCGCTGTCGGGCATCGCCGCACGCTTTGGCGCGGACGCGGTGACGGCGATCCGGCGCATCCTGGGTGACGCCGACAGCCCCCTGACGCCGCGTGTCATGGCCGTACCGCTGCATGTCGAACGGCGCTTTGCCGAACCGATCGCGCGCACTGAAACCGCGCTCGCTATTCTGGCCGAACTGGCGGGGGAGGCGGGCAAGCGGCTGGAGGAAATGCGTCATGGCGGTCGCCGGTTCGAAGCCGTTTTCTTCCGCACCGATGGGATGGTGCGCCGCCTGTCGGTGGAAACCGGCGCGCCGCTGCGCGACGTGCCAGCGCTGATGCGTTTGATGCGCGAACGGATCGATAGCCTGAACGACCCGATCGACCCTGGCTTCGGCTTCGACCTCATCCGCCTGCATGTGCCGCTGACCGAAGCACTGGGCGCATCGCAATTGCGGCTGGAGGGCGGAGCGACCGCGCAGGCCGAAGTGACCGCGCTGGTCGAACGGCTCAGCACCCGTCTTGGCCGGGGTCGTGTGCGCCGCTTCGCCCCGCGCGACACGCATATGCCCGAACAGGCGGAGTTTCTGCTGCCCGCGCTCGACACCCCGCCGCCCGATCCATGGACCATCCCGCAGCAGGGTGAGCCACCCCTGCGTCCCATCCACCTGTTCGACCCGCCCCAGCCGATCGAGGTGCTGGGCGCCGAAGTCCCCGACGGCCCGCCCCGCCGTTTCCGCTGGCGGCGCGCCCTGCATGACGTGTCACGCTTTGAGGGGCCGGAACGGATCGCCGGGGAATGGTGGCGGCGGCGACCCGTCCCGATCGACCGGCCCAAACCCGGCACACCCGACGAAACCGAATTGCGCTATCTGCTGGGCGATGCCGCCGCCCATATGCGCGACTATTATCGTGTGGAGGACCGACGCGGTCGCCGCTTCTGGATTTTCCGCCTGGGTTTCTACGCGATGGAACAGCCTGCCCCGCGCTGGTACATGCACGGCCTGTTCGCATGAGCCGCGGGCGCGATCCGGGGCCGGAGGGCGACGTGCCATCGCCTATCCCGCTAGATACATTGTTGCGCGCCGGTCGCACCGAGCGGCTCTCGTCCACTACACAGCCCGCCTTTGCCGAGCTGGTAGCCGCGACCAACTACAGCTTCCTGCGCGGCGCATCCCATCCGCATGAGATGGTCGCGCAGGCACTGGACCTGCATCATGCCGGGATCGGCATCGCTGATCGCAACACGGTGGCGGGCGTGGTGCGCGCATGGTCCGCGCTCAAACGCATCCGCAAGGAACTGGCGGAGGACAGGGACGACCAGAGCATACGACCGACCGAAACCGCCACGCAGGCGCAGCAGCGGCGAGATGACGCGGCGGCGATATTGCCGCGCGCACTGGCCTTCCGCCTGCTCACCGGTGCGCGGCTCTGCTTTGCCGACGATACGCCCGACATCATCGCCTATCCCGTCAATCGCCATGGCTGGGGCCGACTGACGCGCCTGCTCACCGTCGGCAATCTCAAGGATCATGTGCAAAAGGGTGACTGCGACCTACGCCTGTCCGACCTTGCCGATCATGCGCAGGATATGATCCTGATCGCGATGCCGGGGGAGGGGGATGAAGCATCGCTCGCCACCCTGTCGCGACTCGTCCCCGGCAATCTGTGGATCGGTGTCACCATGCCACGCGCCGGGCCGGATCGCCGCCGCCTCACGCGCATCGCCGCGATGGCCGCGCGCCTTAACCTGCAGCTGCTCGCCACCTGCGACGCGCTTTATGCCATGGCGCAGGATCGCCCGCTGCATGATGTCGTCACCTGCATCCGGCAAGGCGTCACCCTGCGTGCAGCGGGGCGAAAGCTGGAGGCCAATGCCGAACGCTACCTCAAACCCGCCCGCGAAATGGCCCGCCTCTTCCGCGACCAGCCGCAGGCGGCGATGGCGTGGCGCGATGTGATCGACCGCATCGACTTCGATCTGGACCAGCTACGCTACGAATATCCGCATGAACCTGTGCCAGAAGGATGGCAGGCGCAGGACTGGCTGGAGCATGAAACATACAGGCTGGCGGGCGAGAGGTTTCCCGATGGCATCACTCCTGAAATCCGCGCCAAGCTGACCGAAGAATTTACCCTCATCCGAAATCGCAACTACGCCTATTATTTCCTGACCGTCTATGAAGCCGTCAAATTCGCGCGCAGCCTTGATCCCCCAATCCTCTGCCAGGGGCGCGGGTCGGCGGCCAATTCGGCGGTCTGCTATTTCCTCGGCATCACCTCGGTCGACCCCACCAAACACAACCTGCTCTTCTCGCGCTTCATCTCCGACGATCGCGATGAGCCGCCCGACATCGACGTCGATTTCGAACATGAACGGCGCGAGGAAGTGATCCAGCATATCTACCAACGCTATGGCCGCGACCGCGCCGCCATCGCCGCGACCGTCATTCACTACCGCCCGCGCAGCACCGTACGCGAAGTCGGCAAAGTGCTGGGCCTGTCTGAAGATGTGACCGCGCGGATCGGCAGCACCGTGTGGGGCAGCCATGCGGGCGGCATGGAGGAAAAGCGGCTGCGCGACGCTGGTCTCGACATCGCCAATCCCGCCGTCATGCAGTTGAAGGAACTGGTCGACCGCCTGCTGCGCGCGCCGCGTCACCTCTCGCAGCATGTCGGCGGCTTCGTCCTGACGCAGGACCGGCTCGACGAAACCGTGCCGATCCACAAGGCGGCAATGGACGATCGCACCTTCATCGAATGGGACAAGGACGACATCGACGCGCTTGGCCTGATGAAGGTCGATGTGCTGGCGCTGGGCATGCTCACCTGCATCCGCAAAGGCTTCGAACTGATGCGAAGCCACGGACTGGGCGACCTGACGCTGGCCACCGTGCCGCAGGACGTACCCGCCGTTTACGATATGCTGTGCCGTGGCGACAGCGTCGGCGTGTTCCAGGTCGAAAGTCGCGCACAGATCAACATGCTGCCCCGCCTGCGCCCGCGCAAATTCTACGATCTGGCTGTGCAGGTGGCGATCGTGCGGCCCGGCCCGATCGAGGGCGACATGGTCCACCCCTATCTCGCGCGCCGGGCGGAGGAGCGCGACGGCAAGCCCAAAAGCTGGGCCTTCCCCGACCCGGCGCCGCCGCACCCCAAAAACGAACTCCACGCCGTGCTGGGCCACACCTATGGCGTCCCGCTGTTTCAGGAGCAGGCGATGAATCTTGCCATCACCGCCGCCGCCTTCACGCCGGGCGAAGCGAATCAATTGCGCCGTGCCATGGCGACATTTCGCAATGTCGGGACCATTGGCGCGCTGGAGGACAAGATGGTCGGCGGCATGGTCGCGCGCGGTTATGATCGCGCCTTCGCCCAGCGCTGCTATGACCAGATCAAGGGGTTCGGCAGCTATGGCTTCCCCGAAAGCCACGCGATCAGCTTTGCCCTGCTGGTCTATTGCTCCGCCTGGCTCAAATGCTTCCAGCCCGCCGTGTTCGCCGCATCCCTGCTGAACGCACAGCCCATGGGCTTCTACGCCCCGGCCCAGATCGTGCGCGACGCGATCGAACATGGCGTGGTGGTGTACGGCATCGACGTCAACGCCAGCGACTGGGACAATGGACTGGAGCCGCTGGAAGCCGATCCCCTCCGCGCCGCTTCGGGATGGACGCCGGGCAATGCGCGCTGGGGCGACATCGTGCCGCGCCATCGGCGGGATGGCGCTTTTGCCATGCGCCTCGGCTTTCGCCAGATCGACGGCTTTCGGCAGGCCTGGGGCGAGGCGATTGCGCAGGAGCGTCGCAACAACGGCCCATTTACGGATATAGAGGAACTCGCCCGGCGCGTAAAAATGCCACTCGCGCCAGATGCTGCCCCGACTCAGCCCTTGCCCGCACGGGCGCTCCATCTGCTCGCCGATGCCGACGCCTGCCAGTCGATCGGACGCGATCGGCGCGATGCGGCATGGGACGTGCGCCGGATGCCGCCGGGCGAACTCCCGCTCTTCGCCGCCGCCCGTGCGCGCGAACTGGAAGCGGAGGCCGACATGGCGCTGCCACCCATGCCTTTGTCGGAAGAGGTGGCGGCGGATTATCACATGACCCGTATGTCGCTGAAACAACATCCCATGACCTTCCTGCGCCCGGTTTTTCAGGCGGAAGGATTGCTGTCGAGCGCACAGTTTGCCGCCATGAAAAACGGCGCGCGCGCCAAAATCGCCGGCGTGGTGCTGGTGCGCCAGCGTCCGGGCAAGGGCAATGCGATATTCGCCACATTGGAGGATGAGACCGGGATCATGAACATCCTGCTCTGGGCCAGAATGTTCGAACGCTATCGCCGCCCGCTGATGGCGGCGCGGCTGATGGAGGTGCATGGAGTCGTGCAGCGCGTGATGGAGGGGCCAGTGGACGTCGTCCACCTGATGGCCGACCGGATCGTGGATCGCACCGCTGAAATGAATCGCCTGTCGGAAGATCACACCACGACGATCGAAGCGGGCGCGGGGGACAAGGCCGTTCATCCGCATCTGTCGCGTCTGCCCCGCCACGGCCATCCGCGCGATGTGCGCATCCTGCCGGGATCACGGGATTTTCATTGATGTGGGTAAGTGGTCGGGGAGACAGGATTCGAACCTGCGACATCCTGCTCCCAAAGCAGGCGCGCTACCAGACTGCGCTACTCCCCGACTGGAGGGGGCCTTAGCGGGGAAGGGCGCGCGCAGTCAATCGCCGATCAGTGAAAGAAGAACCATAAAAGCAAAATGATTGGAATGGGGACGCCCACGAGCCACAATAACAGGCCTTTTCCCATGATAATCACTCCTTCGCCAAAAAAAAGAAACCATCACCGGGGTCAGGATGTTCCCGCCGCGCACCGTTCCTGTACGCAGCACAAACAAAAAGGGCGGGCCACATAAGCGGCCCGCCCTTCGGAAATCTCGCTAATGCGAAGATTACATCGCGTTCGCAGCAGCGTTGTTCGCTACCATCGCAGCGTTTGCAGCGTTGTCAGCAGCGTTCGCAGCATTTTCAGCAGCGTTGGCGGCGTTTTCGACGACGTTTTCGACGACGGCGTTCGAAGCGTTCGCGGTCTCGTTGGCCGGCTTCTCACCGCAAGCGGCGAGGGCCATCAGGCTGGCCGAAGCGAAAACAGCAGCGATCTTCTTCATTGTGTACGGCTCCCATAGCATTATGCCGCGTCAGGCACGTTACAGATGTGACCCTACGCGAGCGACCCGCATTAACGTGTGCGATGCACAAATCAATGTTTTTCTGTGCCGGTGAAACGAAGGAATCACGCGACGGAATGTTGTCTACGATAAAAGTTCAGTTAATGCCCAATGTTTCTGACGCGTTAGCGACCTGATCCAGTGTTACGGCCCATGCGGCGACATTCTGCTGCAACTGCGCCATATCCACCTTGTCCAGCGTATCGTCGGGCGTGTGATGCAGGTCGAAATAGCGTGTGCCATCTTGTTGCAGGTCGATCACCGGCACGCCTGCCTTTACCAGCGGCGCGATGTCCGCGCCGCCACCAGCCTCCTGCGCGCCCTTGCCCACGCCCAGCGGCGCCAGCGCAGCGGCAATCCGG
The DNA here is from genome assembly GCF_049304695.1 of Sphingobium sp. Taxonomy (GTDB): domain Bacteria; phylum Pseudomonadota; class Alphaproteobacteria; order Sphingomonadales; family Sphingomonadaceae; genus Sphingobium. Next base: position 104,282 of record NZ_JBAQOK010000097.1, read on the forward strand.
CCTGCCAGCGCATCATGCCCCTGCGGCAATTTGAAATCGACCCGCCACACGCGATCCGCGCCAAAGTCCGATTCCATGGCCAGCGCATGTTTCTCCGTTCCATGCGCCTTATAATAGGCCCGCGCGCCGTCTCCGCCGACTTCTTCCGCACCAGCCATCAGCACGCGGATCGTGCGCCGGGGCGCGCCAGCCTTGGCAACGTGCAAAGCCGCCGCTGCCGCAATCCCGCATCCGGTCGCGTCGTCGATCGCGCCCGTCCCCTGATCCCAGCTATCGAGATGGCAGGCGGCGACCACCACGCCCGCCGCAGGATCGGTGCCGACTATTTCGCCAATGACATTGCCTGACGGCTGATCCTTTAACATCTTCGACGTCAGCACTAGATGCAGTTTGACCGGCTGTCCCCTCGCGATCATGCGGGCCAGTTGTTCGGCGTCGGGCACCGACAGGGCGGCGGCGGGAATAGGCGTCACACCATCGGCCCACATCTGCACGCCGGTATGGGGCATGCGATGATGATCGGTGCCGATCGACCGGATCAATATGCCGATCGCGCCTTTCCTGGCCGCGATGCTTGGTCCCTGCCGCCGCGCTGCGCCGAAATAACCATAGGATGATCCATCCTGCGTCGCCGCCATGCCATGGCTGACAAAGGCGATCTTGCCTTTCAGACTGTCAGCGGGCGCAGCTTCCAGATCGGCCAGCGTAGGGAAGTAGACGACTTCACCATCTATCCCCTTATCCGGGGTCGATCCGCTATTGCCCAGCGCGGCCAGCACCAGTTTCTGTGGGAAGGGCGACACGATCGTGGCTTCGTCCCGGCCACGCACCCAAACGGGCATGGTGTAAGGCTCCGCCCGTACATTGCTGAACCCCAATGCCTTCAACCGCGCCACGGCCCAATCGCGGGCGCGCGCTTCCTGCGGCGTTCCAGCCGGGCGTGGGCCGACTTCCGTCGTCAGCCCTTCGGTGAAATCCCATACGACCGTATCCTTCAGCGCATCGGCGCGAATCGCGGCGCTGTCCTTGGGCGCAGCGGCAACAGGGATGGGGAGGGCGAAGATGCCGCCGATAAGGAGAGTGGCGAGCGTGACCGGTCTGATTTTCTGCATGGGCCAAGGTTTAGCCAAGCATCACCCATTTGCCAATGCGCCGCGCGTCGGCTAACTCCGCGACAAATTTCCAAACCGCCTTTTCGGAGTTTCCCGAACCATGTCCGCCTCCTCGCAATATGCCTTCGTCATGAAGAGCATGACAAAGACCTTCCCCGGTGCGCCAAAGCCGGTGCTCAGCAATATCAACCTGCAATTTTATCGCGGGTCGAAAATCGGCATCGTCGGGCCGAACGGCGCGGGTAAATCGACGCTGATCAAGATCATGGCCGGTATCGACACGGATTTTTCCGGTGAAGCATGGCCGGGCGAGAATATCTCCGTCGGCTATCTGCCGCAGGAACCGCAGCTTGATCCCAACAAGACGGTGCTGGAAAACGTCAAGGACGGCGCACGCGACATCGCCGACAAGATGGATCGTTTCAACGAAATCAGCAACATCATGGGCGATCCGCCCGAAGACGTCGATTTCGACGCGCTGATGGAGGAAATGGGCACGCTTCAGGAACAGATCGACGCCGTCGATGGCTGGTCGCTCGATAGCCAGCTTGAACTGGCGATGGAAGCGCTGCGCTGCCCGCCGTCCGACTGGTCGGTGGAAAGCCTGTCTGGCGGTGAAAAGCGCCGCATCGCGCTGACCCGCCTGCTTATCCAGAAACCCGACATCCTGCTGCTTGATGAACCGACCAACCATCTCGACGCCGAAAGCGTGACCTGGCTGGAAAATCATCTGAAGGAATATGCGGGCGCGGTGCTGATGATCACCCATGACCGCTACTTCCTCGACAATGTCGTGGGCTGGATTCTCGAACTCGATCGGGGCAAATATTTCCCGTACGAAGGCAATTATTCCACCTATCTGGAAAAAAAGTCCAAGCGTCTGGAACAGGAAGACCGTGAAGCCACGGGCCGCCAGAAGGCGATCAACGACGAACTGGAATGGATTCGGCAAGGCACCAAGGGTCGCCAGACCAAGTCCAAGGCGCGTATCAAGAAGTTCGAGGAACTGGTCGCCGGACAGAATAATCGTTCGCCCGGAAAGGCGCAGATCGTCATTCAGGTGCCCGAACGTCTCGGCGGCAAGGTCATCGAATTTAAGGGCATTACCAAGGCGTTCGGTGACAAGCTGCTGTTCGAGGATCTGTCCTTCCTGCTGCCGCCCGGCGGCATCGTGGGCGTCATCGGTCCGAACGGCGCGGGTAAATCCACGCTGTTCAAGCTGATAACCGGTCAGGAAACCGCAGACTCCGGTGAGATCGACATTGGTTCGACCGTGCGTCTGGGCTTCGTTGACCAGAGCCGTGACCATCTCGACGGCTCGAAGAATGTCTGGGAAGAAGTCTCCGATGGCCTCGACTATGTGAAGGTCAACGGTCACGACATGTCGACCCGCGCCTATGTCGGTGCCTTCAATTTCAAGGGGCAGGACCAGCAGAAAAATGTCGGCAAGCTGTCGGGTGGTGAACGCAACCGCGTCCACATCGCCAAAATGCTGAAAAAGGGCGGCAACGTCCTGCTGCTCGATGAACCGACCAACGATCTCGACGTCGAAACGCTGGGCGCGCTGGAAGAAGCGATCGAAAATTTCGCAGGCTGCGCCGTGGTCATCAGCCATGACCGCTTCTTCCTCGATCGCCTCGCCACGCACATCCTGGCGTTCGAAGGCAACAGCCATGTCGAATGGTTCGAAGGCAATTTCGAAGCCTATGAGGAAGACAAGCGCCGCCGTCTGGGCGATGCAGCCGACCGGCCTACCGCGCTGTCGTACAAGAAACTGACACGTTGAATTAGAGTATGCGAATCCAACCCCATCCGTTCGCTTCGAGCGAAGTCGAGAAGGCGGTTGCATTACGCTTGCCAAACTCATGCGTGAGCGGACCATATTGAAAGACCGGGCGGTTGCAAAAAATGCAACTGTCCGGTCCTATTTTGCAGTCGCCATGATAACGGTAACATTGCATAGAGAAGGTGCCTTTCAGGCATCCTCTCCTAAACTTTAAAGGCCGGCCCCTCGTTGGACCGGCCCTTTTTTTGTCCTTACAATTCGCGGCTTAGGTTATCGCTTTTTTTGCAAAACCTTTGGTCCTCATTCAGGAAATCACCGCACCCGCTTGATCCAGGTCTGGCCGCCTTCGCGCACTTCGGAAATGAAGTTAGGGATCGCCTGCACCAGATCCGACAGCCGTTTATAGCCATAGTTGCGCACGTCGAAACTCGACCGGTTGCCCACCCGCTGCCCGACCGGACCGAGCGCGACAAACCCCCGCTCATCCCGCTTAGCCTCATCATAGGCGTCGATCAGCAGACGCACGACTTCGGGATCGACTGCCTTGCCCTGAACCGGTGCAGCCGGTGCCGCAGCCACCGCCGGAACCGACGAAGTCGCGACGGGCTTGGCCGGGGCAGGGGGCGTCGCGCTGGCTTTGGCGCTGCTACTCGGCGCGGCCTTCCTGACCATCGGCACCTCTGCGGCCCTTAACGCATTGACGTCCAGGAACCGGGTGCAGGCTCGCCGAAATCCCTCGGGCGTATTGGCCGACCCGAAGCCATAGACGGGTATGCCCTGCTGCCGGATGCGAGTCGCCAACGGGGTAAAATCGCTGTCACTGGACATCAGGCCAAAGCCATCGACGCGCCCGCTCGCCATCAAATCCATGGCGTCGATCGTCATCTTCATGTCGGTGGCGTTCTTGCCCTTGGTCAGGTCGAACTGTTGCTGCGGCTCGATCGCATGTGCGACCGACAGCGCTGCCCATGTCTTGAGCGTCGCCTTGCTCCAGTTGCCATAGGCGCGCCGGATGTTGACCGTACCCAGTTCCGCCAGCACCGTCATGACCGGATCGAAATGCGCCGCGGACGCATTGTCGGCATCTATCAGCAGGGCGATGTTGCCGCTGCCGTCGCGGGTCGATGCCATAGTTTTTCCTTTCAGGCGGGCGAGAATGTCCCGCTATCTTCGTCCATGATATGCAACTGGCCATCGGAAATCGCAAAGAACGCGCCGACCAGTTTCAACTCGCCCTTACGCTCCTTCGACCGGACGCAGGGGAAGCTGCGCAGGTTGGCCAGGCTGACCTTTACGCCCTCCTGCTCCATGGCACGTTCGGCGTCCCGGCTGCGATCGTCGCCAAACTGGGCAACCACAGTATCGCGCGCACCATCCAGCAACTCGATCCAGTCAGCGATGAAGCCGCCTTCGCCCGGCGGCGCATCCTTCAATTCCTGGCTCAAAGCAGCCTTGCATCCGCCGCATTTGCCATGACCCATCACGACGATCTCGCCGACCTTTAGCACTTGAACGGCAAACTCCAGCGCAGCGGAAACCCCATGATAACCGGGACTGGTTTCAAACGGCGGCACAAGGGCTGCGACGTTGCGGACGACAAATATCTCGCCGGGGCTGGTATCGAAAATCTGCGCCGGGTCGACTCGGCTGTCGGAGCAGGCGATCACCATGACGCGGGGGCTTTGCCCCTCGCTCAGTTCATCCCATCGCGCGCGCTGCTCTGTCCAGCCGGTGGAACGGAAGCGGTGATAGCCTTCGAGCATTGCTGTAAAATCTGCCATGCGCCGATCTCTGCCGCACAAATAGGGGGCTGGCAAGTATGGCTGCGCATCGCTATCTGGGGCGCATGAACGACATCGCTCCGATCCCTTTGCCCGGCCAGCCAGCCAACAACCCCGATCGCGTCCGCAAGCCCGACTGGATCCGCGTCAAGGCGCCCACCAGCCCCGCTTATCACGAGACTCGCAAGCTGATGCGGGAAAAGGGGCTGAACACGGTCTGCGAAGAAGCGGCATGCCCGAATATTGGCGAATGCTGGACCAAGAAGCATGCGACGGTCATGATCCTGGGCGACGTCTGCACCCGCGCCTGTGCTTTCTGCAACGTCAAGACTGGCATGCCGCGCAAGGTCGACGTCAACGAACCGCAGAATCTGGCCGATGCCGCGGCAGAGATGGGCTTGGAACATATCGTCATCACCTCGGTCGATCGCGACGACCTGCCCGATGGCGGCGCTTCGCAGTTCGTCAAGGTGATTGAGGCTTTGCGCCGCACCACGCCCGGTACGACGATCGAAATCCTGACGCCCGACTTCCGCAACAAGCATGAACGTGCGATCGAAATGATCGTCACGGCGCGGCCGGACGTTTATAATCACAACCTGGAAACCGTACCCCGTCTCTACCCAACCATTCGCCCCGGCGCGCGCTATTATGCGTCGTTGCGCCTGCTCGAATCGGTCAAACGGCTCGACCCTTCGATCTTCACTAAGTCCGGCATTATGCTGGGCTTGGGCGAAGAACGGCTGGAGGTGCATCAGGTCATGGACGACATGCGTTCGGCCGACATCGATTTCCTGACGATGGGCCAGTATCTTCAGCCCACGCCGAAGCATACCAAGGTCATCGAGTTCGTGACCCCCGCCGCCTTCAACGCCTACGCCGGGATCGCGCGGGCCAAGGGCTTCCTGCAGGTCGCCTCCAGCCCGCTCACCCGGTCTAGCTATCATGCGGGACAGGATTTCGCCGAAATGCGCGCTGCGCGTGAAGCGAAACTTGCCAAGGCGGCGGCTAAGGGCTGATTATCTATGCCCCGGCACAACGAAACCCGGCATCTGCCCTACACTCCGACCCAGATGTTCGATCTGGTCACGGACGTGACCGCCTATCCGCAGTTCCTGCCGTGGATCAGCGCGATCCGCGTGCGATCCGATAGTGACAGCGAAATGATCGCGGACATGATCGTTGGGTTCAAGGGTATCAAGGAAAGTTTCACATCCCGCGTCCACAAGCATCGACCCGACCATGTGCGCGTCGATTATCTCGACGGGCCGCTCAAGCATCTGCACAATGCATGGCAGTTTCGCGACGACGGGCAGGGCGGAGTGCTGGTCGATTTCGAGGTAGAGTTCGAGTTCAAGAACCGCCTTTTCGAAATGCTCGCGGGGCAGGTGTTCGACAAGGCGCTGCGCAAGATGATCGGCGCGTTCGAAACCCGCGCTGCCACTCTTTACGCGCCCGGCGATTCCGGCAACATCAGTTCGAGCGCGCACAACGCCGCCTGAAGACGCACGCCACCACGACCATTATTCTCGAAATGCCGCATGTCGGCGACGATCTTATCCGCGCTCGCCCCTCGTTCGGCGCGCGCGAACACCACGGTGCCGACCGGCTTCTGTTCTGACCCGCCACCTGGCCCTGCGATGCCGGTTATTGCCACGGCGACATGCGCATGGCTCTTCTTGAGCGCGCCCTGCGCCATGGCCCAGGCGGTGGCGATGGACACTGCGCCGAATGTTTCCAACACATCCTGCGATACTTTCAGCAGCTCCGACTTCATGTCGTTGGAATAGGTTATGAAGCCCGCTTCGAACACGTCCGACGATCCGGCGATTTCCGTCAGCGCCGCCGACACCAGCCCGCCGGTGCAGCTTTCGGCAACAGCGATGGTGCGGCCCGCCCGGCGATTGGCGATGATGACCCGATCGGCCAGTTCGACGAGTTCGATGGGGAGGATGGTGTCGCGCATGGGATCAGGATAGCGCGGGCAGGGATAGCGTGGCAACCGCCTGCGCAGCGATACCTTCACCTCTTCCGGCAAAGCCCAGCCGCTCGGTCGTGGTCGCTTTTACGCTCACCCGGTCGGTCGGCACCGCCATGATCTGCGCGATCCGCGCGCGCATCGCGTCGCGATGCGGGCCGATCTTGGGCGCTTCGCAGATGATGGTCAGGTCGATATGGTCGATCCGCCCGCCCCGCGCCGACACCCGCTCGCAGGCATAGGCCAGGAACCGATCGGACGACGCGCCGCGCCATTTTGGGTCAGATGGCGGAAAATGGTTGCCTATGTCCCCCTCCGCCAGCGCACCCAGGATCGCATCGACGATGGCGTGCAGTGCCACATCTGCATCGCTATGCCCGACAAGGCCGCGATCATGCGGGATTAACACGCCGCCGAGCCACAATTCTTCCTGCGCAGCCAGCCGATGGACGTCATAGCCCATGCCCACTCGAACCGTGCGTGATGCCGCCCATTGCGCTTCGGCTCGTGCGAAGTCCTGCGGGTAGGTCAATTTTTCCAGCCTTTCGTCGCCAGTCACCAGCGCCACATCCTCACCAAAGCTGCGCAGTATCTGCGCATCATCGGTGGCTTCACGCGAACAATCCCACGCGCGATGCGCGGCGAGCAGCCTGTCGAAATCAAAAGCCTGTGGCGTTTGGACGCGAAACAGGCGGTCGCGCGATACGCCCTGGCCCATCGTTCCCTCGATTCCTCGCACCAGCGTATCGGCAACTGGCAGCACCGGGATCGCGCCCTTTGCCGTTTCCAATGCGGTAAGCAGTCGATCCACAACGCTCGCGGGCAGGAAAGGGCGGGCGGCGTCGTGGACCAATATCCTGTCGCATCCCCCCGCCGCCTCAATTGCCTCCAGCCCCGCTAACACCGATCCTCGACGGGTGTCCGCGCCCTCGACCATCGCACTGATCGGGCGATCGCCGAGCAACGCTTTTGCCTGCGCCTCCTGATTGGATCCCAGCACGACAAAGATCGCATCGACACCCGCATGCGCCGACAATGCGTCGAAGGCATGGGCCAATATTGCCTGGCCACCAACACTGCGGAACTGCTTGGGCAAGCCGGTTCCGGCGCGACTGCCCACACCGGCGGCAACGAGCAGGGCGACGGTTTGACGGGGGCGAACGGCGTTCATGGTGCGCGGCATAGACGCTGATCCTTCCCCCCGCCAGACCCCATCGCTTGCTAGGGTTGTGGTTTTCCGATATGGCCTGCCTGTTTTTTAGGCAGGTTCATTCGCTTCACTATGCGCAGACTATCCCCCATCTCCATCGGCCCAATCGGGATCGACATGCCTGTCGTGCTGGCTCCTATGACGGGAGTGACTGACATGCCATTCCGCACGCTGGTGCGGCGCTATGGCTGCGGTCTCAATGTGACGGAGATGATTGCGTCAGCGGCGATGATCCGGGAAACTCGCCAGTCGCTGCAGAAGGCTGCCTGGCATCCGCTGGAGGAACCGGTGTCGATGCAGTTGGCGGGGTGTTCGCCAGCCGAAATGGCCGACGCCGCCAAATTGAACGCGGATCGCGGCGCGGCGATCATCGACATCAACATGGGCTGTCCTGTGAAAAAGGTCGTCAATGGCGACGCGGGCAGTGCGCTGATGCGCGATCTGCCGCTGGCGGCCGCGTTGATCAAGGCCACGGTCGATGCGGTCGACGTGCCGGTCACGGTAAAGATGCGCATGGGGTGGGATCATGCCAGCCTCAACGCGCCGGAACTGGCCCATATCGCCGAGGATCTGGGCGCGCAGCTGATTACCGTCCATGGCCGCACGCGCTGTCAGATGTATAAAGGGTCAGCCGACTGGGGCTTCATTCGTTCGGTCAAGGATGCGGTCAAGCTGCCCGTCATCGCCAATGGCGACATTTGTTCGATTGAGGATGCCGACATGGCACTGGAGCAGAGTGGCGCGGATGGCGTGATGATCGGTCGCGGCGCTTACGGGCGGCCATGGCTCATCAGCCAGGTCATGGCTTGGCTGACCGACGGAACGCGCGTGTCGGATCCATGCCTGGAAGAACAATATGCTGTGATCGTCGAGCATTATAAGGCGATGCTCGACCATTACGACAATCATACCGGCGTTAACATGGCCCGCAAGCATATCGGCTGGTATACCAAAGGCCTGACCGGATCTGCCGAGTTTCGCAACGCCGTTAATCAGGAACCGGATGCGCAGACCGTGTTGGACATGCTTGCCCGCTTTTACGAACCGCTCATCGCAGGCGGGGTCGAGCCAATGGACGCGCGGCAGGCCGCATGACCATGGTGCTGCCATCCGTTCCGTCAATACGGGTGCAGCAGGACGGGCCTTCTCTGGCTGAACAGATGACCGCTTTGCCAGTCGCCACGCTGGTCGTGCGGCCCGATAACCTGATCGCGGAAGCCAATGTGCGCGCTGAAACGCTGCTCAACATGGCGCGGTCTGCGATCGTTGGCAGCGATGTCGCGCGCACCATTCGCATTGCGGAAGCCGGCGCCCGGTTCGACATCTGGCACAATAACAAACCGATCGCCGCCTATGACATCAAGGTCCATGCTGGGCGCACTGCCGAGATGGAGGTGGACCTCATGATATCACCCATCGTCGATCATGACGGCTGGCGAATCGTATCGCTCCACGCGCAAAGCCAGGCGCGCAAGATCGGCCATCGCAGCACGTCGGGAGGCGCACGGTCGGCGATGGGGGCAGCGGCCATATTGGCGCATGAGATCAAGAACCCCTTGTCCGGCATCCGCGGTGCGGCGCAGTTGCTGGAATCAAGCCAGGGGGGCAAGGACGCGGCATTGACCCAGCTCATCTGCAACGAGGTCGATCGCATCGCGGCCCTGATCGATCGGATGCAGGATTTCAGTACCGATCGCGCTCTGGAATGTGCCCCAGGCAATATCTATCCCCTGATCGATCGGGCATGTGACATAGCGGCGGCTGGCTTTGCCCGACATGTTAAGATCATCAAACGGTATGATCCATCCTTGCCCTTCGCCATCATCAACGACGATGCGCTGGTACAGGTAATGATCAATCTGCTCAAAAATGCGGCCGAAGCGCTGGAGAATGTCTCCAAGCCGCGCATAAGGGTCGAAACCGCCTTTCGTCATGGCGTGTCTGTCATGGTCGGCGGCGGCAAGGGCAGTGCGGTTTTGCCGATAGAGATCGTCGTGGTCGACAACGGGCCTGGGGTGCCGGAACATATTCTGGACCATCTTTTCAACCCCTTCATCACAGGCAAGCGCGACGGGCAGGGCTTAGGCTTGGCGCTGGTCGATAAAATGGTGCGCGATATGAATGGATTCGTACAATATTCCCGCGATGCGGAGGCGGGCGAGTCCACGTTCCGCATCCTGCTGCCGATGGGTATGGGTTGATGCCGACGACGGGTACAGTTCTGGTAGTGGACGACGATCCGGCCATTTGCGTGGTGGTGGGCGAAGCGCTGCGGCGGCAAGGGCATAAGGTCAAGACCGCCGCCTCTATCCGGGAGCGCACCGCGTTGATGGATAGTTTCGCGCCCGACATCCTGATTACCGACGTCATGCTGCCCGATGGCGACGGGCTGGACGGCGTGGCCGACATCATCGCGGCACGGCCCGATGTGAACGTCATCATCATGTCGGCGCAAAATACGCTCAACACTGCGATCCGGGCAACAGAGCGCGGGGCGTTCGAATATTTGCCCAAGCCGTTCGATCTTAACGAACTGACGCGGGCAGTGGCGGATGCGCTGAGCACGCGTCAGAGCGAGCAGGGCGATGTCGATGAGCCGGGCCTGCCGCATGACGGGCTGCCGCTGGTCGGACGTTCGCCCGCGATGCAGGAAGTTTACCGCACGATTGCGCGCGTGCTTTCCAACGACCTGTCGATCCTGGTGCTGGGCGAATCCGGCACAGGCAAGGAATTGGTGGCCGAAGCGATCCACAGCCTGGGACAGCGGCGGACCAAGCCCTTCGTCGCGATCAACATGGCCGCCATTCCGCGCGAACTGATCGAAGCGGAACTGTTCGGCTATGAAAAAGGCGCCTTCACGGGCGCACATGCCAGGACGGCCGGGAAATTCGAGCAGGCGCAGGGCGGCACGCTGTTCCTCGATGAAATTGGCGACATGCCGATGGAGGCGCAAACGCGCCTGTTGCGGGTGCTGCAATCTGGTGAGGTGACGACCGTCGGTGGATCGAAGCCGGTGCGGGTGAATGTCCGCATCATCGCCGCCACGAACAAACATCTGTCGCAACTGATCGAGGATAACCGTTTCCGGCAGGACCTCTATTATCGCCTCAACGTCGTGCCGATCGCTCTCCCTGCGTTGCGGGAAAGGCGCGAGGACGTCGTTCTGCTCGCGCGCCATTTCCTGGAGCGCGCGGCGTTGGACGGTCTGCCGCGCAAGACACTGGCCGATGATGCCAATCAACTGCTGATGGCATGGCATTGGCCGGGCAATGTCCGTGAACTTCAAAATATGATGCAGCGACTGGCGGTGCTTAGCCGCGACAATGTCATCACGGCCGACATATTGCGCCATATGTTACCGATAGATGCCATACCTGCCGATCATGCCGTGCGAAGCGACCAGTTGGCCCATGCGGTGCGCGACTGGACGAAGCGGCATCTTGGCGTTGGCCTTGGTCAGCCCAATCGACAGTTGCATGACGACCTGCTCGCCATGATCGAGCCGATCCTATTACAGGAAGTGTTGGCGAGCGTGGACGGTAATCAGATCCGTGCGGCTGCGCTGCTTGGCATCAACCGCAATACGCTGCGCAAGAAGCTGACGGATTATGGATTGGATCCGTTGCAATTGCGGCTGACTGATTGATAACTCTGCATCGATGGCGATGAACCGATGGCGTCCATCGACAAGCGACAGCTTCCGATACAAATACTGTGTTTGAATGGGCACGGGGTTGTTGTAACGATGCCACTATGAGCGGTGCGACTACATTGGCCCGGCGGGTTTCAGCCTGGAGGCGGCGTTTGCCTCCTGTCCTGCGCAATGGTCGGCTGGCGACGCTGGTGGAAGCCATCACGCTCATTTTGTTTCTGGGCATGGCGGGCCTGACCTACCATCTCCTGTCTGGTGGAAGTCAGACTTACACGCTGCTGACGCCACCGATCGTCGCTCTGCTATTGGTGGCCAATCTGGTGCCAGCTATCGCGCTACTGATGCTGTTGGGTCGGCGGGTAGCCAAACGGCGGGCCGCGCAATCGGCGATCGGCAGCGACGGGCAGTTGCATGTGCGGCTCGTGGCGATATTTTCGATCGCGGCGAGCGTCCCTATGTTGCTGGTCGTGATCTTCGCGTCCCTGCTGTTCCAATATGGCGTGCAGTTCTGGGCATCGGACAGCGCGCGCGGCATGCTTCAGAACGCCAGCGATCTGGCGCGCGGCTATTATGAACAGAATTTGCGCGAGGTTAGCGATGAAACGCTGACGATGGCTGACGATCTGCGCGATTATCTGCGTGAATCGTCGGTATCCAGTTCCCGTTTCGCCGAAGGTTATATCTATCAGGTCGTCACGCGGAAATTGAACCGCTCCGCCATTATCGAAGTCGGCAAGGACGGCATCGCTCGCACCGCCGCTACCGTCGATCCTGAAAACCGACCCGTCTCCGAAATGCTCTCCCCCGAAGTGGTCAAGCGGCTCGCCGGGGGGGAAAATATCGTCGTACGCCTTCGCCCGAACGAGGTTGAGGCGGTAACGCTTCTATACCCCAACAGCAAAATCTATCTGTACGCCACTCGCAACGCCGTCACGACATCCTTCTCGAACGTGGCGCGGGCGCAGAAGGTCATTGCCGATTACGACCTGTTTTCGAACCAGTCTCGCGCGCTACAATTGCGTTTCAACATCGCGCTGTTCGTCGGGTCGCTGCTGCTGGTGGGAATCGCGGTCTATATCGCGCTCGCCGTTGCCGACTGGATGGTGCGCCCCGTCAATGAACTGGTAACGGCGGCGCGGCGGATTACGGCTGGCGACCTGTCTGCGCGCGTTACCAGCCCGCAAAGCCGCGACGAGATCGGCACGCTGGCGTCCGCGTTCAATCGCATGACGCAGCGGCTGGAGGCGCAGACAAGCGCGCTGGTGGGAGCCAACAGCCAGTTGGACGAACGCCGTGCTTTTATCGAAGCGATCCTGTCCGGCGTGAGCGCTGGCGTTTTGTCAGTGGACAAGCAGGGCATGGTCCAACTGCTTAACCGCTCAGCCGCCGCCATATTGGTGGATGAGGGCGACGATCCGGTTGGTCGCCCGTTGACCGAAGTCGCGCCTGAACTGGCCGATCTGATTGCGTCGGAAGAGGGCAGCGCGATCGTGCAGTTGCGCGCTCACGGCGATTTGCGCACATTGGCGGTGAAGGTTTCCGATGATGCTTCAGGTCATATCCTTACCTTCGACGACATCACCCAGCAGCTTTCGGATCAGCGCCGTGCCGCATGGTCGGACGTTGCCCGCCGCATCGCGCATGAGATCAAGAACCCGCTGACGCCGATCCAACTCGCCGCCGAACGGCTCCAGCGGCGCTACGCCGACGAGGTGACAAGTGACAAGGCAGTGTTCACCCGCCTGACCGGCACGATCGTGCGGCAGGTGGGTGACCTGCGTCGGATCGTGGACGAATTCTCCTCCTTCGCGCGCATGCCAAAGCCGGTGTTCCGGCGGGAGGCGGTGGGCGACATCGCGCGGCATGCACTGTTCCTGCATGAAGTCGCGCATCCCGACATGCTCTTCACATTCGAAGCGGACGATCCTGATCTGGAACTGGTCTGCGACCGGCGGCAACTGGGGCAGGCGCTGACCAACATCGTCAAAAATGCGGCAGAAGCCATCGAACCCAAACCCGTGCCCGAAGATGGATTGCCGCGCGGGCATGTGCGCATGCGCATGATGCTGCAGGCGGACGATCTGGTCATCACGGTACAGGATGACGGGATCGGCCTGCCGCCCGAGCGTGAGCGCATCCTGGAACCTTATATGACGACGCGGACCAAGGGCACGGGTTTGGGCCTGGCCATCGTCAAGAAGATTGTCGAGGAGCATCTGGGAGAAATCCGCTTCGACGATGCGCAGGGGGGTGGCGCATGCGTCACCCTGCGATTTGCAGCGGGGGCGCTGGAAAAACTGGAAGAGGGACAGGTTATTGCCCTCCCCAAAGGAAAAGTGACGGCCAATGGCGCTTGATATTCTGATAGTCGACGATGAAGAAGACATTCGCGATCTGGTCGCAGGTGTGCTGGAAGACGAAGGCTTTACCGCCCGCACCGCCGCGAACAGCGACAGCGCGATCGACGCGCTGGACGCGCGGCGGCCGTCCCTCGTCCTGCTTGATGTGTGGCTGCAAGGGTCGCGCATGGACGGGCTGGAACTGCTGGAGGAAATCAAGCGGCGCGACCCCACGATCCCTGTCCTGATGATTTCAGGTCATGGCAATATTGACACCGCCGTTGCCGCCATCCGAAAGGGAGCGGCCGATTTCATCGAGAAGCCTTTCGAGGCAGACCGGCTGCTTCACCTTGTCGCGCGTGCAACGGAAACGGAGCGACTGCGGCGCGAAAATCAGGTGCTGCGTGCGCGCTTCGGCCAAGATGACGAATTGACCGGTACGTCAGCGGCCATCAACGGCGTCCGCGCGACGATCAAGAAAGTGGCAGGGACCGGCAGCCGCGTGCTGATTTCCGGCCCCGCAGGCGTGGGCAAGGAAGTGGCGGCACGTATGCTCCATAGCTGGAGCGGGAGGGCGGATTCGCCCTTCATCATTGTGGCGGCTGCTCGTATGGACCCCGATCGGGTCGAGGAAGAGTTGTTCGGTCTGGAAGATGCCAGCGGTCTGGTCCGTCCAGGCTATCTGGAGCAGGCCCATGGCGGCACGCTATATATAGACGAAGTGGCCGACATGCCGATTACGACGCAGGGCAAGATACTGCGCGTGCTGACGGACCAGAGTTTTACTCGCGTGGGCGGACAGCGGCAGGTGAAGGTGGACGTGCGCGTCATATCCTCCACTGCGCTTGATCTGGCGACCGAGATTGAGGAGCGGCGGTTTCGCGAGGATCTTTTCTATCGGCTCAACGTCGTGCCGCTGGCCATTCCGCAATTATCGGAACGGCGGGACGATATACCGCCGCTGGTCGAACATTATCTCGCCCGTTTCGCCGCCGAACGCCGTGTCCCGCCGCCAGACATGGCGAGCGACGCCATGGCTGCGTTGCAGGCCAATGAATGGCCGGGTAACGTGCGCCAGTTGCGTAACGTTATCGAACGCACGATGATACTGGCGCCCGGCGACCGGATTGGCCGGATCGAACTGGATATGCTGCCCCCCGAACTGACCAGCGGTGGCGGCGGGGAAGGGATGGGTCAGTCCGCGATCATGGGGGCACCCTTGCGGGAGGCGCGCGAAAGTTTTGAGCGGGAATATCTGCGTATCCAGATTCGCCGTTTTTCCGGCAATATCTCTCGAACCGCAACATTCATCGGCATGGAGCGTTCGGCTTTACATCGGAAACTGAAATTGCTTGGCATCACAGAAGACAAGGAATGAAGGGCTTTTACGGCCGTTGGACAAAGCGCACGACGGCCATGGACGCCTCTTCGCAATTGCGATACGAATAGCCTGTTCCCGACAAGCGGGAGCAGGCAAGACACCCTGCCCAGGGGTGCAAGAGCGGGTAACGTCCCGTCAATAATGGAAGGCTGGAAGACATGGCCGATAAAGTGAATAATCTTCAGGACATTTTCCTGAACAGCCTGCGCAAGAGCAAGACCCCGGTGACCATGTTTCTGGTCAAGGGCGTCAAGTTGCAGGGCATCATCACCTGGTTCGATAATTTTTCCGTGTTGCTACGCCGCGACGGGCAGTCGCAACTCGTCTATAAGCATGCAATTTCGACGGTCATGCCCGCGCAATCGATGGACCTGACTGATTTGCGCAAGGCCAGCGAGAGCAACGGCAAGGCGCGGTTGCTCCAAGAAATATTCCTGACCGCTGTGCGCAAATCGGGTAGCCCGGTTACGATGTTCTTGGTGAACGGCGTGATGCTTCAGGGCGAAATCGCGGCCTTTGATCTTTTCTGCATGTTGCTGGAGCGGGACAATATGGTCCAGCTGGTTTACAAGCACGCCATTTCCACAGTGCAGCCCCTCCATTCGCTCGACCTGTCGGGCGAGAATGAGCAGGACGACTGATCACCCGCATAGCGGCCCGGTCCGCCTTGAGGTGGACCGGGCCGCTGGCAGATGCTCTAATCACTCATGGCAATTTTCAATCGTGATTCCGAAGATGAAGTGGCGCGTGGCACGCGCGCCGTGGTCGTCCACGCCGAAACCCATGGCGGAGATCGTCGCGACAGCGATGCCCGGCTGGAGGAGGCTGGCGGCCTTGCGCTGGCGATCGGTATAGACGTTCGCGCATCGCAGAGCTTTCGCGTCCGCGATCGCAAGCCAGCGACCTTGTTCGGCAGCGGCCAGATCGACCAGATCGCGACTTTGGTCGTGCAGGAAGAGGCCGAACTCGTCATCGTCGACAATGCACTGTCGCCGGTCCAGCAAAGCAATCTGGAAAAGGCGGTCGGGGCAAAGGTCATCGACCGCACGGGACTCATCCTCGAAATATTCGGGGAACGGGCGGCGACCAACGAAGGGCGGCTTCAGGTCGAACTGGCACATCTGGATTATCAGGCCGGGCGACTGGTACGCAGCTGGACCCATCTGGAACGGCAACGCGGCGGCTTCGGCTTTCTGGGCGGGCCGGGCGAGACGCAGATCGAGGCGGATCGTCGCATGATTCGCGATCGCATGGCCAAGATTCGTAAAGAGCTGGATCAGGTCACGCGAACCCGCGGGTTGCACCGTGCCCGCCGACAGCGTGCGCCGTGGCCGGTGATCGCACTGGTCGGCTATACCAATGCGGGCAAATCCACATTGTTCAATCGCCTGACCGGTGCGGATGTTATGGCCGAAGATTTGCTGTTCGCCACGCTCGATCCCACCATGCGGCAGATCGCCTTGCCGGGATTGGAAAAGGCGATCCTGTCCGACACTGTCGGCTTCGTATCCGACCTGCCGACCCAGTTGATCGCGGCGTTTCGTGCAACATTGGAAGAGGTGCTGTCCGCCGACCTGATCGTCCATGTGCGCGACATCGCTCATCCCGATAGCGATGCGCAGCGCGACGATGTGATCGATGTGTTGAGCGAACTGGGTGTCGCAGGAGAGGGCGCAGCCGAGCGCGGGGAGGGGGAGCCACCCGCTCCGCCGATTATCGAAGCGTGGAACAAGTTGGACCTGCTGGATGCGGATGCCGAGGCTCTGGCCCGTGAAACGGCGGCGCGTCGGGACGATGTGGTCATCCTGTCCGCGTTGACCGGGGCGGGAATTGCCGACCTCCAGCGGGCGATCAGCGCCCGCATGACGGCGGGTGCCAAAGTTTACGGCTTGCGCATCGCGGCCGCCGATGGCGCGGCGCTGGCGTGGTTGCACGAACATGGCGAAGTGCTGGCGAGCGATGCGCAGGGCGAGGAAACCCGCGTGGACGTGCGCCTGTCGGACGCCGCCTTTGCGCGCTATGGCAAGCGGCCGCGAGCGCAGCCGCCTACCTAAGCCGGATCAGGCCTGCTTGGCCGCTTGCTTCACTTGTTGCCAGAGCGCTTCCTTTTCGTCGAGCGACAGGGCGGGAAAACTGTCTCCGGCCAGCGCTTCCATTCCACGGAAACGGCGCTCGAACTTGGCATTCCCAGCCCGGAGCGCGACTTCGGGATCTACCTTCAGATGACGCGCCAGATTGACGACAGCAAAGAGCAGATCGCCAATTTCCTCCTCACGATCCGCCTGTGACTGGGCGGTCTGAACCTCCTCCAGTTCCTCGGCGATCTTGGCGATAGCGCCATCGGTATCAGGCCAGTCGAAGCCGGTGCGGGCAGCGCGCTTTTGCAGCTTTTCTGCGCGGAGCAACGCGGGGAGCGCAGTCGCAACTCCAGCCAGCGCGCTGGGGTCTGGGTCTTTTTCAGCGCGTTCGGCAGCCTTGATGGCTTCCCACTGGGCGTGACCGTCTTCACGCCTCATGCCTTCTTCAAAGACATGGGGATGGCGGCGGATCATTTTTTGCGTGATGGCGTCGATGACATCCTGAAGCGCGAAGATGCCGGACTGTTCAGCGATGCGGCTGTGGAAGATGACCTGGAGCAGCAGGTCGCCCAGTTCGTCGCGCAGGGCCGTCATGTCGTTGCGCTGGATAGCATCGACGACTTCATAGGCTTCCTCGATCGTGTAGGGCGCGATCGAAGCGAAGTCCTGTTCGATGTCCCACGGGCAGCCAGCGTAAGGATCGCGCAGTCGAGCCATGACGGTAGCAATGGGCATAATATCGGCGGGACTGGCTTTGGACATGTTCACTCTACGATGAAGGATGGATGGTGATAAAGACGTGGTGATTTCCAGAGTGAGGACCACAGGTTCTGCACGATTGCGAAAATCAGATGTTCGAGCTGCTTAGAAAAGACACTATCTCCGCTAGATAGAAATGACACCATTTATAGCAGCAGGGTCTGCGCGGAGCCATCGGCCTAGCGCAGCGCAGACCCTGCTGATGCGCTGACCTTGGGGTGGTGAACCATGGACCCGCTGCCCTGCAGTGGGCCCGGTCATGGTCTCTGTACGAAGCTGAGCGTGCCGCGTTCGCGCAACGCCTCCTCACTGAGCCTGGGACCGCGCTTGAGCTTCGAGCCACCCAGTTTGCGGCGGTCGATTTTTGGCGGCGTTTCCGGTTCGGGGAACATATGCATAGGCTGGTCACGGCGGGCAGGGGCGTCGTTGTTGCGCTTGCGGTGATGCGGCATGATTGCCTGCATCTGTTTGGCCAGCAACAACGCTGCATCCAGATGCTTGTTCTCGACAATGGCAGGCTGGTTCACCTGCCGCATCTTGTCGAACTGACGATAGGGCAGGACATGGCCCTCATGCTCGATCTCCAGTCGGCCGTCGGGATATTCACAAACCGTCACCCGCTTGCGCGCCAGATCCAGGCTGACATCGTTCGGCTCCAGAATGAACATTGCCTTGTTGTAATGCAGCGTCAGCGCCGCCGTCACGGTCCGCTGCTCACGCCAAACCATGATCGAGCGCAGATCGTCATGCGGGGCGAGGGGGCGGTGCAGATCGCGGGCATCGAAGGCGGGTCGGGCGAACCGCTCGTTGTGCCTGGTCCTATAGATGTCGAGGAAGGTGTTGGCGTCCGCGATCGACGAGATCCCTTCCAGTCGCATCGCTTTCACCAAGCGATCTTGCAAGGTGGCGTTGGCCCGTTCGACCCGGCCCTTGGCCTGCGGCGAGTTGGCGCAGATAATCTCGATGTTCAGAGCATCGAGCGCGCGACCAAAATGCGTCATGCCGTCGCCACGAGCGGCGCTGGCCCGCGCGTTCCGGAAAACGCTGTGCTTATCGGAATAGAACGCCACCGGCTTGCCGTGCCGTTCGATATATGCGCGGGTCGCCTCCATATAGGCAAAGGTGCTCTCGCTCTCGACCATCCTGAGGTGCATCAGTTCGCTGGTCGCGTCGTCGATATAGACGAGCAGGGTGCATTGCGGGCCGCGGTCTTCAAACCACCAATGCTTCGAGCCGTCGATCTGGATCAGCTCGCCACGGCAATCTCGGCGATAGCGAGGCTGATACGGGCGAGGGCGACGGGCTTGACGATCCTTCCAAATCCCGGCCTCGATCATCAGCTTGCGCAGTGTCTCGCAGCCGATCCTGATGCCATGGCGCTCAGCCAGATACTCACGCGCCAATGTCGGTCCGAAATCCGCATAATGCTCGCGGACCAGCGCAACGACCTTGTCGCGGAAGGCATCGCTGTGTCGGCGGTTACCCGGGCAGCCGGAATATCTGCCGGCGCTTCAGTCCAAGCAGCGTCGCTGCATCCTCAATCCGAAGTTCGCCGCGCTCAACGCGCATCAGTGTATCAAATCTCGATAGCTCGCCTTGGCTCATCGCCAGCACCGTCATAGTCTGATCCTCCCGTGGGAAGACCATGAACACCGCGTTCGCCGCCAAGGCCCAAGAGTGTCATCTCTATCTGGCGGAGGGGTGTCATTTCTAAATGGCACCTACATCAGATGTTCTTGCCATTTAGAGAAGTCACAATTTCTGCCATATAGAAATGTCACACGTTGAGGACAGCAGGGGCTGCGTGGAGCCCTCGGGATAGCGCAGCGCAGACCCTGCTGATGCGCTGATCTTGGGGTAGTGGCCATGGACCCGCTGCCCTGCAGTGGGCCCGGTCATGTCCTCTGCACGAAGCCGAGCGTCCCGCGTTCGCGCAACGCCTCGTCACTAAGCCTGGAACCGCGCTTGAGCTTTGAGCCACCCAGTTTGCGGCGGTCGATCTTTGGTGGTGGTTCGGGCTGAGGGAAGAGATGCGTGGGCTGATCACGACGGGCAGGGGCATCGTTGTTGCGCTTGCGATGATGCGGCATGATCGCCTGCATCTGCTTTGCCAGGATCAGAGCCGCGTCCAGATGTTTGTTCCCGACAATGGCTGGCTGGTTGACCTGCCGCATCTTGTCGAACTGGCGATAGGGTAGGACATGCCCTTCATGCTCGATCTCCAGCCGGCCATCGGGATACTCGCATATAGTCACCCGCTTGCGCGCAAGACTTCGGCTGACATCGTTCGGTTCCAGGATGAACATCGCCTTGTTGTAATGCAGTGTCAGCGCCGCCGTCACTGTCCGCCGCTCCCGCCAGACCATGATCGAACGCAGATCGTCATGCGGGGCGAGGGGGCGGTGCAGATCTCGCGCGTCGAAGGCGGGGCGGGCGAACCGCGCGTTGTGCCTGGTCCTATAGCTGTCCAGGAAAACGTTGGCGTCCTCGATCGATGAGATGCCTTCCAGGCGCATCGCTTTAACCAGGCGATCCTGCAAAGTGGCGTTGGCCCGTTCGACTCGGCCCTTGGCTTGCGGCGAGTTAGCGCAGATAATCTCGATGTTCAGAGCATCGAGCGCGCGGCCAAAATGCGTCATCCCGTCGCCGCGCGCTGCGCTGGCCTTCGCGTTCCGGAAAACACTGTGCTTGTCGGAATAGAAGGCCACAGGCTTGCCGTGCCGCTCGATATACGCGCGGGTCGCTTCCATATAGGCGAAGGTGCTCTCGCTCTCGACCATCCTGAGGTGCATCAGTTCGCTGGTCGCGTCGTCGATATAGACCAGCAATGTGCATTGCGGGCCGCGGTCTTCGAACCACCAATGTTTTGAGCCGTCGATCT
>NZ_JBAQOK010000098.1:0-7922 GCF_049304695.1 Sphingobium sp.
GGTCGCTTCGGCAATCAGGGTAGCAAGAAAGGCCCGCTCGTCCGTAGGCGGCAGCCCGCTCGAGACATGCCCGAAGTGCCGGGTGAAGCCGGTCCAGCGTTCGACCTGCGAAAGTACGTCGGTGATATTCGAGGCGGGCCTGCCAGTTGCTACAGTTGTGGTCGCATGTTCGGGATTGCCTATGAGGACGCACCAGGGCCGGATGGGCTTGCGGCGACCGCCGACCATATTTGGCCCCGCGCGCTCGGGGGTGACACGGTCCTGGAGAACCTTCTCCCGGCCTGTCCGCGGTGCAACAACGCCAAAAGCCATATAGCTTCATGGCAGATGGCCTGGGTCCAACCCATAGCCTTCTCTGATATCGACGAAGAGAGCGGATTGAGGAGCCTACCTCGCGAAGTCAGGGTAGCCCTCCACATCCGAGCCGCGATGTCTTATGCACAAGTCAATGGTAGCTCTCTCAAGGACGCCCTGCTCGCTATCGGTCCGCGCGAAGCGCCAGTGCGGATCGACGCCGATCAGGGCTACGACTTTTTCAATTTGCGGGTTCATGACGTGGACCGCACCAGCGTAAACTGGACGCCGAACTAATGCAGTATGAGTATGATGCCTTTGTGTTTCACCAACGAGCGGACGGTTTAGGCCCGTTGTTGGCGATGTTCCACGCTCCTGCAGGCCAAGTCTCGGAATGGGCCGATGTCGATCGGCTCGGGCCCGACAACCGTTTGGCGCCGCAGCGCGAGCCCAAGAAAAGTCGCATCGCGAGCATCCGACGCTTTTTCGTAAGCGCTGTTCTCAGCCCACGTAGATCCAGGGCATGAGTTCATGAACGCGATTGGCCGGGTAGCCGTTGGCGAGCGCGGTCAGCGTCTGGTTCAGCCAGTCATGCGGATTGATGCCGCCCAGCTTGCAGTTTTCGATGAGCGTGGCGATGACCGCCCAGTTATCGCCGCCCTCGTCGGAACCGGCGAAGAGGGCATTCTTTCGATTCAAAGCCAAGGGGCGGATTGATCGCTCGACGGTGTTGGTGTCGAGTTCGATCCGACCATCGTCGATGAAGCGAACGAGTCCGTCCCAGCGCGTTGTCGCATAGCGGATGGCTTCGGCCAGCTTGCTCTTGGCGCTGATCTGACGGAGCCGGGCGTCCAGATAGAGCCTGAGATCCGCGACGATGATGCGGCTGCATTCGACGCGCTGGATGCGGCGCTGTTCAGCAGAGTAGCCGCGCACCTCATCCTCGATGGCATAGAGCATGGCGATCCGACGCAGGATCTCGGTCGCGACCGGGGAACTGGCGGCAAGATCATAGAATTTGCGCCGGACATGTGACCAACAGAAGGCAAGGCTGAGTTGCTGTCCGCGGCGTTTGGCAAGCGCTGTGTATCCGCCATAGCCGTCGACTTGCAGGATGCCTGCAAAATCTCCGAGATGGGTGTCGGGCCGTTCGGCTTTCCGGTCTGCCGCATAGACATAGGCGACCATCGGCGGACCTACGCCACCCCATGGCCGATCATCGCGGGCATAGGCCCATAGCTGGCCAGTCTTCGTCCTTCCGCGCCCCGGGTCAAGCACCGGCGCAGTGGTCTCGTCGGCGAACAGCCGCTCTGATCGGCGCAACTCCTCAAGGGTCCGGTCCCGCAATGGCCGCAAATACCATGCTGCCCGACCGACCCAGTCCGCCAGGGTGGAGCGATCGAGCTTGATATCCTGCCGGGCGTAGATCTGAGCCTGTCGGTATAAAGGAACATGATCGGCATACTTCGATACCAGCACCTGGGCGATCAGCGCTTCGGTCGGGATCCCGCCTTCGACTATCCGCGCCGCAGCAGGAGCCTGGACGATCGCGCCCTCACAGGAGCGACAGCCATAACGCGGGCGTCGTGTCACCAGCACGCGGAAGGTCGTGGGAACGACGTCTAGCCGCTCGGCAACATCTTCGCCGATCTGATGAAGCGCCCCGCTGCAGCAAGGGCAGACCTTCTCCTCAATATCGACAATCTGTTCGATCCGCTCGAGATGCGCGGGCAAGGAGCCGCGGTTGGTTTTACGGGGCTGATCGCTGCGGGAACGCGGTGCAACAGCATCTCTTGCAGCACGGGCATGTCCAAGGGCGATCTCGACATCCTCCAGTCCCAGCTGGAGCTGATCAGCATCGAGTTGCTCAGACCGGCGACCGAAACGATGCCGCATGAAGGCATCGATAATCGACTGAAGGCGCTCGATCTCGGCGTCCGCCTCGCCCTTGGCAACGACCAGTTCTGTCAGCCTGACCTCAGATGCGGCCCGCTCCTCCGCCAGCATCCGGGACTGCTCCAGGACGAGCGCGCGAAGCGCGTCGATGTCTTCTGGCAGGTCCGCTTGCATGAGCATGGTAACAATGAATCAGTGAGGCAAAGCCCCGTCAACCGGCAATTTGCGGGGCCTGCGGTCGACGGCCGCCATGAACCCGGCGCCAGTCCAATCCCTCCAGAAGCGCGCCTAGCTGGGCGGCGGAAAGACGCATCACGCCGTCCTGGATGCCAGGCCACTTGAAGCTGCCTTGCTCCAGACGCTTCGCCATCAGGCACAGCCCGGTCCCGTCCCACCAGATCAGCTTGATCCGATCGGCACGCTTGGCCCGAAAGACATAGATCACGCCGGAAAAGGCATCGCCGCCATAATCTGCGCTCACCAGCGCCGCCAGGGCATCAGGCCCTTTGCGGAAATCCACCGGGCGCGTCGCCACCATGACCCGCGTGCCCGGACCGATCCCGATCACCGCTGTACCTGCAACGCCTGGATCACTGCTGCCACCAGATCGGCCTTAGCCGTACCTCCAATCCGAACGACGGCGCCTCCCACCTCAACCTCTATTGCGACATCGCTCGACAATGGCTTGGGACTGTCGGCCATGACAGGCACGAACATCGGCTCCGCATGGCTGGTGGCCCGACCTGCTTCCAACACATAGCGCAGCTCCCGGCGCCAAGTGTAGAGCAACGACGTGCGAATATCGTGCTGGCGGGAGAACTCGGCGATGTTGCCGCAACGCGCCATCTCCCCGACTATCGCCAGCTTCTGCTCCAGCGTCCAGATCCGTCGCCGACCTGCCATGCTGCGGAGCACCTCAGGGCGGCGAACAGGCTCCAGACCAACTCCATTGTGGGTGTCCAGTGCGCTCGTAAGGCTGTGGGCTTCCATACCGACCAACGTCTGCCCTAATCACCACATTGCACAAGGTGGGTGGGAAACAGCGCTTACGCTTTTTCGCCGACAATCCTTCTAATACGATCCCAACTGCCATCGTGATTGGTCTTCGCGGCGTCATTGTTGAAGGCGAAGGGGTAGTCCGAAAGCTGCGGTTCGAAACACAAGAGGGCCGATCTCATCCAGGCCTCATAATCGATGGTCAGCACCGCATGCGCGGGTTGGAGGCCGTTGACCCAAACACCATTATACCAGTGGTCGGCCTCATCGAAGCCTCAGATCTTGAGATGGCCTTCCAATTCCTCGTGATCAATAACAAATCCGCGAAGGTTCCGCCGGACCATCTCCGCGCGCTTGCGCTCAACTACGCCGATGATCAACTCGAGACGAGGCTCAAGAGCGCGCGCTTAGCTTTGAACGCCAACCTAGGGTCGGTGGGCGTTCTGGACGAAGATCCAGATAGCCCGTTTCGGGGAATGGTCGCGTGGCCGAACAATCCCCCAGAGCAGCGCATCGTCGTGCCGGCAGCGATCGAGGCGATGGCGTCTGAAGCAAAGTCGCTCGGTTTTGGCGAACTCGAAGATCTCGACAGCCTCAATGCGTTTCTGATCGCCATGTGGACGGTCATCAAGGAAGAATGGGCTGACCTTTTTGTCGCCAACAGCAAGCTGCTCTCCAAAGTCGGCATGACTTGCATGACGCAGTTCGTTTGCTCCACCATCAAGACCTGGGCGCGAAACCCTCGCCTGCGGGATCAGGTTGATCCCGGCGATCCGGATAAAGTCCGCGACGTTACGAAGGACGTCCTCGCGACGCTGGACCCGCAATTCTTTGAGGCGGAGTGGGCTAGTACGAGCTACGATACCAGGGCTGGTCGTGATCTCATCATGGCTGACCTTGAAGCCTTGTCGTTCAACATATCTAGTAACGAGCCTTGGCACGAAGGTCTGAAGGTCATTAGCCGCACGTGGCTTCAGCAGCGCTTATCTGAAAGCGGGGGTGCACCTGCACCGGAATAACAAGGCGGATATTTGGTCTAGTCTACGCCGCAGTGCAATACTCGTCGATGGAGGTGATCGCCCTCACCTCCTCGTAAAGCTTAGCGGTGCCCGGGAGTAGAGTTCCTACGCTGGCTCAGCGAACCTTTTTGTTGCATGTTTCGCAGTAAACCTCTGCAGTATCGGGGTAGGCGGCTCGGCGCACACTGAACCCCAATGTAACATCGCTAACGTAAGTGGCTGTTGGGTTGTAAGGGTGGTCCGTCTCTGAAATCTCTGCAGAGCCATTAGTTTTGCATTTCTTGCATCGGAAGGTGATCGTGTTTCGCAGGGTAGCCATGGCCCCATTTCGCATAAGAAGCGACATGAGTGCACCCCAATTCCGACCGACCCACCACTACCCGATGGTTTCATGCGAATGTGGCTTTACCCAATGAGCGGCTAAAAGTCGGCGCTCGCCAGCCGTTCTGAAGAATGTCGGCGCAATAGCACTGATAGAGCCCGGCATCAGGTCCCCAACCGCCGGGCTCACAACCCTTGGTTGTCAGCAGCCTCTATATGGAACGCCAATGCGACGGGGCGCGGATGCGCGACGAGCCAAAGTACGTGCTCCAACCGGCGGGCGGCGCTGTCGCTCTCAAATGTAAGCTTCAGCCCCGTTCCTAAAGTACCGATCCTCCCCCACCTCAGATCCACGATCCATTGGCCAAACAGATCTTGGGTCACGCTGACACTGTAGGCGCGGGCGATGTTCCAACCGTCGTCGACTGCTTCGAGGTCACAGCGCCATTCGACCAATTGAGTGGGCAGCGTCATCATGGCGCCATTAAACCAGCGTCGCTCGGCGCCGGTCCAACTGATCTTTTGAATCACTACCGCTCCAGTGATTCTCGCAGTCAATCTGAGCGTGGCCTGCAAACATCATGGCCTCGCTGCGTTATGGGATCGAGAGGAACATTAAATGATCAACGCATTCTCCAGGCTCGGGGTTGTCTTCGCCATAGCCTCCGCGCTCGGCCTTGGCGCGTGCGACGGGCCAAATGAGACCGCGGGCCAGGCTCAAGACCGCGCGTCCGCTCTTGCCAACAACAGCACACAGGTGGGCGAAGGGATGAATGAGGTTCGCGGTCGGGCATTGGATCGATCCCTGCAGGCGGCTCAGGAGGTGCAGGAAGCCAAGGCCGATGCGCTGGAAAAGCAAGGCGACCAGATGCGAGTGAACGCGGACATCGCGGCCGATCGCCTCGACGCGCAGGCGAAGAAGGTGCGGAATGGGGAAGGGAAGTAAGGAACGCATGCTAGGGGACGGCATGACCATTCCCTTTGACCTCGACCGCTTTATTGAAGCCCAAACTGCCGCTTTTGAAACGGCAATCGCCGAAATTCGGCGTGGCCGTAAACGCTCCCACTGGATGTGGTACATCTTCCCGCAACTGGCCGGCCTGGGCCGGAGTGACATAGCGGAGCGCTATGCCATCAGGTCGATTGCCGAAGCTCAAGCCTATCTCGCGCATCCGCTTTTGGGACGACGGCTTGAGGAGTGCGTCGCGGCAGTTCAGGATTTGACCGCGGCGAACCCCGAAGCCGTATTTGGCGAGATCGACGCTATGAAATTGCGCTCAAGTCTCACCTTGTTCATCAATGCCGGCGGCGGCCCGCTGTTCGAAGCGGCGCTTGCTCGCTGGTTTAGCGGTGAGCAAGATGGTGCCACCTTACACCTGCTCAAGTCTGCACCTAGCGGACCAGCATAACTTTCAAACCCTTCACCTTGACCTTTGACCATTCCTTGTCGGCGGTCAGGGCCGGCAGCTTCTCCGATATCGCAAGGGCCATGCAGCTGCGATCACCCAGGCCACTGCCGTACTTTTCAGTCGAAAGATAAAGCTCCCCCGCAGCAAAGGCATCCTCAATCTTGTGGGGCCGAACATCGAGATGGAGTGCGTCGATCATCTCGCGGACCACTTCGATCCCGATACCGCGACGCAGCAGAGCTTTGATGACCTCCTGCAAATTGACTGCGGAAATCAGACCGTCACCCATGTGCGAGGCCACGACGTCAGCGCCCGGCTCATCACGCAGCAACGCCAGGAGCGCTGACGCGTCGAACACGACACTCGCCATTCCTTACTGCTCCGCCGCAGCTTCAACGCGACGCTCGGCCAGAAAGTCGGCGACTGTGCCATCGTCTTTGACATGCTGGCGGTAGAGTTCCTGCGCCCGCACAATGCTCCTTCGGATCGATGTCAGCTTTACCTCGTCGCCTTCAATTGAAAGAACGACAGTTCCGCCGTCCACCATGCCCAGCGCTTCCCGCACCGCCCGTGGCAGAACCATGCGTCCATTCTGTGCAACACGAATATCGACCGCTTTTCCCATAGTTGTACCGCACCTATTATGCCACGTTCGAAATTATGGCATTTCTATGCGACCGCCGCCACTAACAATTTGGTCTCCCACTCAAAAGGCCTAAAAATACCCGCAGTTCGAGACTGTCATTCTAGGGTGTACCCTATCCTTACGTAACGGCTCTTGTCGGAAAGATGTCACTTTAGCACCAATTTCGCAATTGTTTGACATATGACTGACCACATCTTAGACTCTAACGTGACATATTTGGAGTTTTTGTGTGAAGGGGCAGAGGGTCGGCTACATCCGGGTCAGTTCGGTCGACCAGAACGTTGACCGACAGCTCGAGGGCGTGGACGTAGATCGGACGTTTATAGATCGGGCATCCGGTCGGGACGCTAGCCGCCCCCAGTTGGAAGCTCTGCTCTCATTCATCCGCGAGGGTGACACGCTGGTCGTTCACAGTATGGATCGCCTTGCGCGCAACCTCGATGACCTACGCCGACTGGTTCAGTCGATGACTGCACGCGGCATCAAGATTGAGTTTGTGAAAGAGCATCTTGCTTTCACAGGCGAGGATTCTCCGATGGCCAACCTCATGCTCTCGGTCATGGGCGCATTTGCGGAGTTCGAGCGCGCCCTCATCAACGAGCGTCAGCGTGAGGGGATCGCCCTGGCCAAAAAACGCGGCGCCTATAGAGGACGGAAAAGGTCTCTCTCCAACGATACGGTTGCCGAGCTGCTGCTGCGGCTTGCGTCCGGAGAAGGCAAAGCGGCCCTCGCCCGCCATTACAATGTCTCCCGGCAAACGCTCTATAGGTATATCGGTGAACTACACGACCGTACCGAGGAAGCCCCGGAGGAGTAACCCAATCCGCCCTCCCCTTTCCCCAATATCAGCCACGCCACCATCGAGACCGAGCAGGCATGACGAAACCGAAAATCGCTAAAAATTGGTGAAGCAGACATTCACGCTCGATAGGGGCATAGTCGCGTTCGGCCCTGAGCGGACAGTCAACCTAGATGCAGCTGCCGCTGGCCTAATCGCTCGTAGCTGGCAATACTCCGGACCAAATGGGTAGGCGAAGGGGCATAGAAAAGATGCAGAGTTACGAAACGCTTATCACGCGGCTTGACCGCGCCGTGTTCGAAGAAGCGCTTAATATGCAGTCGGGCTACGTTTTGGATTTTTCAGATCGCACTTTTGGGGATTTCTTCTGCACAGAAGTTGGTGTCGATCCTGATGCCCCGCCCGGATCTTCGTTGTTTTCAGCCTATGGCACTTCGAAAGCCAAGCGCCTGCGGTCATTTATAGCACGAGCGCAACCTCACCTTGTCGCTCGTGCGCTACGTGCGCTCTGGGAGTACCGGGAGAACAACATCCTAGGCAG
The DNA here is from genome assembly GCF_049304695.1 of Sphingobium sp. Taxonomy (GTDB): domain Bacteria; phylum Pseudomonadota; class Alphaproteobacteria; order Sphingomonadales; family Sphingomonadaceae; genus Sphingobium. The sequence continues at coordinate 7,922 of NZ_JBAQOK010000098.1, forward strand.
C
>NZ_JBAQOK010000099.1:0-6537 GCF_049304695.1 Sphingobium sp.
GTGGTCCAGTATCTTTGGCGATGCGAAAATGACCACCGCCCTGCTGGATCGCCTCACGCATCATTGCCACATCCTTGAAACCGGCAATGACAGCTTCCGCTTTAGGGCCAGTTCCGCCGCCCCAAAATCCAGAAAGGACAAATCAGCCGCTTGACCCTGCTCGTCGCAGGCAGCACATCAACCACGCCCACCCGCGTCACTTCTCAATGAAAATCCCGGGTCACTTCTCAGTGCAACTCAACACATTAGCACTGTGCGAGCTCGAACCCGCACTATGCGGCGCATAGGTCAATTCGACACTCGCACTGTGCGCGGCATGGTTCAAATCTCCTGCAGCACTATCCCCCTCGCCGTCCAATGCCACAATCCACCTCGCTGATTACACACCGCCGCGGTCTCAGATTTTTATAGCCAATCGTCCATGTGGGATGCTCGCATCGCTAACCGCTGGTCGATCAAGTACAGCAAAGCCAAGGTCAGGGAGGGCGCCGACCCCAAAGCGGCCAAGCCGGTCGATATCGCCATCCCGATGTTCGGCTACAAAAATCATGTCGGCATCGACAAAACCCATGGGCTGATCCGAACCTGGGATGCCAGCGCTGCCAATGCCCATGACGTCGCACGGCTGCCGGTTCTGATCAGCAAGGATAACACTGCCTCCGGCGTCTGGGCTGATACCGCCTATCGATCCAAGAAGAACGAGACGTTCCTGGCGGATGGCATGTTCACCAGCCACATCCACCAGAAGCGAAAGCCGCGGCGACCGCTGCCCGAACGGATCGCCAGGGCCAATACCAGGCGCTCAAAGATCCGCGCGCAGGTCGAGCATGTGTTCGCCGGGCAAAAGCACCGCATGGGCCTTGTCGTGCGCACCATCGGCATCGCCCGCGCAACCATCAAGATCGGTATGGCCAACCTTCTATAACTTCCAGCGCCTGGCCTGGCTCGAGGGGCGAACTGCGCCTGCCTGATGCAAACGCCGCCCCCCACCGGCAACGGCGACATCGAAATTACCCAAAAAATACGCTGCCACATCCTGCCAACACGGGACCTGCCGTTAGTGCCGCCGTCACCCTATCAAAATCCAACAATTTTTCGAGGCGTCCAGGTGTCCGGCTGTAGATTTGACTTTGTTTAGCCCGTCCGCATCTCGCCAGTAGTCTTATAAGGCCTACACCAATTTTCTAAATCCAAATAATACCCTGCACTTTTGGCAGATCTAGACACGATCTATTGCGCAGCCTGATTATGCATATGGTTGTCTATTGCCTCATCGATACTATCATAGAAGGTCAGCTGCCCCTTATACAGAACAGCGCCTCGCTCGCAATAACTGCGTAACGTACCTGGATCATGGCTGATCATCAGCAACGTTCCTGTTTGTCGACGATAATGCAGTGCGTCCTCACACCTTTGCCTAAACCTCTCATCACCAGCAGCTGTTACCTCATCAACTAAGTAACAGTCAAATTCTATAGCTAGTGACACCCCAAAAGCCAATCTTGCTAGCATTCCTGCCGAATAACTATATATCGGCTGATAAAAATATGATCCTAACTGCGCAAAATCTTCTACATATTCCAAAAGTTCATCCACGTCCTTATCATATATTCGCGCAATAAATCGAGCATTATCGGCACCAGTCAAACTTGACTGAAAACAACTAGCATAGCCTATTGGCCAAGAGCAGCTAACACTTCTCTCTATTCGTCCAGACGTTGGAGACTCTACTCCAGAAATAAGGCGCATGAGTGTTGATTTGCCTGCACCATTGCCGCCACATATCCCTAGACTAGTTCCGGTAGGAATCTCGAAGTTCAGATCACTGAAGACATTCTTCTGGAACTTGCGAATATGATATGTTTTTGAAACATTTCTGAATGTTATCATTGTCCAACCATGAAATTGCGTCTATCATGAAAATAGGTAAAATTCCATCCGACTGCTGTGACGCCATTTTCCACTAAGGAGATATCAATGGCTCCCTGATTGTCCATTATAATCCCGATATGTCCATTGATTTGCTGATGTTCGGACCACTGTTTCAATCTCGTCATCATGCTGCCGCTTTATACAGCCACGCAAGCGTATCGTCGATCAAGTACGGCTGCCAATCAGGCAGAGTGTTACGCAACAGAGTTGCGTCCCCACCCAGAACCTCCACATCGCCCTTGCGAACAAAGGCCGGATTGACCTCAACCTTGACCTCGTGACCGCTTAACGCCGTCAGCTTTTCGATGATGTCACCGATAGAAGATACGCTGCCGGTCGCCATATTCACCACAGCGGGTACGGTTGGCGCCATCACTAATCCGGCATAAGCCTCAGCAACTGAACGCACGTCACCAAAATCACGTTTAACCCAAGTGTTTCCGAGTTCGATGACTGGCGCACAACGTTGAAAATGATCAACAATTTTGGGAACCAGATATTTGGTTTCCTGACCTACCCCCGTGTAGTTGAATGGTCGCGTAACGACGATGTCCAGCCTGTCCGCCCACAGGCTGGATCCCAGTTCCATGGCATATTTGCTGGCGGCATAATGATTTGCCGGATTGGCCACCGCGTTCTCGGTAATTAGTCCTTCAGCATGAGGACCATATATCTGAGCGCTTGAAGCGATTATGCATCGCGCGCCTTCCTGCTTGCGCGCAACAGCATCGAGAAGGTTGAAGGTACCCAACTGATTGGTGAGGTAAAAAGATTGCCAATCAGCGGCGTGAACAAAGGCACGAGCCGCCAGGTGGACCACCCGGTCAAACTTTGCCTCGCCTACCGCTTGATCAACAGCGTCCTTATCGCAGAGGTCCGCGGTCAGCGCGACCGGCGTTGCCCCTACCCTCTTAAGCGCAGCGGCAACAAAGCGACCGGTAAATCCTGTCGCCCCAGTCAAAGCCACCCGCATCAAAAGGACCAACCAGCAGTGTTGCGGCGCATATCGGCTTCCACCATCAGGCGCGCCAGTTCCTCCAGTTCCACAACCGGCTTCCAGCCCAGGTCGCGCTCCGCCTTGCCTGGATTGCCGATCAGCAAGTCGACTTCGGCAGGCCGGTAGAAGGTCGGATTGATACGCACCCGCGCATGGCCGCTTTTGGGATCGACGCCGACTTCATTTTTTTCCTTTCCTGACCATTCGAGAACAACCCCGATCTGGGCAAAGGCTAGTTCAACGAAATGGCGAACCGTTTCGGTACGATTGGTTGCAAGCACATAGGTATCAGGCACGTCATGCTGAAGCATCAGGCGCATGCCCTCGACGTAATCCTTGGCATAGCCCCAGTCGCGCTTTGCATCGAGATTGCCAAGTTCAAGAATATCGGCCTTGCCCTGCGCAATCTTGGCAACGGTGTCGGTGATCTTGCGCGTCACGAACTCTCGGCCACGCAGCGGCGATTCATGGTTGAACAAAATACCGCTTGTAGCAAAGATATCGAAGCTTTCCCTATAGTTGACTGTCAACCAATGAGCATAGAGCTTTGCCACGCCATAAGGGCTGCGAGGATAAAAAGGCGTATCTTCGACCTGCGGAATAGCCTGCACTTTGCCAAACATTTCGGACGTGGACGCCTGGTAGAAGCGGATATCTTTGTTCACCGTCCGGATTGCTTCGAGAAGATAGGCCGCGCCCAGCCCGGTGATCTGACCCGTGGTGATGGGCTGATCGAAGGAAACGCCCACAAAGCTTTGCGCGGCAAGATTGTAGATTTCCGTCGCTTCCGACGTCTCGATCAGCCTTATGGCCGAGCCCATATCTGTCAGATCATATTCGACCAGCTTCAAATTCGGGTGATTGGTTATGCCAAGTTCATCAATGCGCCAGAAATTGACCGAACTTGTACGTCGATAGGTGCCGTATACGGTATAGCCCCGGTTCAAGAGATTTTCTGCCAAATAGGCGCCATCCTGGCCGCTGATTCCGGTAACTATAGCGTTTTTTGACATATATTCGTCCCTTGCTGAATTGACCGTCTAGTAGAGCTAATAAATCGCGATGGCCAGAGGCAAGCGCGAAGCGCACATGGGCAATCTCGCAGTTTAACTGCCAAATTATGCCGAAAAGCCTGTTCCTAAAACGTCAGCCACATGTTAGATACCAAAAGGATATCATATAGCTATCGGATTGTTAAACGATAGCCGATAGTTATACAACTATCTTATGCCTACTATTGCCTTCATCAGTCCCAAAGGAGGCGTCGGGAAAACCACTGCTGCTGTCCTTCTGGCCTCCCAGCCAGCCCGAGGCGCCAAGGTTTCCGTGATAGACGCCGATCCTAATCATCCTATCGCCGCATGGGCCAAAGACGCAGCGCTACCGGACAATCTGTCGATTATCGCTGATGTTGATGAGGATAATATTCTCGACTGGATCGAGGAGGCTGCGGCGAAGACGCCCTTTGTCATCGTCGATCTGGAAGGGACTGCGGCCAAGATCGCGATGCTGGCCGTCATCCAGGCGGATCTGGTGATCATCCTGATGAAAGGGTCGCAACTCAACGCGGAGCAGGCGAGCCGGGCGATCCGAGTGCTGAAGCAACATGAGAAGATGACCGGTCGGGCCGTCCTCTATGGCGCGCTGCTGTCGCGGAACAGCCCGATCATCCGCACGCGGGCCATGGGGCATATCCAAGATGGGCTGGTCGATTCCGGCGTGCCGATGTTCAAGGCGCAATTGCATCAGCGCGAGGCCTTTCGCGCCATCTTCTCCTTCCGCCAGACACTGGAGGAACTGGACTCCAAGAATGTGTCCAACCTGGACAAGGCGATCGCTAATGCCGAGCAGTTCGCCGTCGAAGTGATTGAAACATTACGCGCGCAATGCAGCGCGGCAGCCAAAGCGCATGAGGTGGCGGCATGAGCAGCGATCCCTTCGGCAATCTGGATGATTTCGGGACGGACAATGCCACCGAGGCCGTACCTACCGGAACGATCGATAAAATTGCGGCAAACAGTGGTTTCCCAAACCGAAAGGCTGGTACCGCGACACCGCGTGAGACAGCGAGTCAGACAGGTCAAACGCCGCACCCCTCCCCTGCCCGTCAGCCGCGGCGACATGTGACCGGGCGTAATCGCCAGATCAACATCAAGGCGACCGAAGATACGATCACCGAACTCTATCGTATCGCCGATGCCATGAACCTACCGCTGGGCGCGGTTTTGGAACAGGCTCTGGCAGCGCTGGCGGCGCAGCGGGAAGAAAGACGTATCGGATAGCTATCCAATAGCTATCCGAGCCTAAAAATCATTTGTTTGCTGTTTCGACCGCGATATGTCGGCAAGTCTGATGCAGCATATCGATCATGAATCGCCAGACATTCGCGACGTCGCTCTGATAGCTCATGTCAGATTCTTCATGACCGACGTGACGGATGATTTCTGACCCGGCTTCGGTTTTGGCTTGGTTGGGCTCATGCAGCGCGTCGATCACCGTCATGACCTGAGGTATGTAAGTATGCATCCGGTTGAGCTTGCGATTACCCACAAGTGGCAAGCTCCGCGCCTATTTGGATATCGACGAGGCGTCGTAGGCCGCGCCAGACAAGGGTGTTGCCAGGCGGTGGGTCGGACGTCCGCGCGAGATAACCGCCAAGGCGGGACAATTTGGTGAGATATAGCTGGAGCGTTCCCGACTTTGCTCGGCGGTTCCCGCTATCGGTAACGAGGCGGTCGAGGATTGCAATTTCCGTTGCTGTAAATGCGATCGCCGGATCGGCATCGGGGGCAGCACGTGCCATCATGGTCATCCACATCACGCGCCAGCTAACGATACAAAACAGCGCGACAAGGTTGGCTAAACGATCGGCGGTGCGGAGCTTCGCATCTTCAGCACGACATCCTGACTTCAGAATCTTATGAAAAACTTCGATCTTCCAGCGCGTCGAATACCAACGTATTTTCTCGATCGCTGCGTCGAGGTCGGCAACTTCCAGATCGGTGACGAGCTTCCACAGTATCGGCTTCCGGCCCAATGGGACACCGACTTCCGACGCATGGATCACCGTCAGATCGAGCGCCGGGTAGCGCTTTTGCTTCCCGATCGGCGGGCAGACGTGGATTCGTTTGTACCGTATATCAAGGGTCACACGTTCGACCGTGTCATTATCGACCCTCACTTCGATGCTACGTATGCCCGCGCTTGGAGCCTCTTGCATTTCGATTTTCACGGTGTGATCGCCGTTGCCAGCGAGCCTGTCGACAACGGTGCGGACGACGAAGTGAGTGCCGAGATCTTTGGCGAGGCAGTAGAGTTCGTAAATGTCGCTCTCTCGATCGCCGACATGGACACACCGATCCGGCTGCCCCAACAGAGCGACTGACTGGCGAAGATTATCGAGCCAACGAACGCTCTCCTTCGCTTCGATCGGAACCCGCGTCGGGTTTATTCTCCGCTTGAGCTGGGCAGTGCCCTTGAACTGGACTTGTAACGGTTGTATAATCGCATCCCTCCAGTCAAGCGTGGCTAGCATGGGAAGGCTGATCGCGTCGGGCAGTGCGTCGACACGTTAATCAACCTTGTGCTTGTTTTTCTCAATGCGGCGT
>NZ_JBAQOK010000100.1:0-134334 GCF_049304695.1 Sphingobium sp.
CGTCAGGGCTACGCCCTGCCACCTCCCCTACAAGGGGAGGATCGATTATTGCCATAGTTTAGGGTGCTGCCATGACCGACATATCCGACCTGCTCGAACCGTTGATCGCCTTTCGCCGCGACATCCACGCGCATCCGGAACTGGGCTTTTGCGAACATCGCACGGCGGGCCGCATCGCCGAGCAACTGCGCGCGCTTGGGCTGGAAGTGCATGAAGGCATCGGACGGACCGGCGTCGTTGGCGTGCTGCGCAACGGCACGTCGGAACGCAGCATCGGGCTGCGCGCGGACATGGATGCCCTGCCGATCGAGGAACAGACCAACCTGCCCTATGCCAGCCGCACGCCCGGCACGTTTCACGGGTGCGGGCATGATGGCCATGTCGCCATGCTGCTGGGAGCAGCGCAGCACCTGACCCGCAGCCGCCATTTCGATGGTACGGTCAATTTCTTCTTCCAGCCCGCCGAAGAAGGATATGGCGGCGCGCGCGAAATGGTGGATGAGGGGCTGTTTGATCGCTTCCCCTGCGATCGCGTGTTCGGCCTGCACAATTGGCCAGACCTGCCCGCAGGCACCATCGCCACGCGCCCCGGCCCGATCATGGGCGCGGCCGACAAGTTCGAGATCAGCCTGGAAGGGCGCGGTGGCCATGCCGCCATTCCGCAGGATACGCCCGACGCCATCCTCGCCGCTGCCAGCCTCGTCACGCAACTCAATGCCATCATATCGCGCCGGATCGCCGCAACCTCGTCAGCCGTGTTGTCGATCACGCAGATTCATGGCGGCCATACGCACAATGTCATTCCTGCAATGGTGAAGGTCAGTGGCACCGTGCGCACATTCGACCCAAAGGTTCAGGACCGTATCGAACAGTCCATCCGCGACATCGCGGCGGGCGTCGGCATTGCCAGCGGCGTGACCGCGACCGTCGATTATCAGCGCTATTATCCCGCGACGATCAACGATGCGCAGGCCGCGCAGGAAGCATTGGACGCCGCCGCGACCGTCGGCATCGCGCAACTGGCCCCCGACCCTGCCTTCACGTCGGAAGATTTCGCCTTCATGCTGCAGGCGTGCCAGGGTGCCTATATCTGGCTGGGTCAGGCGAAGGCGGAAGGATCAGCGCCGCTGCACAACCCGCATTATGATTTCAACGACGATGTGCTGGGCCTTGGCATCCGGCTGCATGTGGCATTGGTCGAACGGCATTTGTCGCTCTGACCGTCACAGGCTGAAACCGAAGCCGATGGCTACCACCGTCGATTGCACCGCATCACCCTGATCGCGAACGAGACGGCGAGTGCCGCCGAGCAGCCGTTCATGGACCAGCGCGGTGTAGATGTTGGCTTTTTTGGTCAGGCGGTAACGCAGGCGCAGCGTCCCTTCCCCGGCCGTAAAGCCTGATCGCACCGCATCGGCCGCCACTGCCTGCGCCGACCAGCCAAGGCCGACGCGCGGTTCCAGATAGAGGCGGGACGTGATCGGCAGCTGATAGATGACCTGCGCCTCACCAGTCAGATCCCCTTCCTTCGACACGAAGGCATAGCTTTCCCAGCCAAGGCGCGTGCCGACATTGCCCTGCACGCCGATCACCGCATATGTGTCGCTGTGCGGCGAAATATCCTGGCGTATGCCAGCCAGCAGCGTGGCATTGCCCACCGTCCGCCCATAAACGCCCCTGCACTTCGTCGATCGGGTTCGCCAGTGCGCCGCCACCCTGCGTGACAAGCATCAGTTGGTCGGTCGCATTGCCAAGGGAGAATGTGCCGTCCAGCAGAACGGCGTCCCCGTCCCTGTCCTTGCGCAGTTCGATCAGGTCGAAGCCGCCGCTCAATGCCCAGCGTTGCGCATCGGCAGCGCGCGCCGCCGTCGGCGCAACGACAGCCCATGCGGAAAATATGCCCAGACAGGCGTAACGCGACATCGACCCTGATCCGTTTTAGTATCAGCTACAAGATTAGCCGTACAACGCGGCGCTATTACGCGAAGGATCACAGCCTCCGTCGCTTTGATGCCACATTATTGCTGAATTGCAGCAGTTCTTGCCGTCGGGTCAGAACCAGAAGCGGATACCCATGACCACACTGGTCGCCGATGCGCTATCCCCGGCCATGCGGGCATAGCGGGCCGTGTCGCCCAGCTTGCGTTCCCAGTTTACGCCGACATAGGGCGCAAATTCGCGCGCGATTTCATAGCGCAATCGCAGGCCCAGTTCGATGTCGGACAGGCCCGAACCAATCCCCAGTTCCGGCACGTCCTGCGCGGCAATGTTTACTTCGGCCGCCGGTTGCAGGATCAGGCGCTGCGTGATCCGCTGGTCATAGCTGCCCTCCACCCGCAGATGCGCGTCGCCCTTGTTAGACAGGAATGCCTGGGCATCGACCTCGAACCAATAGGGTGCCAGTCCTTCGATCCCGACGACGGCATAGGTGCGTTGCGGGTCGGGGCGGAAATCCTGCCGCACGCCGGCATGGACGTTGAACCACGGGTCGATGGCGCGGCTGTAGAGCGCCTGCACTTCGGCCTTTTCCAGCGGGCCGCCAACTTCGCCCTCCCCTTCCGTCTTGACGGCAAAGCGGTTGATGTCGCCGCCGATCCAGCCTTCCCCTTCCCACGCATAGCCGTCCGCGCCCTTTTGCGCGCGATATTCCAGCCGGTCGAGCATCCATTGCGACAGGATCATGCCGCCATGTTCCTGCGTCATCGCTGCGCGTGCGCGGGCCATGACGGCGGGGTTATACACCGCTTCGGCGGCATGGTCGGTGGGCAGCGGCGGCGCGACGCCGTTGGGCACGCCATCGTCCGCCGATGGCATGGCATGTCCGGCATGGGCATCGACGGCCGTTGCGTCAGGTGCAGGTTCGGGCGTGGACGACGTGCCATGGTCCATCTGGCTGTGGTCCATCTGCGCCAGCGCGGGAACGGACGTGCCCGCCAGCAAGAACGCAGCAACAGCAGCGATCGAACGCATCATGCCGCGTCCTCCGCATGGCGCACGGTGACGACGCGCATCATCCCGGCATGCATGTGCATCAACATATGACAATGGAACGCCCAGTCGCCGATCGCATCGGCGGTCAGGTCAAAACTGACCTTGCCGCCCGGCAGAACGTTGACCGTATGTTTGCGCGGATTATTGGCCGCATCGTCGCCGGTCAGAAGCTGGAAAAAATGGCCGTGGATGTGAATGGGGTGCGGCATCATCGTGTCGTTGATGAGCGTTACGCGCACCCGCTCCATATGGCGGAATGCGATGGGGTCCGCGCCGTCCGACAGCTTCACCCCGTCGAACGACCACATATAACGTTCCATATTGGCGGTCAGATGGATGTCGAGCGATCGCGTCGGCGCGCGCACATCGTCATTGGGTTCGAGCGACCGCAGATCTGTATAGGTCAGCACGCGATGATCGACATCCTCCAGCCCCGTTGGCCGATCCGCCGTGCGGTCCGCAGGCATGGACGAGAGCGTCGCCACCCCCGGCCCCATCGGCACGTTAGGCGCAACAGACGGGTCGAGCATCTTCATGCTATGTCCCGACATGCTCTCATTGGCCGGTTGGCTGAGGTCAATCACGCCGCCCTGCCCCATGTCCATGCCCGCCATGTCCATCCCCATGTCCTTCATGGTCAGCAGCGGGCGTGCGCGCAGCGGCGGGACAGCGGCGACCATGCCGACCTGCGGCGCCAGCGTCGCACGGACGAGGCCGGAACGGTCGATGGCTTCGGCGATCAGGGCATAGGCGGCGGCATCGGTCGGCTGGACGATCACGTCGTATGTTTCGGCGATGCCGATCTGGAACTCGTCGGTCTCGACTGGCTGAACATGCTGGCCATCGCACTGGACCACCGTCATGGGCAGGCCCGGCAAGCGCACGTTGAAATTGGTCATCGCCGACGCATTGATGATGCGCAGCCGCACCCGCTCGCCCGGCGTAAACAGACCCGTCCAGTTTTCCGCCGTGCCATGGCCGTTGACCAGATAGCTGTATGTCGATCCGGTGACGTCCGAAATATCGGTGGGGTCCATCCGCATCTTGCCCCAGTCCATCCGGTCCTTGAGCGGCTGGTCCTTGCCCTTCAGCAGACCGGCCAGCGTCTGCTTTTGCATATTATAATATCCGCCCATCTGCTTCAGGCGCTTCATCAGCACATGGGGATGGACCGGCGACCAGTCGGACAGGACGATGACATGCTCGCGCGTCGCCTGCACCGGATCGACGCCTGCTGGGTCGATGACGATGGGACCATAATGCCCCATCGCCTCCTGCATCCCCGAATGGCTGTGATACCAGTAAGTGCCGGACTGGCGGATCGGAAACTGATAATCGAACGTCTCGCCGGGGCGGATGCCCGGAAAGCTGATGCCCGGCACGCCGTCCATCTGGAACGGCAGGATCAGTCCGTGCCAGTGGATCGACGTATCCTCTTTCAGTCGATTGGTGACGGACAGACGGACATTCTGCCCTTCCTTCAGCCGAATGAGCGGGGCGGGCAACGTGCCGTTGATCGTGATGGCATGGGCCGATCGCCCTCCAGTGGAGAAATGGCTCTCTCCCACGGTCAGCGCGATACTCTCCCCCGACAGCACACCGGGCGAGGGCATCAGCCCGTGCGACCCGCTCTGCGCCCATGCGGGGAAAGCGTTGGCCAGGCCAAGCGCGGCGGCGCTTTTGAACAGGGTGCGGCGATCAAGGGAAAAAAGCGTCATGCCCCATCATACGCGGTGGACGGCATCATCCCTCAAGCATGTCCGATAATTTCCGGCGTGCGCGATACAGCCGGGTTTCGACCGCCTTTTCGCTGACGCCCAGCACCTGCGCGGTTTCCGCCTGGCTCATCCCCTCGATCGTGCGGAGCAGCAGCACCTGGCGCAGCGTCATGGGCAGCATGGCGATGGCGGCATGAATACGCGCCAGTTCCCCCTGCGACTGCAACGCCTCTTCCGGGGTTGCGCCAATATCGGCGATCGACAGCGCGTCGTCGATCGGCCGGGCAAAGGCAAAGAAGCGCCGCACCGTCCGCCGCCGTCCCCAGTCACGGCATTTGTTGAGCGCGATTCTGGCGATCCACACGCGAAACGGGCGGGCGCCGTCATAACGGGCCAGCGCGGCAAAGGCGGACACGAAAGTTTCCTGCGTGATGTCCAGCGCTTCGTCCGCATCGCTGACATGCCCCCGCGCCAGCCGCCAGACCGTATCGCGATGCCGCCGCATCAGCGCGCCATAGGCCGCCTGCCGCCCGGCCAGCGCCAGCACGGTCAGTTCCCGGTCGTCCAGATCGGGTGCGAGGGATGTCACCGGGCGGGGTCGGTCAGCGCCTTGACCACCGCCGCGTCGAACTGCCGCGCCTGATCCGGGCGCAGCACCGCCCGCATCGCAAAGATGTGCTGCAACGTCTCCTTTTGCAGCGTGCCCATCACATGATGGGTCCGGTCCACGGCCTGCGCGACTTGCGGGCCATAGCCATGTTCGGCGGCGATCGCAGCGGCGAGCCGTTCATTATCGGCCCGCATTTCGGATTCCAGCGCGGTCCGCCGGGCCGCAAAGGCGGTTTCGAGCGCATGGATGCGCCGGTCCTGATCCGCGTCGAGCGTCAACCGCTGGTGCAACAGCGCATGGACTTCGCTCTCGACGCGCGGTTCAGGGGCGAGCCAGACGCGCCCCACCAGCACCGCCGCCAGTGCTGCGGCAAAGGCGACCAGCGCAACGAGCGCATAGCGTCTGACCGTCATTGGCCAAGCAGGCGCGATGGCGCATATTGCGACATGCCCAGCGGCATGGGCGCGGCCTCCGCCGGGGTGCCCGGCACGATACTGCCTGCCCAGCCTATGCCGATGGCGACGATGCCCGCCAGCATCAGGCTGCGTCGCGCGGCCGTCCGGTCCCGGCGCTCGCCAACGCCGCGCATCACCGCCGCGTCTAGTGTGTCCAGCCGCGCATCGGTCGGCATCGCCGCCAGTCGCGCCAGCAAAGGGTCCAGATCGGTCATGTCCATAGTCTCCATCCTCATCGCCACATACGCGATTGGCAAGCGCATCCCTCATGCCAGAGCATCGTCATAAAAAATATGCCGCGATGGTGAGGGGTCGGGCAAGCCCCCGCGTAACGACGGTAACGATCACTCAAAGGAGAAACCCGATGTCCCGTTTCCTATTCGCCGCCGCCGCGCTGGCCATGACCGTCATGCCCGGCGTCGCTCTTGCCCATACCAAGCTGCTGTCGTCCAACCCGGCGGCCAACGCCACCGTCACCAAGCCCACGAAACTGTCCCTGGGCTTTTCGGAAAAATTCCTGGCCCCCATGAGCGGCGTGGAACTGACGATGACCGGGATGCCGGGCATGGCCGACCATGCGCCGATGCCGATCAAGGGTTTCAAGACCAGCGTAGCGGCCGATGGCAAGACGATGATCGTCACCCTGCCCCGCGCACTGCCAGCCGGCACCTATGACCTGAAGTATCATGTCGTGGGCGCGGACCAGCATAAGATGGAAGGCGGATACAGCTTCACCGTCAAATAAACATCATGGCCCCGTTCCTGCTTGATCTGGCGCGATTTGGCCTGATGACCGATCTTGCCCTGCTCATGGGACTGCCCCTGTTCTGGTGGTCCATGGGCATGGCGGGACGGGGTTTCGTGCTGGCGGCGCTGGCGCTGGGCGGCATCGCGCTGTCGGCGCTGTGGCTGCTGGCCAGCACGGCGATGATGACGGGCACACCGCTGCTGCCACCCGACTGGGCGAGCATGCAGATATTGCTGACCATGACGCCGATCGGCTCCGTGCTGGCGGTGCGGATCTTGGCGCTGGTCATCGTTCTGGCGGCATTACCGTTACCGGGGAGCCATCGGGTCGCACTGATCCCCGCCGCCATTGCCGCCGCAACCCTGGCATGGACCGGCCATGCCGGGGCGACCGAAGAAATGGCGGGCACGATCCACCGCGCCGCCGATGTCGCCCATATCTGGGCTGCGGCGGGGTGGATCGGCGCGCTCGCGGCGCTTTGTTACGCCGTCATGGCGCGCAATCCTGATGTGCCACGGGTTACGCACATGCTGGCGCGCTTTGCCACGTTTGGAACGATCTTCGTCGCAACGCTGATCGTCAGCGGGCTGGTCAACGGGGCGATGATCGTGGGATGGACGGACCTGCCCGCGCTGACCGGCAGCCGCTATGGCTGGCTGCTGGCGGCCAAGCTGGCGTTGTTTGGCGTAATGCTGGCCCTTGCCGCCGTCAATCGCTGGCGGCTGACCCCGGCGCTCGAACGGACAAAGGGTAACGACCCCACGGCCATCGCCCATCTGCGCCTGTCGCTGGCGGTCGAAACGGCGGCGGCGCTGGCGATATTGGGGCTGGTGTCCGTCATCGGTACGCTCGACCCGCTGACCTGAAAGCCAGCGGGCCGCGTAGCCATGTTCAGACCGGGCGGTAAATGGCGTAGATTTTCTTCACGTCGACCTGGCTGTCCCAGCTGCACGAAGCGCCCTGCTCCACCAGAAATATGTCGCCCCTGCTGAACGTCCCTTCCGCACCATCGCCATCGACGAAGGTCACGCTGCCGTCGAGCAGGTACATCAGTTCATAATGACCATAGGTCATGGGACGGCGATGATAGGGCGTGGAGTCCCAAGTGCCGGCCATATATTCGCCATCCTCCGACTTATAGTCGGTGAAGTTCCGGCACGACGGCGTCGGCCCGACCAGCAGTTCAGCCAGCGGCGCACCCGATGGCGCGAGCGGAGCGTGGATGTCGATCGGGATGATCGTGCCGTCACCAGCCGACCCGCCGGTGCGGCGCATGTAGATCAGACGGCTTTCGGACGACGCCGTCCAGCCAAAAGCCGCGCCGCCGCGCAGCACTATGCTGTCGCCTTCGGTCATCGCGATGACCCGGCCATCCTGCTCTATCTCCACGGCGCCCGATTCCACGATGACGAACTCGTCGGCGGGCATAGCATCGACCCGGCCTGTGCCAGCGGGCAGCGCGATCAGCCCGACGGTGATCGGTCCGCCAGCCAGCGGCAGCGATGCGCGTGCCGACAGGAATGCGTCGCCGCTCGCATCGGCGGCGGTCGCATCGGCGACCCACGCGCGCAGGTCGATGAAGGAACGGGTGCGCGTTGGCGCGTCGATGCTGGTCATGGCGGGCTTCCTTGTCGAATAGGCTAAGCGGTCATGGTAACCCGACCCCGCAGCAAAATGCGCCGTGCCTGCACGGACACGCCGCGCACCATGCCGTTTGCCATGCGACCGACCGCTATAACTGCCGCAGGGCAGCCGCTGGACGCACCGACATGATCGGGATCGATCCGGCCAGCCCGATGCCCAGCGTCAGCAATGCACCGCCGCCCAGCGTGGCAAGAACGATCAGCCAGTCAGGCGACCAGCTAAATTCAAACACCTGCACGATGACGAACCACGCCGCACCGGTGCCAAGACCCAGCGCCACCAGCGCCAGCATCGCAGCCAGCAAACCATATTCGATTGCCTGCCCGCCCAGCACCTGCCACCGGGTCGCACCCAGCGTTTTCAGGATCACGCTGTCATAGCTGCGCGCCTGACGCGACGCCGCGATCGCGCCGACCAGCACGGCGACCCCAGCCAGAATCGCGACCGACGCGGCGACGACGATGGCCGACGACATCTGCGTCATGATCTGCCCGACCTGATCGATCACATCGCCCACCGAGATCACCGACACGCCGGGAAAGGCCGCCAGCAGCGCGCGAGTCATGGCGCTGTCATGGCCCTTGTCCATCGTGATGGTCGCGGTCATGCTATGGGGTGCGCTCACCAGCGTGCGGGGCGAAAAGACCAGCACATAGTTGAAGCCCATCGTGTCCCAATTGACCTTGCGCAGCGACGCGACGCGCGCGGTGATTTCCCGCCCCAATATGCTGACGGTCAGGCTGTCACCGACGCCGATGCTCATGACCTTGGCTGCCGCCTCATCCAGCGAGACGAGCGGTGGCCCGGCATAATCGCGCGGCCACCATCGCCCCGCGACCAGATCGCTGCCCTGCGGCAGGACGTCGCTATAGGTCACGCCGCGTTCGCCGCGCAAAAACCATGCCCCTTCGGGCAAAGTCTTCAGGTCCGCGACGCGCTGGCTGCCATAAGCAACGATCGTCCCGCGCAGCGACGGCACGATATTGAGCTGCGCTTCGGGTGCCTGACCACGCACGACCTGACGGAACCGGTCGACCGCGCCCGATGGAATATCCAGCACGAACTGGTTGGGCGCCTTTTCCGGCACGACGTTGCGGATTTCGCTGTTCAGGCTGGTCTGGATGCCCGCCAGCGTCACGAACAGCGTGAGCGCCAGCCCCAATGCGACGATCAGCGCCGCCGTCTGCGCACCGGGGCGGTGCAGATTGGCAACGGCCAGCCGCAACAATGGACGGCGTGGGCGTGGCGCAAGGCGCGCCAGACGCGCAACCGCCCAGCCAAGACCCAGCAGGAGCAGCAGCACGCCCGCTGTCGCGCCCAACACGGCAGCCGAAAACAGCGGTTCGCGCGCCGTGAACAATGCGAGCGCGATCAACAGCGCCCCTGCCCCGCCCATCGCCGCCAGACTGCGCCGGTCGATACCGCCGCGCGTTTCCACTACCCCGCGAAAGATGGCGGCGGCAGGCTGCGTCCGCGCCCTGCCCAGCGGCGGAAAGGTGAAGAGAAAGGCGATCAGCAGGCCATAGGCCGCACTGGTCAGCAGCGGCAGGGGATAGAGCCGAAAACCGGGACTGACCGGCAGCACGTCGCCTGCCAGCGTGACGATCAGCGAGGGCAACAGCGCCCCGACGATCAGCCCCGCGACGATGCCCAGCAGCGCAACCGCACCCACCTGCATCCGATAGATGCGACCAATGTCGGCGGATGTCGCGCCCAGTACCTTCAACGTAGCGATGCCGCCGCGCTTGGCAGCAAGGTAGGAAGCGACGCCATTACTGACGCCGATCCCCGCAATCACCAGCGCGGCGAGGCCAATGAGCGAGAGAAATTGCCCCATCCGCTCTATGAAGCGGTTCGCGCCCGGCGCGGCATGATCGCGATCCTTGAATGTCCAGCCATCGGCATCATGCGCCTTATCCATATCCTTGACGACGGTGGCCGCATCATATTGCGGGGCAAGGCGTATGCGATATTTGCTGGAATAAAGGCTGCCCGGCTGGATCAGCCCGGTGCGGCGCAGCCCGTCGAGCGACACGATCGCGACTGGTCCCAGGGTAAAGCCTTCCCCCAGACGATCGGGTTCATCGGCGACGATGCCCGTTACGATGAAGCTGGCCGTGCCATAGCGCAACCTGTCGCCGCGACCCACGCCCAGCCTTTGCGCCAGCGCGTCGCCAATCACGATCTGGTTCGGATCGAGCGGGCGATAAACGCCCTCCCGCAGCGTCAGCGCGCCATAAAGCGGATAGAGCGTATCGACGCCCTTGAGTTCGGTCAGCACGGCGGGCGGCGCATCCCCTGCCCCGGTTCCGCCAATCCGCTGCGCCATCGCACGCAGCCGGATGGTTTCACTCAGCGTGCCGAGCAGGCGAAATGCTTCCTTGTCCCCAAAACGCGCTTCCCGCTGCGTCATCGCGATTTCGATGTCACCGCCCAGCAGCGCTTGTCCCCGGCGGCTCAATTCCTTCGTGATCGCAGCCGTCAGGCTGCCGATCGCCGCCAATGTCGCCACGCCCAGAAACAGGCACAGGAACAGCAACCGCAATCCCCGGAAACCGGCATGCAGGTCACGCCGGGCGATGCGCCAGCTTTGCGCCCAGCCCAGATCGTTCATGCCGCGCGATCCGATATGATTTGGCCGTCGCGCATTTCAACGATACGCCCGCATCGGTCGGCCAGCACCGGATCATGGGTAATGACGACCAATGTCGCCCCCGCCGCCTGCTGGCGGTCGAACAACAGGTCCATGATGGTAACGCCGGTGGTCGCGTCCAGATTGCCGGTGGGTTCGTCAGCGAACAATATCGTCGGGCGCGGCGCGACTGCGCGGGCGATGGCGACCCGTTGCTGCTCTCCGCCCGACAACTGGGTGGGATAATGGTCGATCCGGTGGCCCAGCCCGACCGCGCGCAATTCCTCCGCCGCCCGGTCGAACGCATCCGCCTCGCCCGCCAGCTCCAGCGGCACGGCGACATTTTCCAACGCCGTCATGGTTGGCAGCAGGTGGAAACTTTGCAGCACGATGCCGATCCGCCCCCGCCGCGCGCGCGCCAGCGCATCCTCGTCCAGCGCCCCGAAATCGACGCCGCCCACGCTGACCGTACCGCTACTCGCGCGCTCCAGCCCGCACAACACCGCCATCAGCGATGATTTGCCCGATCCCGAAGCGCCCAATATGGCGATGCTTTCGCCCCGCGCGATGGACAGGTCCACCCCTTTGAGGATCTGCACGGGCGCCTCGCGCGTTCCGAGCGAAAGCGTGACATCGCGCGCGCGGATCGCGATAGTGGCGTTATCTATGGGTCGATGCATGAAAAAGGAGCGCTCCTTGGCGGGCAAGTGGAAGCAATATGGGGCGTTGACGCTGATTGTCCAACTGGTCGTCGCCTGTTCGGGGCAAGGCACCGCCCCGCCCCCCGCAGACAATGGCGCGCAGGCGACCAAAGCCAGCGCCGCGACGACGCCGGTTACGGACGGAAAGCTGATCGTCGCATTCGGCGACAGCCTCTATGCCGGTTATAATCTGGACCAGGGCAAGGGGCTCGCCCCAGTGCTGGAACAACTGCTCAATGCACAAGGCCTCAAGGCGCAGGTCGTCAATGCCGGAGTGTCCGGCGACACGACGGCGGCGGGGCTTGCCCGGCTGGCCTTCACGCTGGACGGATTGCCGCGCAAGCCCGACCTCATGCTCGTGGGCCTTGGCGGCAACGACATGCTGCGCGGCCTGGCACCCAAGGAGACACGCGCCAATCTTGATGCGATCCTGACCGAACTGAAGAAGCGCGGCATTCCCGTCCTGCTGACGGGCATGATGGCATCACCCAATATGGGGCCGGACTATGCCAGCGCGTTTAACGCCATCTATCCCGACCTCGCCAGAAAATATGACGCAACGCTTTATCCGTTCATGCTGGACGGGGTGATCGGCAATCGCGCCTTACAGTTACCCGACGGCATCCATCCCAATGATAAGGGTGTGGCGATCATTGCCGCGCGGATCGCGCCGCTGGTCGAGGCACGGCTGGATGAGTGATCGTCTCCGTGTCGGGCTGATCGGCTATGGCATGGCCGGTCGCGTCTTTCATGCGCCGCTGGTTCGCGCAGTGCCGGACCTCGATCTGGTCGCGATCGCCACCAGCCGACATGACGAAGTGGCCGCGCTTGATCCGGCAATTGGCTGTGTAGCCGACCCACAGGACATATTCGCCGACCCCACCATCGATCTGGTCGTCATCGCCACGCCCAGCGCAACGCATGCCCCCCTCGCCGCGCAGGCCTTGCAAGCAGGCAAGCATGTCGTGGTGGACAAGCCCTTTGCCCTGACACTTGCAGATGCACGCAGCCTTGCCACGCTGGCCAAAGCGCACGGCCGCCATCTTGCCGTCTTCCACAACCGTCGCTTCGACAGCGACTATCTCAGCATCGCGCATCATATCGCCAACGGCGCGATAGGCCGCGTCACACATTTCGAATCGCACTTCGACCGTTTCCGCCCGGAAATCCGCGACCGCTGGCGCGAAGACGGGTCGGCTGGGTCGGGCGTGTGGTTCGATCTTGGCCCCCATCTGGTCGATCAGGCGATCGCCCTGTTCGGAACCCCTTTGGGCGTGAGCGCGGATATAGCCGGATTGCGCGCCGGGTCGGCATCCGACGACTGGGCGCATGTCATCCTGCGCTACCCCGATCTGCGCGTCATATTGCACGCCAGCCTGAATGCCCCTGACGGCACAGCCGGGGGAAGCCCCCGCTTTGCCGTCCACGGCACCGGGGGCAGCCTCATCAAACAGGCGCTCGACCTGCAGGAAGCGCAACTGATCGCTGGCCTGCGCCCCGGTGACGCAGGCTGGGGCCATGACCCCGATCCCGTCCGACTATTCGACGGCAATGGCGCGATGCGGGAGTGTCCAGCCCTTGCGGGATGCCAGGACCGTTTCTACCGCCAACTCGCAAGCACCATCCGTTCCGGCACCGCCCTCCCCGTCCCGATCAATGATGCCTTGGCCGTGCAGGCGGTGATCGATGCAGCCATGACATCCAGTCAAAAGGGGCGATATATCGATATGATGGGGGACTGATCGGCGCTGCAATCCATCGTGTTATCACTCTGTGTTCAACGTGGTTTCAAACCGCTCCGATCGTGTTTTCGCACCGATTTGATCGTGTGATCACTTTTGGCCCTGATGCTCCGAATCGGTGATTTCGCGTGCGTTCGCTCAGGCAAACGCCGCCCTAACAATCCTAATCCATGGAATAAAATCACTAAGCGCCGCTAGGGGCAGGGCAGACGAGAAACAGGCTGCTCCCATCACCCGGTTATAGTCCTCCTTCCAACGGGGCGTTCAGAAGGCTATCAGCAGCGGTAAGGCGGCATGGTTTGACTTTAATGCAAAAATAAGCGCATTAAACACCAACTTTGAAAACAGCATCTGATTCGGCCATGGGGGCGTCATGTCGTTTACCGTCAACACATTGCGTAACGTCACGACCGCGTGTCAGCAAATGCGCGATCATATCAAGGCGATCGTCTTCCGGCCCGACGATCACAAGCGACTGGACATCAGCTTTGGCCCGACCGTCGCGGCTCAACTGATCGGTCGTACGCCTGAAGCGCTTGCCAAGGCGGAAGCCAAGGGCAGGCTGGCGCAGCCCAAGCAACTTCCCAATGGCCGCCGCTACTATAATCTTGAGGATTTGACCAAGATCCGCGAGGCTTTGGGCATCCATGTCGGCAAGCAGCCCGACGAGGACGCCGTCGTTCTGGCTGTCCAGAATTTCAAGGGCGGCGTCGGCAAAAGCACGATCACCAAGCATCTGGCGGATTATCTCGCCTTGCATGGCTATCGCGTGCTGGTGATCGATTGCGACCCACAGGCATCGACCACGACAATGTTCGACATCCAGCCCGAAACGCTGATCGACGACGAACAAACGCTCGGCGCCTTTCTCTCTCCGCGCAGCACGTTCAGCGATTTTGCCCTGACTATCCGCGACACCCCATGGCCGACGGTCAAGATCGTACCGTCCAGCCTTGGCCTTCAGGACGCGGAATGGGACTTGACCTCCACCCTGCGCGAAGGCGGGCAAGCCGTGCGCGAAAGTCTGCAGGCATTGCGCATCGGTATCGCCAGCGTGACCAAGGATTTCGACGTCATCCTGCTTGATCCCCCGCCAGCCATGGGCTTTCTGGGCCTCAACGTCATGGCTGCGGCGACCGGCCTGCTCATTCCCGTGCCCGCGCGCCAGCTCGACTATCTCTCCACCATTCATTTCATGGATACGATCGCCGACAATATCGAGATTCTCGAACAGAATGGCACGCCTGTCCAATATGGCTTCATCCGCGTCGTGTGTTCGGCTTTCTCGCCCAGCAAACCAGGCGAGAATGACATGTGGCGCATCATGCAGGCCACCTATGCCGGGCTATTGCTGGGCCAGCCCATCCTTGCGTCTGAAGAGATCAAGAACGCCACGCAGGCGTTCCGATCCATCTATGAATCCAAGCCCTCGGCTTCTCACCAGACCTATACGCGCTGCCGCGACAATCTGGACGCTGTGTTCGCGGAGGTCGAACAACAGATCCGCCAGCAATGGCCCTCCACCAGTCTGACCGCGGACATCAGTGTGAGTGCTGCAGCATGAGCCGGCGCTCCCTGATCAGCGAAGCGCTGGCGGCGGTTCAGAACGAACCGGCCCCCGCTCCGCCCCTTCCCTTGGACGAGCAGGCCACGCCTGCCCCCCCGCGCACCAATTACACCAACAAGCGACTGGAGGCTTTTGGTGAGGCCGCGCGTATCGTCAAGCGACCCACCATCCGTTTGAAGCCTGCGGAATGTTCGGTCTGGCCTGGCAATGCGCGCGACTATACTTTGCTCGACGAATATCGCCTGCGCAGTCTGATCGATTCCATTCTCGCTGAGGGCGGCAATCGTATCCCCGCAGTCGTACGGCGAACACCACAGGGCGAACTCCCCTACGAACTGGTGACCGGCACGCGCCGTCACTGGGCGATTGCCTGGCTCAACGCCAATCATTACCCCGACATCGAACTCGTCGCGATCATCGAAGACCTGGATGACGAAGCGGCCTTTCGTCTCGCAGACATCGAAAATCGCGAGCGCGAGGATATCTCCGATCTTGAGCGCGGCGCGAATTATAAGGCCGCGGTGGACCGCTTCTATGGCGGCGTGCAGTTACGGATGGCCGAGCGGCTTAAAATCTCCAAATCGCAACTCTCCCGCTATATCGCCCTCACCGAAATTCCGCCCCTGCTCGTCAGCGCTTTTCATTCGCCGATGGATATGCAGGCGAAATATGCCGAAAAGCTGCTGCCCCTGCTGCGTGATCCCGCCGCGCGCGCAAAGCTGGAAGCTGTTGCCGACGAAATCGCATCGGAACAAAGTTTTCGCCGGTCAGGTGACGAACAGCCGATCAGCGGCGCCGAGGTCATGGCGCGGATGATCAAGGCGACCACCGTCAAAGGTCGTGTTCAGAAAACCCGGATTGCCGCATCCAGTGGCGCCTCGCTAGGGCAGGTGGACAAGGATCAGCAAAAGATGCTGACGCTTTCCCTGGTCCCATCGGATCTGTCGACCGATGCAATCCTCGAAGCCTTGCGCCCAATCATCGAACAGGCGCGGATCATGCGTGCGCGACGATGATTGAAAAGCTGAAAATAGCGTAATTATCGTTATATTTCATACGCTTATACTGATTTTCCCCTCGGAGGGAATGCAAGGATGGGATGATTAGGTGGAGACTGAGGGCGAACTCAAGGCGACGCTGAAAGAGCGTAAAGTCCAGTTCGAGATGTTCTTCACCCTGCCTGATTTCAGCGACATCTCCCTGCGTGACTATCAGGAAACGATGCAGCGCCCCTTCTTCAGCCTCTCGAAGCGCAAGCGCATCAAACCCATAGACTATGTCAGTCCTGACAAGTCCGTCAGCGTCCATGTCTCCCCCAACCCGGCCTATGGGATGGCAACGATCTGGGACGCCGACATCATGATCTATCTCGCCTCTCATCTAAATGAGTTGCGCGAGCGCGGGGAGAATGACCTGTCCACGGTCATCCGCCTGCAACCGGGCGATCTGCTAAAGCGGATATGCTGGGGCACGAGCGGTCGCGCCTATGAGCGACTAGTCAGCGCGCTTGACCGGCTGCAGGCCACCACCATCAAGACCAATATCCGCGCCAGTTCCAAAACCCGCGAGACGACCTTCTCCTGGATAGACAGCTATACCCATCTGGTCGATGAACGCACTCAACGGTCGTTGGGTATGGAAATCACTTTGTCGAAATGGTTCTTCGACGGGGTAATGGACAAGCGCAACGTGTTATCGATTTCACCGCTTTATTTCGAAATCACCAGCGGCCTTGGCAAATGGCTGTATCGGGCATCGCGTAAACATGCCGGTGGCAATGGCGCGGAAGGCTTCACGATCGGGTTCGAAACGCTGCATCAGAAGAGCGGCAGCGAAAGCCTCTATCCTGTCTTCAAGCGCAAGCTGCTCGACCTTGCGCGTGCCAATGATCTGCCGGACATCAGCCTCCAGGTTCTGGACCGCGACGGACCGCGCCCAAAGATGAAGATGGTTATGCGCCGTCATCTGGTTGAGGGGGCAAAGCCACGTCGCACTCCCCTCCCCTCCCCCGCGTCCCCATCCGCACCGGACGATATGATCGATCCGGCGATCGCATTGAACATGATATCTGGCCTGTCCAGATCAATGCGAGCGGGCGCGCCATCGATGGCGGCTTCCTCAAACCCGCCTCCCCTGCGAGAACGGTCCGTCCGGCGCGTTACAGCGGCAGCGGTTCTGGACGCCGACGTCTATGCATCGATCCGTTCGGATTTTCCGGGATGGGATTATGACGAACTCATCCGCCGCTTTGATGCCTTCCTTGGCTCCAACCCAAGCGAACTGCCGCGTAACTATTCCAAACGCTTCTATGGCTTCGTTAAAGAGCATCACCGTCGGAATAAATATCGGCTGTAGGCCGCTCCCACATATTGCAGCTCACCTATAACGCCCTGCGAACGTGTTTTCAGAATCAGTCTTACCTTAGCGTTTTATCCGACGTTCTTGGTTGCGCGCCGGACGTGACGGATCGACCTCGCTTTCAAACATCAATGTTTTGGGGGCGTCGGATCGGGATATGGCTCGTTCCAACGCCCGAGCCGCTATATCGCCGGATCAACGACCCGAAAACTACGTGATTCTGAAAACACGTTGCCGACATGTTTTCCGCAAATGGCTGACATCTTTGTGAGCGCCCTGCCCTCGCGCTTTTAGAGTCACTGCGGTCCCCTGCTCGATCGCGACGTGCTTTCAAAAATGGAACAAACCACGAAATCGCATCAGGGCCTCATAGCGGGCTTCTCACGCGCATAGGCTCGCCGACGATGATTAGTATGGCGCAGGGCTGAAATGGCGCTCAGGAAGCCAATTTCGGACCCGAAATTTGCGCGTCGTCGCACCAAAAATTGGGATCATCGGTGCCAGCCATGCCGATATCGTGGCCTGCGCGGGTCATGGCGACGGGAATCGCATAACTGCGGTAGCTGGCCTGGCCTGACTGTTCGATCAACAGGCCTTCCTCCACTGCGATCGTGAGCAGCTTGATGGCGCCTGCCGATGTCAGGCTCAACATCTTTGCCACCCTATTGCTCGTCAATCGCGGATGGATCATCGCCAGCATGATGACATCCTTCAAACGACCCGGCCGACGCCGTTCCGCAATCCTGTGCGCTGCTCTTCCGGCATAGGCCCGCAGCCGCATTTCCAAATCCAGATGGCTGCGTGCGCCTGCGATGATGGCATCCAGCCACAGGCGGGAAAAGGCCTCCTGCCCGGCACCTTTCCAGGCTGCTTTGCGATGTTCGAAGCCCAGCGCGACCAGCCCACCTGTAGGAACATGCCAGCGTCCGGGTCCCCAGCGCCCCCCGATCAGCATAGCTGCCACCCGGTCGCCCTCGCCTATAGGCGCAATCTGGAGCCACGAATGTGTCAACAGCGCGCTGTGCAGCAGCGGCGGGGCAGGGGGGGCTGCTGTCACTGCCTGCCGCCACGCGCCGATCGCAGCGATGATGTCTGGCCTTGGGCGATGCGGACGCGTCAGGACGCCTTCGTCAGGCATATCCAAATCTATGCCAAGCCACGCCAGCAGCGCCGCGCTGTCGTTCAACAAGGCGTCGAGCGTAATGCGCTCGCTCAGCGCATGGCTCCAGCGTGTCAGGTCGAATGGGGACGGGATAATCGTTCCCCGACCATCGATCCTGATGTCCGCATCATCGATGCTGGTGCCGTCCAGTCTGGCCAGAGCCTGCCGCTCGACAATCGCCATTCGCTTTAACCAGGGCTGGCGTATCGGGCTGAGCCGCGCCCGCTCCGACAATTGCACAAGCCCTGACTGCGCATCGGCATAAGCAGCAATCAGCGCAAAATCAGGGGTCATAACGGGCCAATATGAAAATTATCTTTAAACTCGAAAGACCGTCTAATATCATAGATATAGCCGCTATAATTCAATGATAAATATAATATAGAAAGCCAGCTTATATATATTTCTCGTCTTCAAGGCAAATGGTGCGGCAGGCCGTCGTTATCGCCCCGCCGCATTCTCATTCTCGAACCCTTTTTACACCAGCGTCCGCCGAAACAGCGCCATCGTTCGCGCCCACGCCAGATCTGCGGCAGGCTTGTTGAAACGCGGAGTGGTGTCGTTGTTGAACCCATGCTCCGCGCCTTCGTAAATATAGGCTTTGTAGCGCGTCCCAGCCTTCTTCAACGCCGCTTCATAATCGGGCCATGCCGCATTGGTTCGCGTGTCGTTGCCGCCATAATGGATCAGCAGTTCCGCCTTGATCTTTGGCACATCGGCCAGCATTGGCGGGCTGCCATAGAAAGGCACCGCCGCACGCAGGTCCGGCACGCGGGTCGCCAGCATATTGGCGATCCATCCGCCAAAACAGAAACCCACGGTCGCGATCTTGCCATTCCCGCCCGCCATCGTGCGCGCATGGTTGGTCGCCGCGACGAAATCCTCACCGATCCTGTTGCGATCCAGCGTGGCGAAAGCGGCCCGTGCCTTGTCCTCGTCACCGGGATAGCCGCCCAACGTTGTCAGCGCATCAGGCGCCACCGCCATATAGCCCGCCACGGCCAGACGTCGGGCAATATCCTCGATATGCGGGTTCAGCCCGCGATTTTCATGCGCGACGATGATGATCGGCAGCCTGGCGCTGGTCTTGCCAGCGGGGCGGGCGACATAGGCGCGGATCGTGCCGTTGCCAGCGGGGGAAGCGATATCGACATGGCTGATCGTGATCCGCTTGTCTTCCGGCTTGATGACCTGCCCGCGCGCGAAATCGGGGCTGAGCGCGGCCAGCGTTGCCGTAGCAGCCACCGTCCCGCCTACCAGCAACGCGCACTGGCTGACGAACCCGCGCCGGTCGATCGCGCCATGGACATAGGCGTCGAACAGTTCGAGCACAGCGCGGGGATGGGTCACGCTCTGCTGCGCGTCGATTTCCTTCTCATTCGTCATCGGCTCGTCCCTTCCAAAAATATCGATGTGGACAATCTATCGGCCGCTTCACCGTCAACGCCACCATAATCGACGGGATGATGGATGGGGCAGGGGGCTGCGACTGGCGTCGATGCGCACGGGGCGTTAGGGAAGGCGCATCCAAGGACCAATCAAGGATCACCGCTCGCCCATGACTGCAAAGCTGTCACCCCGCACCATCGGCCCCTTCACCGTGTCGCCAATCGGCCTTGGCTGCATGAACTTGAGCCACGCCTATCTGCCGCGCCCAACGCCGGACCAGGCCGAACGGCTGTTGCGCCATGCGCTCGATCAGGGCGTCGATTTCTTCGACACCGCCGCGCTCTACGGCTTTGGCGCGAATGAGGAGTTGCTGGGCCGCACGATCATGGACCGGCGCGATGCGTTCGTGCTGGCCAGCAAATGCGTGCTGGGCGGCCAGAACGGCCAGCGCGGCATCGACGGCTCACCAGAGGCGATCACCGCAACGCTGGAAGATTCGCTGCGCCGGCTCAAGGTCGATCATATCGACCTTTATTATCTCCACCGCCTCGACCCCAAAGTCCCGATCGAAGATTCGGTCGGTGCGCTCTCCCGCGCAGTGGAGGCGGGCAAGATCGGCGCGATCGGCCTGTCGGAAATGTCCGCCGCGACGCTGCGCCGCGCCCATGCCGTGCATCCGATCGCCGCGATGCAGACCGAATATTCACCCTGGAGCCGCAATGCGGAAGTCGCGGTGCTCGACGCCTGCGGCGACCTGGGCGTCGGCTTCGTCGCCTTCTCTCCCGTCGCGCGCGGGGTGCTGGCGGGCGGGGTAGGGCCGCAGGGCGTGGACAGGGAGGATGTGCGTTCGGGCATGCCCCGCTTCCACAATCCGCATCTCGACCATAATCTTGGCCTGGCTGCCCAATTCCGCGCCATCGCGCAGGATGCAGGCTGCACCATGGCGCAACTCAGCCTTGCCTGGGTGCTGTCACGGCGGCCTTTTGTCACGGCCATTCCCGGCACGACCAGCATCGCGCATCTCGATGAGAATATGGCGACCCTGTCGCTCGACTTCACCGATGCGACCTTTGCAAAGGTCGATGCGCTCTTCGCCTTTGGAGCCGTATCCGGCCCGCGTTATAGCAAGGCCGCGCAAGCGCAGATCGATACGGAAACCTGGGACGGCGAACCGCTGGAATGAAGCAAGAGGGGCGGGCGGCCTTCACCGTCCGCCCGCTCGTCAGCCCGCTTCTTCGGGCCAGTAAAGCCGCATCGGATTGTCGATCAGCAATTTGCGTTGCAGCTCGGCGGTCGGCGCAATGCGGGGGATCATGTCGACCAGATGGCCGTCATCGGGGATCGCATCCTGCATATTGGGATGTGGCCAGTCAGTGCCCCACAGCACGCGATCCTGATAATCGGCTACCAAGGGCGCAACCGTATCGGCAAAGGCGTTCCAGGGATCGCCTGTCGGATCCAGGCGGTCGGGGCAGGTCGCCTTGAACCAGATGTCGTCCCGGCTGTCGAGGAAGGCGCGAAATGCCTTCATATCCGCGCCGTCCGGTCCCTGTGTCACATCCGGGCGGCCCATATGGTCAATCACCAGCGGCACGGGAATCGCATCCATGAACGGGCGCAACTCGTCGAGAATATCCGCTTCGAAATAGATGACGACATGCCATCCGGCGGGCAACCGTTTCGCCACGTCCAGAAACTTGTCTTTGGGCGCATCATCGACCAGACGTTTCAGGAAATTGAAGCGGATACCGCGCATCCCGCCTTCATGCAGCGCGGCGAGGTCCGCATCCGAAATCGCCGGATCGACCACCGCGACGCCGCGCGCCTTGCCCTGCGATTTGGCGATGGCGTCCAGCGTGGCGGCATTGTCGGTGCCATGGCAACTGGCCTGCACGATGACGTTGCGTGCAAAGCCCAGATGATCGCGCAGCGCGAACAGCTTTTCCGGCCCAGCATCCTCCGGAAGATATTTCGCCTTCGCGCTGAACGGAAAATCCGCCATCGGCCCAAACACATGGCAATGCGCATCGATCGCGCCTGCTGGCGGGGTGTAGCGTGGCTTGGACGGATTGCCGTGCCAGCTTGTGATGCGCGGGTTGCCAACGTCACTCATGCGAAAATCACTCCATCCATCAACTTGCGCGCCGTGCGCAGCATCGCGGCGCTGACGACCGCGCCGCTCTCGTCCAGTTCCATGACGCAGGTCGTTTCCCCGGTGGGATGTTCGACGGACAGCGTCTTGCGCGCGCCATCGGGGATCGACGCGACTTCGGCTGCGGGCGATCCATCGACCAGACAGGCAGTGGCGACGCT
This sequence comes from Sphingobium sp., assembly GCF_049304695.1. Lineage (GTDB taxonomy): Bacteria > Pseudomonadota > Alphaproteobacteria > Sphingomonadales > Sphingomonadaceae > Sphingobium. The sequence continues at coordinate 22,031 of NZ_JBAQOK010000100.1, forward strand.
GACCGCGCCCAGCACGCCGATCGACGCATGGGCGCGATGCGGGATGAAACTGCGCACCGTCACCGCGCCGCCGTCGCGGGGTGGGGCGACCAGCATCATCTTTGGCACCGACTTTTCGCGCACATCACCCAGGTTCATGCGCTCGCCCACGGCCAGACGAATGGCTTCGATCCGCGCCTTCAACGCCATATCCTTGTCCAGCGTATCGCGATCCTCATAACCGGTGACGCCAACGTCGCTCGCCTTCATCACGACGCAGGGCATGCCATTGTCGATCAGTGTGACGCGCACCCCCTCCACTTCGTCAAAGGCGTTGCCCGTGGGCAGCAGCGCGCCGCAGGAAGACCCCGCAGTATCGCGAAATTCCAACGGAATGGGCGCGGCGCTGCCCGGCACGCCGTCGATCTTCGCGTCCCCGTCATAGCGAACGATGCCACCCGCCGTCTGGACCGACGCGATGGCGATCTGACCGGTATTTTCCATGAAGATGGCCACGCGCGTTTCGTCGCCCGTTGCCGTCACCAGCCCGCGCTCGAGCGCGAATGGGCCGATCCCGGCCAGAATATTGCCGCAATTCTGCGCATCGCTGACGATGGCCTGATCCACGAACACCTGCAGGAACAGATAGTCGACATCCACGCCCTCGCGCTCCGACTTTCTGACCACCGCGACCTTGCTCGTCAGCGGGTCCGCGCCGCCCATCCCGTCGATCTGGCGCGGATCGGGCGACCCCATGACCCGCAGCAAAAATGCGTCGCGCGCGGCCGTGTCCGACGGCAGGTCTTCGGCAAGGAAATAGCCCCCCTTCGACGTGCCGCCGCGCATCCACATGACGGGCGATTGGGTATAGGCTGTCATTGGAAACCTCCGTTCGCTTCGAGCGAAGTCGAGAAGCGGTTAGGGTAGTTCATGCGTTTCTCGACTTCGCTCGAAACGAACGGTCGTTGATGATGGACCATCAAATATATTTCAGCCCCATCTCTTCCAGACGCGGCCGCATATTATAGATGTCCAGCCCCAGCTCGCCCGCCGCCAGACGCACCCGCTTGGCTTCTTCGGCCGCCTCGCGCGCCTGCGCTTTTGCCAGCACGGCAGCGGCATCCGCGCGCGGCACGATGCACACGCCGTCATCGTCGGCGATCACCACGTCGCCCGGATTGACCAGCGCGTTGGCGCAGATCACGGGGATGTTGACCGAACCGATGGTGTTCTTGACCGTACCCTGCGCATGGACGGCCTTCGACCATACCGGAAAGTTCATCTGCGTCAGGTCGCGCACGTCGCGCACGCCTGCGTCGATGATAAGCCCGCGACATTTACGCGCCTGCGCCGATGTGGCCAGCAGATCGCCGAAATAACCGTCGGTGCAGGGGCTGGTGGGGGCCAGCAGCAGCACATCGCCTTCCTGCAACTGTTCGATCGCGACATGGATCATCCAGTTATCGCCCGGCGCGGCAGATATGGTGACGGCATTGCCCGCGATGCGCGCGCCCGCATAAATGGGGCGCATATAGGATGCCAGCAGGCCGGTGCGCCCCTGCGCTTCATGCACGGTGGCGACGCCGCATTGGGCGAGGCCATCGACGACGGACAAGTCCGCCCGTTCGATATTCTGGACGACGATGCCGGACATGGCGCTGCTCCTGCTCCTGAAAATATGATCCTATGCCCATGACGGACGCAGTGCCACTACGCCAATCCGAACTGGCGCTGACCCATAATTTTTTGCTAAGTGTCATTGATGCAGGCCGACCAGTTCAATATCCGGCATCTGGCTGCTCTGGCGGCAGTGGTCGATCAGGGCAGCGTCAGCCTGGCCGCGCGCGCCGTCAACCTGACGCAGCCCGCCGTGACGCAGGGCATTGCCAAGCTGGAGGCGCAACTGGACGTCAGCCTGTTCGACAGGCGACCCGGTGGCATGGTCCCCACGGAGGCTGCGCTGCGCCTGAAGCCCCGCGTGGACGTGGCGCTACGCCTGATCGGCAGCAACCGCGTGACCGCCGCGCAGATTCGCGCCTTCGTCGCGCTGGCGCAGGCGGGCAGTTATGGCGGGGCGGCGGCATTGGCTGGCGTCGCCGAACCCTCGCTGCACCGCGCGGTCGGCGATCTGGGGCTGGCGCTGGGCGTGCGGCTGGCGGAGCGGCGGGGCAGGGGGCTGGTCCTCACCCGCTCCGGCCTCGCCCTCGCGCGACGCCTGCGGCTGGCGCTCGCCGAACTGCGGCAGGGGCTGGCCGAAGTCGCCGCGCTGCGTGGCGAGGAAAGCGGACGTATCGTCGTGGGCGCCATGCCGCTCAGCCGCGCACGCCTGCTGCCGATGGCGATCACTGCCTTTCGCCGCGATTTTCCGCTGGTCGATATCTCGGTGGTGGAAGGATCGCATGCCGAACTGGTCGGCCCGGTGCGCGATGGCGAAATCGACATGATGGTCGGCGCGTTGCGCGACCCCGCGATCGAACAGGATCTGACCCAGACGCCCCTGTTCGAGGATCGTCCGACCATCTTCGCCCGCGCGGGTCATCCGCTGCGCGCCGGGTGGGACGGCGACGCGCTGCGCCGCTACCCATGGATACTGCCACCCGAAGGCACGCCGCTGCGCCAGCTATGGCGCGCGATGTTTGCGGAGGTCGGCGGTGATCTGCCTGCCGTGCCGATCGAGTGCGGTTCCGTGATGACGCTGCGCCAATTGCTGATGAGCGACGATTATCTGACGCTCCTGTCGGTGGATCAACTGCGCGTCGAGATGGAAAGCGGACTATTGGCCGATATCGGTCCCGCGCCCGGTGCGATCAGCCGGACGATCGGCATCACCAGTCGCGCCGACTGGCGGCCCACCCGCTCGCAACAGCAGTTCATGGCAGCCATCGGGCAGGCGGCACAGGACATGAATTCGTAAATTCTTATACACCGCCCCCGGATTCGATTGGCGGGCGTCGGCCCCCTTCGCCATGTCTTTGCGCATGGAGCAGGAAGTTGGTCTGATCGGGTTTGGCGAAGCAGGGTCCACCTTTGCACTGGCAGGGGACTGGGCGGAGGCCGCTCATGTCTTTGACAGCAGCACGGACAGCCCCGCCACGCGCGCGGAGATGCTGGCGGCCTATGCGCAGGCGGGCGTGTTGCCAGCCCGTTTTCTGGAAGATGCGCTGGACGGCGTGCCGATCATCCTGTCGCTGGTCACGGCGGATCAGGCCTTGGCCGTCGCGCAATCCGCCGCCGCGCTGATAGCGCCCGGCGCGCTCTATTGCGACATGAACAGCGTTGCGCCCGGAACCAAGCAGGCGGCGGCCCGCGCGATCGAAGCGGCGGGCGGCCATTATGTCGATGTCGCGGTGATGGCCCCGGTCGATCCTGCACGCCTCAACGTGCCGCTGTTGCTGAGCGGGGGCAGGGCAGGGCAGGCGCAGGACCGTCTCGCTGCGCTGGGCTTCGCCAATATCCGCGTCGTCGGCCCCGATGTAGGCCGCGCCTCTTCGATCAAGATGATCCGATCTGTGATGGTCAAGGGGATGGAGGCGCTGACCGCCGAATGCGTCCTGGCCGCCGGGCAGGCCGACGTGCTGGACGAAGTGCTTTCATCCTTGGATGCCAGCGAAAAGGCCAAGCCCTGGACCGCGCGCGCCGACTATAATCTCGACCGCATGATGGTCCACGGCCTGCGCCGCGCCGCCGAGATGGAGGAAGTTGTCAAGACGCTCGAAACGCTCGGCACGGGTGCCGCCATGACCCGCGGCACGGTCGAGCGCCAGCGCGCGATCGGCGCATTGGGCGCAAAGACACCGCCCGATGGCCTGACCAGCAAAATAGCCGCGATCGTTGACGCCGCCCGCCCGGCCCAAGCGGCGGAATAGCCAAAATATGTGGTCCTCACTCAGGAAATTGCGATGAGTCTGATTATCGATTGCCATGGTCATTACACTGTCCTGCCCAAGGGGCATGACGCCTGGCGAGAAGAGCAGAAGGCGGCGTTCAAGGCCGGTGTGTCGGCGCCACCCTATCCCGATATCACGGACGCGGAAATCCGCGAGACGATCGAGGCGAACCAGTTGCGTCTGATCAAGGAACGCGGCGCGGACCTCACCATCTTCTCTCCCCGTGCGTCCGCCATGGCCCCCCATGTCGGCGACGCCGCGATGGCGCGCGAATGGGCGATGCGCTGCAACGACCTGATCGCGCGGGTCGTGGGCCTGTTCCCCGACATTTTTGTGGGCGTGTGCATGTTGCCGCAATCGCCCAAGGCCGACATGGCCGCCAGCATCGCCGAACTGGAACGCTGCGTGGGCATGGGCTTTATCGGCTGCAACCTTAATCCCGATCCGGGTGGCGGGCATTTCACCCATCCACCGCTGACCGACAAATATTGGTATCCCTTCTACGAAAAGATGGTCGAGCTGGACGTCCCGGCGATGATCCATGTGTCGGGCAGCTGCAATCCGGCGATGCACGCGACCGGCGGCTATTATATCGCGGCCGACACCATCGCCTTCATGCAACTGCTGGAGGGCGATCTGTTCAAGGATTTTCCGACCCTGCGCTTCATCATCCCGCATGGCGGCGGCGCGGTGCCCTATCATTGGGGGCGCTATCGCGGCCTGGCCGACATGCTCAAAAAGCCTGACCTGTCGACCCATCTGATGAACAACATCTTCTTCGACACCTGCGTCTATCATCAGCCGGGCGTCGATCTGCTGGCCGATGTCATCGACAACAAGAATATCCTGTTCGGTTCGGAAATGGTTGGCGCGGTGCGCGGGATCGATCCGACCACCGGCCATTATTTCGACGACACCAAACGCTATGTCGATGCGCTGGATATCAGCGATGCCGAACGCGCCGCGATCTTCGAAGGCAATGCTCGCCGCGTCTTCCCGCGCCTGGACACGCAGCTAAAGGACCGGGGATTATGATTACTGAAGATCCCAGACATCAGGACATTCACGAATATCTCGCCGAGCTGGAGGATATTCCCGGCACCCGCATCTTCACCGCCAAGCGGGCGCGGCAGGGCTATCATATGAACCAGTTCGCCATGAGCCTGATGACCGACGAAAGCCGCGCCCGGTTCAAGGCGGACGAGCGCGCCTATATGGACGAATGGCCGCTGACCGAGGATCAGAAGCAGGCCTTGTTGGCGCGTGACTATAATCGCTGCATGGAACTGGGCGGCAACGTCTATTTCCTCTCCAAACTCTTCTCGACCGACGGCATCCCCTTCGCCGAAGCGGTCAGCACCATGACCGACATGGCCTTCCCCGAATATCGCGAAATGATGATGCGGGGCGGTCGTTCGCCTGAGGGGCTTCGTTCGATCAAGGCGAATGCCGCCGCGCGCGATGCAACTGATAAAGGAGCGCAATGATGGCGCGGATTACCGCTGGCGTGGCGTCGAGCCATGTTCCGCTGCTGGGCGTGGCGTCGGATTTCAACAAGGATCGCGACGATTATTTCGGGCCGATCTTTGCCGGGTACGACTGGACCCGCGCATGGGAAAAGGCGGAAAAGCCCGATGTCGTGATTTTGGTCTATAACGACCATGCCTCCGCCTTCGACATGAAGATCATTCCCACCTTCGCGATCGGCTGCGGCGAACGCTACAAATCTGCCGACGAAGGCTGGGGACCACGCGCGGTGCCGGATGTGGAGGGGCATCCCGACCTCGCCTGGCATATGGCGCAAAGCCTGATCCTCGACGAATTCGACATGACCATCATCAACGAGATGGACGTCGATCATGGTCTGACCGTGCCGCTCAGCATGATGTTCGGCAAGCCCGACGTCTGGCCATGCAAGGTAGTTCCGCTGGCCGTCAACGTCGTCACCTATCCCCCGCCAACGGGCAACCGCTGCTGGGCGCTGGGCGAGGCGATTGCCAAGGCTGTGGCGAGCTACCCTGAGGATCTCAACGTCCAGATCTGGGGCACCGGCGGGATGAGCCATCAGTTGCAGGGACCGCGCGCTGGCCTGATCAATCGCGAATGGGACAACCGCTTTCTCGACGGGCTGATCGGCGACAGCGACCATCTGCGCCGTATCCCCCATATCGAATATCTGCGCGAAACGGGCAGCGAAGGCATAGAGATGGTGATGTGGCTCATCATGCGCGGCGCGCTGGGCAAGGCGACCCGTGCCCTGCACCGCCATTATCACGTCCCCTGCTCCAACACTGCGATTGGCCATCTGGTCCTGCGCCCTGACAATGGCGAAGGGCTGGACATGACTGGCAGCGATGCAGGCATGCCTGTGGCAGCGGAATAGAAACATAAGCCCCTCCCGTTCAGGGGAGGGGTTGGGGTGGGGGCTGTCCTTCAACAACCATATGGGTCGGCGCGAGAGACAGCCCCTCTCCCCGACTCTCTCCCCAAGGGGAGAGGGAGATTATATATGCGTATTGCACTCGCGGGCGCGGGCGCCTTTGGCGAAAAGCATCTTGATGGCCTCAAGAATATCGACGGCGTGACCGTAACGTCGCTGATCGGCCGCAATCTGGAACCGACGCAGGCGATCGCGGCGAAATATGGTATTGGTCATGCGACCACGGACCTTGCCGAAACGCTGGCCCGCGACGATGTCGATGCGGTGATCCTTTGCACACCCACGCAAATGCACGCGGATCAGGCGATCGCCTGCATGAACGCGGGCAAGCATGTGCAGGTCGAAATCCCGCTGGCCGACAGCTGGGCCGATGCGCAGGCGGTACTGGCCAAGCAACAGGAAACCGGCCTTACCTGCATGGTCGGCCATACGCGGCGGTTCAATCCCAGCCATCAATATGTCCATAACCTGATCACGGCTGGCGAGCTCAACATCAGCCAGATGGACGTTCAAACCTATTTCTTCCGCCGCAAGAATATCAATGCCAAGGGCGAAGCGCGGTCCTGGACAGATCATCTGCTGTGGCACCACGCCGCGCACACGGTCGACCTCTTCGCCTATCAGGCGGGGAAGATCGTGTCGGCCAATGCGATGCAGGGACCGATCCACCCCGAACTGGGCATCGCGATGGACATGTCGATCCAGCTAAAGAGCGAAAGCGGCGCGATCTGCACCCTGTCGCTCTCCTTCAACAATGATGGGCCGCTTGGCACCTTCTTCCGCTATATCGGCGACACCGGCACCTATATCGCCCGCTATGACGATCTGGTGAACGGCAAGGAAGAGGCGATCGACGTCAGCCAGGTGGCGGTGTCGATGAACGGCATCGAATTGCAGGACCGCGAATTTATCAGCGCAATCCGCGAAGGCCGCGAACCCAATAGCAGCGTTGCCAAGGTGTTCGACTGCTACCGCGTGCTGGGCGAACTGGAACAGCAACTGGCCTGACGCGCGGCGCATCAGTCAGCGGGCATGACCCGGCGCATGAACGCGTCGAACAGCGGCACGGTGAAAGCCGTGTCGCCATGTGCTGGGCTGTAGAGCATGCCCTTGGCGATCAAACTATTGCGCGTGGGCGCGACGCTCGACACCTTGACGCCCAGTGCATCGGCCACGTCGCCCGACCGGTGCGGCCCCGGCCCGATCCCGGCCATGGCGCGCAGATAACGTTTTTCCGCCGGGGTTAGTCGATCGAAACGCACGCGAAAAAAGCTGGCGTCCAATTCCGCCAGCGCGCTGCGGGTCGCCGCTTCTATATCGTCGGCGCTGATCGGCGACGCATCGGCCGCGTCCCATCCATGCTTGCCCCATTCCTGCAGGAAATAGGGATAGCCCTGCGTCTGCACGATGATGGCGTCCAGCGCCGCTTCGTCTATGGCTTCCTCCTCCCGCTCTATGGGCAGGCGGATGGCGTCGCGCGCCGCCGCTTCGTCCAGCGGACCGACGCTGACGAATTCGAACAATCGTTCGGCATAGGATTTGGCGCGCCCCATCTGGCCCAGCAATTGCGGCAGGCCTGCGGCCAACATGGTGATCGGCAATTGCTTCTGGGCCGCACGGTGTAGCGCGCTGATCAACGCGGCCAACTGTTCCTCCGGCACATATTGCAGTTCGTCGATGACGAGGATGACTGCGCTATGTCGTTCTTTCGCTGCCTCCCCTACTGCGACGATCAGGTCGGCCAGATCCGCTTCCAGATCGCCGCTGTCGGCCAGGCCCGGTTCCGGGTCGAAATCCAGCGCGACCTCCAGATCGTCATATTTGACCTTGAGCTTGGCAAAGCCCGCCAGCGCTGCAAGCGCGCGCCGCACCCCGGCGGACGCCTGCTTCATCCGGTCGAGCCGCAGCAGCGCAGCGCGCAGGGCAGGCACCAATATCCCCGGCAGCGACCGGTTCTCCGGCGCTTCGATCGCGACGATCGTCATGCCCTCGCCCTCCGCCGCATCGCGCATGGTGGACAACAGCACCGTCTTGCCGACCCCGCGCAGGCCATAGAGAATGCTGGGCCGCGCCGCCCGGCCCATGCGGATGCGATCAAGCGCGACGGCATTGCGTTCTAGCAGGGCATCACGACCGGCCAGTTCGGGCGGTGGCGTCCCGGCACCGGGGGCGAAGGGGTTTCTACGAGCATCCATAGCAATGTTATGGCAGTTTAGCATTTTCTTGTAAACTTGCTAACTTCGCTTGATATGGGCCACGCACAATCGACTTGACGCTTTGATTGCAGATAAGGGAGATGCATGCCCATACTCCCCATCCTCTATAGTTTCCGCCGTTGCCCCTACGCCATCCGCGCCCGGCTGGCGCTGCTGATCAGCGGGCAGGGCGTCGAACTGCGCGAAGTCGTTTTGCGCGCCAAGCCCGACGCCATGCTGCATGCCTCGCCCAAGGGCACGGTGCCAGTGTTGGTGCTGCCCAACGGGCAGGTGATCGACCAGAGTCTGGACATCATGCGATGGGCACTGGCGGCATCCGACCCGGAAGGGTGGCTGACGCGGCGGGACGACGCGCTGATCGCTGCCAATGACGGCCCGTTCAAACATCATCTCGACCGCACCAAATATCCCGACCGCCATGGCAGCGACCCCGCCACGCATCGCGAACAGGCGCTCGCCCTGCTGCAGGGGCTGGACGCGCGGCTGCGCGACAGCGATCAACTCTGCGGCGCTCGTCGGGGGCTGACCGACATGGCGATCTTTCCCTTCGTGCGTCAGTTTGCCGCGATCGACCCCCCATGGTTCGCGGCGCAGCCCGTTCCAGCCCTGCGTCGCTGGCTCGCCGGTCATCTGAAAAGCGATCTCTTCGCTCAGGCAATGCGAAGGGTCTCACCATGGCGCGAAAGTGACACGCCAAAGCCATTCAGGCACGATACATGATATATTTCCCGCTAAGTCGGGAAATATCCCAATCTTCGGCGAAAATCCTATTTCGATAAATAGTTCCACATCCAAAATCGCCGATTTTCCGGGCTTTCTGCAAACTGGCACGGTCCCTGCAATGCTGTCGGCATGATCCACAACGGATCGCCAGACACATTCAGGGAAGGACCAACATCATGAAGACCATCGCATTTGCCGCCGCCGTCATCGCCGCCACCGTCGCCGTTTCGGCTGCTGCCACCCCCGCCTTCGCCCAGTCGCACGGCAGCTTCGGCAAGGCCCATGTGACCTACAATCAGAAGACCGACCGCTACTGCTTCCGCGAAACCGTCCCCTCGTCCCTGGTCCCGGTCGTTCAGTGCCGCTCGAAGGATGAATGGGCGCGCAACGGCCTGACCATCACCCACAAGACGAGCGTGCAACTCGCCCAGCGTTGATCCGCTCAGCCAGCCCCTGCGCTGCCGCCCAACCGCGATCCCAAGGCCGCCCTTCAAGGGCGCTGCGGGACGCGGTTTTGCGCGTTCAGGCCGTGAGCAAAGGGTGACGCATGCGCAGATCGTCGAGCAGATTTTCAATCAGTGCGACGTCCTGAAAACTACCCGTGGGATTGGCGTTCCAGTTACAATGCGGGTGGGTGGCCGGGCTGTAGAGCCGCAACGTGCCGATCGCCTTGCGCCAGTGATGCTTGCTCTTGCCATGGTCGCGCAGCAATCGCGCGACGAGCAGGTCGATGAGCTTTTCGGCGGTCATGGCGTCCCGCATAGGCGGGGTCGTGCGCGCCTTCAACCCTCACCCTTCATCATGCCGCGCGTCTGACCGGCGCGGTAGGCGCGGGGTGGCTGGCCAACATGACGGGTGAAGAAGCGGGAGAAATAGGCCGGATCTTCGAACCCCACGGCATAAGCGATATCAGCCACGGTCATCTGCGAATACAGCAGCAAACGCCGCGCCTCCAGCAGCGCACGGTCGTCCAGCATCTGCGCAGGCGCGCTGTCGGCGACATGGACGCACGCCTGCCGCAGCGCCGTCAGGCTGACGCCCAGCGCGCGCGCATGGACCGAGACCGGCTCGCGCAGGCGAAAGCGCTGCTCGATCCGCTCCCGCAACCGTGCGACGATCGCGGCCTGGCGGGTGGTGCCGGGGCTGGCTTCCCGATTCAGCGAGGCGTGGCGCAGGGCCAGCACCATCAGTTGCAACAGCGCGGATTCGATCGCCGCGCGCTGGCCCGGCCCGACCCAGCCCAGTTCCTGCGTCACGCGAGCGATGGCGGATTGCGCGGCGTCGCTATCGTCTGCCAGCGGGACGGCGTGCGGGCGGGCAAAGAGGGACGCAAGGTCTGCGTCGCGGGCCATAAGATGGCGCAGGTAGCTGTCGGATATGGTGGCGACATGCCCCGACGATTCGCGATGCCACAGGAAGCCGTGGACGATACCCGCCGGGATCAGCAGCAGGCAGGGCGCGTCGAACGCAACATGGCTGCCCTCCACCTGCATCGCCCCGCCGCCGTTGGCGATCAGGATGATGTGGTTCAGGTCGCGGTGAACGTGTGGGCGGATCGTCCATTCGCTGGGGCGGGACCGATCGTCCAGGCTTTCGACATGCACGAACCCCTCCGCCACGCTGCGCTGTGGTTCGCCATAGAGATAGAAGCTGGGGACGGCCGCGTTCGACATGATGGATCATCCATCTACGAACTCAGATCAACGCCGTAAACCCTGTTGAAATTCGGGGATTTCCGTTAACGTGGACATTCGCCCGGCTTGTTTTTCTGGCGCAAGATAAATCGCGATAAACAGACTTTTCCGATCCTGACGATAGTGTTGGGGGAAACCACTTCAGCCATGCCGTCTGCGAACATAAGGGGCGCTATCGGGACATGGCGGCAGTAATCTTGAATCCCATCTCAACCGGGCAGGCTTTGGCTGATCCGCCTGGACCGCCATAAAAGCTGATATCTTGTCTCGATAATGCTTCCCACCACCCGGTTGACCGCCTAGAGGCTCCTGATCCCCGGGGGGCCGCTTGTGCGCGGCTGAGAGGTGGTCTGCAGACCACGACCCGCTGAACCTGATCCGGCTGACACCGGCGTAGGGAGGGCATGGCGGCCTGTCCGTTGTCCCTCCGTGTGGAGTGGACGAGAGACGATGACGATTGCTTTGATCTGGGTTGCGCGCGCCGCAATGGCTGCTCCGCTTTTGCTTTTTACATCCCCGGCTGATGCGAGGGAAGGCGACGATGGGGATCGCCCAACCATCCAGGTGACTGGCCATCCCGATCCCGAAGGGCTGCTGCCCGATCAGACCGCACCCAAGGCCGTCAGCGCCATTTCGGCTGACTTCATCATCAAGCAGGCGCCTACGCTCAACGCGTTCCAGCTGGTCAACCTTCTACCGGGCGCGAATGTCTCGTCGAGCGATCCTTATGGCCTGTCCGCGACGTCTAGTCTTACGCTGCGCGGCCTGGGCCAGGATCAGATCGGCGTCCTGCTGGAAGGCGCGCCCCAGAACGACATCGGCTATTATTACGCCTATCCCTCGCAGTTCGCCGATGCCGAAAATGTGCGGCAGATCGACCTTGCGCAGGGATCGGCAGACATCGACGCGCCGGTCGTGGCCGCCGCAGGCGGTGTGCTGTCGTTGAAGCTGGATGATCCCAAGGCCGAACGGAGCGCACTCGTCAATCTTTCGGCTGGCAGCTATAATGAACGTCGCCTTTTCGCGCGCCTCGACACCGGCACTCTTGGGGCGAGCGGGATGAAGGCCTTTGTCTCCTATTCGAACAACCGCGCGGACAATTGGCGCGGGGCCGGATACGACAAACGTCAGCATGTCGACGCCAAGCTGCTGCACGAATGGGGAGCGGGTAACCGCGCCAGCATCGCCGTCTCCTACAATGATGCGATCACATCGACCTATCCCAGTCCCACGCGCGCCGATTGGCAGGCCAATGGGCGCGGCTTCAACTTCGACAAAGACTATAGTGCGGGCAATACCAACTATTGGCGCCTCTATCGCGGCCCGTTCCGCAGCCTGTATTTTGCCGCCCCCGTGCATCTCAACCTCAACGATCGGCTGACGTTCGACAGCACGGCCTATCTCCAGTTCGGCCATGGCAACTCGCCCTACGGCACGCAATTGGCCACGACCGGCAATTATCTGGGCACGGAAGAACTGGCCCGGCCGATCGCGCTGCCCGGTGCCGTGGACGGGGTGGCTACCGTGCTCGGCAACTATACCGGCAAGCAGGTGCGCCTGGGCGATGTGGGCAAGCTGACGTTTCAGGCGGGCGTCCACCGCATCACCGCCGGCCTCTGGTTGGATTACGGGACCGATCGCGTCACTCAATCCTACACGTCGATCAATGCCGATGGTCGCCCGTTCGACAAATGGGGCTATCAGGACGAGGCTATCCATACAGCCGATGGCCGATTGCTCGCTTATGAAAACCAGCGCACGGTCACGGTCACCAAGGGCTTTTTCTTCGCCGACAGTATCGCGGTCACGCCACGTCTGGGCGTCGATATTGGGTTCAAGGGCGTGAATGTGCTGCGTCGCGGGCGCAATTATCTGCCAGGTCCGCAATCGGACGTGCGCCGGAGCAGCTATGCCGCACTGCCCCGAGCGGCGGTGCATTATCAACTGGACGACCGGCAACAACTCTTCGCCAATGTCACGACCAATTTCCGCACGCCAAACGAATTTACGCTCTACAACAGCTATTATGGTGGCGCGCTGGTCAGCCAGGGGACGAGCGGGATCAAGAATGAATATTCGGTCTCGCAGGAACTGGGCTATCGCTATATCGGCCCCAGCCTCTCCTTCTCGCTGACCGCCTTTCATTATCATTTCCGTAATCGCCAGGTCGGGACCGTGATCGACAGCGGCGGCGCATTGGTCAACTCCACCATCAACGCTGGCAGCCAGACTTCCTACGGGCTGGATGGTGAAATCGACTATCGGCCGGCAAAGGGTGTCAGCATCTATGTTTCGGGCGAATATCTGCATGCGCGGCTCAATGACGATCTTGCCGTCAATGGCGATTATCTGCCGACCCGAGGCAAGCATGCCGTGTCCAGCCCGACTTTCCAGTTCGGTGCAGGCAGCACCTATGATGACGGGCGACTGTTTGGCAGCACCGCCCTTAAATATGTCGGTCGCCAATATGCGACCTTTATGAACGACGAGAGCATCAAGGGCTATGCCACGCTGGACCTGTCGATCGGCGTACACCTGGCCGGACTGATCGATGCGCAGCGTATGGATGTGCGTCTCAACGCCATCAACGTCACCAATCCGCATGTGCTGTCCGGCGTTCAGGCGATCAGCAGCAACGCCGTGGATAGCATCGGCACAAACGGCACGGTCATTCCCGGCGCGGCACCGACCTATTATATCGGGAGCGGGCGTGCCGTCGTGGCGACGCTATCGCGCGCTTTCTGAACATGACGGGCGCGGCATCCCCTGACCGACATCTGGTCCACGGCATGGGCACCGCGCTCGAAGCGCCGACATGGCCCGCGATCACGGCCGCAGAAGCCGGGCAGGTCATTGCCTGCTTTCCGGCTGCAGGGCATCTGTCCGCCCTGCAATGGCATTCACCGCGCCCTTTTTCCGCCGCGACGCTGGTCGAAACGGATCGTGGAGCTTTTATCCTCAAGCGCCATCACCGGTCTGTCCGCACACAAGCGGCGCTGGCGGAGGAGCATGGCTTCATCGCGCATTTGCGGCGCGCGGGACTGACTGTGCCAGAAATAGTGATGGCGACGGATGGTACAGGCGTCGTCGCACAGGGCGAATGGAGTTATGAACTGCATAGCCTGGGCATTGGCCTGGATCTCTATCGCGACAGACTGTCGTGGACGCCTTTCCTGTCGCATCATCATGCCTTTCAGGCTGGCACAGCGATCGCGCGGCTGCATCTGGCGGCACGGGGCTTCACCGCTGCCCCGCGTGGCCCCCATCCGCTTGTGGGCAGCTTCACTATCCTGCCGTCGCGCGATCCCATCGCTGCAGCGGGCGCCTATGTCGCCGCTCATCCCGCGCTCGCTGCTTTCCTGGTCGACAGGCCGTGGCGGACGGAACTGGCCGAACTGTTCGCATCGCTCGACGACAGTTTGTCCGAACGGCTGGAAAGCCAGCCGCCCCTGTGGACGCATAACGACTGGCATCCCTCGAACCTCCTCTGGTCAGCTGATGGCACGGTCAGCACGATCTTCGACTTCGGGCTGGCGACGCGGACTTGCGCGCTTCACGATCTTGCCACCGCGATCGAGCGGACCGCCATTGCCTGGCTGGATTTGGGGGAGGGGCGTGATGATGCGCCGGCTGACGCGGACGCGGCTCTGGCGCTGCTTGCTGGGTATCGCACGCTGATCCCGCTTTCGCGGGCCGATGTCGAAACCCTCATCTGCCTCCTTCCGCTGGTCCATATCGAATTTGCGCTGTCGGAGATCGACTATTTCGCGGGCATCCTGAATGACCGCGATCAGGCGGACCTTGCGTGGAACGCCTATCTCATTGACCATGCCCGCTGGTTTCTTTCCCCGCCCGGACAGGCCTTTCTCCGGTGCCTTGAAAGGGGATCGTCGGTGTGATGTCGAGTTTGGAAATCATCGCCGTCACCATCAGCTTCCTCGGCATCTGGCTGACCGCACAGCGCAAGCTATTGTGTTGGCCCGTCAATTTCCTGGCGTGCGCGCTCTACTTCAAACTGTTCCTTGATGTACGGCTATATTCCGACATGATGCTTCAGGCGTTGTTTGGTATTGCCATCATCTATGGGTGGATCATTTGGGCGCGGGGTAAGGACGATGCCGGGGAAGTCGTCGTCAGGCCATTGTCACCCGTGCAGGCGGGGGCTGGTCTGGGCGGCGGCGTTGTCGGCGCCGTCACCATCGGTTGGTTCACCAGCCACTATACCGACGCAGCGCTGCCATGGATGGACGCGACCCTGAGCAGCTTTAGCCTCGTCGCCCAATATTGGACGGCCCGTCGACATGCGGCCAGTTGGCTGCTGTGGATCGTGGTGGATACATTGTACGTCGGCATGTTTGCCTTCAAGGGACTGTGGCTGACCGGCGGGCTTTACGCCGCGATGATTGTGCTGGCTGTAGTCGGCTATAGGCGTTGGCTACGGGCGCAACAGGAAGTTGAGAGTGGGCCGACGCTCTAAAAGCGATCAGGCGGCTCTGCCGGGCCGTAGCATCAGCAGCAGTCCCGCGCCCAACAGCGAACCGCTCGCCATCGCCAGCGCAACGATGGGCAGGCCAAAGTCGAGAGAGAAAAGAAAGCCGGCCAATATGGGGCCAAGCGCCGCGCCGCCCCGGCCCACGCCAATGACGATCCCGGTGCCGCCCGCGCGCACGGCGGTCGGAAAGGATTGGGCGATCAGCGCATAGATGCCGACCACCGCCGCATTGGTGCAAAAACCGCCCGCTGCCGCGATGAGGCTAAGCCCTGCCAGCGTCGTTTGCGCCTGTCCGAACATCGTGACCATGACGGTCGACAACAGCATCGCGCCAACCACCAGCGTGCGGACCGGAATGCGCAGGCTCAGGACGCTGAGCAATAGTGCGCCGATCAGGCCGCCCACATTGGCCCACACCAGCACGCCGCCTGCCGCCGATGGCGCGAAGCCCATGTCCACGACGATTTTCGGCACCCACTTCAGGATGAAGTAAAAGGTCATGATGTGGCAGAAATAGGCGAGCGTCAGCACGATCGTGGTGCGGGCAAGGCCCGGCGCGAACAGCGCGGCGAAGCTGGGCTTGGGCGCGGCGCTGTCCAGCGGGGGCAGGGCGTCGGCAGGCGCATGACCCATGCGGCTAAGCAGGCGATTGACCCGCACGAGCGCATCGGCTGGCCGTTTTTGCAGCAGGAAGCCAATCGATTCGGGCAGCAGGACCAGCGCCAGCGGCAGGAAGATCGCCGTGACGATGCCACCGAACAGAAATATGTCGCGCCAGTCGCCCGCGACCAGAAGATAGGACGCGACTGATCCGCCCAAAATCGCGCCGACCGGATACCCCGCCGCCATGATCGCGACCGCCAGGCTGCGGGATCGGGCATTGGCGAGTTCGGCGACCATCGCATTGGTGCAGGCCAGCATACCCCCGATGCCAAGACCGGTAATCAGGCGTATGGCAGAGAGCGACAGGACGCTCCACGCCTGCGTCGCGGCCGCCATGCCGGTTGCCATGACGACGAGGCACAGGATGATGGTCGGGCGGCGTCCGATCCGGTCGGCCAGATTGCCCAGCAGCACCGACCCCACTGCCATGCCGATCAGTTCCATCGACAGGACGAGGCCCAGCGCCGCGCGATCGATCCCCCATTCCTTTGCGATGCCGGGCGAGGCAAAGCTGATCGCCAGCACGTCGAACCCGTCGAGCGCGTTGAGCAGCACGCACAGAATGATCGCGGCGATCTGCAGCCGACCCATCGGTGCATCATCCAGCCTTTGCCTGATGTCGGTCATCGGTGCGATCCTGTCCTGGACGATTATGAATATGAGCCGGGTTGGCATGGGACGGAGGAAGAGGGAAGGGGGCAGGCCAATTATCCGACCGCGAAAATGTCCAGTGCGACATGATCGGCAAAGCGGGCGGCGGTGCAGAGAAAGATGGTTTGGCCCAGCCACGCGTGCGGACCATCGCTCGCTACCTCGAACCGGGGCGTCGTACGGAAATAATAAAGCGCAGGATCGACCATCTCACCCTTGGCGATCCGCGCCAGCACCGGGGCGGGGCCATGGCGGTATCCGCGATTGACGATGGAAATCAGCGCGCCGTCGCTCGCCTGTATCGTGTAGCGCGCCAATATGTCGGCGGTGCCATCCGCGCGGATCGATTGCCAGTCTGCCCCGCCGGGCAGGATCGTGCCGGACAGGCGCGGGCCGGAAACCGTGCCGCCGGTGATGGGAATGACGCGCTTGCGCACCCCATCCACCATGCCGAGTTCCTGCGGCGCGCCGATCAGCACGCGCACATGCATGGCGAGCGTCAGGGACGGGACCGCCAGCGCCGGATCGTCCGGCTGTTGCGCTGCCTTCGTCGGCGTCGCCGCGCCCGCCAGCGCGAGCAATGGCATGGCCTTGAGCAGGCTGCGGCGGCGCAGGTCGTCGGTCATGCCGCGTCCGATGCCGCAGTCAGCATCAACGCGTCGAGCGCGACTGCGCCCTGCCCCTGCGGATAGACGATGACGGGGTTCAGGTCGATTTCGCGGATGGCGGGTTCGGCGATCATGATCCGGCCCAGCGTGGCGATGATCCGCGCGGCGGCCTCCACGTCCAGCGCAGGCGATCCGCGAAAGCCGCGCAGCAGCGGCGCGCCCTTCAGCTTATACAGTTCCGCGACAATCGCATCGATCGTCAGGTCGGGGGTCAGCAGCCGGACATCCTGATGAATTTCCGCCGTAACGCCGCCAAAGCCCGCCAGAATGACCGGACCCCATTCAGGATCGCTCTTTGCCCCGATGATGAGTTCGACGCCGCGCGCGCCCATCCCTTCGAGAAGTACGCCGTCGAGCGCAAGGCCCGCATCATAAGCCGCGACATTGGCGTACAGCCGGTCCCATCCCGCGCGCAGTTGATCCGCATCGCCCAGATGGAGGACCACGCCACCCGCATCGCTCTTGTGGCTAAGGTCGGGGGACTGCGCCTTGAGGGCGACGGGATAGCCGATGCTGTCGGCAGCAGCGATTGCCTGTTCTACCGTGACGCAGAACGCGCCGGTGGGAAAGGCTATGCCCAGAGGGGCCAGAATTGCCTTTGCCCGATATTCGGGAATGACGCCGCCGTCTTCGGGCAGGCCCGTCGCGGGCAGGGGTGTAACGTCCCCTTCCGCAAAATTGCGCCGCGCATGGTCGTTCAGCCGCTTGAGCGCACGCAGGGCGCGCTCGGTCGATGGAAAATAGGGAATCCCGAAACTGCGTAACTGGTCGATATAGGCGCGCGAAATATCCGCGCCTTCGTCCAGCCCCGCGAAAATGACGGGCTTTGTCGGCTGCAACTCGCCGACTGCGCGCAATATGGGGGGCAGCTTGATGCCGACCGTCACCGGATCGGTCTGAATGATCCCCGCCACGATGCTGCCGAAGCGGACGTCATCGAACAGCGCGGTGAGCGTGCGATAATAAAGGTCGGGATCGACCAGCCCCTGCGCGGTGATGTCGAGCGGATTGGATACGCCAACGAAGTCGGGCAGTGCGGCGCGCAATGCAGGCGCATTGCCATCGTCCACCTGCGGCAGGTCGAGGTCGAGCGCTTCGCACAGGTCCAGCGTCAGCGCCTTGAACGCGCCGGATTCGCCCAGCACTGCGACCCCGCCCGCCGGAATGGCCGGGCATCGCAGCGCGATTTCCGCGATGTCGCCCAATTCTTCCAGTGTTTCGGCAAAGACCACGCCCGCGCGCTCCACCTTGACCCGCATCAACTGATAATCGCCCGCCATCGCGCCGGTATGGGTGGCTGCGGATTCGCGTGCGGCGCTGCTCTTGCCGGGATGCAGCAGGACGATGGCCTTGCCCAGCGCCCGCGCGCGGCGTGCGGCGGCCAGGAAGCGGGCGGGCTTGCGGAATTGCTCGACGATCATCGCGATCACCTGCGTCGATGCGTCATCCAGCAGATAATCGACATAATCCTCGACCCCGCTGGCGGCCTCGTTGCCGGTCGATACGGAAAAGGAGAGGCCAAGATCGCGCGAGGCAAGCGTGGTGGACAGCACACAGGCCATCGCACCGCTTTGCGACACGATGCCGATGCCGGCCCGATCGTCCAGCGCCTTCGCGTCGGTCTCCACGAAGGTCAGCGGCACCCGGTCGATATAGTTGGTGAGGCCCAGACAATTTGGCCCTTCGACCACCATGCCAGATGCCGCCGCGATGCGGCCGATCTCACGCTGTTCCGCCAGCCCCTCTTCGCCGCCTTCGGCAAAGCCTGCGGAAAAAATGATCGCCGCGCCCACCTTGCGCGCGGCCAGCGCCCGCACCGTATCCAGCACTGCGACGCGCGGGATGGCCAGAACGGCGACATCGACGTCGTCAGGCAGGGCATCGACCGATGGCAAACACGGGCGCCCGCCAATCTCCGCCCGCTTGGGGTTGATGAGGTGGATGTCGCCGGCAAAGCCGTTGCGCGCCAGGTTGGACAGCACCGACGCCCCCAGAGCGCCGGGCTTGTCGGACGCGCCGACGATCGCAACCGACCGGGGACGCAACAGCCGGTCGAGCGCCGCACGCGTCGGCGCGGCTGACGGCATGGAAGGGGGTGTCATGGTATCGACCGTCATGCTGCGGCTCCGTGGGGCGTCGTCAGTGGAAATGGCATGGGCCGCTGCACTGCAACGGCCCGGCAGTGGCTGTCAGGCGCCGTGCTTCGACTTGTCATATGCGCCGAGGCCCGGCTTGTACGTCTTGTCGTCGATGAACTGCTTGATGCCTTCCTTGCGCCCTACATTGTCGAAGCTGTTGGCCGCTTCCTGCGCGCGGATCAGATAATCCTCGGCATTGTCGTAGGTCATTTCGCGCACGCGGCGGATCGAATCCTTGGTTGCCTTCAGCGCGACCGCGTTCTTCTTGAGCAGGACGTTGGCGACCTCGGTCACACGCGCCTTCAGGTCAGCCAGCGGCAGGGATTCGTTGACGAAGCCCCATTGTGCGGCAGTCTTGCCATCGACATTCTCGCCCATCATCGCGTGATACATGGCGTTGCGGAATCCGGTCAGTTCGGTCGCAACCTTGGCCGCGCCGCCGCCCGGCAGGATGCCCCAGTTGATTTCCGACAGGCCGAACTGCGCTTCATCGGCGGCAAAGGCGAGGTCGCAGCCGAACAGCGGGCCATAGCCGCCGCCAAAGCACCAGCCATTGACCATCGCGATCGTTGGCTTCTGATACCAGCGCAGGCGCCGCCACCAGCCATAGCTTTCGCGCTGCGCGCCACGCGTCCCGCGGAGGCCCTGCGATTCGGTTTCGCGGAAATATTCCTTCAAATCCATGCCCGCCGACCAGGCGGTGCATTCGCCCGAAAGGACCAGGACGCCGACATCGTCGCGAAATTCCAGCTCGTCCAGCACGCGCATCATCTGCCGATTAAGGCGCGGCGACATGCAGTTGCGCTTGTCGGGGCGGTTGAAACTGACCCAGGCGATGCCGTTTTCGACTGTGCAGGCAACGGTGGCGAGTTCGACGGGATCGATGTCGGTGGTCATAGTGCGGTATCCTGAATGTTGGGAATGAAGATAAATCAGATCGGATAATGGCCCGGCTGCGTTTCGATGGTGATCCAGCGCAGGTCGGTGAAGCTGTCGATCCCCGCCTTGCCGCCGAACTTGCCGTAGCCCGATGCCTTGGTGCCGCCGAAGGGCATCTGCGCCTCGTCATGTACGGTAGGGCCGTTGATATGGCAGATGCCCGACTGGATCTGCCGCGCGACGCGCAGTCCGCGCGCGGTGTCGCGCGTGAAGACGGATGCGGACAGGCCATATTCGGTGTCGTTGGCGAGGGTAATCGCATGCGCTTCGTCCCACGCACGGATGATGCCGACGACCGGGCCGAAACTTTCGTCGCGGAACAGCTTCATGTCCGCCGTCACGCCGTCGATGACATGGGCGGGCATCAGCACGCCGTTGGCGGTGCCGCCATTGACCTGCGTCGCGCCGTTGGCGATCGCATCGTCGATCAGCGACTGGACATGGCCGACGGTCTTGGCATCCACCACAGCGCCGAGCGGCGTTTTGCCTTCACGCGGATCGCCCACGGCCATGGTGGCGACCTTCGCCTGAAATTTGGCGACGAAGGCATCGGCGATGGCATCGACCACGATGATCCGCTCGGTCGACATGCAGATCTGCCCTTGATTCATGAACGCCCCGAACGCGGCGGCCTTGACCGCTTCGTCCAGATCCGCGTCGTCCAGCACGATGAGCGGCGCCTTGCCGCCCAATTCCAGCAGCACGGGCTTGAGATGTTCGGCGCAGCGTTTGGCG
Organism: Sphingobium sp.; assembly: GCF_049304695.1. Taxonomy (GTDB): domain Bacteria; phylum Pseudomonadota; class Alphaproteobacteria; order Sphingomonadales; family Sphingomonadaceae; genus Sphingobium. The sequence goes on from NZ_JBAQOK010000100.1 coordinate 43,256, forward strand.
ATGATGCGCCCGACGGCGGTCGATCCGGTGAAGTTCACGCGGCGGACGGCCGGATGATCGATCATCGCGCCGACGACATCGGCGGCATCCTGCGGCGCATTGGTGATGAGGTTGACGATCCCGCCGCCCAGCCCGGACTCCACGAACGCCTCGACAATCAAAGCGTGGGTGCGCGGGCATTGTTCCGACGCCTTGAGCACGACGGTATTGCCGCATGCCAGCGGCACGGCGATGGCGCGGGTGGCCAGGATGATCGGCGCGTTCCACGGCGCCATCGACAGCACGACTCCCGCAGCCTCGCGCACGGCCATGGCGATGCAGCCGGGCTTGTCGGACGGAATGACTTCACCGCTGATCTGCGTGGTCAGCGATGCGGCTTCGCGCACCATCGAACTGGACAGCATCAGGTTGAAGCGCGCCCATCCTTCAGTCGCGCCGATTTCGCTCATCATCGCGTCGATGAAATCGTTCGCCTTCGCGTCGAGCGCATCGGCGGCCTTCATCAGCGCGGCACGGCGGGCATTGGGACCAAGCGCGGACCAGGCGGGGAAGGCGGCCTTCGCCGCTTCGACAGCAGCAATGGCATCGGCGGTGCTGGCCGCAGCGGCCTGAGTCGCGATCGTGCCGGTGACGGGATCGATACGATCGAAAGTGGCTTCAGCGCGCTTTTGCGCTCCGCCGATGGACAGGAGGACTTCTGATGCAGGCATGTTCCAACTCCTATTATTGTTATGACGCATAGCAATGTTGATTGTGCCGCGCAAGGGCGATAGGCTTGGGCCATGTCCGATGCTGCAAAAACCCTCGCCCCGACCGGCCCGCTGACCGATCCGATCGCCTCGCGCCTGGGCTATCTCCTGCGCCGCGCCTCATCTGTCATGATGGGCAATCTGGGCGCGTCGCTGGCGCAGATGGGCTTGCGCCCGGTGGAGGCGACGATTCTGATCGTGGTGGCAGCTAACCCCGATTGCAGCCAGAGCGACATTGGCCGCATGCTGGGCATCAAGCGCGCGAACATGGTGCCGCTGATCGCCGGGCTGATCGGCAAGGATTATGTGCGCAAGGCACGTGTGGATGGCCGGTCGCAGGCCTTGTCGCTGACCGACGCCGGGCAGGCGATATGTCATCAGGCCGATGCAGTGATGACCGCGCATGAAGAACGGTGGGAGGAATTGCTCGACGAATTCGACCTCACCCGCCTGCGCGCCACGCTGGCGGAGATTGCCGGGCAGGGGAATGCGGACGGATAATCCATCCCTTCAGCCCGATTGTCTCTGCATCTTTGACATCGATCCCATATTGACCTGTTCGATCGTCCAACTCTTCGGTTGGTCCAGCCATATCGCAATCGCCCGCCGTTCCCCATGATCGCTCCAAAGCTGTCAATGTTGGAGAGGCATGTCATGAAAACGCAGGTTGCCATTATCGGTGCCGGTCCCGCCGGTCTGCTGCTGGGCCATCTTCTGCGCGCCGAGGGCGTGGACGTCGTCGTTGTTGAGCGCGCCGCGCCCGATTATGTGCTGGGGCGTATCCGGGCCGGCGTGCTGGAACGCACCACGACCGATCTGATGGACCGGCTGGGGCTGGGCGCGCGCATGCATGCCGAAGGGCTGCCGCATGACGGCTTTCACCTGGCTGACGGCGAACGGTTGATCCACATCGACATCGGCGCGCTGACCGGGCGGAAAGTGATGGTCTATGGCCAGACAGAACTGACCCGCGACCTGATGGAGGCCGCGCCCGAACGCGGGCTGGAGGTTATCTATGAAGCGAGCGACGTCGCCCTGCACGACGTCGATAGCGACGCCCCCTATGTCACCTATGGCAAGGATGGCGCGACCCACCGCATCGACGCGCAATTCCTCTGCGGTTGCGACGGTTTCCACGGTCCCTCGCGCAAGGCGATCCCCGCGTCGGTCGCCACCGCTTATGAAAAAGTCTATCCGTTCGGCTGGCTCGGCATCCTGGCCGACGTGCCGCCCTGCAATCATGAACTCATCTACGCCAATCACGACCGGGGTTTTGCGCTCGCGTCGATGCGTTCGGAAACGCGCAGCCGCTATTATATTCAGGTGCCGCTCGATGAAAAGGTCGAGGAATGGCCCGACGATCGTCTGTGGGATGAACTGGCCGTCCGCTTGGGGCCAGAGGCTGCAGCGAACATCACGCGCGGCCCTGCGCTGGAAAAATCAATCGCGCCGCTGCGTTCCTATGTGTTCGAACCGATGCGGCACGGGCGGCTGATGCTGGCAGGCGACAGCGCGCACATTGTTCCGCCGACCGGGGCCAAGGGGCTGAACCTGGCGGCGTCCGACGTCTATTATCTGTCCGAAGCGCTGATCGGCTATTTCCGCAGTGGCGATGCCGATGCAGTCGCGGGCTATTCCGACCGGGCGCTGGCTCGCGTGTGGAAGGCGGAGCGCTTTTCCTGGCAACTCACCCGCCTGATGCATCGCTTCCCCGATGGCGATGCGTTCGACCGGCGCATGCAACTCGCCGAACTCGACTATATCGCCTCATCGGAAGCGGCGCGCACGGCGATCGCCGAAAATTATGTGGGCCTGCCGCTCTGATCCGGACGGGCCGCCATTAACCGCATGCCGGATAGTATCTCGTCCATCATCGTGGCACTGGAAAACAGCGTTCAAATGGCGTCTGATCCTCTGCTATATTGGTGAGAAATGGTTGCTTCCAAACATGTCGTGATCGTCGGTGGCGGGATCGGCGGCATGACCGCCGCCACCGCCATCGCCCAGGCGGGCCTGCCCGTCACTCTGCTGGAAGCCGCACCGCAGTTCGGTGAGATCGGTGCGGACGTCACTCTGTCGCCCAACGCGATGAAGGGGCTGGACCATATCGGCGTGTGCGAAGCCGTTGCCGCCGTGGGCATCGAACCTTCGCGCCAGCGCATCCAGCACTGGCAGGACGGACGCACGCTGATCCCCATCAACCGGGAAAGCCAGCGGGACAAATATGGCGCGCCTTACGTCACCGTTCACCGCGCCGACCTGCACATGCTATTGCTGGACGCCGCCCGTGCGGCTGGTGTGACGCTGCGCACCAATGCCGCCGCCGTGGCGACTGAAGGCACCAGCGTCATCCTGAAGGATGGCAGCCGGATCGATGGCGACGTGATCGTCGGCGCGGACGGCGTGAAGTCGGTGGTGCGCGAACGGTTCGAAACGAAACCTGCCCAGTTCACCGGCCATGTCGCCTGGCGCGCGCTCGTCCCGGCGGAGGGCGCGGTCAAGCCGCTCGCTGATTATCCGGGCATCCACATCGGGCCGGGACGGATGGTGACGCGCTACCCGGTGCGCGGCGGCACCTTGCTCAACATCGTCTTCTTCGCGCGCCAGTCTGGCTGGACCGACGAAGGCTGGGCCATCCCCGCCGACGCCGCCGATCTTGGCGCAATCTATGCCGACTGGTGCGACGACGTACAGGCGCTGATCGGCGCAGCGGCGCAGGTGCCCCTGTTCAAATGGGCGATCAATGCGCGACAGGCTCTGCCGGACTGGGTCGTGGACGGCAATGTGACGCTGCTGGGCGATGCGGCCCATGCGATGACGCCGTTTCTGGGCCATGGCGCCGCCTGCGCGATCGAGGATGCGATCATATTGTCCCGCGCGCTGGTCGCGGGCGATAATGTGGAGGACGGCCTGCGCCGCTATGTCACCGCACGCCATGATCGGGCCAGCTTCATCCAGGCAGAATCCAACGCCAATGCCGATCGCATGCAGGGGCAGGAAACCAACAGCTTTGGTCTGGGTGAAATGCGCGACGAGGAATCGCTGGGATTGTTCGACTATGATTGCCGGACGGTGCCGGTATGAACGCAGTCATGAATGATAGCGTGAAGCCCTTCGATGGCCATGCGACCGCGCCGGAAACGGCGGCGTTCCTGAACGGGCCGCACCGGCTGCTGATCGATGGCGCATGGGTGGATGGCCATGGCGGCACGCGCGTGACCACCGATCCCGCCACCGGCCTGCCGCTCGCAACCGTGCAGATGGGCGACGCATCGGACATCGACCTGGCCGTCGCCGCCGCACGCCGCGCGTTTGACGGGCCATGGCGGCGCATGACCGTCTCGGAACGTACCGCGCTGCTGTTCCGCCTTGCCCGCATCATGGAGCGTAACAGCCAGTTGCTCGCCGAACTGGACGTGCTCGACAATGGCATGCCGATGTTCATCGCGGGCCTGACCGTCGCCAACTGCGTCGAGATGGTCGATTATTATGCCGGCGCAATCATGCGGATAGAGGGCACGACCATTGCCCCGCCGCGCCATGTCGCCGCGCAAGCCGAGGCGCTGACCTATACGCTGCGCGAACCTGTCGGCGTTGCGGGCCAGATCGTGCCGTGGAACGTGCCGTTGTCCACCGCCATCCTGAAACTCGCGCCTGCGCTGGCCGCCGGATGCACCGTGGTCATCAAGCCGTCGGAGGAAACCCCGCTGTCGGTCCTGGCGCTGGGCGCGATGATCGTGGAGGCGGGCTTCCCCGCTGGCGTCGTCAACATCGTCAATGGCCTGGGCACTACCGCAGGCGCGCGGTTGGCCGAACATCCCGACGTCGACAAAATCAGCTTCACCGGCTCCACCGCGACCGGCAGGCGAATCGTGCAGGCGGCGCTGGGCAACCTCAAGAAAGTGTCGCTGGAACTGGGCGGCAAATCGCCGGTCGTCGTCATGCCCGACGCGGACCTGTCGCTCGCCATCCCCGGCGTCGCACTCGCGACTTTCTTCCTGCAGGGTCAGAACTGCATGGCCGGCACGCGCATCTTCGTCCACGATGCGATCCACGACCAACTGGTCGAGGGGCTGGCCGCCTTTGCCGGTTCGATGGCGACAGGCCATGGCCTGTCGCTGGCGACGCAGCAGGGACCGATGATCTCCGACGCGCACACGGCCAAGGTGATGTCCTATATCGACGGCGCCGTCGCGGCGGGCGCCACGCTGGTAGCGGGCGGCGAGCGCATCGACCGGCCCGGCAACTTCATCCAACCGACCATCTTCACCAACACCACCCCCGACATGGCGGTGGTACGGGAAGAGATTTTTGGCCCCGTCATGACCGTGCAGCGCTTCGCCACCGACGATCTGGACGCGATCGCCGCGCTGGCCAACGACACGCCTTTTGGCCTGTCGGGCAGCGTCTGGACCCGCGACCTGTCCACCGCGCACCGTCTGGTGGCGCGCATCCGCGCGGGCCATGTGTCGATCAACTGCCATGGCGCGGTTGGCACCAACATCCCCTTCGGCGGCTATGGCCAGTCCGGCTGGGGCCGCGAATTTGGCAAGGAAGGGCTGGACGCCTATCTGGAGACGAAGGCCGTCACGGCGCGGCTGTAACGTTTCACATCACCCGCCGATCAGCGCGATCGCCTTCGCCTCACTCACCACCTCGGCATATTTCGCCTGAAGGTCGAACAGATTGGCTTCGTGCGGTGCGGGATGCCGGTCGCCGCATGCTTCGCGCACCACGAACGGCACGAACCCGTGCTGAAGCGCATCGAGCGCCGTCGCGCGGACGCAGCCCGATGTCGAAAAGCCGGTAATCAACAAGGTATCGATCCCCTGTGCCGCCAACGTGGACCCCAGCGACGTGCCGAAAAAGGCCGACGCATATTGTTTCGACACGATCGTATCGGCCTCGCCCGGTTGCAGCGTATCGGGGAAAGCCCCCATCGCCGACCCGCGCTGAAAGGCGGACAGGGCAGGCACCTTGCGGTAGAACAGCCCGCCATCCGCGCCGCCCGGCTGATAGACGACATTGGTGAAGATCACCGGCAGCCCGACAGCACGCGCCGCTGTCACCAGCCGCTCGTTGGATTCCAGCGCACCCTGAAACGCCGGGTCGTACAGCGGTGATCCCGGCGTCAGATAGGCGACGACCACGTCCACGATCAGCAGCGCAGGCCTGGCCCCGAACCGGAGCGCGCCATCGAACGCACCCCGATAATTGTCAGTAAGATCCTGCGCCATCGCTTATTCCGCAGCGATGGCGTCGGGCGTCGCCCACAGCCGCTGGTGCGGCGCAGGCAGGCCGGTTTCCGCTTCGCAATTGGCGCGCAGCGTTTCGATGTCCGGGCCGAAATCGAACACCATGTCGGGATCGCGCACGCTGGATGCGACCATGCTGGCGCGCAGTGCGGCGGTCGCGCCTTCGTCGACGCACCCATCGACGATCACCACGCCATAGGATCGCGCACCCTGCACCGTCACCAGCCCCTGGCGGATTTCCGTGGCCACCAGCGCCGGATCACGCTTGAGCGGATCGCCCCAACCGCCCCCGCCCCAGGTGATGAAGTGCAGCACGTCACCGGCCTCGACCTCATAATCTTCCAGCTTGTTGCCCACGATCGTCTGGGTGCCGTTGGGTTTTTCCAGTATCTTGCGCGCCCGCGCACCCGGATGCCCGCCATTGACGCCCCATGGCGGCACGAACCAGCGATCGTCATGGATGGCGATCGCGCCGGCTTCCAGAAAACGATAGGACACCTTGATCCCGTTCCCTCCGCGATGCAGCCCCGCGCCGCCCGAATCCGCTACCGTTTCATAGGCTTCGATGACCAGCGGGAAATAGCGTTCCAGAAACTCGTTGGGTACGTTGGTGAAGCCGGGGAACAGCGAATGACCATCGGGTCCGTCGCCCATCGGCCGACCCGGTATGCCGCCAAAGCCGATCTGGAACAGCTGGAAATATTTACCGTTCCGGTCCGTCCCCGAATAGAAAAGATGCGGCGAGGAAGAGAAGCCCGCCGCGTTCAGAAACTCGGGCGTCTTCTGCCCCAGCAGACCGCCCAATATGTCGAAGATACGGCCCAGCGCATGGGTGCGCCCCGACAGCGCGGCAGGGAAGTCGGGCTTGAGCAGCGACCCTTGCGGAATCCGCACGTCGATAAGGTCATAAAAGCCGTCGTTGAACAGGATCTGGGGGTCGAACACCATGATCATGTAGATGCCAAAAAACATCTTGAGCATGTTTTCATTGAGGAAGAAGTTGATCGACGCGGGGCTTTGCGGGTCCGTCCCGTCGAAGTCGAGGATCACCTTCTCGCCCTCGCGCCGCATGGTGCAGCGGATGCGATAGGGACCATAGCCCATGCCATCGTCGCAGATATAATCCTGGAAACTAACCGGCTCCTCGCCGACCGACGTCGCGATCAGATGCTTCATCGCGCGATAGTTGCGCGCCAGCAGTTCGTTGGTCGCCGACACGAACACATCGTCGCCAAAGCGCTGCGCCATTTCTACCACGCGGCGGGCAGCCACGCGGCACGCCGCGATCAATGCGTTCAAATCGGCCGAACACCATTGCGGCGTGCGCAACTGCGTCATGATCAGCTTTACCAGATCGGTGTTATACACGCCCTGTTTGTACAGCTTGATCGGCGGAATCCGCACGCCTTCCTGAAAGATCGACGTTGCGTCGATCGGCATCGATCCGGGCACCTTGCCGCCGATGTCGCTCATATGACCGAACATCGATGTATAGGCGATCAGGCGGCCGTCCTTGAACACGGGCAGCAGCACCAGCCAGTCGTTGCAATGGCTGACCGCGCCGCCGACCGAATAGGGGTCGGACAGCATGATCATGTCGCCTTCCTCGACCGTGCCTTCATAGCCTTCGAGGAAGGGGCCGATATAGGAGCCGAACTGGCCGACGATCATGCGGCCCTTATGATCGGCGATCAGGGGAAAGGCGTCCCCCTGTTCGCGGATGCCGGGCGACATGGCGGTCCGGACCAGCGTGGCGTCCATTTCGACGCGGGCGTTGCGCAGGGCGTTCTCGATCACCTCCAGCGTGACCGGATCGATCGCGCTGGGGTTGAAGGGGGCGTCGTTGCTCTGAATGATGGTTGCGGGCATCGCTAAGTCCTTCAGGCCTGAATGGTCGGGTTGATGAGGATGTTGCCGACACGGTCGACAAGTCCGGTGCAGTCCGCTTCGATCAGTGTCGTCGAATCCATTTCGATGACGATCGCGGGTCCGGGGATGATGTCGCCCTGGCACAGTTTGGCCCGGTCGTAGATGACGGCGGCGCGCAGCGCCCCGTCGATCCACAATTGATGGTCGCGGATCCTGGCGTTGACCGGATCGCCATTGCCTATGGGCAGGTCGGCGGCGGGCAGGTCGGGCGCCTGACCCAGCGCCACGGCGCGCAGGTTCACCAGTTCATGTGCGGACTCCATGTTGAACGTGAACAGCCGCTTATGCTCCGTATCGAAACGGGCGGTGATCCCGGCCAGCCCGTCCTTCGCCAGTGTTTCGGGGTCGATCGACAGCGGCACTTCGAACGCCTGGCCTTCATAGCGCACGTCGATTTCGAACAGGCTGGTGATCTCCGCTTCCGGCACGCCATCGGCGATCAGCGCGTCGCGCGTATGCTTGGCCATCTCGTCCAATATGCCGCGCACTTCGGACTCTTCCGTTTCGCTGAACCGGCGAGAGAAGGAGCGGGCGGTTTCGGCGCGCATCTGCGTGGTTGCATCACCCAGCGCGCACAGCACGCCGGGGCTGACCGGCGATACGGCAGGCCAGCTTCCCATCAGGCGCGCGACCGCATTGACGTGCAGCGGACCTGCCCCGCCAAAGCCCATCAGCGCGAAGTCGCGGGGATCATAACCCTGTTGCACCGAAATCATCCGCAGCGCGCCGAACATATTTTCGTTCACGATGTCGATGATGCCGCGCGCCGCTTCATACAGGCCGATGCCCAGCGCGTCGGCGATGGTCTGCACCGCCTTTTCCGCGCCTGGCTTGTCCAGCTTGAACGTGCCGCCCAGCAAGGCTTCGGGCAGATAGCCCAGAACGACATTGGCGTCGGTCACGGTCGGCAACGTGCCGCCCTTGCCATAGGCGACCGGTCCCGGCACCGCGCCGGCCGATTGCGGCCCGACCCGCAACGCCTTGGTCAGTTCCGGCACATAGGCGATGGACCCGCCGCCCGCGCCCACCGTCTTGACGTCCAGCGCCGACGCGCGAACCGACAGATGCCCCACTTCCGTGGTGCGCACCCGCCGCGCTTCCAGATTTTCGATCAGCGCGACATCGGTCGATGTACCACCCACGTCCAGCGTCAGGATATTGCGGATACCGGCATTCTTGCCGACCCACAAAGCCCCGGTCACGCCGCCCGCCGGACCCGACATCAACAGCGCCACCGGCTGTTCTTCAGAACTTTCCGACGACATCAGTCCGCCGTCGGATCGCAGCAGCGACAATTGCCCGTTCATCCCGGCGTCGCGCAGGCGGCTGCGCAGGTTGCTGACATAGCGGCTGACGATCGGGCGGACGGATGCGTTGGCGACGGTGGTCAGCGTGCGCTCATATTCCTGCATTTCGGGCAGCACGACATGGCTCAATGAAATGGGGATGCCGGGCAGAATTTCTGCGGCCAGTTCGCCGACCCGCTGTTCATGCGCGCCGTTGATATAGCCGTTGATCAGGCTGACCGTCAGCGCCTCGACGCCACGCGCCTTCAATGTTTCCAGAACGGTGCGGATGTCGGCATCGTCGATCGGCCGCAACTCACGGCCTTGCGCGTCCATCCGCCCCTTGATCTCGAACGTATCCTCCAGCGCGGCGAGCGGGACGGGCTTGGGCCATACGATCCACCCGGCAAGGCCACCGGGCACGAAGCTGCGCGCAATCTGCATGACCTGACGATAGCCCTGCGTGACGATCAGGCCGACGCGCGCGCCTTTGCCTTCCAAGATGGCGTTGGTTGCAACCGTGGTGCCGTGCAGGAAAATCTCGATATCGGCAGGCGTGATGTCCGCCTTTTCGCAAATGGCGGTCACACCATTGAGAATGCCCTCGGAACTGTCATGCGGGGTCGACGGCGTCTTGTGACGCCAGAACGACCCGCTTTCCTGTTCGAACAGCAGCAGGTCCGTGAAAGTCCCGCCAACGTCAACGCCCAACCGATAGGCCATAAGCACCCCATGTCCAACGGCCACCGGGCATGCGCGCCTCCATCGGGGGAGGGGCCGCAATGCCGCAGGGCCAGATTACCGAAATATCGTCGCGGTCCCGCGGGACCATCGCCTGACCCCAACCCACCGCATTGCCCGCCCCGGAACCAGTCCCCGCCACCATTTGACCGCCATGCGAGCAAGCAGGGCTTTTTGGCAGGGGGGAGAGTATAGCCGAGGTCTCTCACCCACCCCGTTCGTTTCGAGCAAAGTCGAGAAACCCAGGCCCAGCGCTATCCGCTTCTCGACACGCTCGAAGCGAACGGATCCTGGTAGTCAGGTTTTAGGACGCGCCAAACAACAACGGCCCGCGCCTCCCTTCCAAAGAAGCGCGGGCCGCAAAGGCCGATCAGCCCAGATTGCCGATCAAATCACTGCGCAGACCGTCTTCCATTCCAGATAGCTGTCGAGCGCCTGCTTGCCGCTGTCCCGGCCCCAGCCCGATTGCTTGACCCCGCCGATCGGCAGGCTGGCGTCATACATGGCGTGACAATTGATCCACACCGTCCCGGCGTGAATGGCGCTGCTCATCCGATGGGCAGTGGACAGCGATTCCGTCCACACGCTCGCGGCCAGGCCATATTGACTGTCATTGGCGGCGGCGATCACCTCGTCTGCATCGTCGAAACTTTGCGCGACCAGCACCGGGCCGAACACTTCCTCCTGCACGATTGCCATGTCCTGCCGCACGTCGGTGACCAGCGTCGGCGTGATGAACGTGCCTGCCTCGCCCAGCCGTTCGCCGCCGGTGACGATGGTTGCGCCATCCGCGCGTGCGCCCTCGATAAAGCCCGCCACCCGTTCGGCATGACGCGCCGATACCAGCGGCCCCATCTGCGTCGCGGCGTCCAGCCCATGGCCCAGCGCCAGTCCCTGCGCATAGGCGGCGACGCCCTCGATCACCTGATCGCGGATGCTGCTATGCACATAAAGGCGCGATCCTGCGATGCACACCTGCCCGCCGTTGAAGAAGATCGCATTGGCGACGCCGGCTATGGCGAGGCTCAGGTCCGCGTCGGGCATCACGATCGTTGGCGACTTGCCGCCCAGTTCCAGCGTCACCCGCTTGAAGTCGATCTTGGCGGCGTCCAATATGGCGCGGCCCGTGGTGGTGGAGCCGGTAAAGGCGATCTTGTCGACGCCGCGATGGGCGGCCAGCGCCGCACCGGTCTTGGCACCCAATCCGGTGACGATGTTTAGCACGCCTGCGGGCAACCCCGCTTCCTGCATCAGCTCGCCCAGACGCAGCGCGGACAGCGACGTATCTTCGGCGGGTTTCAGGACGAGGGTGCATCCCGCTGCCAGCGCCGGGGCCAGCTTCATCGCCGTCAGCACCAGCGGGGAGTTCCACGGCACGATGGCCGCGACAACGCCCACCGATTCGCGCAATGTCTATGTCGATACCTGCTTGCCCTGCGGCTGATAGTCGATCGAGCTGTTGAGCGTCTGCCCCTCGATCGCCATCGCCTGCCCCGCATAGAAGCGGAACTGGTTAACCGCGCCGGGAATCTCGGCCCAGCGGCCTACGAACAGCGGCTTGCCCTGGTCCAGCGTTTCCAGTTCGGCCAGCTCATCGATATGCGCTTCGATCAGGTCGGCGATCGCCCACAGGATGCGGGCGCGGGCCACCGGGGTCGTCGCGCGCCAGCCGGGCAGCGCCCTGCGCGCGGCCGCCACCGCATCATCCACGTCTGCCGTCGACGCATCACTGATTCGCGCCAGTTCGACGCCCGTCGCCGGGTCCAGCGTGGCGAGCGTCGCGCCATCCTGCGCCTCGCGCCATGCGCCGTCGATCAGCAGGCCGCTGCCCGCGCCGCGCCGCGCGATGAACGCCTGCGTATCGGGGCGAAGAGGTGGGCGGTTAATGTGCAGCATGGGCATGTCCTTGCAGATAAAGCGAAAAGAGCGCGGGTCGGGCCATAGCCGCGACAGGCACGCACTCGTCCGTAGGGGGCCGAGCGTTACGAAGCCGCGTGCGACCAACAACCCCCTTGGTTCCCAGATGACCGAAAAAAGAGCAAAACTATCCGACAGGCGGATAAACATTGCCGCACTATCCGATCCATGAGAATTTCATGGTCCCTTATCCGCAACGCAAATGTCACGAGGGAGTCGCAATCATGGAAAAGGGCGTACCTATCCGGTCGATCAGCCGATCGATCTCTGCACTGCGGGCCATCAACCAGCATGGTTCTCTGTCGATGATGGAAATTTCCCGTGCATCGAAAGTGCCTTACCCCACCGCCTGCCGCATCGTGCAGACATTATTATATGAAGGCCTGATCGAGCAGGAGCCATCGCGCAAGCGCTACCGGGCCACTGCCATGGTGCAGACGCTGGCGCAGGGGTTCCAGCATGGCGACCATCTGGTCAACATCGCACGGCCACATATATTGGCGCTCACTCAGGAAGTCGGCTGGCCTATCTCCATCGCCATCCGCGTCGGCCGCCGCATGATGCTGCGCGACAGCACCCATGCCAACACCTCGCTGACCTTCGAAAACTATTATCCCGGCTTCACCCTGCCAATCCTCGACAGCGCATCGGGCAAGCTGTCCCTGGCCTTCGCGCCTGATGAAGATCGCGACATGATCCTCAACTGGATGCGCGTATCGCAGGATATCGACCTCGATTATCTGACCACGGCGGAAGCCAGCCTGGACGTGGAAAAGATCCGCCAGAACGGCTTTGCCGTGCAGGGCCGTAACCATTTCAACCGCACGCCGGGCAAGACCAGTTCGATCGCCGTCCCCATATTTTGCGACGGCATATTCGAAGCGGCGATGACGATGGTCTTCTTCGTTACCGCGATGAAGATCGACGCCGCGCTGGAAAAATATCTGCCCGTCCTCAAATCCTATGCCGCCGCCATCAGCCGCGACCTGAGCGAACCTGCGGGGCAGGCTTAAAGCCTAAGGTGCGCGGCCCATGCTCGCCTGCCGGACAAGCATTGCGTCCCGCTATGGTCGATCGGTCCGCCCGATAGGCTGTCGGGCATGAGCTTCACCCTTTCCCGGCGCGCGATGCTGGCGGTGACCACCGCTGGTCTCGTCTGCACTCTCCCCGCTTTTGCGGCATCGAAAGCCGCGTCCACGCAACTGACGCTGACCACGCCGGAGGGGCGTCCGGTACAGGTGTGGCGCTGGACGCCGCGCGGTCGCCCGATCGGCACCATTGCCTTTTCCCATGGCGCAGCGTCCGCTCCATGGAAATATGATCGTCTGATCGGTCCCTGGGTAAAGGCGGGCTATGCCGTGCTGGCCCCGCTTCATGTCGATTCGACCGATCATCCCCGCACTGCGGATTTCAAGGGTCTGGCCAGCTGGAAAGCGCGGATCGAAGATATGCGTGCGCTCTCGCAGCATATCGGCGGCCCCTATATCGCGGCGGGTCACAGCTATGGCGCACTGACCGCCCTGATGCTGGGCGGCTCGGAAGCGGTCGTGCCCGACGGCGTAGTTGCACCGTTGCGCGATCCAGAAGTGATCGCCGTTGTCGCCTTTTCCCCGCCCGCACCCATTCCCGTCCTCATCCCGGCGGCGGGTTACGGCACGCTCGCCACGCCTGCCCTTATCCAGAGCGGCACGGCGGATTTCCTGCCCGGCATGGACCAAAAGGGTGACGGCTGGCGCGCGCATCTGGCGGCCTATGATGCCGCCGCGCCGGGGGGCGATCGCTATGCGATGGTGCTCGACGGGGTCGATCATTATTTCGGTGGCGCGATCTGCGAACCGACGCGCCCTGGCCCGCCCAAATTGCGCGAGATCGCCAGAGCGGCCGACGCTTCGATACTCTTTCTGCGGGCCTATGGATCCGGCTCGACGTCCGCCCGGCGATCGCTGGATGCACGGATCGGTCGCCACGACGGCATGGACATCACGCATAAATAGCGGGCCGCAGGGCCAAGCTCGTTCAACTATAATGGGGAATAAACGATCATGACGAACGATGGAATTACGCGACGCCAGGGTCTGGGTCTGGCAGCACTGGCCGCCGGGGCAATCGCAGCGCCGCGTGTCGCGTCGGCAGCCACGGGCACACCCTCCTTCGTGACGAAAATCGATTTCAAGGATCCCTTGTGGAACCGCGACACATTTGCGCGCCTGGACGGCGATCTTGATCCGACGAAGGAAAAGATCGGCTGGCTCAAGGGCAAGGCATGGGGCGTGCGCAACAATGAAAAGGTCCGCCCGCTCTTTGGCGTGGACGGGTTCAGCGTGGTTCGCGTCAAGAAGCTGGAGGATGGCGGCTGGCGTCGGATGCTGCGCGAGATCGTCTTCTATCGCGATCTGGAAAGCGGCGAAATCCTCAAGACCTGGCGCAATCCCTACACCAACGAGGATGTGCGGGTCGTGCCGATCGCCAACGACCCCTTCAACTTCACGATCAGCGAATTTGTGCCGCAGGCACCCTCCTACGGCGGTTTGCAGAAGACCGTCGCCGCGCCCAAGCCCTTCCTGCTCGACTGGAGCGATGGGCCTGACGACACGCTGGTGTGCCAGACCGGTATCGACATGATGTATCCCAACGCGCTCCAGCCCGACAAATGGCCGCGCGAAAGCTCGGGCGTCATGAACCGGGTGTCCGAACAGTTCATCTATTCGGTCAAGCGCACCGACGTGCTCAACCCCCGCCTGACACACCTGCCCCATGTCGGTGCGTGGCAGCGTATCACGCCATGGCTGCCCTGGATGTTGATGGGGCAGGCGCCCGGTCATATCAGCTACCTGACCAGCTTCGGCACCATGCCCAGCATTGAATCGCTGCCTGCCGATCTGGTGGCGGCGGCGCGGGCGATGGACCCCAAATGGCTGTCCGCGCCCACGACCGACTATGGACCATCGCTGTCCAGCCTTGAAAATTACGCCCGACAGCAGAAGCCCGCGCCAGTGCCTGCCGGCTGGTCGCCGCCTCAGCCGCCCGCAGCCCCCGTCGGGCCGGGCGCGCGATGACCGACGCGGCCGCCATCGCACAGGGGATCGATCCGGCTGAAAGAGGCGAAAGCGCCCTCGGCCTTGGCGGCCAGTTGGCCTATGGCGCGGGACAGATTGCGGGACAGGTGTTTCGCGATCTGCCCTCGCTTTTACTCTTGTTCTTCATGACCACCGTGCTGGGTATCGAACCGGCAGTGGCAGGCGCTGCTATCTTCGTGCCCAAGATGATATGGGGCATCGGCAGCGACATCGTCGTGGGCGTCCTGTCCGATCGCTGGCAACGACGCATCCACCGCCGCTGGTGGCTTGTCGCGGGCGCACTGGGCGCGCCGGTCGCGATGATCCTGCTGTTCCATGTGCCTGAAGGCTCCACCAGCCTGCGCATCGCCTATGTCGCCGCGACCTTCAGCCTCTACATGGTCGTCTTCGCCAGCTTTTCCGTGCCTTATCTGGCGCTGGCTGGCGAACTGACCGCTTCCCCGCGCGAACGCAACGTGCTGATGGCATGGCGTCTGGTGTTCACTGCTGCCGGTGTGATGGTGTCGGGCGCCCTTGCCCCAGCGCTGGTTCAGCGGTGGGGTGGCGGGCAGGCGGCCTATGAATCCATGGCGATCGTGCTGGCGGTCATCTGCCCGATGGCCTTGCTCTGCGCCTTTTTCGGCACGGGCCGTGCGGCGCGGATCCAGCGCGACGCAGCCCCCGGCGCACCGCGCATCCGCCTGACCGTGCGCGAAGCGGTGACCGTCTTGTCGCATCGCCGCTTCTCGGTCCTGCTGTCCGCCAACCTGCTCCAGCTGATCGGGCAGGGCATGTCCTATGCCTCCATGCTCTATTTCCTGTCTTATAATATGGCCCGGCCCGATGCGCTGACCCTGATCGGCGGCATCGTCCTGACTGCGTGCCTTGGCATCGTCGTCGCTCAGCCGATCTGGGTCGCAGCGGCAGCCCGCTTCGGCAAGCCGCGCTGCTATGCGGCGGGCGCGATCATCCATGGCGCGACCTATGGCCTGTGGGCTTTCGGTGCGCATTGGGGCGCTATGGCTGCGCTGGTCTTTTCCTTCGTGTCCGCAATCGGCAATTCGGGCTGGGCGATGCTGGGCTTCTCGCTGGTGGCCGACATATCGGCGGAGGATGATCGCCACGCCGGTCTCTATTCGGCGGTGTGGATCGCGACCGACAAGATCGCTTTCGCCCTTGGTGGCACGCTGCTGACTGGCCTCATCCTGTCGGGTTTCGGCTTCGACGCGGGCCGTGCCGTCATGGGCCTGCCGCAATCGGCCGGGGCGCTGACCGGCGTCATGCTCGCCTTCGGCGTCATCCCCGCGCTGCTCAATCTGGCAGGTGCGATCATCATGGGGCGGAGCCCCCTTTCGCGCGCCGCCTGAACCACCAACTTTCATTTCCGGGAGACTGGCCATGGCTGGCATGATTCCTCGCCTCGTGTCCTCATGCGCGCTCGGCGCGCTCCTCTTCGCGCCTGTCACGGTTCAGGCCGAATCCACGCCCGATCAGCGCGCGGACAAGGCGCTGGCGCAGATGACGCTGGATGAAAAGATCGCGATGCTCCACGGCAATTTCGGATCGATCCTGCGCAGGACGAACCCTGACGAAAAGCGCATCGGCGCAGGCCATGTCCCCGGCGTCCCGCGCCTTGGCATCCCGGATTTGTTCGAAAGCGATGGGGGACTTGGCGTCGGCAATGGCGGCTCGCTCCGCCCCGGCGACGTCGCCACTGCGCTGCCCTCCGCACTGGCGCTCGGGGCGAGTTTCGATCCCGCCATCGCCTATGCTGGCGGCGCGATGATCGGCGCGGAAGCGCGGGCGAAGGGGTTCAACGTTCTGCTGGCAGGCGGCATCAATCTGACCCGCGACGCATGGGGCGGGCGCAATTTCGAATATTTCGGCGAAGATGCGTTGCTGAGCGGCGTCATGGGCGGCGAAAGCATAAGCGGCATCCAGTCCAACGGCATCATCGCCACGGTCAAGCATTTCGCGCTCAACTCGCAGGAAAGCGGCCGTTACGTCCTTGACGCTCGGATCGGTGAGGGTGCCCTGCGCGAAAGCGACCTGTTCGCCTTCCAGATCGCGATCGAACGGGGGCAACCCGGATCGGTCATGTGCGCCTATAACAAGGTCAATGGCGACTGGGCGTGTGAGAATGCCTTCCTCCTGACTGACGTGCTGCGCCGCGACTGGCGCTATACCGGTTTCGTCATGTCCGATTGGGGCGGGGTGCATTCGACCGTGAAGGCCGCCAATGCCGGGCTGGATCAGCAATCAGGGCAGGAACTGGACAAGGCCGTCTATTTTGGCCCCGCATTGAAAGCCGCCGTCGAAGCGGGTGACGTCGCGCTGCCGACGATCGACGCCAAGGTCCGCCGCATCCTGCGCACGATGTTCGCCAGCGGCATCATCGATCGCCCATCTCCCACCACGCCCCAACCGATCGACTATGCCGCCCATGGCCTAGTCGCGCAGCGTGCGGCCGAAGCGGGCATCGTGCTGCTGAAGAATGACCGCAACACGCTCCCGCTTGCACGAGTGGCCAAAAGGATCGTCGTCATCGGCGGCCATGCCGACATCGGTGTGCTGTCGGGTGGCGGATCGTCGCAGGTGCAGGCGGTCAGCGGATCGCCGCTGCGCGTGCCCATTCCCAATGGCCCGAAGAATCTGAGCTTCATCAAGACGACCTATCAGGGCAACGCACCGCTCGCCGCGATCCGCGCGCGCCTGTCGCAGGCCGATGTGACCTATCTGGACGGCGCTGACATCGCCGCCGCTGCTGCCGCCGCGCAGGGAGCCGACGCCGTGCTGGTATTTGCCGAACAATGGCGCACGGAGGCGCTGGACATCGAAACGCTGGCGCTATCGGGCAATCAGGACGCGCTGATCAAAGCCGTCGCCGCCGCCAATCCGCGCACGACCGTTGTCCTGCAAACCGGCGGCGCGGTGCTGATGCCCTGGCTCGCTGACGTCGCGGCAGTGGTCGAGGCCTGGTATCCCGGCGAACGGGGTGGTGAGGCCATCGCCCGCATCCTCTTCGGCGAAGTCGATGCGTCCGGCCGCCTGCCGCTCAGCTTTCCCGCCCATGATCGCCAGCAGCCGCGCGCCGACATTCCCGGCCTTGCCAATGTGAAGGCAGCGATGATCGCCGAAGCCAGCAAGCCCCCGACTAAGGGTGCGACGACGATCGACATCAGCGGCGGCGTGCAGGGCTTCCCCGTCGATTATGTCGAGGGCGCGGATGTGGGCTATCGCTGGTTCGAACGGGTGGGCGAAAAGCCGCTCTTCCCTTTCGGCCATGGTCTGTCCTACACCCGTTTCGCCTATTCCGCGCTCAAGGTAACGGGCGGCGCAAAGCCGACTTTGGCCTTCACCATCCGCAATGTCGGCCAGCGCGCCGGAACGGATGTGCCCCAAGCCTATGCTGCTGTTGCAGGGGCGGACGGAAAGCCGATCCGCCGCCTTGTGGGTTTCCAGCGCGTTGCACTCGCGCCGGGGGAAAGCAAGCGCGTCACCCTGACCGTCGATCCACGCCTGATCGCGCGCTTCGACACGGCCCAGCGCAAATGGAAGGTGCAAGGTGGCAGCACGACTTTCAGCATCGGCACCGATGCGCAAACGATGGTCCTGAACGCTAATGGCCAGATCGCTCGGAGCAGCCTTCGTCCTTAAACCAAAGCCATTCTGCCGGACTGGCAAAGCCCCGGATACCGCAGATGACGCGGTATCCGGGGCTTTTTTGATCCCTGCCTCTTCAGCAGACCATGTGCGACGGGCAAAAAAAGGGGCGGCGATGAGGCCGCCCCTTTCAACGATATGATCGGCTTAGAACGACAGCTTGGCCTGAACGCCAGCGGTCCGCTTTTCACGCAGGCCGACGATCAGTGCCGAGTGCGTGCTGGTGAAGGCAAAGTTTGGCGTGAACTGATAATTGTCGGCGATCGAGGTATAGGCGTCGTTGTTGAACACGTTCGTAACGAACGCTTCGATCGACAGCTTGTCGATGGTCACACCGGCACGCGCATTCACATTATAGAATTTCGGTGTCCGCACGATGTTTGCGGCATTCGAATAGACGCCTGACTTGTAGACATAGTCCGCGCGCGCGAACCAGGTCGATGCGTCCTGACCGCGAATGGCACCACCGAACTGTATGCCTGCGCTGGCAGACCATTTCGACGTGTTGGGCATCTGCTTACCGCTATAGTCGAACAGGCCCGACAACTGGCTGACGGTGGGCGAGACATAGTCCTTGATCTTGGAATCGTTCAGCGCGCCTGCGCCATTGATGGTGATGAGGTCGTTGACCGCGAAGCTGCCTTCGAACTCGATACCTTTCATATCGACATTGCCGGTATTGGCCGTGCCCTGCACCAACTGCGGCGTGCCGGTGTTGGGATCAAGCGATGCCAGCGCGATCGTGTTGATCTGGTCCCGCCACTGCGCGAAATAGCCGTCGAGTGCGTAGCGGATACGACCGTCGAGCAGTTTGCCCTTCAGGCCGATTTCGTAGTTGGTGACCTTTTCGGGCCGAACCGCGATGCCGATACCCGCTGCGATGGCGGCGGCGACCGTTGCGGGCGGCGACGTCAGGAAGCCGGTATTGAATGCGCCAGGGTTCACGCCCTTCGACCAGGACGCATAGACCATGGTGTTTCGGTCGATGTCATATTGGCCGATGATGCGCGGCAGAAAGTTCTTGTAGGTCGCCGATATCAGTGTGTCGCCATAGGCGTAGAAGCCCGGTGTGGCGATCGCGGCATTGGTGATGGTCACGCCGGTTGGCTGGGCATAGGCGTAGAGTTTGTCGATCTGATAACGGCCTTCGGCGTTGATCGTCAGCGCATCGAAGAACTTGTAAGACAGGGCGAAGAAAGCGCCCTTGGTGCGCGAACGCGTTTCGCCTGATGTGGAGGCTACAACATTGGTAAGATCGCCCGTGCCGCCGCCCAGATCAGCCGTGACCCAGTTGTTCAGGTAGCTCGCGCCAATGGTCGCACGCAGCGGGCCGCCATTGTCGAATGTCAAACGACCTTCCTGCGAGAAATCGCTGTTCTTGCGTTCGACCAGATAAGGGTAGGTCCAATATGGTGCGCCGCCTGCCGCAGCAGCAGCGGTGTTGGGAACGGCATTGGATCCGAAATTATCAAGATCCACGAATGTGCTGTACGCTTCCCGGTTCATGGAGGTGATCGACGATACCGTCAGACCGGTGTCGGCAATGTCATAATCGATCGCCAGATGCGCATGGTAATAGCGGCGGAACAGGCCAAAGTCCTGTGTGCCGTCCTTGGGATCAAGGATGCGACCGGTCGATTTGGCCAGCCAGTTCTTGATGTTGGGCGTCAGTTCGTTGTTTTGCGAAGGCGCCTGCGCGCTCAGCTTGGGCGCAACGCCGCAGATAGAGGGGCGGTTGACGCGGATGCTTGCGCCTGCGGAGCCGATCGTACCGGACTGTACGGCGTTCAGCGTGCAGTTCGACTGGTTCGCGGTGATGGTCCGGCCTCCAACGCTGTAGCCGACCGCGGATATCAGGCCCTGTGCCGCCGGACCGTCATTATCCTCGGAATAAAGCCCGAACGCCTTGATCGTCAGGCCGTCGATCGGCTTGGCGACGAGCAGGCCGTTGACGCTCTTGCTCGACTGGTCGCCCAGCGTGCGGGTTCTGACCGTACCTAGCGAGCCGCCGTCATATTTGTTGATGTAAGACCCGCTCTTGGAAAATTTGTCGCCAGCCACGCGGAACGTGAGCGCTTCGCCGAAGATCGGCCCTTCCAGATCGGCATGCAGACGATAATTGTTGCGCGTGCCACCCATGGCGAGCAGCGAGCCATGCCATTCGCCGGTCGGCTCCTTGTTCACGACGTTCACTGCGCCCGCAAAGGTATTACGACCGAAATAGGCGCTCTGCGGACCCTTGAGCACTTCGATCCGGGCCGGATCGGTGATCGAGGTGAGAGCCGTCGGAGAAGAAACCGGCGCGCCGTCGATGAAGGTGGACACGGTGGTCGACAGTGACGTCGATGGCGTGAAACCACGAATGATGATCTGCTGGAAAGAGCGATCGGCGCGGCCTGAACTGTTGTTGTTGATGTTCATGCCGGGCGTGTTCGCGGCCAGATCGGCGACGGACGTGATACCCTTTTTGGCGATGTCTTCGCTCGTCACAACCGATACGGCGACCGGCGTCTTGAGGACGTCTTCGGAACGCTTGCGGGCGGTGACGACGATTTCGCCGGGTTCGGGGGCATCAGCGGCCACCTGCGCATGCAGCGGTGTGACCGCGCACATGATAGCCATGGCCGAACACATGGTGGCTCGGATGACCAGCTTCTTCCCCGTCTTAGTCATTATCTTCCCCTTGTAGAATACGAATAGAAAATCGGAAATATTGATCGCGCCAGATATTTTCCGGCACTATGTTCGATACTTGCTCACGCCATATTTTGATTGGCGTCTGTCACGTTCGTGATTCCTGCTCGGGCTGCCATATCTATGCACAGCTACGCCCGCATGTGAGTTGAAATCTTCCAACGCTGCTTCACATGTCCGATGAACGTAGGGGGGAGACTTTAGGAAGCGCAGGCTGGCGGCAATTTGCATCCCCTGATTCTCCGCTACGCGAATAGTGGCTTTCGACTGTTCGCTGGCGACATCATGCCGTAACAATGGCTTGACGCAATCGGCCCCGCCATGGCGTGATGACGGGGCCGAAGTCCGGGGCATGGATGACAGACAGGCGCGCCTATCGTCGGCTCGACAGGCCCAGATGACTGCGCAGGGTCGAGCCTTCATACGCGCGACGCAGCAACCCCTGATCTTGGAGCAGGGGCACGACCTGATCCACGAACAGCCTCAACTCTTCGGGCATATAGCCGGGCTGCAAGGTAAAGCCGTCGCAGCCGCCTTCATTGATCCAATGACCCATGCGGGCCGCCAGTTGCTCGGCTGTGCCAACAAAGATGGCGTGGCCGCGCGGCTGGCGGGCATAGCCGCGACAATAATCGGCGATCGACTGGCCGCGCTCGACGCCCGGCGTCAGCATCCGGCGAATATCCTCGGCCGGAAATTCGCATTCCGCCACGATCGTATCGATCGGGATCAGGCCCGCCGCGTCATGCCGGGTCAGGTCATAGCCGATCGATTCGCTCAGATATTCGATACACAGGCCGTCGTCCGCCATCTCCAGCAGCTCGCGCTCTTTGCGTTGCGCGCTTTCTTCCGTATCCGACAGGACGAAGGCGAGGCCGGGCATGATCTTGACGCCATCAGGATCACGCCCTGCGCGCGCCACGCGATCGCGAATGTCATTACGAAACGCCTGCCCCGCCTCCAGCGTCGCCGCCGGGCAGAAGATCGCCTCTGCCGTCCGTGCGGCAAAATCGCGCCCGTCGCCGGACTGACCGGCCTGCACCAGCACGGGGCGACCCTGCGGCACATAGGGAGTGTCGAGCCGACCTTCGACATCGAACCATTGACCCTTATGGGTAATGCTTGCCCGCGCCGGATCATCCACCGCGTCCCACAACTGGGTCGCGACATTCACGAATTCCTCGGCCCGCTGATAACGCAGGCCTTTTTCCATCAATGCGCTCTCGCCGAAATTGGGCGCGGAATTGGGATGGGCCGTGGTCACGATGTTCCAGCCCGCCCGACCACCGCTCGCCAGGTCCAGGCTGGCGAAGCGCTCCGCCACGCCAATCGGCGCATTATATGTGGTGGACACTGTGGCAACCAGACCGACATTTTCCGTTACCGCGCCCATCGTGGACAGCAGCGTGAAGGGATCGAGCGTCGGTATGGCGAGCCGCTCGGGCGTGCGCCCGGCGGCATCGCGGCCCTGCAACTGGTCGCCAAAGACGATCGCGTCGAACCGGCCGCGCTCGGCGAGGCGGGCGACTTCCTCATAATAGGCGCGGTCGAATACCGAGCGGGGCTGCGCCAGCGGATGGCGCCAGCCGCCGGGATAAAATCCGATACCCTGAAGAAAAGCCCAGATATGCAATTCGCGTGGGGCCGTGCTCATGCCGCGATGCTCCTCTTGGCGCTATGGGGGGTAGGGGGCACGGCGAGCGACAGTCGCTCGCGCAATGTCGTTCCGGTCGGGGCCAGGCCGATGGGACGCAACTTCGCCAGCGCCGTCGGCGCATCGGCTGCGATGACATGGAACCCGTCCGTCCCCTTGATCGCCCCCGCCTGATCGAGGGGACATGCGCCGGTCACGCCATCGGGCGACACTTTGGCCAGCACCCGCCCCACAAATCCCCCTGCGCGCCATGCTGCGATGGCGGCGGACAGGCTGACCGCATCCTCTCCCCCGACCAGCAGCACGTCGGGCTGATAATCGGTCGCCGTCATGATCGCATCGCCCTCGTCCGCGACCAGCACTGGATACCCCTGCGGCGGACGGGCGGCGTTAAGTGGTCCCATCACATCGAAATGCGTGCCGCGATAATCGACGCGCCGCACCCGGCTGGTGTCGAGATAGCGGCCCGCCGCCTGATCGATGACCAGCGCGTCGGCATCCCAACTGTCCCATAACGCCTGCGTCGCGCGCACCATGTCGATCGCCTTCGCCGGGATATCTTCGTCGGCAACCGCATATTCGCTACCAAAGCCCGTCGCTCGCGATCTGGTGTGGATCGCGCTCGGCAACCATCCCATCGTGCCGCCGGTCAGAAAATCGGCAGCCGACAGCGCGCGTGCGACATGGAAAGGCAGGCTGAACAGCGCAGGCAGGACAGCGACCAGCGCCGCGCCGTCGGCATCTGCTGCCAGCGTCGGCGCACCGATCAGCGCATCGAGACGGCCCGGCACGACGATTGCGCCCTCCTGCCGCCCCAGCAGCAGCAGGTTCGCGCCCGCGCCCTTGCGCGCGGCCAGATCGGCGCGCAGCCGCGCCATCAAATCGGGACCGGCTGCGTCCGCAGCCAGGTCGATGCAGGTGGATAGGATCATGGAAATTGTCCCGGTTCAGACTGTGACCAGATGGTCGGAAATGCTGTGGATCGGTTCGGCGCCATCGGCGGTGATGAGCATCAGGTCTTCGACATGGGCCGATCCGCCCAGCCCCGTTTCGACCACCGGGCAATCCACGCTCAAAATCATATTGGGCTGGAGTGTCAGGTCGTCCTTGCGATAGAAGCCGCCGCCATCGAGCGATGGTTCGTCCGAATGCATCAGGCCCACGCTGTGCGGGCCAAAGCCGACAAGGTGGTCGAACCCGGCCTTGCGCACCGCATCCGCGCCGATCGCCACGATCTGCGAATAGCGCAGGCCCGGCTTCAACTGTTCGCGAATGGCGTCCCACCCGGTCCTGACCGCATCTGCCGCGCGGCGCGCGCTGGCCAGCGGTTCGCCCACAAAAACCGTGCGGGCATAGTCGCCATGATAATGCTGGAAATGCCCGACGCCATCCAGGAACAGCGTCTGCCCGTCGCGAATATGGTCGCTGTCGATCAGTTCGCTCGACACCCTGTCCACCGTCATGAAGACGGCCTGGTTGTCGCGCCGCGCACTTTCGATCGCGAACTGGCGGCGCAGGTCGCCATAGCCCGCGCCCGCCCGCACGCTGCCCATCACGGCGTCCACCGCATCGGCATTGGCCTGCGCGGCGCGGCGCATCAATGCGATTTCCAGCGGAGACTTGATAATGCGGATTTCGCGCAGGATCGTGTCAGCGGGACCATGGCTGCCTGGACGACCATGCCGTTCGCACACCGCTGCGATCACCTCATGATCGATCGCGATCCGGCCGTCCCACAGGCCCAGTTCCCGCATCGCCCCCGCCAGCGCGCCGCCCGCATTGGCAAAGCGTTGCCCCGTGCGAACGCCGTCCATGGCTGCGCGCCGACGATGCTCGACCTCGCCCGGCGCCTGTTCGGTCCGATTGGTAAAGCCCCACATCGGCTGAAGGTTGACCTCTGCACTGCCGTCATTGTTGGTGTCGGCGAACAGGAATGGCGCAAGCGCAGGCTGGAGTGCGCCATCGGCAAAGCTGTAATAATAGATGAAATCGGACGTCACGATAGCGGTCGGCCGCGCCGGATCACGCGGCAATAACGCAAAGGTCGTGGGCGGATGGCCCAGCTTGGTATTGGCGATCTGCGGCCAATATCCCAATATGTGAAACACATTGATCGGGTCGCCCACGACGATACCATCCAGACCGTGCTTGGCCATCACGGCGCGGGCGCGCTCCAGATTGATCGGCCCGCCCTGACGTAACGCCATGCGCAGGGCGTCGTCGCCAGGATAGCCGATCGCGCCTGTGGATGCCATGATGCGCCCCATTCCTTTGCCGTTTGCCTGTCTCTTTTCGATAGACCCGTTTCACCCCGCACGCCGAAATTCTGATCTGCCCTATCCGCCTGTCGGGGATCGAGGGGTGCCGTGCTGCCATGGGCCTGCCCCCGTCGCACTGTGCAACAGGCATAGGTCAGGAGAATGAGCTGGTGAGTAACCTCGTGGACAGAGCGTTCATACGCATTGCCGAGGGGCAGGTGCATCTGCATCATATCGACGCGCCAAAAGCTGATAAGCCGCCGGTTTTGCTGCTCCACGCCTCGCCCGCTTCGTCGCGCTTCATGGTGCCGCTGATGCATGCCTTGGCCGATGGGCGCCGCACGGTGATCGCACCCGACACGCTGGGCAATGGCGATTCGCCTGCGCCTCAGGGTGACGCGCCGGACATCGCCTATTTCGCCGACAGCATGGTGCGTCTGGCCGACGCCATGGGTATCGACCGGTTCGACGTCTATGGCAGCCACACCGGCGCGCGCATCGCGTGCGAACTCGCCGCCGCCCATCCCGACCGGGTGCGCCGCGCCGTGTTCGATGGCATCACCGAATATGACGCAGACGTGCGCCAGCGCATCCTGGACAATTATGCGCCCACGGTCGTACCGGACAATTATGGTCAGCATCTGGTCTGGGCGTTCAACTTCGTGCGCGATCAGGCGCTCTATTTCCCCTATTTCGACCGTCGTGCCGAAAACCGGTTGCCCGGCGACATTCCCCCCGCTCATATCCTCAACGACGTGGTGATCGATGTGCTCAAAGCGCTCGATACCTATCATAAGCCCTATCTCGCCGCCTTCCGCTATCCCGCTTTCGAACGGATGAAGGCGATTGCGGGGCCGGTGCTGCTGCTACGCGCGGCCAAGGAACTGGCGGTGCTGAACAGTGCGATCACCACCGCCCTCGACGCGCTGCCTGACGGACGCAGCGTCGCCGTCGATTCAAGCCCGTCCGCCAAAGCGGCGGCTATGCGCGACTTTTTCGATGCGGCAGACTGATCTCTGCCTATATTCCATCTGAACCAACGGAATTGCCATGACACGTTCGACCAAAAGATTGCTGCCCATACCCGGCCTCGCCAGTGCTGATGAACAGACGATGGCGATGATCGTCGCGCTGACTAGCGAAGTGACCGTGCTGCGCGCGCGCCTTGATGCGTTCGAACGCATCGCCGAGGTGGCAGGGCTGGTCAGCCGGTCGGACATCGACGCCTTCGTCCCCGACGCAGCCGCAGATGTCGAGCGCGCAGCCCTGCGCCGCCGCACCCTGTCCCGAGTCTTCCGTGCCCTGCGCGAAGCGGGGGAGGCGGATCTCGCCGCCCAGCAGGCGGTTTGACCATGATATTCCAAGGAGCGAACCGATGAACGCACCAGCACCCCATCCGATGATCCCCGAACCCTCGCACGACGAAATGGCCGAACAGCTGTTCGTGCGCGATCTGAAACTGTTCGTCATGGGCGATCTGGAGCCGGTCCAGCGCAAGATGGCGATGCAGGTGGCCGACGCAGTTGACGTGCGCGCCACTAACGATCCGGTTGGCAATCTTCGCACCGAAATGATGGATCGGTCCAGTTTCCGCCAGTGGCTGGGCCTGCGCCGTGAATCGCAGCGGCTGTTGTGGGACGTGGTAGGCGATAGTCTGGACCGCCGCGCGGATGAGCTGGCCGATCGCGCTGCCATCGCCCAGCCCAAAGGCTCCGTTCGCACCAATCCCGACTTCCGCGCACCCGGCTATCTGGTCGATGGTGACGTTCATTTGATGCCCGGCGGGTATGAGGCTGATCCGGGCGAGGGATCGGTGGCGCAGGGCGCATTGATGGACCGGGGCGGCGCGATCTATATGCTGGGTCGCAACGGCGGATATCTCAACGACTTTCGCGGCCAGACCGCGATGGCGCACGTTCTGACCTGCTACCCCGACCTCAATCCACAAAAGATCGTGGAACTGGGTTGCGGCGTCGGGTCCAGCACAGCGCCTGCCGCCATCTGTTTCCCCGAAGCGGAAATATATGGCGTGGATGTCGGGGCCTCGATGCTGCGCTACGCTCATGCCCGTGCTGAACGTCTTGGCGTGGCGGTCCATTTTTCGCAGCAGAATGCGGAAAGCACCGACTTTCCCGATGGCAGCTTCGACCTCGTCTATACCTGCGCCGTCCTGCACGAAACGTCGCAGTCGGCGGTCATCAATATCCTCAGGGAAAGCCGTCGCCTGCTGCGGCCTGGCGGCGTCGCTGTGCATCTGGAAGTGCCGCTGCTGATGACCATCGGATCGCTGTGGGACGAACTGTCGGCTGAACTGGAAGCCGACTATAATAACGAACCCTATTGGCGCGGTGCGTTGACCGCCGACTATGAAGCCCTGATGCGTGCGGCTGGCTTCGATGACGTCCGCACGGGCTACCAACGCGCGTCGATGGGCGCGGCGCGCCATGCGAACCTGCACTTCGGCCCCGAAAGCGAAGGCGTGTTCCGCAGCTGGTTCGTGGCGTCCGGCCGGGCGTAACTGGGACAAGGGCGGTTGCAAAAGGGCGGGCGTGACAGCCCGCCCTTTTTTGCGTCAACGCGTGACGCGATGGCAAACCGTATAGAGCAGCGCCGACGCGATAAAGGCGGGCACCGCGACATAGACGATGGCTGCTCCGACCATGGCCGGATCGGCAAACACACGGTCTGTCAGCAAGGCCACCAGCAGCGGCCCGATCGCCGCTCCAATAACCGTATTGACCAGACCCGTTGCCGATACCGAAACGCCCCGCATGTCCGCTGGCATCGTCGCCTGAAGCCAGGCCAGCGTCATCGTGCCCATGATCGCCGCCGCGCCGCCTAATGTTCCTACCAGCAGGATGCACGCCCATAAGGAGGGCAGGGCGACCGCAAGGCAAAACAGCAATCCCAACAGAGGCGCAAAGCGCAACAGCGACAATATGCCCCGCGTACCGGATCGCTTGACCGCCGCATCGACCAGCGCCCCGCCAATCAGCGGCCCGGCAATGCCGAACGCCAATGACACAGGGCTGAGCATCACGGCGACGCTGGCGGCATCCACCCCGAACCGCCGCGATAGCATGACGATCTGCCACCCGAACGCGGCATAGGATCCCAGGAAAAACAGCGCGAACCCGCCATAGAGGGAGAAGAGTGACAGGCGCTGCGCATTGAAATAGCGGATGACGGCACGAAACTGACCCACATCGGTCGCCACAGCCGTTCCCTTACGCGAAGGTTCGCGGACAGTCAGGCAAGCCAAAACGACGATGATGCCCGCCAATCCGCACATCAGGAACATGACGCGCCAGGGTGCCAGGCCGTCCAGCACGGGCACGCCTGCAAAGCCCCCCGCACCGGCGTGCTTCAACAAAACGCCCGCGATCAGGAAAGACAGGCCAGTCGCGACCGACTGGCCCATCAGATAGACGCCGATCGCCTTGCCCCGCTTGGATGGCGGAAACAGGTCCGCGATCAGGGATATGGCAGCGGGCGCAAGCGCCGCTTCGCCAAGGCCCACAAGGATGCGGCAGACAAACAGCGCACCGAAACTATGGGTGAACCCGCTCGCCGCCGTGGCGATGCTCCACAGCGCGATGCCCGCCGCCACCAGATTGCGCCGCGACAGGCGATCGGCGACGAAGCCCAGCCACACGCCGACCACCGCGTAGAACAGGCCGAACGCCAATCCCTGCAACAGGCTGATCTGCACGTCGGTCAGGCCGATGTCGGCCTTCACCGCATCCACGACGATCGCCAATATGCCTCGGTCGATCACCGACAATATGGAGGCGGCGAACAACAGGGCGACGGCCCACCAGGCGCGCGCCGGGCTTTGATCGTTCGCGATTGCGACGTTCGTCGCCTCCATGCCTGTCATGTCCTTACAGCAGACCAAGCGGACGGGCGCGCGATTTGATATAGTCGGACAGCCAGTCCATCCCCTGGAACCGCAACGTGCCGCGACCCACGCTGTTGGATGAATGGGCCATGCCCGCGACCAGACGGAATGCCTTGGCCAGCAGGAACAGCTCCTTGCTTTCCTTTTCCTGCGCGCTGAACGGGCGGACGGTATCGTATCCGGCCTCGAACGCTTCGCCATAGGAAGGCGAGAAGCCGTAGAAGAGGTTCCCCCACACGAAATTCTGGACGTCCTGCATCATATAATCTTCACCCAGTCCGTCGAAATCGAGGAAGGTCATGCTGCCGTCTTCGGTGACATGGATGTTGCTGGGGTGGAAATCGCAATGGCAGATGCCGATCGGCATGTCCGGCCCCTGAATGTCCTGCAGGCGCTGAGGCAGGGTGCGGCTGATGATTTCATAGTCGCGGCGATCGTCTGGCCGATCATAGGTAAAGTCGAGCAGGGCAGGGACCGTGACCTGAAAGCGCACGGCGTTTTCAGTCGTGAACACATGTTTCGGACCGGCATATTCCAGGCCCAGCAGATGCATCTTGGCGAATAGTGCGCCCATGCGGTGGGCGGTGTCGACATTCAGGCAATTGCCGAATTTGGTGCCCTCCGCCCAGTCATACAGAGCGACCGCGCGCTCGCCCTCTGGCGCGTCCAGCTTGAAATAGAGCGATCCGTCGCGCGCATGGATCGGCGTGGATGCGGGAAAGCCGCGCTGCCGCAGATAGTCGAGGAAGTTCAGTTCATAGCTGACCTCGTCCGCGTCGCGATAATCCTTGCGCCATACGCGCAGCGCATAGCGGGTGTCGGCAGTCTGGATGATATAGACGTCGTTCATGCCGCGATACAGCAGCAGGCCGGTCACCGGGCCTTTGACGGAATAACGCTCGGCGACTTCGCGCGCCAGAAAGCTGGCATCCACGACGGAATGGGCGACTTGCGCCCGGACTAATGTGGTGGTCATTGTGGAACTCCTGAAGAAAAAGGATTATCGAGATAGCGGCGCATCGCAAGCGCGAGTGCGGCGATGCTGTCGGGAATATGGAAAATATCGCGATCGAACCCGGCCAGCCGCTTTGCTTGGGCGTTGGGGATCAGCCCGGCTGCTGCGATCGACGCCTCCGCGATGTCTTCGTCGGGTTGCAGCAGCAGCACCGGCTGCGTCACCAACGGCAACCGCGCTTCATAATCGTAGCTCCACACGCCCAGATAGGCCCAGGCGGCACGGTCGAGCGGCTTGAGCTTGTCGATCCACAGCGCGGCGGCATCATCCAGCGTCACGCCGGGACGACGTTGCGCAACAACATAGTCCCACAGCTTGGCGGCCAGATCGAGCGCGACCGAACCGCTTTCGTCCAGCGGCGCGAAATCCTGCGCGGCGCGTAGCCGTTCGGCGCGCTCCTGCGTCGGCCGCATGGGAATGCCTGACAGCACCAGCCGCCGGATGTCGCGTGGCATGGCCAGCGCCAGTTCCGTCGCCAGCAAGGTGCCGGTGTGAAATCCGTAAACGTCGAATGGCCCGCGCAGCAGCGGGGCAAGCGCGTCGATCGCTTCGGCAAAGCAGGCGGCATAGCCTGCCATGTCGATGGGCGCGGGCGGTGCGTCGGACATGCCATAGCCCGGCGTGTCGAGTGCGATTACCACCCTGTCCGTTCCCATGGCGGCGATCAGGTGACGATATTCCAGACTGGACGAAGGATTTTGATGCAGCAGCACGAGCGGAGGCGCGTCGCTACGTGATACGGGCCGCGACAGATGATAGTGGATCTGCCCATATCGGCCCGGCGCATAGCCCCGCTGAACAGCGGGGGCGTCGGATCGCCCGGCAATGATGCTGCTGGTCATGGGTCACGGCTCCGTTGGAGCGCGGGCTGCTAGCATGAAGCCGCGCCGCGAATATTGAAAACTTATGACAAGCCCCGGACCGAACAATTGACGACCCCCACGTATCCGCCAGTCGGATAAACGGGGGCAGAGCGGCGAACGCGCAACTTCCGCTCTGACCGTCCATCGGATAATGATGGGCGGACCGATGCCATGGCCCCGCATGGCCCCCACCATCCGCGCAAATGGGAGGCTCAGACCAATGATGCGATATGCGATTCC
The DNA here is from genome assembly GCF_049304695.1 of Sphingobium sp. Taxonomy (GTDB): domain Bacteria; phylum Pseudomonadota; class Alphaproteobacteria; order Sphingomonadales; family Sphingomonadaceae; genus Sphingobium. The sequence continues at coordinate 74,477 of NZ_JBAQOK010000100.1, forward strand.
GACCCTCTTGATGGCGCTGGCCATCATGCCTGCCGCGCAGGCGCAGGGCGCCTCGTCTGCTCCACTCGCCGAAACTGTGCCACAACGGCTGTCGCTGGCAGAACTGCGTAAACGCTACCAGAAGCCTGGTGATCACTATGTCGATATCAGCGGCGTCGAGCTGCGTTATCGGGATGAGGGCAGGGGGCCGGTGCTGTTGCTGCTGCACGGATCGCGCAGCACGCTCAACGCCTGGGACGGCGTGACCGCGCGGCTCAAGGATCGCTATCGCATCATTCGCTACGACCAACCGCCAACGGGCCTGTCGGGTCCACTCAGCGACGCGGCGCGCACTGCCATCGGCTCGCCCGAAGGGCTGGTGCGGGGCTTCCTCGACAAGCTGGGCGTGGGTAAGGTCATCGTCGTGGGCGTGTCGAGCGGCGGTACGGCGGGCTATTATTTCGCCGCCGCCTATCCTGACCGGGTGGAGGCGCTGGTCCTGTCCAACACCCCGTCCGATCCGGTTCCCAACCTCAAGGTCAAATCCCCGCCAAAACTTGAGGCAGCGGTGGAGAAGTTCAAACGCACCGGCGTCGAAGGCATGGATTTCTGGACCGAATATCTCGCGTCCCTTTATGGCGAGCCAAGCCGGATCAAGCCGGGCCTGATCGACTATTATTACAATATCAACCTGCGCCGGAAGGAGCCGAACCAGCTTGGTCTTTACGCGCTGACGGCGAACGCGGAAACCACGATGGCGCGGTTGGCGGCGGTGAAAGCGCCCACGCTCATCCTGTGGGGCATGCGCGATCATGTGCTCAAGCCCGAAAATGGTCAGGCGCTCTATGGGTATCTGACCGGCGCCAAAAGCCGCTCCTTCGTGGCGCTCGACGATGTGGGCCATTATCCGCCGATGGAATCGCCCGAACGCATTGCCGACCTGATCGACACTTATCTGCGTGATGGCCTCAACTTTCGGAAGAGCCTCAAATGATGGTTAAGCTGCTGCGCCTCATCGCTATCCTGCTGGCCATCCTGCTATTGGCCTTCCTCGGCTGGTTCGGCGCGGCGAAAGCGGGCTGGCTTGGCACGGATCGCGCCGCCATGATCGCGCGCTACGCTGGGCCGCCCTCCCGCTTCATTACGGTCGATGGCGTGCCCATGCATGTCCGGGTGGAGGGGCAGGGCTATCCCGTACTGATGCTGCACGGATCGAACCAGAATTTGCAACAATGGGATCCGCTGGCCGAACGGCTGCGCGCGCATTACCAGATTATCCGGGTGGACTGGTCCCCCTATGGCCTGAGCGGTCCCGACCCCAAAGGCGAATATAGCAATGCCCGCGCCGCGCAACTGGTCAGCGGCGTGCTGGACGCGCTCAAGATCGACAAGATCGCCGTCATCTCGACGTCCAATGGCGCGAACGTCGCGCTGCAACTCAACGCTGACCAGCCGAACCGCATATCCGCCATGTCCTTCTCGATCCTGCCGCTCGAACGGCCCAGTCAGACGCGCGCGATCAACTGGAAGATCAAGGCCGCGCTTGCCTTCCACGAAAAATGGCTACCTTATTATCACCCGAAATTCTACTATCGCTGGATATTCGAGGATACCTCGCATCCCGGCTGGGACGTGCCTGAAGCTCTGCCGCAGATGATGTATGACATGGCGAACATGCCCGGCGTCATCCCACCGCAAAAAGCCTATATCGCGTCCAATACCAGGCTGTTCAAGACGACCGATGTTGGCGCGATCGCTGAAACGGTAAAGGCGCCCACGCAACTCATCTGGTGCGAACTGGACACGGTGATCTCGCAGGGGCCGGAAGCGACGACGCGCCGCTTCATCAACACTCGCGTCGATGTCGTGCGTTATCCCGACGTCGGCCACTGGCCGATGTGGGAGCAGCCAGACCGCTTCGCCAGGGATGTAAAGGGGTTCCTCGACCGCACCGTGGGGCAAATATCCCCCACGGTCGCTGCGGATCAGGCGGGCAGGTAAACCCAGGGGCGGCGTGCCGCATCGGCTGCACGAAAGGCTGTAATCTCCTGCCGCCGCTTGAGCGTCAGTTCGATCGCATCCAGCCCTTCCATCAGCATCTCGCGCGGTTCGTCGGCTAGAGCAAAGGACCATGATGCGTCCCCCGCCCAAACGCGCAGGGTAGCGAGGTCCACGGTCACATCCGTATCGAGCGCGGCAATCTGCGCGATCGCCTCGGCCGACAGAATGACCGGCGCGACGCCGTTACGGATGCAGTTGCCCTGAAAGATCGGGTTGAAGGACGGCGCGATAATCGCGCGAAACCCATATTCCGCCAGCGCCCATACGGCATGCTCCCGGCTCGATCCACAACCGAAATTGGGACCGCCCAGCAATATCCGCGCGTCGTGATAGCGCGGCTGGTTCAGGATGAAGGCGGGGTTTGGTTCGCGGCCACCAACCTGCGTGTAGCGCCACCCGGCGAACAGTCCGTCGGCAAGGCCCGTCTTGGACACCGACGTCATCTCGCGCGACGGGATGATCGCATCGGTATCGATATTCTCGCGCAGTAGCGGGGCGGCAATGGCCGTCAGGCGAACGAGCGGTGTCATGGCAGCGAATCCAGTGTGCGGGGATCGGTTATGCGCCCGGCCAGCGCGGACGCAGCAACTGTTTCGGGCGACGCGAGATGGGTGCGTGTGCGCGGCCCTTGTCGGCTTTCGAAATTGCGGTTGGTCGAACTGATGACCCGCTCTTGTGGCCCGAAACTTTCGCCTCCCGCGAAGAAACACATCGAACAGCCCGACTCGCGCCACTCGAAGCCAGCGTCGGTAAAAATGCGATCCAGCCCTTCGGCTTCCGCTGCCAGCTTCACCTGACTGGAGCCAGGCACGCAGATCGCCCGCACGCCAGCCGCGACCTTGCGTCCTTTCAGGATCGCGGCGGCACGGCGCAGGTCGGTGATGCGGCTGTTGGTGCAGGATCCGATGAAGGCCGCGTCGATAGTCAGATGGTTCAGCGACTGGCCTGCCTCGATGCCCATGTAGGACAGGGCGCGATCATAGGAATCCCGGCTGTCGCGTGCCGCCGCCGTGCTGAAATCGGGTACAGCCGCGCCCAGCGCCATCGCTTGTTGCGGGCTGGTGCCCCATGTCACCATCGGCGTGACGGCGGCGGCGTCGATCACATGTTCTGCCGCGAACATCGCGTCGTCATCGCTGCGCAATGTGGACCATAGCGCGATCGCCTGATCCCATATGTCTCCGGTCGGGGCATAGGGACGACCGCGCAAATAGGCGAATGTCTTCTCGTCCGGCGCGATCGTCGCGCCGAAAGCGGCCAGTTCTGTAGCCAGATTGCACAAAGTCATGCGCGCTTCCATGTCGAGCGTTTCGACCGCCGCACCGGCAAATTCGACGATATGCCCCTTCGCCCCCGCCGACCCCAGCGTTGCGACGATGTGCAAAGCCAGATCCTTCGCCGTGACGCCTGGCGCAAGCTGGTTGTCGATGCGTATTCGCATGTCCAGCGGACGCGCGACCCGCAACGTCATCGTCGCCAGCGCATGTTCCGCCTCGGTCGATCCGATGCCCCACGCCAGCGCCCCGAACGCGCCCTGGGTGCAGGTGTGGCTGTCGGGGCAGACCAAAGTCACGCCCGGCAGCACGATGCCCTGTTCGGGGGACACGACATGGACGATCCCCTGTCGCGGATCATGCAGGTCGAACAAAGTGATGCCCGCCGCCAGCGCCCCTTCGCGCGTCGCGGTCAGGAACGCTGTGCCTGTGGGCATCAACGTCTTGTCCGACCGGCCTGGCAGCGTATCGACGATATGGTCCATCGTCGCGAACACCTGCTGCGGCGCCATCACGGTGCGCCCGGCGTCGGCCAGGCTTTTGAGCGCCACGCCGCCCGTTCGTTCATGCAGCAGAACGCGATCGATCAGCAGCAGGTCGGTGCCGCCGTCAAGCTGCATCACGCTATGCGCACGCCACAGCTTTTCAGCCAGCGTCAGCGCCTTGTCAGGTGCCGTGGTCATGCGAGCGCTCCCTCCTCCGCACCGATCACCCCGCGCGCGCGCAACGCAGCGATCGCGGCGTCGTCCAGCCCGATGTCCGTCAGGATCGCCGTCGCATCTTCACCTGCACGCGGCAGGCCGCGCGCACCATGAGGGCGCTTGCCGTCCAGTTCGACCGGCAGGGCGGGCAGGCGCGTGCGCGTGCCGTTTTCCAGCTCCAGTTCGACCAGTCCGCCGCTTTGATTGAGGTGCGGATCGTCGAACAAATCCTCTGGCCGGGCGATCGGCGCGAAGGCGACGCCGGACGCTTCCAGACGAGGCACCAGATCCGCGCGCGGATGGCGGGCAAATAGCGCGCGCACGACCGGCAGAATGATGTCGCGGGCACGCACCCGGTCGTTGTTTTTGGCATAGGCGGGGTCGCTGCCGATCTCGCCCAGATCGAACGCCTTGACGAACGATGCCCACTGCCCGTCGCTCACCACCCCGACGAACAATTGTTCGTCCTCGTTCGCTGTTTCAAACACGTCATAGATTGCCCAGGCCGAAATGCGCACTGGCATGGGCTGCGCGGCGACGCCCGTCACCGCCATCTGCGCCATATGCTGCCCCACCAGAAAGGCGGTGGTTTCATAGAGCGAGGATTTGACCTCGCCACCTATGCCCGTGCGATGACGCCGCTCCAGCGCGGCCAAAATGCCTATGACGCCGAACATTCCGCCAGCCACGTCGATGACCGACGCGCCCGCGCGCAGCGGCCGTCCGGGCGGGCCGGTCATATAGGCCAGGCCACCCATCATCTGAGTGACTTCGTCCAGCGCCGTGCGATTCTCATAGGGACCGGACAAAAAGCCCTTGGCGGAATAATAGATGAGGCGCGGATTGCTCTGCTGAAAACGATCGGGACCAAGGCCCATCTTCTGCAGTGCGCCGGGCCGGAAATTTTCTACCAGCACGTCCGCCGACTCTACCAGCGATGCAGCCAGCGCCACGCCTTCTGCCGTCTTCAGGTCGATGCAGATGCTGCGCTTGTTGCGGTTGAACATCGGGAAATAGCCAGCGCCCGATCCCATCAGGCGGCGGGTCTGGTCGCCGCCGATCGGCTCGACCTTGATCACTTCAGCGCCCAGATCGGCCAGAATTACGCCGGTCGATGGACCCATCACCATATGGCTGAATTCCACCACGCGGATACCTGCGAGCGGCAGCTCCCCTTTTGTCGTCATCTTGCCCACCCTTGCCTCACTATCTATATGCGCTATTTGATATAGAATTATAACAAATAGCGCAAGCGAGGGCGAGAAGGCGATGACGGACATATTGATCAGCGAAGTCGGACCGCGCGACGGCTTGCAAAGCATCAGCCAGATCATGGCGACCGCCGACAAGAAAGCGTGGATCGACGGCGCGGTGGCGGCCGGCGTGAGCGAAATCGAGGTCGGCAGTTTCGTGCCCGCAAAGCTGCTGCCGCAACTGGCCGATACTGCCGAAATCACTGCTTATGCCGCGACGATCCCCGGCCTGACCGTCGCCGTGCTGGTCCCCAACCTTAAAGGCGCGCAGGCGGCGATCGCGGCGGGCGCGCACAAGATCACGTTGCCCCTGTCGTGCAGCGAAACCCACAGCCTCGCCAACCTGCGCCGCACCCATGATCAGGTGCTGGCAGAGGCGAAGGCGATAGGTGATCTGATCGCGACCTTGCCCGTCGAACGTCGCCCCCATTTTGAGGGGAGCCTCTCGACCGTGTTCGGCTGCACGCTGGAAGGCGCGATCCCCGATGCGCAGGTCGCCCGGTTGGCCGAGGCTTTGATGGCGGCAGGGTGCGACGAGGTCGGGCTGGCCGACACGACCGGCTATGCCGATCCGTCCGCCGTCCGCGCAATCGTCAAACTGGTGCGCGGCGTTGTGGGGGAAGCGGCGCTGACCGGCATCCACCTGCACAACACGCGTGGGCTTGGCCTTGCCAATGTTCTGGCGGGGCTGGACGCCGGGCTGACGACCTTCGATAGTTCGCTAGGCGGCCTTGGCGGCTGCCCCTTCGCGCCGGGCGCGAGCGGCAATATCGTCACTGAGGATCTGGTCTTCATGTTTGAGGCGATGGGTCTGCGTACGGGCATTGATCTGGACGCTCTGTTCGCGGTGCGGAGACTGGTCGCCGCCGCGCTTGAGGGCGAGCCGCTCTACGGCTTCACACCGGAAGCAGGCCTGCCGCTTGGCTTCCATCCGGCCAGCGCCCGCAGCCAGGGAGTAGCGGCATGACGACAATCGGCACCCACATGGTCAGCGACGGCCGCACTGCCCGGCAGATATTCGAGGATGTGATGGCCAATCCGGCCCGCGCAAAGTTCGGCTTCGGCACCAAGCTGGCCATCGTCAATGTCGATTTCCAGAACGCCTATACCCGGATCGACACCTATAAGACCGCCTATGAAACCGATCCGCGCCAGATAGAACATGCGAACACCATTTCCCGACTGGCGCGTGAGAAGGGGATGCCGGTCATCTGGACCCATGTCGGCTATATGGACAATGGTGCCGACGCAGGCGTGTGGGGCACGCGCACCGATACGCCGGACTCGCTTCAGAATATCAAGGTGCCAAGTCATCGCCATGATTTCGACGGCCGCTGCCAGATCGACGCCTCGGTCGATGCCATTTACGTCAAGCGGATGCCCTCGGCCTTCTTTGAAACGCCGCTCAACTCCTATCTGCGCTGGCACAAGGTCGATACGGTAATCGTCACCGGCGGCTCGACCTCAGGGTGCGTGCGCGCGACGGCGGTCGATGCGCTGTCCTACGGCTTTCGCACCATCGTCCCCATTGAAACGACCGCCGACAAGCATGAAAGCTATCATTTCGCGAACCTGACGGACCTTTTGCTCAAATATGCCGATGTCGAGCCGGTTCAGACCGTGATCGACTGGCTGGAGTCGCACTGATGCAGGAAGGTGTTGCCGATCCCGGCCTCTATCCCTACAGCCCGTATCGCGGTCGGCCCAAGATCGAATGGCCCGGCGGCAAGAAGGTCGCCGTGTGGATCTCGCCGAATCTCGAATTTTACGAACTCGATCCACCCGCCAATCCGCATCGCAAAAGCTGGGCGAAGCCGCATCCCGACGTGGTCGGTTACAGCCATCGCGATTATGCCAATCGCGTAGGCCATTGGCGCATGGCCGAGATGATGGAAAAGCATGGCTTCAAGGGATCGGTCTCGCTCTCGGTCGCGCTGTGCCAGCATGTTCCCGAAGTCGTCGCCAACGCCAACGATCTGGGCTGGGAATTCTTCAGCCACGGTATCTACAACACCCGCTACAGCTACGGCATGGACGAGGTGCAGGAACGCGCGATCATAGAAGATTCGATCCGCACCGTGCGCGACGCAACTGGCCAGACGATCAAGGGCTGGCTTGCCCCCGCGCTCACCCACACGCCACGCACGCTCGACCTGATCGCCGAATATGGCCTGACCTATACCTGCGATCTCTATCATGACGACCAGCCCGGTCCGGTGTCGGTCGCGAAGGGACGGCTCATCTCCATGCCCTACAGTCTGGAGGTGAACGACCATTATGGCTTCTTCATCTACAACATGTCGCCCCGCGACTATGCCGAAACGCTGATCCGCCAATATGACCGGCTGGCCGATGAAGGCGAACACTCCGCCACCGTGATGTGCATCCCGCTGCACAGCTATCTGATCGGTCAGCCCCACCGGATCGGCGCGTTCGAGCGCGTGCTGGAACATATCGCGGCGGATGGCCGCGCCTGGATCACGCGCAGCGGCGACATCGCCGACCATTATCTCACCCACTATTATGACGCGGCGGAGGCGCAAGGCGCATGACCCTGGACCCCGCCTATCTGGACTATCCGCATCGCAGGCAGGGCATGGACCATGACCTATATGGCTGGTCCAACATCTTCACCCGCCCGCCGATCGCATGGGATGACGGTAAACGCGTCCTGACATGGATCGTCGTAGATCTGGAATGGTTTCCGATTCTAGCCGAAGACAAGCCGTTCCGCGCACCCGGTCATATGCAGACCGCCTATCCCGACTATCGCCACTATACCGCGCGCGATTATGGCAGCCGGGTCGGCATCTATAGACTGCTCGACGCGGTGGAGAAGGTCGGCGCGCGCATATCGGTCGCGGCCAATGGCGCGATCGCGCAGCGCTATCCTGAACTCATCCGCGACATCGTGGCGGGCGGGCATGAGATTATCGCCCATTCGACCGACATGAACGGCACCATCGCCACCGGCATCGGTGAGGATGCCGAGCGCGCGTTGATTACCGGATCGCTCGACGCGATCGAGGCGGCGTCGGGCATCCGACCCACCGGCTGGCTCTCCATCGCCCGTTCGCAAAGTTTCGATACGCCGCGCCTGCTGGCACAGGCGGGGCTGACCTATATGTGCGATTGGGTGAATGACGACCTGCCCTATCCGATGCAGACGGCGGCGGGGTCTATTTTTAACCTGCCCCTCAACCACGAGCTGTCCGACCGCCAGATACTGACCGTGCAGCAGCAGTCGGTGGACAGCTATGTCCAGCAGATGCAGGACGCCTTCGGCTGGCTGGATGGGGAGGCGAGGGCGCATGGCGGGCGGATGCTGCCGCTGAACATCACCCCCTATATCATGGGCCTGCCCTATCGCATCGCGGCGTTCGAACGGCTGCTCTGTTGGCTCGCCGCGCAGGACGGACATGGCTTCGCGCGCGGCGACGCGATCGCGGCCCAAAGCGCCATGGCGCTGTCATGACCCCAGCGCGCACGCTCTATGACAAGCTGTGGGATGCACATGTCGTGGCGGAAGGGGCGGACGGGCAGACCCTGCTCTACGTCGATCGCCATCTGCTGCACGAAGTCAGCACGCCCCAATCCTTTGAGCTGCTGCGCGAAGAAGGCTTGAGCGTTCACCGCCCCGCGACGCAACTGGCGGTGGCGGACCATAGCGTGCCCACCCATGATCGCGACCAGCCAATCGCCGACCCGCAGGCCGCCGCTCAGGTCGCCCTGCTCGAACGCAACTGCGCACAATCTGGCATAGAATATTTGGCGCTCGACGGACCGGGGCAGGGTATCGTCCATGTCATCGGTCCCGAACAGGGCTTTACCCTGCCGGGGATCAGCTTCGTCTGCGGCGACAGCCACAGTGCCACTCATGGCGCATTCGGCATGCTGGCCTTCGGCATTGGCGCCAGCGAATGTGGCATCGTCATGGCGGCGCAGGCGCTCTGGCAGGTGAAGGCAAAGCGGATGCGCGTCACCTTCACCGGCGCGTTGCAGCCCGGCGTGACGGCCAAGGACATGGCGCTGGCCATGATCGGCCAGATCGGGGCGTCCGGCGCGGTTGGCTATGCCATCGAATTTGCGGGCGAGGCCGTGCGCGCCCTGTCGATGGAAGGGCGTATGACCCTGTGCAACATGGCGATCGAGGCCGGTTCGCGCACGGGGCTGGTCGCCCCGGACGAAACGACCTTCGCCTATCTCGAAGGCCGCCCGCGTGCGCCGCAGGGCGATGATTGGAACACGGCGATCGTCTATTGGCGCACCTTGCCCAGCGACGCCGATGCGCAATTCGACGTGGAAGTCACCATCGCCGCCGATGCCATCGCACCCCATGTCACTTTCGGCACCAGCCCCGATCAGGTGCTGCCCGTGACCGCCAACGTGCCGCACGGCGAAGCCAAGCTCGCCAGGGCGCTCGCCTATATGGACCTGCAACCCGGCGAAGCGATGGATGGCCTCGCCATCGATCATGCCTTCATCGGCAGTTGCACCAATGGCCGGATCGAGGATCTGCGCGCCGCCGCCGCCATCGCTTCGCGCGGCCATGTCGCAGTGGGCGTCCGCGCGCTGGTCGTGCCTGGATCAGGCGCAGTCAAGCGGCAGGCGGAGGCGGAGGGTCTGGACCGTATCTTCATCGACGCCGGTTTCGAATGGCGCGATCCGGGCTGTTCGCTCTGCGTCGCCATGAATGACGATCGCTTGCCGGCGGGCGCACGCTGCGCCTCTACCTCCAATCGCAATTTCGAAGGACGGCAGGGCGCGGGCGCACGCACGCATCTGATGAGTCCCGCCATGGTCGCCGCCGCCGCCATCACGGGCCGCATCGTGGACGTAAGGACCATGGCATGACCCCGCTCGTCACCGTCACCGGTCAGGCGCTTTCGCTGCCGGACGCCGATGTCGATACCGACATCATTTACCCCGCTCGCTTTCTCCTCATTACGGAGAAGAAGGGGCTTGGCCGCTACGCATTCCACGACCGCCGCAACGCGCCCGGTTTCCCGCTCGCGCCGGGCGTCGATCAAGCGCCGCCGGTGCTGGTCGCCGGTCCCAATTTCGGCTGCGGGTCCAGCCGCGAACAGGCGCCATGGGCGCTCGCGGGATTGGGCATCCGCGTCATCATCGCGGAAAGTTTCGGCGAGATATTCTTTTCCAACTGCTTCAAGAATGGCCAGTTGCCGATCCGCTTGGACGCGTCGATGATGGAGCGCCTGCACACAGCCGCCCGCGCGGGCCTGCCCTTCGCCATCGATCTGGAGGCGCGGACGCTGACCGTAGGCAATGACGCGCCGATCGGCTTTACCGTGGACGATGGGCGGCGTGAGGCGCTGCTCAACGGCTGGAACGACATATCGCGCATCCGCGCGTTGCACGGAGCGGATATCGCCCGCTTCGAACAGGCGCAGCAGCAGGCCGCGCCCTGGCTCTGGACAAAAGGATAAACTGATGGCCGATTCCCGTTTGCGCGAGAAACTCGCTGAAAAACGCTTCTTCGTGGTCCCCGGCGTGCAGGACATGATCGCCGCCGTCACCGCTGATCGCGTGGGCTTCGATGTGATATATGGCACCGGCTACTGGCTGACCGCATCGACCTACGGTCTGCCGGACGCTGGCATCGTGGGCTATGCCGAAATGGTCGATCGCATGGCGACGGTGAAGCGCACGTCGAAGGCCGCGCTGATCGCGGACGCCGACACTGGCTATGGTGGCCTGCTGAACGTCCATCACACCGTCAAGGGCTATGAAGCGGCAGGCATTTCCGCCATTCAGATCGAGGATCAGGAATTTCCCAAGAAATGCGGCCACACCCCCTATAAGCGCGTGGTCTCGATGGAGGACATGGCGCAAAAGGTGAAGGTGGCGGTGGACGCGCGCGAGGACATGCTCGTCATCGCTCGCACCGACGCGCGCCAGTCCGAAGGGCTGGACGGCACGCTCCGCCGCCTCGAAGCCTATGCCAAGGCAGGCGCGGATGTCCTCTTCCCCGAAGCGCTCCAGAGCGAAGAGGAAATGCATCTCGTCTGCAACGCCTTCGACCTGCCGGTGATGGCCAATATGTCTAACGGCGGCCTGACCCCGCCCTTGCCCGGCAGTGTCTTGTCCGACATCGGATTCGCCTTCGCCATCTATCCCTCGCTCACCAGTCTGGTGGCGGTGGCGGCGATGGAAAAGGCGCTGACCCGCCTGAAGAACGAAGGAATCGGCGAACCTGACGCATCTGAACTGTTCGACTTCAAGACATTCTGCTCGATGATCGGGTTCGAAGATGTCTGGGCCTTCGACAAGAAATGGGGGCAGGCAGGCTGATGCGCATTACCGCCGCCGTTCTGGATCGTTCGGGCGACAATGCGCGCCCCTATGCCGATACGCCGCCGCTGCGGCTCGCCGAGCTGGAACTTGACGCGCCCCGTCCCGGCGAATTGCTGGTGCGGATCGACGCGGCGGGCCTGTGCCATTCGGACCTGTCGGTGGTGAATGGCGACCGGCCACGCCCCATGCCGATGGCGCTGGGGCATGAAGCCACCGGCATCGTCGAGGCGACCGGCACGCCGGACGATAGCGGCTTTGCGGTGGGCGACCGGGTGGTGCTGGCCTTCCTGCCGTCCTGCGGCGAATGTGTGCGCTGCCGCTCTGGCGAACCCTATATGTGCGGCGTTGGCGCTGCGGCCAATGGCGAGGGGCGATTGCTGAACGGGGGCCGCCGCCTGCACGATCATGGCACGGACGTGCATCATCATCTGGGCTGCTCGGCCTTTGCGACCTACGCCGTGGTCGATCGCCGCTCAGCGGTGAAGATCGATCGCGACATCCCTGCGGAAATCGCCGCTTTGTTCGGCTGCGCCATATTGACCGGGGCAGGGGCAGTGATGAACTCCGCCCAATTGCGTCCGGGCGAAACGGTGCTGGTCTATGGCTTGGGCGGCGTCGGCCTGTCGGCGTTGCTTGCCGCCCGCGCGAGCGGCGCATCGACCATTCTGGCTGTCGATCCCTCCGCCGAAAAGCGCGCGATCGCAATCGAACTGGGCGCTCAGGCCGCTGCCCCCGACGATGTCGCTGCCCTGCTGCCCACGCTCTTCCCCGATGGCGGGCCGGACGTTGTCGTCGAAACGGTGGGCAAGGCTGTCGTGCTGAAAGCTGCCTGGGCCGCTGTCCGTCGTGGCGGGCGCGTGGTCACGGTCGGTCTTCCCAATCCCAAGGAAATATTCGACATCCCCGCCATCTCGCCAGTGGCCGACGGCAAGACGCTGATCGGCAGCTATATGGGATCGTCCGTCCCCGCGCGTGACATCCCCCGCTACATCGCCCTGTGGCGCGCAGGCCGCCTGCCAGTCGAAAAATTGCTGACCTCGGTCAGTCCCTTAAGCGACATCAACAGCCTGCTGGACACGCTCGCCGATGGGCAGGCGATCCGTCAGGTGATGGTGCCATGAGCGTGCCTATGCGACGCGGCTATGTCGATGGCCGGTTCGGCCAGATCCATTATCAGGCCGCGACCGGAGAAGGCCGCCCGCTGGTACTGCTGCATCAGGCGATCATGACGTCCGATCAATTCTCGAACGTCTTCGCGCCACTAGCCGCCCATGGCCTGCGCCCGATCGCGATCGACCTGCCTGGCTTTGGCATGTCCGATGCGCCATCGACGCCGCCGACGATCGCGGACTATGCGACCGGCATCGTGCCCGTCCTCGACGCGCTTGGCATCGCTCGCGCGGCTGTCGGCGGGCATCATACCGGCGGCCTTGTCTCGACCGAGGTCGCCCTGGCGCATCCCGACCGGATTGATGCGGTGATCCTGCACGGCGTGATGATTATGGCGGACGAAACGCGCCAAGCGCTGACCGCCGACATCGTCGCACGGGAAAAGGCGTTCCGGCCATTACCGGGCGCGGCACATATGGTGGAGATCGCCCGTATCCGCGATCATCTGTCCGATGGCGCGCTGGGTCCGGAACGGATCAGCGACTATGTGGTCCAGGCGATGATGGCGTGGGACCGGGGTGCTTACTGGTACGGCCACGCCGCCGCCTTTGTCTATCGCCATGAAGAGCCGCTGGGCCGCATCACCCAGCCGGGGCTGATCCTGACCAACACCGGTGACATGATGCACCAGTCGGCACTGGCCGCGCACGTTCTCCGTCCCGATTTCGCCTATGCGCAGATTGAGGGCGGCGGCATCGACATATGCGACCAGAAGCCGCAGGAGTGGGCAGACGCCATCGCCACCTTCCTGAAGTCTCTCGATTGAGCCGATGAAGGGGCCGCCATCGCGGCCCCTTCATCGCATCAGGCCGGATCGACCAGCAGACGGGTGATGACCGTGCCGGCGCCTTCGCGCAGCTTCGCCCCGGCCAGATATTCAGGCGACTTGGCATAGCCGCGTGCGGCTTCCGCAGTGGGGAAGCGCGCCACGACGACGCGTTCCTCGGCGTCGATATCGCCTTCCAATATTTCGGCCACCTTGCCACGGACGACATATTCGCCGCCATGCGCTTCCGACAGACCGGCGATGGCTTTGACATATTCGCCGAACTTGGCGGGGTCGTCGATACGAACGGTGGCAACGATATAGGCGGCCATGATGTGCTCCTTTGGAATGATGTGCCCCAGAGCCTAATCCGCCATCCCGCAGCCATGCCCCCTTCGTCGCGTGCGACCGTCAGGCGGATAATGAAGCGACGGACCATTTGCGCGGCAGTGCCACAGCTATCTTTTTTCGGAACAATTCGGACCGGAGAGCCGCATCATGCCTGTCGAAATCAATGGCCTGCTCAATCACAATCTGGGCAGCGAACTCGTCCCCACGCCCATGTCCCATTTCGACATGGACGCTATCGCCAGACAGGCACGCCTGCATGATGAGGGCGGCTATGACCGGGTGCTGATCGCCAACGCCGCGACCATGCCCGACAATATCAGCATCGCCGCCTATGTCGCGGGGATCACGCAGCGGCTGGGCGTCATGCTGGCGCATCGGCCCGGTTTCATTGCGCCCACCATGGGCGCGCGCCTGCTCGCGACGCTCGACCATTTGCTGGAGGGCCGACTGGCGGTCCATATCATCAGCGCGGCGAGCGACATCGAAACGCAGGCCGATGGCGATTTCCTGACCAAGGAAGAACGCTACGCCCGCAGCGGCGAGTATATCGCCATCCTGCGCGCCATCTGGGGCAGCGATGCGCCGATTGACCATGACGGCGCTTTTTATCGTTTTCGCGCTGGCTTTGCCGAAGTGAAGCCGCTGCAGAAAGCTGGCATTCCGGTCTATTTCGGCGGCATGTCGCCCGCTGCGCTGAGTGTTGGCGGTCAATATGCCGACACGTTCGCAACCTTGAGCGACACGGTGGAGGGCATGACGCAGGTGGTCAGCACCGTCCGCGCCGCGGCTGCGCCGCACCATCGCGATCCCGCCTTCCTCATGTCGATCCGCCTGATCGTCGCTGACGGCGAAAAGGACGCCTGGGCGCGCGCGGACACAGTGCGCGAACAGATCATCGCCGCGTCCCCGCGTCTGGCGCAAAATATCGTCGCGGCCAAGGCGGACGGGTTCCAGCGCACAGCCGAACTTGCCGCGCGCGGTGACAGGCTTGAAAAATGCTTCTGGAACGGCATCAACCAGTTGCGCGGCGGCCAGAGCAACAGTGGCACGCTGGTCGGCGATCCCGACCAGATCGTCGATGCGCTGCTGGACTATTATGACGCCGGGGTCGCGAAATTCATCCTGCGCGGCTTCGATCCGGTGGAAGACACGGTGCGGATCGGCCGCGACGTCATCCCTCTATTGCGCGCCCGCGTGGCTGAACGTGACGCTGCGAAGGCTGCCGCCTGATGCCCTGCGAGATCGTCGGCCTGCACTATTTCGCCAATTCTTCCGAAATCCATCCCAAGCGCGGGGTGTTCGATCCAGCCTTCATCCGCGATTATGCCATCGCGCATGAAGAGGCCGGGTTCGACCGCATCCTGATCGGCCAGACCGCGACCTGGCCCGACGGTCTGGCCACCGCCGCCCATGTGGCAGCGGCAACCAGCCGCCTTAAATTCATGATCGCCCATCGTCCCGGTTTCGTCGCCCCTACCATGGCCGCGCGCATGTTCGCGACGCTGGACCAGATCAGCGGCGGGCGCGTGGGTGTGCATATCATCACCGGTGCCAGCGACATCGAAACCCAATGCGATGGCGATTTCCTGACCAAGGACGAACGCTATCGCCGCAGCCGCGAATATGTCGATATCCTGCGCGCGATCTGGACCAGTGATCGACCCTTTGATTATGAAGGCGACAATTACCGGTTCAATGGCGGCTATGCCGACGTGAAGCCGGTGCAGGACGCGATCCCGATATTCTGGGGCGGCGCGTCCGACCGCGCCATCGAACTGGGCGCACAATGCGCCGATATCTATGCCGTCGGCCCCGGCACGCTGGAACAGACAGGTGCGCTCGTCTCCCGCTTCAGGGCGGAGGCAGTGAAGCATGGCCGCAATCCGGGCATCTCCATGTCGATGCGCGTCATAATCGGTGAAACGGAGGAAGCCGCATGGGCCAAGGCGGCAGCGGTATTGGAGGCCGTAACCGGCGTTCAGGCTGGAGGCATGACATTAGGCCGCGAAAAGGAAGCCGGCGATCCCGGCACACGCGACGCACTGGCGCTGGCGGCGTTGGGCGCGCGTGTCGATGACCGGCTCTGGACCGGCATTACGCAGGCGACGCGGGGCCGTCTGCACGCCACCGCTCTGGTCGGCACGGCGGAGCAGGTGACGCAGTCGCTGATGGCCTATTACGACATCGGCGTCGATCGCTTCCTGCTCAACGGCTTCTACACGATCGATGATGTACGGCTGTTCGGGAAGGAACTGATCCCGATGATCCGCGCCGCCGTCGCCGATCGCGACGCACGGGCCTGACAAGAAGTCAGCCACCGCGTGTTTTGTGACGCGGTGGCTATAACTGCCCTTTTTCGGCGCGTGTCAGCGACAACCGGCCGAACGTATAGCGGCTATTATAATTGAGATAATGGCCCTGCGCGCTCTGGCCGTCTCGTTCGAAAATATAGCGCACCAGCCCGAAAAAATCATGGCTCGCTGTCGCCTCATGCGCGGGGTCGGCCACATAATCATATAGCAATGATGATCGCCCGTCCGGCATCGCGCGCAGTTGCGCGCCGGTGCTGACGGCGCGGGATTTTTTGCCGCCTTCTGAATCGACGGTCACCTGCACATGGTCGCCTTCCTCCGGTTCGATCCGGACCCGCGCCGCCCAATCGTAAAGGACCGACCCGTCCAGATTGAGCGCCTGCGCCGTCAGCACCCATTGCCCGTAAATATCGGTCATTATTGCGTCACTCCGTAAACCTTGTTCAAAAAGGCTTCCAGGTCGTCGCCCGTCTTTCCCGGCAACTCGATCATCGGATAATGGCTGACGTCGGGATAGTGGATCAGCGTCACCGGCGCGTTGCTGAATTGTGCGACGGCCTTGTCCGCCAGCGGCGCGGCCAGCACGGGATCGCGGTCGCCCCATTGCAGCAGCACTGGGACTTTGATCGACGCGGCTTCCTTGCCCGCGCCTTTCGACCACACGGCCTTCTTATTGGCCTCATAATATTCGCGGACGCGCGCAAAGCCGCCGGGAATATTGTTGGTCTCATAATACCAGTCGATGACGTCGGGCTTCAGCCGCGAAGGCTCACCATACAGGCTGGCCATCACCGACTTGTAATAGAATTTAGGATAATAGTTGGGCACCACCGTTTCGTGGGTCCAGATCATCGCCTTTTCCCAGCGGGAAAACTCGGTCTGCGGTGGGGCTGCCAGCGGCAGGGTGGACAGCGCCAGCGCCTTGACCCGCTCGGGATGCGCGGCGGCGTAGAGCACCGATAGGGTCGCCCCGCTCGAACTGCCGATCAGCGTGAACTGCCCCAGTTTTTCCTGATCGACGAACCGCTCGACCAGTTTGACGACGCCCCCCAATCCCGTGGACGGCTTTGGATCCACGCTCAGGCCATAGGGTGGCCAATCCAGCCGGATCACGCGATAGCGACCCTTGAAGCGATCGGCATAGGCGTCCCAGATGCGCAGGTTGCTCATCGAACTATGCAGCATCAACAGGACCGGGCCTTGACCCTCGTCGCGAACATGGAGCAGTACGTCGCCGACCTTGACGAATTTGGACGGCGGCGTCGCCTGCCGCGTCTTCACCGTCTCGTAGCTGGGGTTCCACAGGCCAAGCCGCATCGACCCCAGGAACAGCGCCAGTATCAACAGCAGCGCGCCTGTTCCAAGGCCAGTCCATCGCAAGATCTTCATGCCGTGCTCCCCATGTCGTGATGGGCGCAGACTATGGAGCGAACCGGGCGGAGCGACCGGCCCTGCATGTCTCCCCGCTTGCCGGATAAACATGACGCCACGCGTGGCGCCTCGTGTCGCTGTGCCAGCCTGACTGCTGATGAATAGCGGGAGACAGGCATGAGCGGAGAATTGCAACGGGGCGGAGGATCACAATCGTTGTCGGCCAAACCGAACTGGTCGTTGCGCTTCGGCTTTGTCCTCATCCCGATCAGCCATTCGGCGGGGATGAACATCATCACCCTGCTCGCATTTCGCTTCCTGACCGATAATCTGGCGATTTCGGCAGGCGCGGCGGGCATCATGTTCGCGCTTGTGAAAATCTACGACGGTATACTTGACCCCGCAGTGGGCGCGTGGAGCGACAATGCGCGCACGCGTTGGGGCCGTCGGCTCCCCTTCCTGTTCGCAGGCGGCATATTGATGCCGCTGGGCATCGCCATGGTGTTCAACACGCCCGATTTTAAATCCGTCATCGCCGCGCAAATCTTCGTCACGGTCGCGCTGATGCTGCATGCCAGCGCCTACACCGCGCTGACCATCCCCAGCATCGCCATGCTGGTGGAAGGATCAGACGATTATAATGAACGCACGACGTTGATGGCCTATCGCGTGTTCGGCAATTCGCTTGGCGTCGTGATCGGTTCCACGCTTCCGGCCATGCTGCTTGGCTATTGGGGCGCGACCCGTTCCGGTCATGCGTGGATGTCGCTGGTGGTGGCGGGCATCACGCTGGTGGGCGGCATGGCGGGCATCTGGCTGCTGCGCAACGCCCCCCGCACGCAACCGGAAGATGGTCCGCGCAAACGCTACAGCTTCGCCGATCAGGCAAAGCTCGCATGGGCCAACCGCCCGTTCCGCATCTTGGCCATCGCCCATATCTTTGTGTTGTTCGGCACGGCCATCACCTCGATCGGCAGCGCCTATTTTAGCAAATATGTGCTGCTGCTGCCCGATGGCTGGCTCGGGACCTATTATATGATTGCCACGATCGGTTCTGTCGGGTCGATGCCGGTCTGGGTGCGCGTGTCGAAACGCATGGGTAAGAAATGGGCCTATATCGCCGCGATGACGATGTTTGGCGCGCTGCATCTCGCCTGGTTTACCGCCCTGCCTGGGGAGGCGAACTGGCTGCTGTTCCTGCGCGCCATCGCCATCGGCATGTCGTCGGGCGGTGTCATCCTGTGCGCCTATTCGATGATGTCCGACGCGATGCGCTACGATTATATCCAGACCGGCCTGCGGCGAGAGGGCGCTTTTGCAGGCTTCACGACCCTGTTCGACAAATTGTCGGCGGCGGCAGGTATCGCCATCATGGGCGCGTTCCTCAGCGGCATGGGCTATATCGCTTCCACCACCGGCACGGTGCAGCAGCCCGCCAGCGCGATCATGGCCATCTATATCTGCCTTGCCATCGTGCCCGCGCTGGCGATGCTCTGCGCGATCCTGGCGCTGACCCGCTATGATCTGGACGAATCGATGCTGGTAGAACCGGTCTGATACGCAAAGGGCCACGGCGATGTTTCTCGCCGTGGCCCCCTACTCTCTGACGCTGACGAACCCGTCAGGCGGACAGGATTTCCAGCACCGCCCGTTCGGACGATTCCAGCGCGCCCTCCAGCCCGCGATTGCTCACTGCCGTATGCTCGCCGCAGAAATGCAGCCGCCCGGCTGGCACTGCCATCGCCTGGCCAAAGCTGCTGACCTGACCCGGCGCGAAATAGGCCCAGTCGCCGCCATTGAACGGTTCCAGCCCCCAACTGTGGAAGGCGGCGCCCGTCACCAGACCCTTCGACGCCGGGCGCACCCGCGCCATTTCCTCGACCACCAGTTTCAGCACCGCGTCCTTGCCCAGCCGATCCCAATATTGCGCCAGCCGCCCGCGTGCGAAGAGGCTGAGACCCGTCACCTGCTCGTTGGTCGCGCCATAACGCTGCGCCAGCACCGTGCCCATCGGCCCGTCTGTCCACATCGACACCGGAAGCTGGTCCTTTTCCCAATAGGGTTCGCGCACCGTCAGGAACGCGATCGACAGCGGCTGGTAGGGCAATGTCATCACTGCCTGCGCCTGCGCGCCGGTCAACGCCGGGGTCAGGCTGATGTTGCGCAAAGTCGAAAAGGGCAGCGAAGACAGGACTTTCCCGCCCTTGTAACGGCTGCCATCGCGGCAGGTGACGGTCGCGCCGCCCGGCCCGCTTTCGATGCCGATGACCTCCTTGCCGCGCAGCAGGTCGCCCTTTATCATCTTCGCCATCGCGTCGGTCAGCTGCTGATTGCCGCCCTTCACCGCGAAACTCTGCTGACTGCTTGCCATCTGGTCTTTGGTCCAGCCGAAATTGAAATCATAATTGACGGCGGCGGAGTCATAGGCGTTGGTGCCCGCATAGGGCGCGGTATCGAACACCAGCCTGATCGCCGCATCGTCCAGCCCCTGCGACGCCAGATAAGCTTGCACCGAAATATCCTGCGCCGGGGCGACGCGGATCCACTCGTTCCAGTCGGGCAGGTGCGGCGACTTCATGAACAGCGAGGGCAACACCTCCCACGGCATCATCCCCTTCAGGGCGTTCGGCAGCGGATTGAGCGGCGATGCGGTCCATTGCTCACGGGTAAAACTTTGCCCGCCGACCACCAGTTGCTGCCGGGGATCGACCATATAGCGGGGCGCGACATCGACCAGCTCGACTCCAGCACGCTGCGCTGCGTCGATGCCCCGGCCATAGCCTGCCGCCATGGAATTGAACCCCATTTCGGGATAGCCCGGCTGGTCCATCAGCGTCAGCACCCGGCCACCCACGCGCTGCCGCGCTTCCAGCACCAGAACCTTTGCGCCCTGCTGCTCCAGCAGATAGGCGGCGTTCAGGCCGGAAATCCCCGCGCCCAAAATGATGACATCGGGTTCGGACGGTCCCGCCGCCTTCTTCACCGCCGCCCCCAGCGGAGACGCCGCCAGTCCCAACAGCGTGGCCCCGGCAATGATGTCACGACGATTGATCTGCATGGCTTACCCTTTTGTCCCGATCCGCCCTGTGCGTGCGATCATGACGCAAGAGGCAGGGGCGTGACAGTCCCCTTGCGCCCATTCGTTGCGTGGTCAGCCGACCTTTATCAGCACCTTGCCGACATGCGCGCCGCTATGCAGATATTCGTACGCTGCACGCGCCTCATCGAACGGGAAGGTGCGGTCGATCACAGGCTGTATGGCATTGGCTTCCACCGCGCGCACCAGCCGCGCCAGCATCGCCCGACTGCCTTCGGCAATGCCCTTGAGCATCAGATTCTTGCCAATGATCGCGCCATAATTGCCGAGGCTCTCTCCGCTCGCCCCGGCCAGCGCGCCGATGATGACGATGCGCCCATTGGGCGCCGCTGCCGTGATCGACTGGCTCAGCGTCGCCTGACCGCCAGTTTCGACCACGATGTCGGCACCCTTGCCGCCGGTCGCCCTGGCGACTTCGGCCGCCCAGTCGGGCGTGGTGCGATAATTGATCGTGATGTCCGCGCCCAGCGACCGGGCCAGCGCCAGCTTGTCGTCGCTGGACGATGTGATGACAACGCGCGCGCCATTTGCCTTTGCGATCTGAAGCGCGGCGATCGATACGCCGCCGGTGCCCAGCGCCAGCACGGTGTCGCCCGCCCTGACCTTGCCGACTTCGACGACGGCATGCCAAGCGGTCAGCCCGGACGACGCCAGCGGCGCGACCTGCTCGTCGCTCAGCGCTGTCGGCACAGGGATCAGCGCGGCGGCGGGCACCTTGACCTGCTGCGCCAGCCAGCCGTCATGGGTGATGCCCAGATCGTTTGCGAATGCGGCAGGTGAGAAATCGCCATCGATCCACGTTACGAAATGCGCGAACACCGCGCGGTCGCCGACTTTCACCGACGTCACGCCTTCGCCCACCGATATGACTTCGCCCACGCCTTCGGACAGCGGGATGCGCTCTTCGGGACGGCGCGCGCCATAATGGCCCTGCAGCACCAGCATGTCGCGATGGTTGAGGCAGACGAGCTTGACCTTCAGCACCGCTTCCCCCGGTCCCGCGACGGGGTCAGGCCGCGTTGTTGCAGTCAGGGAGTCGAGGCCGGTCTGCGATCCGATCTGATAGGCTTTCACGTCTGTCTCCTGACCAAAATAATTGGGATCATGGGAAAGCCCGGACGACGCCGTCAGGCAAAGCCTCACCCGATCTTGTTCGCACAGCGAGCAGCCGACCCGGCCACCGCGTCATTATTTGTGCGAAAGGTCGAGCCGGACGTGGAATCGGTCGGACCGGTAATGCGCGAACGTCAGCAGGATCGGCGTGCCGCTCAGATCATAGGTCGTGCGTGTGATCCGCAGCAAGGCGGCGGGCGGTTCGATGCCCAGCGCGCTCGCCATGGCCGAGTCTGCCAGCATCGCACCGATCGTCTGGTCGGCGGTTTCGGGCCGATGCCCCGCCTGTTCCAGCAGGCGCAGCATCGGCGTGTTCGTCAACGTCTCTGCATTTAATACCCCTGCGAAACGAACGGGAACATAGCTTAGCACATAGCCAAGCGGCATGGCGTCGAGCGATCGTATGCGCACGGCCCGCACCACCTGATCGCCCGCGTCCAGCCGTAAAGCCTCCGCAACGCCGGGGGATGGGGTTTCCGTCGCCACCTCCAGCACCGTCACGCTGCTATTGTCGCCCAGCGCCAGCAACGAATCGATTGCCTGATCGATATTGGCCTCGATCGGAATCGCCGGGGACGGAAAGGTGACGGTGGTGCCTATGCGCCGTCTGCGCATGACATAATGCTGCCGTGCCAGATCATCCAGCACGCGCCGTGCTGTAATGCGCGACACGGAAAACATCGCCGCCACATCCTGCTCGGTCGGCATGGCGCTGCCATGGGGGCGCTGGCCACTGACGATTTCGTCACGCAGTTGCAGATATATCTGGTGATAGAGCGGCATCGCCGCTGCGCGATCGACCAAGATTGCCCCTTTCTGTCGGTCCTCTGGATAGGCGTCCTAGAGGTTAAGGCGTTGCCGCTCAACGGCAGCCGCACCCCCCTTCAAAAATCCGTCTGCCGGACACTCCTGTAATCCGGCCACCCGATGCTGTTGTTGCAGCGAGTTTGGCATCCGGCAAAACGGCGAATCGCCATGAAGGGGAGACCGATCCAGATGACGATACGGCGTGCATTTCTCGATCTGCCCGATGGCCAGATCCACTATCGCCAGACAGGCGATGGGATGCCGCTGCTTCTCCTTCATCCCTCGCCGGGCAGTTCGCGGCAGATGGTCGGCCTGATGGACTCCCTCCAGTCGGAATTTCACCTCGTTGCCCCCGACACGGCGGGCAATGGCGACAGCACGGCCCTGACGATCGATAGCCCTGACATCAGCGACTATGCCACGCGCCTGCCCGCCTTGCTTGATGCGCTGGGGCTGGATCGGGTCGCGGTCTATGGCTCCCACACCGGCGCGGCGATCGCCTGCGAACTGGCGATCCTTCGCCCCGACCGGGTCAGCCATGTCGTGCTGGACGGCATCGGTCGTTGGTCGCCACAGGAACAGGCCGAACTGATCGATCGCTACGCGCGCCCGTTCACGCCGGACCTCGATGGCGCCTATCTCATGCGCGCCTATCATTTCTGCCGCGACCAATATCTTTTCTTCCCCTGGTATGACCGCACCGCCGCCGCGCGACGCGACGGTGTCATGCCACCCGCAGTGGATTTTCACGCCTGGTATGTGGAGGTGCTGAAAGCGGCTGCTACCTACCACCACGCCTATCGCGCTGCCTTCTCCTGGGATGCAGCCGGACGCTTGCCCAGGTGCCATGCCCTGCGCTGCTGATGGCCGCGCAAAACGACCCCCTGCACGACATGACCTGCAACGCGACAACCTTGCTACAAATTGGACGCTTCTTACCCCTTCAAAGGTATGATGCGTCCAATTTCGCGGCAACCCGCGCCGCCGCCATCACCCAATTTCTGAAGGACTAAACTTCCGTGGCCATCACCCTGCTGACCCTCCTGCATATCCTTGTCCTTGTCTATTGGCTGGGCGGCGATCTGGGCGCATTCTATAGCTCAGCTTTCATGGTGGACCCCAAACGCACCGTGGTCGAACGCCAGATGGCGCTCAGGATCCTCAACAATATCGACATGGCCCCCCGCACCATGCTGATCCTGGCATTACCGACCGGTCTTGCCCTCGCAATAGTGAAAGGATGGCTGGTCCTCACTCAGGAAATCACCGCGCTGATAATCCTCGCCAGCCTCGTCTGGCTGGCGCTCGCCTGGGCCGTTCACCTCAACCATGGCGGCGGCACGACCATCAAGAAACTCGACATCGCGATCCGCTGGTGCGTCTTGATCGCCCTCTACGCCATCGGCATCGCGGGCTTTGCCAAACTCATCGACCTGCCGCTCTTCATCGCGCTCAAGCTGATCGTGCTGGCGACCTGCATCAGCCTGGGCCTTGTAGTGCGCAGGCAACTGGTGCCGCTGTTCGTCGCCTTCCGCGAAATGGTCACGACCGGCCCAACGCCACAGACCGATGCTGCCATTGCGTCGGTCAACAGCAGGGCGCGCCGGTCGGTCATCACGCTCTGGATTTTGCTGCTGATCGCGACGTGGCTCGGCATCGCCACGCCGCTCTGACGTTTCAGCCTTCCATCACTTCCAGCAGCGCGCCCTCCGGCGTCTTGAGCACACCCACGCGCCGCCCGGCATAGAGCGCACCATTGCGCACGACGGGCGCTGCAAACCAGTCCGCGTCCAGGCTCTCGAAATCGGGATGGGCCAAAGTGCAGATCGACACGCCGGGCGGCAATGCCCCGGCCTGCGTCGGCCGTTCGACCGTCCCTTGCGGATATTGATCGAACTCCAGAAACACGTCGCCACGATATTTGGCGGTGACGATATCGTGCAGGTCGCTGATCGGCAGGCCGAAGGCGAGCGAGATCATCGAATAGCGGATCGCCATCGGATCCGTGAGGTCCAGCTTCAACGTCCGTGCGAACCAGTCGGCGGTCGCGCGCATGTCGGCGCAGGCGAGGACGAGGATGAACAGCTTGTCGATCAGCGATCCTGCCTTGGGTAGTCCGCTGTCGGGCGCGTCGGTGGTGATCTGCGTGAAATAGAGCGTCTCCTGATCCGGCCCACGCACCTGCATCGGATAGATGCTGTCGATCCCGGCGATTTTGGTCGGCGGTCCGATCACCGGAAACGGCGATTGCGGCGACAGCATCCGGTCGTTCACGGCCAGCACGTCCTGCACGCAAATCTCGATCGCGGCCCAGCCATAGCTGCGGATCGGCAGATAGTCTGGCACCGGGTAGCCTTCCACGAAGCGCAGGAAGACCTCCGCGCCCGACGCAGGCTGCATCACGACATAACGCTGCCCGGCGCTCGCAGGCGCATCCCATGCGGCGGCGAGGTCGGCAGGAACTGTCCCTTCCTCCACCACGGCATAATCGAGCCACTCGGCAAAGCGCGCCTTGGCGGCACCCAGATCGACCACGCTATGCGTGGCGCAGCGTAACAGGTTCATGTGTTCTCCATGTCGGAAGGAAAGGAAGGCATCAGGCAAAATGGCTGCTGTGCGGTCAGGTCGATCATCGCATCATGGCCCCGAACGTGCCTCTGCCACCATCGTAGCGAATTCTCTTCGCAGGAAAGGCAGGAAAGGCAGGCCATGCAGCATCGGACCATCACGGGCAAAATCCTCTACACGTCGCGCAAACCCGACCGCATGGGCGAAGTACGTGGGCGTGAGACGTTCACCTTCACCGTGCATGGCGACGGCAAGCGGATCCTGCGCGCGCAATGCGAGATCGAGGAACCCAGCCCCACGGTCCTTCGCGATATTGTCTATGCGATGGATGAGAATGACATGCCGATGGACTGCTTTGTCCGCCTGACGATTGGCGATCGCTTCATGGGGGCGGGGCTGTTCATCATGGGCGACGGCCAAGTGATGTGCGAAAGCTACGGTCCATTGATTGGCCGCGTTTCGCAGACGATGAAGATCGTCGGCGACTATGACGGCTTTGGCACCCATCCGATCCAGGGAGACGCCTATATCACCAAGAAGGTGGATGTGTCGAAGGGATCGCACACGCACAATCTGCGCGTATTTCTGCCATCGACCGATCATCGCGGGGCGACCCCGCCGATCATCGCTGAAGCGAACATGCAGCTTGCCTATGTCGGAGAGGAAACGGTGACCGTGCAGGCCGGCACCTTCGCCTGCCGCCATTTTCGCTTCACAGACGAGCAGGGCGGCATGGTTTCGGATAAGGGCGCGCATCCCGCCTATGACCTGTGGGTCACGGCGGACGAGGATGCGATCTTCGTCCAGGGCGGCGTCGGCGGTTATATGCAGACCTGGTACGAACTGGTCGAACTGGACCGCTCGTGAAGAACTGGGGTATCCCGATTGGGGCGGCGCTGATCGGCATGATGTCGGTCGTCATGGCCACGCCGACGGCTGGAGGCGAGGACCCGCTTCTCCGTCCGGTCGCCCCCGATCTCGCGCCCTTGTGGCTTGAACGGCAGACTCCGGTCCGGGTTCATGGTGGAACCTGGCTGGTGGGCTTCACGCACCTTAATATCGTGCTGATAGACAGCGGCGCGGGCCTGATCCTGATCGATGCCGGACTGCCGCAGGGCGTTCCGCTGCTTGAAAAGACGATCGAGGAAGCGGGCTTCCATATGCGCGATGTCAAGCTGATCCTGAGCAGCGAACCGCATTACGATCATGCCAGCGGGCTGGCCGCACTCGCGCGGGACAGCGGCGCCACCGTGCTGGCCAGCGCATCCGCTGCTGCCGTCCTGCGCGCAGGACATAGCGGCATGGAGGATCCGCAACGCACGACACTGTTCGCTTATCCGCCTGTGAAGCGTCTGCGCGTCGTGCGCGATGGCGAAATCATAAAGCTGGGCAATGTCCGCATCACGGCGCGCGCGTCTCCGGGCCACACGCCCGGCAGCATGAGCTGGACCTGGACATCCTGCGATGCGCGGCAGGATTGTGTATCGATGGTCTTCGCCGCCAGCCTCAATTCCCTGACCGACGGCCAGTATCGCTATGCCGATCCAGCCCATCGCGCCGTCGTGCAACGATTCCGGCGGACCTTAGCGATGATCCGCGCGCTGCCGTGCGACATTCTCATCACTGGCCACCCCGAACATTCCGACGGCGCAGCGAAGCGAGACCGGCAGGTGGCAGCGCCGGACAACGATGCCTACCGTAATCCGGGGACATGCCGCATGCTTGCTGACCGTTATGAAGCCGCGTTCGAGGCCCGACTGGCTCAGGAAGCGGGCAAGGCTCCTTGAGCCGACAGGAGCCGGGACGATGCCCGGCTCCCGCCAATATCAGACGTTGGGCATGCCCGGATCGACGAAATTCTGCCAGTCGCGCGTCACCAGCGTCTCGTCGATCAGCGTGCGCATGTAGCATTCGCCATTACGAAACCACTGCCATGTCCGCGCGCGCTTGGTGTGGTCGTCGTTCGCCTGAATCATTTCATACAGATAGATGTCGGGTTCGTTGTGGCGGGTCCAGTTGAGACAGGTCGAGCGATTATAATCGTCCGGCTGCATCGCCGCTGCCCAACCCTTGATCAGGTCATTGTCCCACCAGATGCGGCCTTCTTCATACCATGCGGGGAAATCGCGCACTTCGGTGCGTCCGTCGTCCCAATAATAATGGTTGGTCTGGTGATATTCCTCACGGCCGATCTCGCCGGTCAGGCGGCAATAGAGACGCGAGCGATGCTGGTCGGTCAGCAGGCCGGTCTTGGCATCATAATAACGATACCAGCCTTCCCAAATACCTTCATGCCTGACCAACAGAGGCATCGCCTCGCGAATACCAGGTTGCGACGATTTATTTGCCATATCTGCCTCCCGAATGTCGGCCTTCAGAGGTCGACGACCACCTTGCCCATCGACTGCCCAGACAGCAGCCGTTCGATCGCGTCATAAATGCCGGGCAATCCTGCAAAGGGGACGTCATCGAAAGTGACCGCAATGCGGCCATCGGCATAGAGTCGGAACAAACGTTCGCGCGCCTCATCCCAATAGGGCGTCAAAAGCCCGTTCATGAAGCCGCGCACCGACGCGCCTTTATAATAGATGCTATGCGCGATGCGCGGGGCGGTCACGACTTCGGGTCGTCCTTCCAGATCGGACGCCGCGCCACCGACCACCAGTCGCCCATGATAGGCGATGTTGGCGAGAAAGGCATCGAATATGCCGCCGCTCACCGTATCGATGGCGACATCGATCCCCTTGGGATATTCCGCCGCCAGCACCGTTGCGACATTTTCGCTGCGATAATCGATGACGCGCTGTGCGCCCAGTGCAGCGACGAAATCGCATTTGCGTTTTCCTCCGCATACCGCAACGACATGGCATCCGCGCAGCAACGCCAGTTGCACCAGCAGATGGCCCAGCCCCCCAGCAGCAGCAGATATAGCGACGGTTTCCCCATCCTTCACTTCGCCGATCCGCTCCAGCGCGAGCAAGGCTGACACGCCAGTCGATGCCAGTGCCAGATAATCACGGCTGACTGCAGGTGCTTTGGCGAACTGGCTGGCTGCGCCGACATTGGCTTCGCGATAGCCACCGGTGAAGCGCACCGTCACGGCCGCATCGCCGACGGCGAAGCCAGTCACGCCATCGCCCACGGCATCGACCAGGCCGATCGCTTCCACCCCGGTAAAAGTCGGCAGCTTGATCGGCACATAATCGACCAGATCGCGTGCGATCTGCGTATCGAAAATGCCGTTGATCCCGCAATGGCGATTGCGCACCCGTATCTCGCCCGGTCCCGGCAGCGTCAGTGGCGACTGCACGATGTCTGCGCCCGCCCGAAAGTTTTCGGCGATACGCTCCAGCCTGATCGCACCATAGGTTTGGCTCATGCGTCGAAGCCTAATGCGCCCGGATTGAACTGACGGGCCGGATCGACCACAGCCTTGATCGCATCGAGCAAGGCTTTCGACGCATCGTCCCGGCTCTCGCGATAGGGGTAGGCACGTCCGATCTGGAAATGGGCCGCGCCATGGCGCGCAGCGATCGTCTTCACTGCTTCGCGCGCTTTGGCCACGACAGCAGTCGCAGCAGGATTTTCAGGCAATTGCTTGAGCCGGGCGAGGTGAGCAGGTTCCATCATAGAGGCATGGATGGGGCGATAACCGTGGGGCCAGAAAAAGACCGGCTCGATCGTGATTGCATTGGTGGACAGCGAACTGAACAGGAAGCCGGTGTGGATCTCGTGCGCGGCGAGCTCTTGCGCCATCTGCGCGAACAGCGCCTGGATGTCGGCGAACATCGCGGGCGCGTCGGACAGGGATGCATGGCCATGGACGGGAACCCAGCTTTCCCCCTCCGGCCCCAGCATCGAATTGGGCGCGGGGAAGGGCATCGCCCGGATCACCTTGGCAATCGTATTTTCGATTTCCACGCCGTCATACTGCGTCGCGATGGCGCGCGCGGTCGCCATGTCGGTGGCAACGCCCTCCTTGGACCGGCCCTCTGCCGTCATGTGCAGCGGATAATCGTCCGCCTCGATGAAATCGCGCCCGCCCAATGCTATCTTGGCTGCCGCCATAAGCCCTTTGCCCAACGACTTCTGCTTTGTGATCACGGCCCCCAGCGTTTTGACGTCGTTCATCAACGACATCCGCTTCATGCGGATCTTGGTCAGGCCCGGATCGAAGCCACATGTTTCCGCCGCGACGCCCGCGCGCGCCATTTCCGCCAGCGCTTTCAGCATCGCTTCCCCGCTCTTGAAGGAGAAAGAGGCCGAGTCCTCATGCGCAGGGGTCCGCATCAGCCGCATAGTGACTTCCGCCTTGATACCCAGCGCCCCGCCATCGCCGCAGAATAGCCCGGCAAGATCGGGGCCATAATGGCGGTAAAAGGGCGTATCGCCATCCGGCCCGCGTGCGCCGGTGCGCAGCAACTGTCCATCGCCCAGCACCATCGTCAGGGCGATGACGCTTTCGCTCGATGTGCCATGATGACCCGCCCCGAACATGGCGTTCAGGTTCGACAGCCCGCCGCCGATGGTCGAATAGATGCCCGACATCGGCCCCCAGAAAGGCGTGCGCAGTCCATGCGGGGCGAGCGCTTCGTTCAGCGCCAGCCAGGTGCAGCCCGCTTCCACCGTCACGGTCATGTCGTCGGGGCTGATGCGCAGGACGCGATTCATGCGCGTCATATCCAGCGTGATCGTGCTGTCAGTCGCGGGCAGATAGCCGCCGGTATAGCTCATCCCCGCACCGCGCGGGGCCAGCGCCACGCCAGCCGCATGGGCGGCGGCGATCACTGCGCTTAATTCCTGAGTCGATCCCGGCGCGACGACCAGCATCGCGACATGCGCGCTCGCTTCCCACACATCTTCGCTGAACAGCTTACGACGCGCCTGATCGTCGCTGACATGTTCTGCGCCGACTATCGCGGCGAACGGGCCCTTCAATGGCGTTACGGTCGGAGCGTCGGCCTGCATGTGACTATCCTCTTATGTCGGCCGGGGACGGCCGTTCGTTCATCGCAGGACTATGACGAAAGCGAAGGGCGCCTCCTGCCGTCTCGCATGCGACTATCCGCCCTGCGGATCATGATCCGCGCCGGGTTGCGGGCAGCCTGCGACCAGCGCCCATTTCAGGTCGATCAGAATATAAGGATATGCCGTCGATGCACCTTGCCATGGAGCAACCCCTCAGCCGCCCGGCGTCAGGCTATGGCGAGTTTCGGCGCGGCTGGCAGGTGGTGCTGGCATCGTTGCTGGGCATTGGGCTGGGTCTTTCGCCCATGCCCTTCTACACGCTGGGCATGTTCGCGCCGCATCTGGCGCGGGAATTTGGCTGGTCGATGGGCCAGATCATGGGCGGGATCAGCGTCATGACCCTGATGGTCCTGTGGGCAGGTCCTGGGGTCGGGATTTTGGCGGAACGGCTCGGCGTCCGTCGTGTCGCGATGACGTCGCTGGTCCTGTTCGGCTTTGCTTTCATGTCGCTCGGCTTGTCGACCGGGTCGCTGGTCCAATATTATGCTAGCTGGGCAGCGATCGCCATATTGGGCGCTGGGACGCTGCCGATCACCTGGACCAAGGCGGTCAATCACTGGTTCGACCGGCGCAAAGGGTTGGCGCTTGGCCTGTCTTTGATGGGGACAGGTCTGTTTGGCGTCTTTTCCAAACCCTATGTCGGCTGGCTGATCGGCTATTTCGGCTGGCGCGGCGCTTATGTCGGTCTTGGCCTCCTGCCGTTGCTGATCGCACTGCCGGTCGCCTGGTTCCTGTTCCGCGACACCGACGAGCATCCCGATGCCGTGGTCCGCACGACGACGCCAGGTGGACTGACGCTGCGTCAGGCGTTTCGCGACTGGCGGTTCTGGCTGCTGGCCATCGCGCTAGTGCCGATTTCCTTTGCGTTGGGCGGTCCGGTGCCTAACATGGAAGTCATCCTGACAAGCAAGGGGATCACCGCCGACAAGGTTCTGGCCCTGACCCCGATCATCGGCCTGTCCGCACTGATCGGGCGGATTGCGGGCGGCTGGCTGCTCGACCGATTCTGGGCGCCCGCCGTTGCCTTCGTGATCCTGTCGCTGCCCGGCCTGTCCTGCTAGCTCCTCACGATCGATGGCCTGGGCTTTGGCATGGCGGCGGTTGCCATCTTCCTGATCGGCTTTGCGCTGGGCATCGAATATGACGTGATGGCCTTTTTCGTAGCCCGCTATTTCGGCCTGCGCAGTTATGCCGCCATCTATGGCATTCTCTATGTCTTCTTCGCCATGGGTTCAGGCTTCGGGCCGCTGGGGTTTGGCTGGGATTATGATGCCCACGGCAGTTATGATCTGGTGCTCAAGGCGTCGTTCGTCATGCTGTTGCTGGCCGCCGCCGCATTCCTGCTGCTGGGCCGCTATCGCGTCTTTGCCGAAGAACCGATCGTTAAGTAAGTGCCGCCTGCGCCAGAACCTGCCGCGCCGCCGTCTCGCCAGCGATCCGTCCCAGCGTGACGGCGGTGCATAGCCCCATGGCGGGCAGATAGCCCCAGCTTGACGGTCCCGACACGCTGCGGGCGGACCCGCCACCGGCAAAGGCATTGGGCAGGGCGCTGCCATCGGCGCGTAGCACACGGGCTGCGCCGTCGATCTGCAAGCCGCCCTGCGTATGAAAAATCGCGCCGACGACCTTGAGTGCGCGGAGCGAACCCTTTGGGGGGGCGTCCTGTCCCCAGTCCCTGCCAAACCCGTCGGGCGCTCCTGCCCGTTGCGCGGCATGCGCCTGCGCCAGCGTGTGTTCCAGCGCATCGGGATCGACGCCGATCGCCTGCGCGAGCGCTTCTGCCGTGTCGCCATGCTTGGCGGCGTTCAGTTCCATCAGCGCCTGTGTTTCGGGGATATAGGCGCAGCGCCCCTCGATCCCGGCGTCAAAGATTACCCAGCAATGCGTGCCCGGTTGCGCCATCACCGGATGGCACATGCCCGCTATGTCGGCGCTCTCGTCGGTGAAGCGCTCGCCAGCCAAATTGACGATTAATCCGCCTTCGACGAGGATGCCCGGCGGGACCGGAATGCCCTGCGGTTCGGTCAACATGGCATAGCCCTGATAAGCGCCCATGTCGCCAAGCGCCGCGCCGATGCGTTCGCCCATCTGGATGGCGATCCCCTGGCTGCGTTCATGACCATTGTTCCGCGCAGTCGCCATGTCGGGCATGAATTGCGCGACCATCGCATGATTGGCGGCGAAGCCACCTGCCGCGAAGATGATCGTTTCGCACCCCACGCGCTCTTGCGATCCATCCGGGCGTTCAAGGACCACGCCCAATACCCGACCGTCGTCGGTCGCGATGACATCCACCAGTTTGGCTTCCAGCAGGACGTCCACGCCTTCTTCGGCCAGCTTCTGGTGCAGCAGATCGACCATCTCCTGACCGCCATGCCCGCGCCAGCCATGGACCCGGAAACGGCTGTTGCCATAGGCCGGACGAAATCCGGTATCGAGTTCCCAGGGCAGGCCATGGCGCGCGACCATCCAGTCCAGCGTCGGCCCTGATTGCTCGGCCAGTGTCCGGGCGATCACGGGGTCGGTTTGGCCCCGCGTCTTGGCCATGATGTCGGCAAAGAAGGTGTCGGCGTCATCCTCTATACCCAGCGCGGCCTGCGCCTGCGTGCCTGCCGCGCAGATCAAGCCCTGCGACATGCCGCTCGATCCCATCGGCCGGGCGTCGGCCTCGACCAGCAGGGGATCGACGCCGGCATCCTTTGCCGCCAGCGCCGCGATGCAGCCGCATGCGCCGCCGCCCACGATCAGGACGGGGACGGTGAATTCGAAATCGTCGTTCATGACCCGATCATGCCGATGTGGCTATTTCGTCGCCGACGTCGCCGGACGCCATGTCGCCGCTGGCCAGTGCCGCTTCGTTTTCCTGCTGCACGATGCGCAGGATGCGGGCGATATATTCCTGGTTCCACATGGCGCGCTCGGCCGCTGCCTGCGGGTCGGGTGCGAAGCCTTCGATCTCTGCCGCCGACACGATCCCCCTCGCCGCCAGCAGCCGTTCGAGCGTATCGACACGCTGCCGCGCGACGGCCAGTTCCTGCGCAATTCCCATAGTGAGAGCCAATAGTTTTTCGACCTGTGGTTCCAGGAAATAGGGTCGCTTGCCCGCAGGTTTCGCACCTGCTTCGTTCAATGCATCCGCAAAGCTCATCAGACCATCGCCCCGATTACATGCCAGGCCGCCTTTCGGCCATAATCTTCCGTTTCATCCTCCTGCGCATCGGGGAACAGGTCGCGATCGACCACCGCCGTCACGCCGCCATGGATCAGGCTTTGCGGACTGAACCCCGCCTCGATCATCGCGGCGTCGAGGTCCATTTCGTGCATCCGGCTCCAGAAGGGTTCGTTGTTGTAGAAGGCGTCCCAGTCGCGCATTGCCTGTTCGAACAGGGGCATGCCGGGCGCATATTGCGGTTGTTCCACATGCAGAACGATCCCGCCCGGCTTGAGTAATCGCCGCGTTTCGGCGAAGATATTGCGTAGTGCGCTGGTCGACAGTTCGTGCAGGAACATCGTCGTCTGGATCCAGTCGAAACTCTGGTCGGGAAAGATCGACAAATCCTCGCCGCTCGCCTGCACGAAGCGGATATTGTCCACGCCGAGCGACTTTGCCCGGCCCAGCCCGTAGCGCAGCATGGGCGCGCCAAGATCGACCACCGTCATGTCGGCATCCGGGAACGCTTGCGCCAGCGGCAGGCTGCTATGACCTACTGTCCCACCGATCTCCAGAATCGTACCCGGATTGAAATCGGGCAGATTGCGCCTGACCCATTTGACGACAGCATGGCCGCCGCCGTCGGAATATTTCCCCAGCAGGCCGCCAGTCGTTACGAACCCGGCATGATCGTAATTGGCGCCATTGGCGATATCGCCAGGAAATGCCTGCATATGATAACTGCCGGGCATACAGTGATGATCGACCGCCGATACATAGCGGGGAATGGACAGAGACGGATCGAGCGAGAGCCGATCGTCGCCGTCGGTCAATTCGGCAGCGATACGCGCCAGCCGTTCGCGCTGGCGGATCACGGTCCAGCGCCCGGCCTGCTGCCGCTGTTCCATCGTCATGCGGCGCAGCGCCGACCATGTCTGGAACGCGGGATCGCGGAGCAACGCCTTGCGCGCTTCGTGGCGGTCGGCAATGGGGCGGCCCTGTTCCGCCTCGAACCGGGGAGCGACACGCTGGTCATAGGCGGCCTTCACGCCGGGCACGACCCGCGCGGCGAGGTGGCGGTTCATCTGGGCAAGGAAGTTGATCCGTTCGATCTCGTCATGCCCCATCTGCGGGAACAGGGCGTGCCGGCCGACGACACGATAGTCCGGCGGGCCGTCATATTGAGCGGCTGGATCGTTGCTGGGGGTCTCGTCCACCACGGCTTCCTCATTACATATGTCGATGCCGTATCAGAGCGGGTCGGCGATTTCGGGCAAGGCGATGGCGCGGTATCACCGCTTCGCGGACAAAAGCATGCGGTCACTGCGCGCGGGCCGTGCCGCGCGCTAACCCGTGTCACCCACTTATCGCGAGGATGACATGATGCGCCTGATCGCCCTGTTGAACCTGAAGCCCGGTATCTCCGTCGAAAGCTATGAACAATGGGCGCGCACTGTCGATCTGCCGACGGTCAATGCGTTGCCTTCGATTGGCCGTTTCGACCTGTTCCGCGCGACCGGGCAACTGGGCACAGATGCGACCCCGCCCTATCAATATGTCGAGATTATCGATGTCGATGACATGGAGCAGTTCGGGCGCGACGCCGCGACCGACAGGATGCAGGCGGTCGCCGCCGCCTTTCAGGACATGGCTGACGTGACATTCCTGACGACCGAGCAGGTCCATCCATGAGGTTTGCGGGCAAGACCGCAGTCGTCACCGGATCGGGACGGGCGGGCGGCCTGGGCGAGGCGATCGCACGGCGGCTGGCGGACGAAGGCGCAGCGGTCGTCATATCCGACGTCGGCGCGTCGCGCGATGCCGCCACGCCCGACGGCATGATCGGTGGCATGGACGAGATGATGCGGATCGCCGCTGCGCTTGCAACGCCGGGTTCGACTTTTCCTTGCGATGTGCGTGATCCCGATCAGGTGCGCGCACTCGCCGCGCATGCGCAGGCGACCCATGGATCGCTCGATATCTGGATCAACAATGCCGGCATCGGCTATATCATGAAGCCGCTGATGGACGTGTCCGCCGATGACTGGCGCGCGGTGATCGACGTCAACCTGACCGGCGCTTTCTTCGGGCTTCAGGCGGCGGCGGCGATCATGATCGGGCAAGGCAATGGCGGGCGCATCATCAATATCGCCAGCCAGGCGGCCAAGTCCGGCTTTCCCCATGCGCAGGCCTATACTGCGTCCAAGCACGGCCTTGTCGGCCTCGTCCGGTCAGCGTCCATCGAACTGGGAGGGTATGGCATCACCGTCAACAATGTCTGCCCCAACCATGTGACGACGGGCCTTGGCCAGTGGCAGAACGAACATTTCGCCGCGCTTCAGGGGATTTCGGTCGAAGAATATCTGGCGCGCATGGCGGCACGTATTCCGATGGGGCGTCCGGGCGTGCCGGGCGATACCGCAAGCGCCGTCGCCTTCCTCTGTTCGGACGAAGCCATCTATATCACTGGCGAAAGCATGAACGTGTCGGGTGGCGAGGAACCGCATTGAGCGCGTCTGAAACGCTGATCGATCATGCGCTGGGCGTCACTTGGGACGCTACGCCCGGCGCGGTGCAGGATGCGGTTCGCACCTTCCTGCACGACAGCCTGTGCGTTGGGGTAGCCGGACGCAACGCCGCCCATGCCGACGCGGTGCTGGCGATGGCGCAGGGATGGGGAGAGGGGGGCGCTGCCTCCGTCCTTGGTCGGCCCGGCGTGATGCTGCCTGCCGCATCGGCGGCCTTCGTCAATGCGTTTCAGATCCATGGGCAGGAATATGACTGTGTTCATGAACCCGCCGTGCTGCATCCGATGGCGACAGTGCTGGCCGCGTTGCTGGCGGAAGCGGAGCGGGATGCGCCCGTCTTAGGCCGAGATTTCCTCGCCGCGATCGTCGCGGGTGTGGATGTCGCCGTCACACTGGGCTTAGCCGCGACGGGGCCGCTCAGCTTTTTCCGGCCTGCTACGGCGGGCATATTCGGTTGTGTCGCCGCCATTGTCCGGATGCGGCGGATGGACCGGCAACAGGCGCTTGATCCGTTCGGTCATGCGCTCGCCTTTGCTTCGGGCACGATGCAGGCGCATGTCGAGGGCAAGCCTGCTTTGCCGGTGCAGGTCGCCAATGCGGCGCGCTCCTCCCTTGTCGCGATCGACCTTGCCCGCGCTGGCATGCCGGGCGTCGCCGCGCCGATCGACGGGCCTTTCGGCTATCTGGCGTTGCAGGAGGTGAGCCACGACCTGCCTGCCGCGCTGGCGCTGTTGGCACGAGGGCATGCTATTGCCCAAGTCAGCTGGAAGCCGTTCCCTACCGGGCGTGCGGGGCATGGCGGTATCGTCGCGACGCAGCAGTTGATGGCCAAGCAGGGGCTGCGGCCTGAACTGCTGGATCGGCTGGCCTATCATGCGCCGCCATTGATCCATCGTCTCGTCGGTCGCCCGGCCAAGCCCGACATGGAACCGGGTTATGCGCGCTTGTGCCTGCCGTGGCTCATCGCTGTGACGCTGACACGCGGCACGGTGGCGCTGGCCGATTTTCGACGTGAAAGTCTGGACGATCCGGCGCTGCTGGCGCTGGCGGCGCGCATCACGGTCGTGAACGACGGCAATCCCGATCCGGCGGCCTTCGTGCCTGCGCGGGCATTGGCCCGGCTGTCGGATGGGCGTAGCGTGGAGATGGCGATCGACGCTCAACTGGGGTCGCCGCAATGGCCGCTGACACGGCAGCAACATGATGCCAAGGCATTAGGCTGTCTCAGCTTTGGCGGTCTTGCCGCGGCGCATCAGCCATTGATCGACGCGGTTGCCGGACTGGATGATAGCGAAGACGCTTTAGCCAGTCTGCGCGCCACCGGTATCATGGGCGCGGCGTAAAAAAAGGGGAGCATTGCCGCTCCCCTTTGAGTGGTTCAGCCAAGCTGGCCGGGAATGTGGCTTTCATGGTTCTGGAGATACCATTCGGCAATCTCTTCCCGCGTCGCCCACCACACGCCGGGTAGCGACTGGGCATGTTCGATAAATTCCCGGATCGCCCGGATGCGATGCGCGCGGCCCGACACATGCGGATGCAGGCCGACATTCATGATCCGCCCGCTGGTCGCGCCTTCTTCATACAGCACGTCCAGTTCCTCGATCAGCGCTTGTGCGAACTGATCGGTGGTGAAATTCTTGCGCGTAATGAAGGTGAAGTCATTGATCTCGTTGGAATAGGGCACCGACACGATCGGGCCATGCGGCGTTTTCAGCAGATAGGGCTGATCGTCGTTCATGATGTCGCAGTAGAAGGTCGCGCCATATTCGGCGAGGATGTCCGCCGTCTGCAACGTGCCGCGCAGCGAGGAGGAGAGCCAGCCCTTCGACTTGCGGCCGGTGAATTTTTCGAACTGGTCGAGCGTGCGCAACACGACTTCGCGCTCCTTGGCCGGATCGCCCGCGAAATTGGTGAGCAGTTCGCCCTGTTCCCAATTGTGAGTCAGCAATTCCCACCCGCGTTCCAGCACCGCGTCGGTCATCGCCTTGCGCCGTTCGAACGTTACGGCGTTGGTGGTGCAGCTCGCCTTCGCGCCCAGCTTGTCGAACAGGTCAAACAGGCGCCAGATGCCGACCCGCTGGCCATATTCGCGCCAGGTGAAGTTGGGGAAATCAGGCGTGTTGCCGGGCAGGATGTCGGGCAGGATGGATGGGCCACCGGCATAATAGGGCTTGTCGGTATCCTTCGTCAGATCCCAGGTTTCCAGATTGAACGTCAGGATCAGCGCGACGCGCGCGCCGTTGGGCCATACCAGCGGCTTGCGCTGGGGAAGGGGGATATAATCATAGTCCATGTCGTACGACCCTTATGCTTAGAAGCGGCTCAGCAGCGTGCCGAATCCGTCCATCTGGTCCTGAATGCCCATCGAACGCAGTGCGTGCCAATAGGTAGCGGTATTGATCGCGATCACCGGCTTTTCCAGCCAGAATTCGGCGATGGCGGCGACTTCGGCAAAGGCCAGGTTGGTGCCCGCCTGGATGATCGCATCGACGCCTTCGGACACGGCGATGGCGGTGCGCTTCAACGTCT
The DNA here is from genome assembly GCF_049304695.1 of Sphingobium sp. GTDB lineage: Bacteria > Pseudomonadota > Alphaproteobacteria > Sphingomonadales > Sphingomonadaceae > Sphingobium. The sequence goes on from NZ_JBAQOK010000100.1 coordinate 112,851, forward strand.
GCTTGGATTCATGCGCGATCATCATCGGCGATGGGGATTTCAGGCCGATGATATGGACGACCTCATAGCCCTGATCTTCGAAGAATTTCTTGACGTTGGCGTCGCCCACGGGCGCGTAGGGGGTCAGGATGCCGATCTTCCTGATCGGGCCGGTTTCGCTTTCATAGGCCTTGATCGCCGCGTCCACGGCGGTCGATCCCATGATGACCGGTACGCCGCCGGTACGCTCCAGCATCTTCTTGTGCAATCGGTCCGCACCCTCCGCACCGTCCCAGAATGTTTCGGCCGACATACCCATGATGACGCATCCCGGCTCCATCGACATCGACACATCGACCGCGTCGAAGGTGGCGGCACGGATATTTTCCAGCATCACCACGAAGCTGTCGTCGTCCGTCACGCGCGTGTCGGGGATGGCGATACGCGAGAAATGATTGGTCACACCGCGCGGCTGCATCGCGGCATATTCCGGTTCGACGCTGGTATTGGTGGACGGGGCCACCACCGCAAATTTCATGCGGTGGCCAAGCGAGTCGGTCATGGGATGGGCCTTTCGGTGTCTGTGATCTGGAAAAATTCAAGGATCGCGCCTTCGGGCGTGCGTATCGCGAACAGGCGTGTGTGGCCGATGCCCGCGATCGCGACGTCGCAGGGTGCGCAGTGCAGCGTCCCGCCGCGCGCGACGATCGCGGCGGCGGTGGCATCCGCGTCGGTTACGGGGAAGCGGGCGGCGAACAGCCCTATATTCGGCGCGGTCGCGCGGGCGGCATAGTCATGGCCGTGCAGCCCGTCGATCTGCAACAGCTCGACCGACCCGTCATTGGTGCCGTCGGGATGGACGATCGCCATGCGCCGCCGCACCGTCTGCGCATAAGGCATGGGCAGGCCCAGCACGCCCGCACCAGGCTCCACTGCATCGTCGATGTCCATCGCCATGGTGACGCGCCAGCCCAATATGTCGGTGAAGAAGGCGATGGCGGCGTCCATGTCGCGCACGATCTGGGTCGCGTTGAAGATTCGCGAGAGTGCGCCGGGCGGGGGGAGCGGCACTTCGCTATGCTGTCGTGGTTCGATGATGGCCAGCACGATGCCATCGGGGCCGCGTGCCACCACCTGCGTCACGTCGAAATGCCCGAGCACATAATCGACCGGTTCGCCAAAGGCGGTCCAGCCGTGCCGCTCCACCAGCGCGCGATAGGCGGCGCGGGCGTCGCGGGAAAAGATGTCGAGGTCGAATATTCCGCCGGTGTCCCATGTCCGCTGGCTGGGTCGGATCAGAACCCGTTCGCGCCCCTCGAAACAGACGAGCCGTAGGGCGTTGCCCGGATCGGACGGCGCGGTCAGCAGCGACTGGCGGATGCGGGCGCGGCTGTCGGGCAAGCCCCACGCAGCGGCCTGATCCGGGCCTGCGTCGGGCAGGTCGGTGCGGACATAGCCAGCGACATCGACCAGCGCCGCGCAGGCGCGATCGATGTCGAACACGCTCCACAGCATTTCGAGCATCCCCGACACGATATTTCCCTTAAAACAGCCGCTGGTAATGATGGGGACAATGGCGCTGCTGCGCGGCACCGGAACCGGAACGCGCAGGGATGGTCGCCTGTCGGTCAGCATGATTTGGCGGGCGTGGTACGTCTGGGCGGTGGCTAGCTTTCGGCTATGACCTATCCATCCACCCTGACCCGCCGCCTGACCGGGCGCATCGCCTATCGTGCGCCCGACGGCAGCGAGGTCGGGCATGAGCAGTTCGATCTTTCCAGCCATGAGGGTGGTCATATCCTGCGGGCCTTGTGCGTTTTGGACGATGTGGCGCTGTTGCGGGATGTCAGCCTGTCGATGGATCGGGACTGGCGGCCATGCGATGGCTATTGTCGGCTGGTGCGCGAAGGGCGTGAGGACGCGGCGCTGTGGTTCGCGGTAGAGGCCGACGCCGTGTGGGTAGAGGGGCGGATTGCGGGCGCGACGATGCCAAGCCAGATCATTCCGACCCACAGGCCGCTCGGCTATCTTGGCGTTCATCCGCTTCAGGGCGATGCGTTGATCGTGCAGCTTCGCGGGACAGAGCAGCCGGGCGTGTTCATGCCGGTGGAAGCGATCACCAACAGCATATCCCCCAATGGCGACGAAGCGGTCGGGGCGTGTCCGGTGTGTATCAACGTCGCCTATATCGGCACCTGCGACATCAATGTGCTGGCAGGCGATTTTGCCGCGCGCCATTATCAGTTGCGCTGGCGGGATGACTGGCCAACGGCGGACCTGTGGGTGCGGCAGGAGGATTGCTTGTTCCTCGTCATGCGGTGGAGCCAAGTGCCCACCACCTATGAATTGGCCGCCTTCACAGAAGAGGTCTTCCCATGACCCTGCGTTCCGTTTCTGCGCTGATCCGCGGGACCATCTTCGTGCGCGATCTCGATCGGGCGACGGCCTTCTATGCGGCGCTGGGCTTTGCGGACGTCTATTATGAAGGCGTGCTGACCGATCCGTCGGCGTCGACCATATTGGGCTTTGCCGCGCATGGACCGCTGGCGGTGCGGATCGTCAAGAGCGGCGGCCCTAATTTCGGGATGATCGGCCTGTTTCTGATCGATCCGGCGCTTGCCCCCGAAGCCGTGCCGATGGCGACCGGTCCGGCCCGGATCGGTGAGGTCGCGCTGGTATTTTATGTACGATCCATGGCGGACATACTGACCGCCCTGCGCGCGGCGGGCGCAAGCTGGTCGCCCGAACCCGAATTGTTCGTGATGCCGCATCGCGCGCAGCAGGAGGTGTGCCTGCGAGACCCCGACGGCATCCTGCTCAATCTCGTCGAAACCGATCCGGCAGAACAGGAAGAGACAAAGAGGGAAGGAGCCTAAAGCCCCAATCCCCCCGGAGTCAGGCGACCATCCGGATCGAGTGCATCCTTGATCGCCCGAACCAGAGCCAAGGGTTCGGGGCTGAGGCGCTGGGCATAGGGATAGGCGCGGCCGAGCTGGAAATTCGTCGCGCCATGGGCGACGAACAGGTCGGTCATGTCGCTCTTGAGCGTGTGGACATAATCGCGCGCTTCGGCATTGGCGGGATAGACCGGCAGGTTTGCCAGATAGTCGGCGGGCACATTTGCGCGATGATAAGCCGTAATCTCGTCAGGCCAGTAGATCGCGATTTCGTAGAGGAAGCCGCCCGAATTGACGGTGGCGTACATGCCGCCGGTCCATACGCCCAGCCGCCGCATATCTGCCGTTCGGTCGGCCAGAAACGCCTGGAACGCCTTGTCGAACCCCGGCACCGCACTATGGGGAAGGATACCGTGCAGCGGCACCCAACGTTCGCCCGCTGGACCCAAGGTATTGAACAGCGGCGCAAAGGGCATGCCCCGCACCACCGCCGCGACGGTCGCGGGAATTTCGCGTCCCAACCCGGCGACCAGTTGGCGCAGCCGGTGCAGGCGCGCCTTCACTTCGGCATCGTCGAACCCCTCGACGATGTAATGGGTCATATAGGCGGAACTGCCGATCACCTTGCGCGCGGACAGCCCGGCATGCACCACCTGCTTGATCCCGGCGATAAGGGATGGCGAACTTTTGACGATGGACAGCGCCATGTCGATGGACGCCCCGGCCCTGTCCTGCCGCGCAATCTGGCCCTGTGACAGGGCCGCGTCGAGCGCGAAATGCGTATCCTCGATCCGCTCCAGCGCGATGCGTCGCATCGATTCGTGCAAGGACAGAAAGTCGGGGAAGGCAAAGGAAATCGGGTGATGCGCAGGCTTGCGACTGAGCACGGGCAGGGTAATCCGCGCCTTGATGCCCAGTGTGCCGCAATCGCCGGTGAACAATCCGGTCAGGTCCGGCCCGAAATGCCGGATGAACGGCATCGCGCCCGCCGCCGCCGTGCCGGTGCGCAGCAAGGCACCGTCTGCGGTCACGATGTCGAACGACAGCGCGGAATCAGCGGAGATGCCATAAGCGCCCGACCCGTGACTGATCGTATTTTGCGACATCGATCCGCCGACCGTCGCGGCGAGGCCGGAAAACGGCCCCCAAAAGGGCGTCCGCAAATCCTTTGCCGCCAGCGCGTCGCGCAGCGTCGCCCAGGTGACGCCTGCCTCGACCGTGACATGGCCGTTCACCTCATCGATCGCCACGATGCGGTCGAGCGCACCCATGTCGATAAGTAATTGCCCGGCGTCGCGTGCGATATAGCCGTCGGTATAGGATGCTCCGCCGCCTCGCACGCTGATCGGCAGGCTGTGCGCCGCCGCGATCTTGGCGATCGCCTGCAATTGTTCGACGCTCTGCGGCCTGACCACGGCGATCGGCAGAACGCCCTGCCGATAAACATCGGTCGCAAGCGGTAAAAGGGCGTCGCCGGTGAAGATGTTGGCGTTGGTGACGATCCCGCTCAGTTCCGCGAGGACCGAAGATGTTGGTGCGAAGGCGACGCTCATCCCTGCGCGATCTCTGCGATCACCTTGGCATAGCCTTCGCTCGTTTCGCTGGCGGTGGCTTCGTCTGCTTCCTTGCGCATCAGGTAGAAGAGGCGGCCGAGCATCGCCTGTCGCCGCGCTTCCCGTTCTTCCAGCGCGGACTGATCCAGGTCGAGCGTCTCCAGCCCGCCTTTCAGGTCCAGTCCGTTGAGGGCGGCAACGCGCTGCATGCCGTCGATCTGGTCGGCCAGTACTGACACTTCGCTCGCCAGCACCATGATCATCGACATCATCTGGTCGAGCGCAGGGGTTTCGTAGAAGGACGGGCGCTTGCCCCGCGCGCTGCGCTGCATCGTTTCGGTCATCGTCATGTCTTTCTTATGCGGCCTTTTGCGCGATCAGCACTTCCCAGCCGCCGCCGGGGGCAAATTCACCAGCGGTGAAATCGCGTTCGGCGACGCTGTCGACGGCGTCCTGGCTATATCCAGCCGCTGCGCTGGCCGCGAATTCCATCACCGCCATGGGCGCGGTGTCGAACCGGATCGTGTCGGACGGAAAGCCCGCATCGACAGCCAGCTTCACCTGATCCATGTCGCGCATCGCGCCCCAGAAGGGTTCGTTGTTATAATAGGTTTCATTGTCGAGGATGAACTGCGTGAATGGGTCCATCAGGTCGAATGGAGGCAGGTCGGCATGGATCATGTAGCCGCCGGGCGACAGCAGGCGATGACATTCCTTGAAGATTTGCGGCATCGCCTTGCCTGACGTTTCGTGCAGCAGGATATGGCTGACGATCAGGTCGAAATGGCTGTCCGGAAAATCGACCTGTTCGGCATTCATCTGCGCGAAATTGACATCCAGTCCCATCGCGCCAGCGCGAGCATGGGCGTAGCAGACCTGCGCGCCAGCCACGTCGATGCCCCAGATTTCCGCGTCCGGGAATAATTCCTTATAAGGCAGCGTCGAATGGCCGACGGTGCAGCCCATGTCGAGGATGCGCGTGGGGCTGAACCCGTTCAGCCGCCGCTTGATATAGTTGCAGACCGACCGGCCCATGTCGTCATTGTCCGGCCCGGTATAGCCCATCGCGTAGAGGAACACGCCGCGATCATAGAGTGCGCCCAGCGCCGGATCGTTGCCTGCACCGTGCCCTGCATAGCCGCCCGGCATGCAGTGGATGTCGAGCGCGCTGACATAGCGGGGCACGTCGAACGTCTTGGGCAGGCGCAATTCGCCTTTGTTCTGCGCTGATGCGTCCGCCGCGCGGCCGCGCAGTCCATCGAGATCGCGATCAATGCTGTCGATCACGCCGTCCCACAGCAATTCCTGGCTGATCCGGTTTACGGCCGCATAATGTTGGAAATAGCTATCGGGGACCATCGCCTTGCGAATGTCGTGGCGATCGGTGGGGGCGCGACCCGCTTCCCGTTCGAATCGGCGCGTGGCGCGGGTGCGGAATATGGGGCCAAGGCCGGGCAGTAATCCCTGCTGGACGAACTGTTTCAGGCTCTTGGAAAATTCCTGGCGCGCGGCCTCTTCCGGATTGGCTTTTGGCAAGGCCGCGTGGGGCGCCTGCTGAAAGGTATTGAGCACGACCATGATCTCCATTTGGGGCGGCACCGCCCTTGAGGCTGGCCCGGATCATAAGACTGTCGGAGCCTGCACAGCAAGAAGAGGCTAGATGGACCGCACGCGCTAAGGCATGGGCGCCGATGCACTGTCCGGCAGGCGGATAGCGGGCGTCAGAAATGCTGACGGCTGCCTGCCAACATGGCGTGCTTCATGACACTGGCATGACGAACGGCAAAAGACCGTCGCATGCAGCAGGCGGGGAACAAGATCGATCGATGCCCGCCACGCGATGCGCGCACGATCTGCGTTCAAAGGGGTTCATTTTTTCATGTCATTGTTTCGAACGACGTCGGCCCTGGCCGTGATGACCGTTATCGCCAGCAGTTCCATACCCGCGTTTGCGCAGGATGATCAGCAGCAGGCCGATGCCGGTATGCTTCAGGAAATCACCGTCACCGCCCAGCGCACCGGCCAGCGGCTTCAGGATGTACCGGTCAGCGTCACCGCGATCGGCAGCGAAGCGATCGACCGCCTCCAGATTCAATCGCCCATGGACCTCAACCGCATGGCGCCCAACGTGAAGTTCGATGGCGTCACGGGCGGCACTGCTGGTCTCAAGCCATTCATTCGCGGGGGCGGCATCACGGACGGCGCGTTCGTAACGTCCGAATCGGAAGTCGCGATCTATGTCGATGACGTTTATCGCGCGCGTCTGGCCGGATCGATGCTCGATTTCGTCGAACTGGAACGGATCGAAGTGCTGCGCGGCCCGCAAGGCGTGCTTTATGGCCGCAATTCGTCGGCGGGTGCCGTCAATATCATTACAAAAGCCCCGCAGGACACATTCGGCGGGTCTGCCCAGCTTGGCTATGGCAGCTGGAACGAGCGCCGGGCCAAGGGATACGTCACTGGTCCGCTTTCGGCCGATGGCCGCTGGCGCGCGTCGCTCAACGGCATGGTCCGCGCACGCGACGGCGGTCGCCAATATAATGCGACGCTCGACCGCAAAGTCGGCAAGGAAAGTTTCGAAGGCGTGCAGGGCGACATCGCCTATGTTGGTGATACGGTCGAAGGGCGCCTGACTGGCTATTATATGCATGGCAGGTCGGACGGCCAATATGCCGTCTCCACCCGGATCGATAGCAGCGGTGGGATCGTGCCGGTCAGCGGCTCCTACCGCACCGTGCTGTCGCCCACGCTTTCGGCCACCAAACTTGAACAATATGGCGGCACGCTGCGCCTGTCGGCGGACATGCCCGGTGGCAAGCTGACGTCGATCACGGCCTATTCGGAACTCAAGGAAAGCTGGACCGAGGATTTTTCGGGCGGGGTTCCGCCATCTTTCCTGGGCCTGCCCGGCACGACGCCGCTCGCGCTGTTCGACCGGACAGCGGGCGGCAACCAGCATCAGTTCAGTCAGGAATTGCAGGCGACCGGCAGCGCGATCGACGGGCTGATCGATTATGTTGCGGGCATCTATTATTTCAATGAAAAAGCTGGGCAGACCGTCGATTCGGCGATCTTCTTCACCCCCAGCCGGACGATCTACAATATCGAGACGAACAGCTTCGCTGGCTATGGGCAACTGACCTTCAACCTGACGGATCAGTTGTCCCTGATCGGCGCGGGTCGTTACACGATCGACGACAAGCGGTTGAATGCGTTGATCGGCGGCACGCCAGTCCTGCTGGCCAACAGCTATCATCGCTTCACCCCGAAGCTGGGCATCAACTACAAGCTGACACCGGACATTCTGGCCTATGCGTCCTATAGCGAAGGCTTCAAGTCGGGCGGCTATAACGGCCTTGCTTCGACCGCCACGGAATTGTCCGAGCCGTTCAAGCCGCAGATCACCCAAGCCTATGAGGCGGGAATCAAGTCCGACCTGTTTGGACGCAAAGTGCGCGTGAATCTGTCGGCCTTCTACAACAAGATCAAGGATCGTCAGCAGCCGGTCAACACCAATGACGGGGGCTTTCTGGTCGAGAATTATGACGCGACGCTTAAAGGTCTGGAGGCCGAACTGTCCTGGCGCGTGATGCCGGGGCTGACGCTGTGGGGCAATGGGTCGGTCAACAAGGGCAAATATAACGGCAGCATCGGCTCGCTCATCGGCAAGCAGTTGCCCGTCTTCCCGAAATATCAGGTCAATATGGGCTTCGACGGCGACATTCCGGTGGGACCGGGCAAGCTGATCTTCGGGTCCGATTACAGCCTGCGCGATTCCTATTATTCGACGCCCGACAATGCGATGATTGGATGGATCGACAAGCAGGACATATTGAATGGCTATGTCGGCTATGAGCTGGGCCAGTGGAAGGTGCAGGTGACGGCCAAGAACCTGCTGCAGGAACAGGGTTGGCAAACTGGCTTTGGCTTTTCCGTTATCCAGCCACGCTTTGCGATCGACCCACGCACGGTGTTGGGGACGATCCGCTATAGCTTCTGATCGCCCCTGACCAACGCGCTCGATGAAGGGGAGCCTGCCAGATCCGGCAGGCTCCCCTTTTTCATATTGATCGATGTCATATTTTACCGGTCGAACGCTGCTTCACTCTCCGCAGCGCGGACAAACGGTGCGTTGCGCGCCCTGCCCGAAATGCTTCGCCTACCCTTATCCCGATGAATTCACAGGGAGCGGGCATGACAGCCGAATTTCACATGATAGCCGGGGGAACGGCGTATTGGGGAACGCCTGACACGGCGCTGCTGGGGGCGGAGGCATGAGCCGCGCCGATCATGTGCAGGTGCTGATTGCAGGCGGCGGTCCTTCGGGCATGGTGCTGGCATTTGCACTGGCGTCGAAAGGGATCAGCGTGCGCGTGTTGGAAGGCGCGGCGACCTGTCTTGAAGACATGCGCGCCTCCACCTTTCATCCGCCGACGCTGGAGATGATGGACAAGCTGGGGCTGTTGCCGGTTCTGGAACAGCAGGGGCTGAAGGCGCCGACCTATACCTACCATAATCGTAGCACGGAAAAGAGCTTCTCGCTCAGCCTCAGCGAGTTGGGGGATGTCACGCAATTCCCATACCGGCTGCAATGCGAACAGTTCAAACTCACACGCCTGGTGGCGGAACGGCTGGCGGCGATGCCCAATGCGGACGTCGAATTTTCGCGTCGGCTGGTCCATCTGGTTCAGGACGAAAATGGCGTGACGGCGACAGCGGAAGGGCCATTCGACCTTAAAACCTATACGGCCGACTATCTGGTCGGGGCCGATGGCGCCAATTCCATGGTCCGCAAATGGCTGGGAGTCGAATTTGACGGTTTTACCTATCCCGAAAGTTTCCTGACTCTTTCGACGGCTTATCCCATTGAAAAGCATCTGCCCTGGCTATCGGACGTCAACTATGTCGCCGATCCGCCCAACTGGTGCGTGTTGCTGCGCGTACCGGGCCTGTGGCGCATCCTGTTGCCGCAGGCGGACGACGCCAGTTCCGCCGACGTGCTGAGCGACGCGCGCAAGGACAAGGTGTTTGCCGATCTGCTCGGCCCCGATGCGCCGATCATCAAGACGGAGCATCGCACCGTCTATCGCGTGCATCAGCGCGTGGCCAAAAGCTTCCGCGAGGGACGGGTGATATTGGCAGGCGACGCCGCGCATCTCAATAATCCGCTTGGCGGCTTTGGCATGAATTCGGGCATTCACGATGCCTGGAGCCTGTCGCAGAAGCTGGAAGCGATCCTGCTGGAGGGCGCGGACCCCGACGAACAGCTGGGCCGGTACGACCGCCAGCGGCGCACCGTCACCAACAGCTTCGTTCAGACACAGACGATCGCCAACAAGAAAGCGATGAGCGAGAATTTTGCCGATCGCGAAGCCTATCTGGAAAAACTGGCTGGCGATGACGCGGCCCGCCGCGAATATCTGCTGACGCAATCAATGTTCCATTCTCTGGCGCATGAGGCCTCGATCCTATGATGATACGTGCAACGATCCTGCTGACTGCCAGCCTGCTGACTGCCAGCCTGCTTGCTGCCCCTGCACTGGCTGCTCCATCCCCCGATGCGGCGAAGGGCAAGATGCTGTTTTTGCAATGCACCGCCTGCCACAGCGTAGCCAAAGGCGCGGCGAACAAGGTTGGTCCCAATCTCAACGGCCTGTTCGGGGCAAAGGCTGGATCGCGCCCAGGCTTTGCCTATTCTCCCGCTCTGACGAAAGCAGGCTTCGTCTGGGACGATAAGAAGCTCGACGCCTTCATCGCCAAGCCGCAGGCGGTCGTGCCGGGGAACCGCATGGCGTTTGGCGGGGTGGCCAACGCCGATTCCCGCCGGGCGATCGTCGCCTATCTTCGCGACGCCGCGAAATAATCCGCAGATGCGCGACGCCCTTCCTGCCGATCGTGTCGTGTCTTTCAATCGTCGGGGGTTTCTGGCGCTTGGCGGGGGACTGGCGGTCGGCGTAGCGCTGGGTGCGCCGGGACGCATAGAAGCGCAGGCATCGAACGGCGCACTCAACGCCTATGTTAGCATAACGGCTGGTGGCGACGTGGAGATCGTGACACCCGGCGCGGAAATGGGGCAGGGGGTCGCCGACGCCCTGCCGCGTATCGTGGCGGAGGAACTGGACGCGGACTGGAGCCGTGTCACGGTGCGTTTGTCGGGGGCAAGCCCGGCATTCGTTGCACGCAACAAGCGCCAGCGCAGCGCCAACAGCGATGGCGTCACCAGCTATTATGATATTTTGCGACAAGTGGGAGCCAGCGCGCGGGCCATGCTGGTGATGGCTGCTGCAACCCGCTGGGGCGTCGATCCCGCCACGATCACGACGCAGGATGGTCGGCTGACCCACGGCAGCACCGGTCGCACGCTCGGCTATGGCGATGTCGCGGCCGACGCTGCGAAGCTGCCGGTCCCTGCGATCGTACCGCTCAAGGATGCTGCGAAGTTTCGCCTGATCGGCGGTAATTTCCCGCGCAAGGATATCCCTGCGAAGGTCAATGGCACCGCTCTGTTCGGCATGGATTTGGTCCTGCCCGACATGCTCTACGCCGCCGTGCGCCATGTTCCCGTCGCAGGCGGCACGCTGGCTCCGGTAGCGCCCGAACCCGCGCTTGCCATAGCGGGGGTTCTCAAGGTCGTGCCAGTCGGCAATGCCGTGGGCGTGATCGCGGACCGCTACTGGCAGGCGCAGAAAGGCGCGCTGGCGCTGGATGTCGCTGCGCAACCCGGTCCCCGCATCGACAGCGCCACGCTCCGCCAGCGGATCGTCGCCGGACTGGATCGCAGCGAAGGCTGGTTGCCGTTCCCGATCGCATTCGAAGGGCAAAAGACCGTCCTTGGCGAAAGCAGCCAAGCCGTCGATGCAGCGTTGGCGGCTGCGCCGATAAAGGTCGAGGCGACCTATGAAGTGCCCTATCTTGCCCATGCTGCGCTGGAGCCGCTCTGCTGCACGGCTGTGGTGCGCGCCGATTCCTGTGAAATCTGGGGGCCGCTCCAGTGCGCGGATGTCGTCGCGCCCGAACTGGCCGATATCACGGGCCTGCCTGCAAAGGCGATCACGGTCAATCGCACTTATCTGGGCGGGGGTTTCGGGCGCAAGAATGAGCGCGATTTTGTGCATCAGGCCGTGCGCCTCGCCATGGCGGTGCCGGGGCGACCGGTCATGCTCATCTGGCCGCGCGATGAAGATATGCGCAACGATTTTTACCGGCCCGCTTTTGCGGCGCGCCTGAAGGCAGGCGTCGCGGCGGACGGCAGTATCGCGGCGATGCGCGGTCGCATTTCGGGGCAGCCTCTGTCCACCATGTCACAATTCCGCTTCCCCGGCTTTGCCGATGGTGCGGTCGCAGGAGGACTGTTGTCCCCCGACTATGATTTGGGCGTGCAGCGCATTGATGCGGTGGAGATCGACGGGCCGGTTCGCACTGGTTACTGGCGCTCCGTTTCGGGATCGCAGAACGGCTTTTTCTCCGAAGCGATCATCGACGAAATCGCGACCAGGCTGAAGCGCGATCCGCTGGAATATCGCCTTGCCATCGCAAAGGACGATCCCCGCACCCATGCCGTGTTGAAGCATGTCGGCGAAAAGGCCGACTGGGGCAAACCGATGCCCAAGGGACATGGGCGCGGTATCGCGCTGGCCACTGGCTGGGGTTCGCGCTGTGCCATGGTGGTAGAGGTCGCGGTCGAGGACAAGGCGCTGCGCGTCGATCGCATCGTCTGCGCCTTCGATTGCGGACAGCAGATCGCGCCCGACAATATCATATCGCAGCTGGAAGGCGCAGCCGTTTTCGGCCTGTCCGCCGCGCTGTTCGGCAAGATCACGCTCAAGGATGGCGCCGTGGTCGAGGGCAGTTTCGGTGATTATCCCGTGCTGCTGATGCGCTCTGCACCCCGGATCGAGGTGCATCTGGTTTCCAGCGACGCGCCGGTAGGCGGCGTCGGCGAAGCGGGCGTGCCCGCCATCGCGCCCGCTTTGTGCAGTGCGATCCATGCCGCAACGGGCCGCCGCATCCGCGCCCTCCCGATCATCGACGCCGGTTTCGAGGTGACTGCATGAAATTCTTGGCTCTCGCTCTTTTTATCATGTTGGGGCTGGCCCCGGCTCAGGCCGCAACGGCAAAGCCCGGATCGACCTTCCGTGATTGCGCCGACTGTTCGCAGATGGTCGTCGTCGCGCCGGGCCGTTTCACCATGGGCGCGGATGGCGGTGAGCCGGAACGCTATGAAGGTCCGGTGCATGACGTCACGATCCGCAAGGGCTTTGCCATTGGCGTCGTGCCGGTCACCTATGCCCAGTTCGCGGCCTTCGTAAAGGCGACGGGGCATAAGGCTGCAACCGACTGCATCCTGCCGCGGAACGGCACCTATGCGGTAGCCAAAGGGGTAGGCTGGGCCGATCCCGCGCTGGGTCGCGCGCCCCGCGCCAATGATCCGGTTGTCTGCATCGACTGGCGGGACGCGACCGCTTATGTGGCGTGGATCGCAAAGAAGACTGGCAAGCCCTATCGTTTGCTGAGCGAAGCGGAATGGGAATATGTGGCGCGCGCGGGCGCGAAGTCGCTCTACCCATGGGGTGACAATCCGGCGGAGGCCTGCCGCTATGCCAATCTGCTCGACGCCAGCGCCGCGCCAAGCGCCGTTGTGGAGGGCAAGGCCAATAGCTGTTCGGATGGTTATGCCACGCTGGCCCCGGTCGGCAGCTTCGCGCCCAACGGCTTTGGCATTCGCGACATGATCGGCAATGTGTGGACCTGGACGCAGGATTGTTATGTCATGCCCTATCCTGCAGCGGCGGTGGATGAGCGGCCTTATGAAGCGGGCACCTGCGATCGGCGTTCGGTACGCGGTGCGAGCTGGGCGACCAACGTCACCCGCGCGCGTCCGACGTTCCGGGGGCGTGACCCGGTCGACCGGGTGAGCCAGCTGTTCGGCCTACGCATTGCGATGGACCTGCCATGAGCATCAGCCTGACCGTGAACGGCGTTGTGCGTCAGGTCGATGTTCCGGCGGACACGCCGCTTTTATGGGCGATCCGAGACGAGGTTGGCCTCAAAGGCACGAAATTCGGGTGCGGCGTCGGCATTTGTGGCGCCTGCACCGTCCACGCCGATGGCGTCGCGGTGCGTAGCTGCTCGGTTGGCGTTGGCGACATTGGGGAGGCCAGGATCACCACGATCGAAGGACTGGTCCCGGCATCTGGCGAGCATGCCGTCCAGGCGGCCTGGGTCGCTGAGCAGGTGCCGCAATGCGGTTATTGCCAGCCCGGCATGGTCATGGCCGTCGCGGCGATGCTGGCGACGACACCCAAGCCGACCGACGCCGACATTGACGAGCAGATCACCAATATCTGCCGTTGTGGCACCTATCCCCGCATCCGCCGCGCGATCCATCGCGCGGCCGCGACCCTTTCATCCTCTCCGGGAGATCCACGATGACCAGCGCGACGATGAACGGGGCAGCGGCGGACCGGTTACCGGTAAAACTCTGCCTGGGCTTTGGCGTCGGGACAGTCGGCGTGTCGATCATGCTCAATACCGTGACCGCCTACTTCCCGGCATTTTGTTCGACGGTCCTTGGCAAGTCGCCCGAGATTGCTGGTTATCTGCTGATGATCTCCAAATTATACGACGTGTTGGCGGATATCGCTGTCGGAATGATGAGTGATCGGACTCGCAGCCGCTGGGGCCGCCGTCGTCCCTATCTGCTGGCCGGTGCGCTGGTGTCCGCCCTGTCGTTCCTGATGATCTTCGCGCCGCCGGAAATGAGCGACGGCGCGATCACCCTCTATATGCTGGCAGCGCTCGTCCTCTATTCGACCGGCTATACCCTGTTCAACGTGCCCTATATGACGATGCCGTCGGAAATGACGGCGTCGCGCTATGAACGATCGCGGCTTCTTTCGTTCCGCACGGTGTTCGTGTCGATCGGCCAGTTGCTGGCCGTCGCCGCAACCGCCAGCATCATTTCGGCGGGCGGCGGTGGCCGGACAGGCTATATGGTGATGGGTGTGGTGATGGCGCTCATCATCTTTTCGGCCATGGCGGCCTGCTTCTTTGGCACCGCCAAGGCGCGCCAGCTGGAAGCGACGCGGCCTGAAATCCATGCCGATGCGGGGCAGATACGCCTGCTGCTGCGCAACCGACCGTTCATGCTGCTGGTGGGCGCGAAGATCTTTCAGTTTCTCGCTTTCGCCAGCACTGCGACGACGACGCTCCTGTTCATGCTGAACGTTCTGGGCGTGGGCTATACCGGCCAGATGATCTATTCGATGAGTGCCAATCTGGTGGTCGCTGCCTCCATGCCGCTGTGGCTGTGGCTGGAACGCCGCTTTGGCAAGCGCAACGCCTATCTGGTGGGTATTGCCGTCATGTGCGCCGTGTCGGTCAGTTGGCTGTTGACTGGCAAGGACGTGACGACTGCGGAACTTTTGATCCGTGGCGTGATATTCGGTTTCGGGTCCGGCGGCATGATTCTGCTGTCCATCTCCATGCTGGGCGACACCATGGCCTATGATCGCGAACTGACGGGGCAGGGGCGTGAAGGGCTGCTGTCCAGCGTCATCGCGATGATCGAGAAGATCGCCTTTGCAGGGGGTGTCGTGGTCGTCGGCATCTACCTCAAGGTCGCCAATTATGTGCCGACTCGCAACGGCGCGCTCGTGGAACAACCGGAGTCGGCAGTCCACGCCCTGTATATTTGCTATGCCCTGATTCCTGTCGGACTGTTCCTGCTGAACGCGCTCTGCATCTGGTTCTACACGCTGGGCGGACGCCAGCCCGCCCCGGCGGTGATCGATCCCGAACCGGCGGGTTTCTGATCGATGCGCCTGCTTCTGGTCGCAGCCCTCATCGCCATGGTGCCGGCCATCGCGCAGGCCGCGCCCCAGCCAGCATGCGTGGAAACGACGGCACTTCAGCGCCGACTGGAATATGATTCCGTGGAGGTCGGAGCAGACCGCCACATCCTGTTTCGCCTGTGTGCCCCCCGCGCGCAGGCCGTTAAGCTGAGCAGTAGCGAACTGCCCTTGGTCCCTACCGGCCTTGACGGCAAACCCGCCGGTCTGCCGATGGCCAGGGATGCGCAGGGCTATTGGTCCGCCCGGATCGATACACCGGTGAAGCCTGGTCCCTATCGCTTCGCCTTCAACGTGGATGGCGTCGATATGGCCGATCCGCAGGGGATGCAGTTTAGCGAGAGTTTTCGCGGCGTCCGCTCGGTGCTGGAGGTGCCGGGCGATGAGGCCGCGTTTCAGACCTGGCGCGCCGATGTGCCGCACGGCCTTGTATCGACGGTTGATTATCGCTCCGACGCGATGGGCATCATGCGCCGCGCTCATGTCTATATACCGCCCGGCTATGAAGGGTCAGGCAGCAAGCGCTATCCGGTGCTCTATCTGGTCCATGGCGCGGGCGACAGCGATGACAGTTGGACATCGGTGGGGCACGCGCACCTGATCCTCGACAATCTGATCGCCACCAGCAAGGCGAGGCCGATGATCGTCGTCATGCCCTTTGGTCACACGCCCGCGCGCGAAGGCGTGGAGCGGATGCGCAACACAGATTTCGGCGCGGACCTGAGCGATACGCTCATTCCCTACATCGACACCCATTTCCGCACATTGAAAGGACCAGCCCACCGGGCAATGGCCGGGCTGTCGATGGGTGGCGCGCATACCATCCATTTCGGGTTGGCGCGGCCTGATCTGTTCGGACCAATCGGCATCTTCAGCATCGGCCTGACGCCGGGCGCGCAGATCGATGCCTATCGCGCTGCGCATGACGCAGCGTTAAAGGCGCGTGCCGCAGTGAAAGCGCCGGTATTTTACGGATTTGGACGCGACGATTTCCTCTACGCTATGTCCGCGCCCACGCGGAAGCTGATGGACGATTATCATATCCGCTACATCTATCGCGAAAGCACCGGTGGCCATGACTGGCCCAACTGGCGCGACTATCTGCGTGAATTTGCGCCGCTACTGTTTCGCTGAACCCGCGAGCGACCTTTGATCGTTAACGGCGCGAGGCTGCTCTGCCGCCGCGTCTTTCATTGCCTGCATAGGATGATACCATGCCCTTCACAGATTTCCTGAAGCAATCCGCCTATATCGACGGCGCGTGGGTCGCGGCAGACGATGGCGGTACGCTGGACGTGACTAACCCCGCGACCGGCGATCGGATCGGCACGGTGCCTAATATGGGCGCGCCCGAAACCGACCGTGCCATCGCTGCGGCTCAGGCTGCCATGCCCGCATGGGCGGCCCGGACGGCCAAGGATCGCTCGACCATATTGCGTCGCTTCTTCGACCTGATGATGGCCAATCAGGATGCGCTGGGCGAATTGTTGACGCGCGAACAGGGCAAGCCGCTGGCTGAGGCGAAAGGCGAAATCGCCTATGCCGCCAGCTTCATCGAATGGTTCGCAGAAGAAGCCAAGCGTGCATATGGCGAAGTCGTTCCCGGTCATGCTGCCGATCGCCGCATCATATGCTTGAAACAGCCGATCGGCGTTGTCGGTGCGATCACACCATGGAATTTCCCCGCCGCGATGATTACGCGGAAAATCGGTCCGGCACTGGCCGCAGGCTGCACCGTCGTTCTCAAGCCCGCATCGCAAACGCCCTTCTCAGCACTGGCGCTGGCCGTGCTGGCGGAGCGGGCAGGCATGCCCAAGGGCGTGTTCAACGTCCTGACGGGCAGCGCCAGAGCCATCGGTGGCGCGCTGACCGCCAGCCCCGTCGTGCGCAAGATCAGCTTCACCGGCTCGACCGAGGTCGGGCGCGAACTGATGCGTCAGTCGGCCGACACGATCAAGAAACTCAGCCTCGAACTGGGTGGCAATGCGCCATTTCTGGTTTTCGACGATGCCGATGTCGATGCTGCGGTCGAAGGCGCGATCGCGTCCAAATTCCGCAACGCTGGCCAGACATGCGTCTGCACCAACCGCTTTTATGTGCAGGACGGCGTCTATGACGATTTCGTCGCCAAGCTGGCCAAGCGCACGAATGCATTAAGGCTGGGGAACGGTATGGAAGATGGCGTGGACACCGGCCCGCTGATCGACGCCGCCGCCGTCGCCAAGGTGGAGGAGCATGTCGCCGATGCACTGGCCAAAGGCGCGACTGTGGTTGCAGGTGGCGAACGCAGCCCGCTCGGCGGCACCTATTTTACGCCAACCGTTCTGTCCGGCGTGACGGCGGACATGAAAATAGCGACCGAGGAAACATTCGGGCCGTTGGCAGGCGTCATTCGCTTTTCCGATGAGGCCGAAGCGATAGCTCAGGCGAATGATAGCGAATTTGGCCTGGCCAGCTATTTCTACAGCCGCGATCTGTCGCGTGTCTGGCGTGTAGCCGAAGCGCTGGAGGCCGGGATCGTCGGGATCAATACGGGGCTGATCTCCACAGAGGTCGCGCCGTTCGGCGGGGTGAAGCAATCGGGTCTGGGGCGCGAAGGGTCGCGCCATGGATTGGATGATTATATGGAAATCAAATATCTCTGCATGGGTATCTGATCGTCCACGCCGGGTAGGGGTGCGGAGAGGCCGCACCCTCCCGTTACCTCCCCTTAGATCGCATCGATAGCCTTGAGCCGCGCAATCTCCGCTTCGTCCATGCCCAGCAGGTCGCGATAGATCTCGTCGTTATGCTGGCCGATTTCCTGCGGGGCCAGGCTGCGGATACCGCCTTGCGTATCGGAGAATTTGGGGAAGCTGTTCTGCATCTTGAACGGTCCCCAGCGCGGGCTGTTTACTTCCACCAGCGCTTCGCGCGCCGCGAAATGTGGATCGTCCAGCATCTCCGCCGCGCGATAGATCTTTCCTGCAGGGATGCTGTGCGCGATCATCAGCGCTTCCAGGCTCTCAACGGTCAGCGTTCGCGTCCAATCCGCGATCAGTATGTCCAACTCATGCTGCCTCTCTCCGCGCGCGACATGGGTGGCGTAGCGGGGGTCAGTGGCCAGTTCGGGTTGGCCCATCGCCTTGCACAGTCGGCCGAAAATCGCATCCTGATTCGCGCCGATCAGATATTCGCCGTCGATGCAGGGATAGACGTTGGACGGCGCAATCCCCTCCAGCACGGACCCGGTGCGCTGGCGGACATGGTCAGACACCATATATTCGGGGACCAGACTTTCCATGACCTGCAACACCGCCTCATAGAGCGCGCTGTCGATCACCTGGCCCTTGCCGGTGCGCTCGCGCGCATGCAGCGCCGCCAATGCACCCATGCAGCCATAGGTCGCGGCCAGACTGTCGCCGATCGACACGCCCATCCGGCTGGGTGCGCGGTCTGCGTCGCCGACGATATAGCGCCACCCACCCATTGCTTCGCCGATCCCGCCGAAGCCTGCGCGCGACGCATAGGGACCGGTCTGGCCATAGCCCGATACGCGCACAATGATGAGGCGCGGGTTGATCGCATGCAAGGCATCGGGACCAAGTCCCCATTTTTCCAGTGTGCCGGGTTTGAAATTCTCGATCAATATGTCGGCCGTCGCCGCCAGCCGCCGCACGATATCCTGTCCCTCAGGGATTCGCAGGTTCGCTGAGACGGACTTCTTGTTGCGGGCGACCACTTCCCACCATAATTTGGCGTCGCCATGGCCCCAAACGCGCATGGGATCGCCCTGCTTGGGCGGTTCGACCTTGATGACTTCCGCGCCCATGTCGCCCAGCAACTGGCCGCAAAAGGGTCCGGCGATCAATTGCCCCATTTCGATCACGCGAATGCTAGCGAGGGCGCCATTGTTCGTCATATGCCGTCTTTCGTCATCTTGGTGGGTTGAAGGGCGGAGCAAGGAAACGGACCCGCGCGGCTCACCATGGCGGGCAGGCCGCGTTCCATCTGGGTCGAAAGCCACTGCGCGGCCTCGATCGTCCGCGTCAGGTCAAAGCCAGTCGCCATGCCCGATCGGTCGAGCATGTAGAGCAGATCTTCCGTCGCGATGTTGCCGGTCGCGGCAGGGGCAAAGGGGCAGCCGCCGATGCCGCCCAGCGCGCTGTCCAGCGTCGCGGCACCTGCCTGCACCGCAGCCCACGCATTGGCGATGCCGGTGTTGCGCGTATTGTGCAGGTGAACGCGAACCGGGATCGGGTGGATCGCCTCACGCACCTTCGACACCAGATCCGATACATGCTGCGGCACTGCGACGCCGATCGTGTCGGCAAGCGCGATTTCGGATGGTTCCGCCTCCGCCAAGCGTTCCGCCATGGCAACGACATGGGCGGGATCAACTTCCCCTTCGAATGGACAGCCAAAGGCTGCGCCGATCGTCACCTGCGCGCTGCGACCTTCGGCGCGAGCCAGGCGGATGATGTCAATCGCGACGTCCACCGATTCCATCGATGTCTGCCCCTGGTTGCGCTGGGCGAAGCTGTCGCTGGCCACGCACACCGCGCCAATCTGGCGAATGGCCGTTTCAAGCGCACGCAGCGCACCACGCTTGTTCATGACAAGGCCAATGGTCACAATGTCTTCGGGCAATGCGCTAAGCCCCGCGATCACCGCTTCGGCATCGGCCATCTGCGGCACCCGATCGGCCCGCACGAAACTAGCCACTTCCAACCGCTTTGCCCCGGCGGCGATCATGTGCCGGATCAGGGCAATCTTGCGCTCGGTCGGAAAGACCATATTCTCATTTTGCAGGCCATCGCGCGCGGAAACTTCGACCAGTTCAACCGTGTCTGGATACATGAGCTTGCGGTACTCCGGCCTTTATGCGGCATCGACTTTTACAGCGGACGCCAGATTGCAAAGAAATAGACGGCCTCCAGGTTGGATACATCGATTCGCAACTTATTGATCGCGCTTCGGGGAAAGGGGAGGCGAGTGAGGAGTGGGTTTTGTCCTTGATCTGGCCCTCTCCATTTGTCGGATAGTCTTTCCATCGACATTGCCAACATGCATCATCTCCATCTTGTTTCGCAAACGCTAGGCTCATCGATCTGCGACCCTATTTCAGGGGGCGTGGCCAGGGCCGCGTTCCTCGTGATCAAAAAGGGTTTGTCTGATGTCCGGTCCACAACAGGAAAATATGCCCGTCCCTATGGTGGGTCGGCGTCATGCGCTGGCGTTAGGGCTGGGCGCGGCGGCTCTTGCGGCTGTGCCTGCGCATGGTTCGGTGAGCCAGCGGATGCTCGACCCCAACAACGCTGAAGACGGGCGGTTGATCTACCGTAAACTGCGCTACCGTACCGACTCGGGTCTGCTCTATTCGTGGGTCAAGGGGCCATATATGGCCGTGATCGATGGCAACCTCATCCCGATGTATGCGATCAATCTTGGCGCCATTTCTCGTGTGACGCAGCGCCCTGACGGCGGGTTCGACCTCATCGACCTGGAAATCAGTTTCCGCACCGATGTGAATAGCGGCGAGCGGCTGACCAAATTCCGCAATCCGGTGACAGGGGAAACGGTGCCTGTCGTGGTCAAGCCGCAAGGACCAAATCGGCTGCTGGTGACGCGCGACAATGAAGTGCAGATTTCGAATCTGCCGAACGGGACCAAGTACGAGCATACCCATCCTGCGGTGCGCGCTTTTGCCCTGGGTAGCGAGATCGTTCTGCGTGACCGGTCCCATTCCCGCGTGACTGCGCCCGATGGTTCGGTGTCGATGCTCAACGAAGTCAGCACGCTGTCCGGGCCGAGTGCGATCGTGCTCGATCCGTCGGTGCCAACGGTCAACGCCAGGTTGCAGGCGAACGATGTTCGCAGCTGGCCGTCCTGGATAAAAATGGGCGATCGTGCCGGACATCTGGCGCTGTTTGGCAATGGCGGTAAGGTCAGCCGGTTCGAAGATTTGCCGGCGGACTGGCGCCAGATGCTCAAGGACAATTTCCCCGACATTGCGGCTGATCCGGTCGCGGCGCTCGATCGCACGGCGTAAGGCATCTTCTCCCCGGCTTGGGCTGGGGAGCCGACTGTCAGGTCGGGGCGCGCATCTTGAATGGCATGGGGAGCGGGTGTGGGATATGGCGTTTTTGGGTATATTTTTATGACGTTGGTTGGAAAAACGTTTGTTCTTTGCATTTTTGTTATTGACCGAATCTGAGTGTGGACC
>NZ_JBAQOK010000101.1:0-9137 GCF_049304695.1 Sphingobium sp.
GGATCAGAGTCGAGAGGCTCTTGGCAAAACCCAGCTTGACTTCGCTCGAGGGCATGTCGCGCAGGAGGTCAAAATCTTCCTCCATTGCCGCATAGTTTGCCAATATCAGTTCGGCATGCGCTTGGAGTGTTTTTCCTGCTTCGGTAAGGGCCATCCCGCCTGGATGACGCGTGAATAGAGGTACCCCCACTGCGAATTCGAGTAACTGCATCCGGCGACTAAGCGCCGACTGGACGATGTTGGCGCGCCGCGCGGCAGCCGAAATGCTCCCGGCTGTCACCACTTCGATGAAAAGACGAAGCTGAATCATCTCTATAGTCAAATACGGTCCTTATTCGCGTTACCCTGATTGTCAGACTGGTCCATGCCTTCGCCAGATCGCGCCGATTTAAGCACGATGCGGTCGTTCGGGAAAGGCCCTAAACGGCGAACTCGAGCCAAGCCGGGCTGGTCATCGCGGGATCGAACACGGCGTCGCGCCGGACATAATATTCGCTGACCAATCCGTCAGGATCCTCCAGAAATATCGCCGTCTTCCACGGCAGGTCGACCGAGGCCAGCACAGGAACGCCTTTCGCGGCGAGATTTGCTTTCGCAACTTCGAGTCCCGCCTCCGATTCAAGTTCGAAACAGGCCCGCCCATAGCCTTTATCCGGCGCCTCCAGCAAAATCAGGCAATGCGGATAGGTATCAAGCGTGGCCCGTAGATAGGTCACTTTCCACCCAAAGGCTTCGTGACTTGCGACGACCGCCAGACCGCCGATGCGCGTGTAGAATTGCGTCAGTTGCTCGATGTCGGCGGTCCTGAGAACCGAATGCGTCACGCGCCACGGATTGACGGGCGCCCCGGGCGTAGTCAGCAGCGTCGGCGCTGTCTCGAACAGTTGCTCGGTCGATCCCTCGGCTGTCATCGGGTCCCAAAATTCGGTCAACAATTCCATCGGCCCGCCCAGTACGGATCGCCAGTCGCGGATCGTGTCGCAATAATATTCGTTATAATTGCCATCCGGGTCGAAGATATAGACGCTATGGGCGACCTGATGATCCACGGTCAGGTCAGTCTCAATCCCATCCTTTCTCAGTTGCTTAAAGGCAGTCACCAGCGCCGCCTCATTCTCCAGCTCCCATGCCAGATGGTTGAGGCCGGGGCTCAGCCCGATCGTGCCCGGAAGCTGAAGGATGCCGTTCCGGCCGAAACGGTCCTTGCCCCGCGTCACCTCGATCATCCCGAGATCATGCGGAGTGTGACCCGTCCCCAGAAACGTGGCCACCAGATCGGGCTCGGTGAATTCGACGCGCAGCCCCGATACGTCCCGGTAAAAGCTCTCCGACGCGGCTAGGTCATCGACCCAGAGGTTGACATGGCCCAGTCGGCGCGGCGCAAAATAGGAGGCCGAAGTCATGATGCTGAACTCCTGTGGGGGACGACGCGCGCGGCGTCGCCGAGAATGAAGGACATAAATCGCTCGGTGAGCAGGCTCGATCCGTCCGCCAGATCGAGGACGACGTCGAAATGGTTGCGGCCGGAGATTTCGAGGTAGCTAGTATCTACGCCAGCAGCGACCAGGCGATCACGATAGGCACGGGACTGTCCTTTGAAGACCTCCGGCTCCTGCTCGCCCCAAGCTAGCAAGACCGGGCAAAGCGGCGGCGGCAAGTGACAGGGGCTGAGCTGTACGGCAGCATTCGCGTCCAGCTTGAGCCAGTCGTTGATGAAGCTGTTCGCCAGCGGGCTCAGGTCGAACAGCCCGCTCACCGGCATGATGCCGCGCACATGCCGGGCGGAATGTCCATCGGAAGCTGCGCACATCGCCGCGAGGTGCCCGCCTGCGGAGCTGCCTGTGACCCAGATGCCGTTCGGACGGAGACCGTAATCCGCCCCCTCCCCTGCAAGCCACATGATAGCCGCGCGGGCTTGCCGCACGATCTCCGCCAGAGTGACGGAGGGTGCCAGTTGATAGTCTACGACCGCGACCGATACGCCCTGCGCCACGAAAGTCCGCGCCATAAACGCGGACTCCCGACTGGAGAGCATCCGCCAGTAGCCGCCATGGAAGAAGACCAGCAGCGGCGCGTCATCCGAGGCCCGGAACAGGTCCAGCGTGGAACCCGACGATGCATCGTAAACGATGCCAAGCTCGCCAGGCAGTTGCCGTCGCACCTGTTCGGACAGCTCTGCATAGCGCGCTATTGCTGCCTCAAACACGCCGGGTGCCACGCTGTCCGTTACTCGATATTGAGCATCGCGTTCGGCCCGATCGGGCGTGTCGATCGCATATTTCGGCATCGTGGCGCGCATCTCAGTCCGCCGGCGCCACGGTCACCGACATCCCGTCCATACAGGCGTCGAAAACGATCTGGCACGCAAGCCGCGACGTCGTCGCCCGATGATCCGAGCAGTCCAGCAGGGCGTCCTCATCCTCGCCGATCGCGTGCAAAAGATCGGCGAAGGCAGGGGCGACATAAACGTGGCAGGTCGCGCAGGAACAGCCGCCACCGCATAAAGCCTCCATACCGGAGGCGCCGGACTCGCGAACGATCTGCATCACGGTCTGGCCCTGCCCGGCTTCCACCACGATGGCGCGCCCGTTGGCATCAACGATATGTAGTGTCGCCATATCAGACGCCGTTGAGGCTAGGGCCGCTGTGCGCGTTCATGCGCACAGTTCCAGATTGATGATCCTAGTCGGCGCTTTGAAATATTCCTTGCGGAAGGTTTCGGCATCCGGCCATTTCGAACGGGGCAGATGCTTGTACGATATCTGCACCTGCTGTCCGTCCTCATCGAACGGGAAAGGATCGAAGCGAACCCGCGTTGAGCTAAGCGGAGTGAGAGTGATGCGGACGCCCTCCCCGTCCTTGTCCTCATAGCTGGCGGGCACCGGTTCTATATAGTCGGGGTACGGCTCCTGGCAGCAGAAATAGATGCCCAGAATATCCCACACCTGCATCAGCCGGAAATTGGTACGGAACACGGCCTGGTCGACTGCCGCCAGCGCCTGTTGCTGCTGCTGCTCGTTCCTGGCAATGAACGCTTCTATGTCCGGCCCAAGGTTAGAAAAGGTTGGATGCGGCGGATGCGTGATCGCATCATATCGACCGCGCCAGATGCCTGTCCGATGCATATTGGCGATCAGCCCGGCATAGGGATCTTGCTCAAGCAGCCATTCATGCGTCCACTGATAGCTTTCCAGTTCGAACCGATCCACGCTGGCGTGGATAAAGTCAGGCGTTCCGCCAGTGGCCTCGTTGAAGGCCGGGCTGGTTTCGTACCGCAGCCAGCCGAAATCATGGAACATCGCCGCGCGGACGACCGAATCATAGGGGGTCGGGGCCGCGAAACGGTCATTGCCCCAATGCGCCGCGAGTTGGCCGACCAGACGAGAATGGTCGGTTTGCGGAATAATCATCAGCCCATCTTCTGCGGGCGGCCGGATCATCATGGGAACAGTCCTTTCATATGTCGGAAAAGGGATAGGCCTCGGCAATCCCGGCGAGTGCAGGCTCTATCTCCAGCCCCAGAACCTGGCATTGCCGGGCGACCATCCCGTAGAATGTCGTAGCGATCAGCAGGTCGGTGCGTTGGTCCGCAGGCAGCGTGTCGCGCAGCCGCCTTGTCACGGCGTCGGAAGGGCACATCCCAAAAGCCGCATTGCGCGCGAAGGCGAGCACCGCCAGTGTGCCCTCATCCGTACCGGAGCGGGCGGTCCAGCCACTGGCGATCGCACGAACTTCCTCCGGCGTCGCACCACCACTTAGCGCGCGATCGACATGATGGACGAAGACATAGTGGCATCGCAGCGACCGGGCGACCTGAAGGATCGCCAGTTCACGCAGGCGTGCGTCCAGCAGGCTATGCCGTCCGACCTGCGCCGACAGCACGCCCTGTGCCGCCAAGGCCCCGGCACTGTTCGCTAACGCGCCCAGCAGCGAGATTGGCCCGCCCCCTTCCAGCATCCCGCGCTCGGCCGGAGGCAGTGACGCCGGATCGATGCTCTCGATCAGCGCCATGGCTAGAGGAAGATAGCCAGATTGGGCGTGCGCAGCGCGATCCACGGCAGCAGGGCCGTGCGCTTCAACAGCCGACACCGGCCATCTTCATGCAACACGACATCCTGACGTCGGACCGGAATGATGTCCGCCTCCTCGTCCAGAGCGCGCTGGCGGTAAATCAATACCGCGCTGTCGACTTCGAAACGGCCCGGCAGGTCGGTCGGCGTGACCAACACGCTACCGACGACGCGCACCGTCCGCGAGGCGGGCGATTCCGCCCATGCCTGCCCGGTTGTCATCCGTTCGACCCGCTTGCTCAACAGCATCATATTGTCACGCAAACGATAGCGATTGGCGGCGGACTGGCGGTCTGGCCGGTCGTCGCTGACCCGGATGGGAACATGATAGTCGATGTCCTCGTCCAGCAGAGCAAGCCATTCTTCGTACCGGTTCTCGTCCAGCAGCTTGGCCTCAAGCGCCAGGAACTGACTGATCGCGGTACAGACAGCGGGGTCTGGTGCAACGTGCGAGGGGGTTTCGAGAGACTGATCTGCCCCCGCGGAGTGGGCCGGTTGGTTTGTTAGTGGATTATGCTCACCATCGCCATATCCGGGCGGAGGTGGAGCGAAGCGGAACCGGAGGCCGGATATGGCGGTGAAGCCGTTTCCGGTGCCGGTGGTCGATAGCCCAGGCTGCTGTGCGGGCGCACGGTGTTGTAATGTCGCCGCCACGCTTCGATCAGCACTTTGGCCTCGGCGAGGCTGTAGAAGATCTCGCCATTGAGCAGTTCGTCGCGAAGCGACCCGTTAAAGCTTTCATTGTACCCGTTCTCCCATGGTGATCCTGGCGCGATGTAGAGCGTCTTCACGCCTATCTGCCCCAGCCATTTCTGGACGGCAGTCGCGATAAATTCACTGCCATTGTCTGACCGTATATTGGCTGGTGGGCCACGCGTGATGAACAGGTCCGCCAAGGCGGCCAGCGCATCCTCATGCTTAAGCTGTCGCGCGACGATGAGCGCCAAGCACTCCCTGCTGGCTTCGTCGATAATGGTCAGGATACGGAACTTGCGGCCATCGTGCGTCCGACCCTCGACGAAGTCGTAGGCCCACACGTGCCCCGGATACTCGGGTCGCAGCCGGATGCATGAACCGTCGTTGAGCCATAAACGTCCGCGCTTTTGCTGGCGTTGCGGAATCTTGAGCCCTTCACGCCGCCAAATCCGCTCGACACGCTTATGGTTCACCGTCCAACCCGCATGGCGCAGTAATGCTGTCACCCGGCGATAGCCGTAGCGACCATATTGTTTAGCCAGCGCGATGATATCCTCCGTGAGCGCCTGTTCGTCATCCGCCCCGCGCGGCACCTTGCGCTGTGTCGATCGATGCTGCCCCAGCACCCGGCAGATCCGTCGCTCGGACACCAGAAGCTCTCGTCGCACATGATCAATACAGCGTCGCCGCCGCGCGGGGCTCAGAAGTTTCCCCGTGCGGCCTCCTGCAATATCAGCTTGTCCAGCGTCAGGTCGGAGATGGCCCGGCGAAGCCGCAGATTCTCCTTCTCCAGATCCTTCATTCGCCGCGCCTGGTCGGTCTTCAGACCGCCATATTCCTTGCGCCAACGGTAATAGGTCTGCTCGCTAACCGCGATCCGACGGCACGCTTCGGCAGTGCTCGCGCCCTGCGCCAATATGATCTCAACTTCACGTAGCTTGCCGATGATCTCTTCCGGCTTGTGCTTCTTGCTTGGCATTCAATGTCCCCTTCGTGGTCCAGACTATCATAGTCTCTGGGCCACTCAGCGGGGGGCAGATCAATATCAGAAAGGCTGTTATATCGATTGCCGCAGCCAGCCTGGCTGTGTCAGTTGTTCCAGCCACGGCTGGCGAAACAGTAGCGCGGGAAACGCCGCCAAAGCTTCTCCCTTTGCAACCGATCATAGTGCCGATCATCAATTCCGATCGTATCGAAGGGGCGTTGCACGTGTCGGTGGTGATGTCGGCAGCCAGCGATGTGGCTCTTGCAGGGCTAACTGAACGAGAGCCCAAGCTGCGCGCCGCACTCGTCGCGGAGCTAATCGAGTTCTCCCGTCTCTATGTTTCGACCCAGATGCCCGTAAATGCCGCCCAGCTCCGAACATTGCTGACAAACGCATCGCGCGCGCAGGATAAAGACGTGGCCGACGTCCTGATAGTCGAGATTTCCGCGATGGCATGAAGGCGGTGCCGGGACGTCCGATACAGGATGGCAATACCGTAAGAGGGCCGTCACCAGCCATTCCCTAAGTGCGTTGCGGTCCTCGGGACATAGTCGGCGTATCAGGCTGCGACTTACGGAGACTCGAAGGGAAGAGAAGGCCGAAAACGTCGCGCACGCCTAAACCTTATCCGCGTACACCATCCGCCCCGGCCCCAGAAGGCCCAGCACCTGCGGCAACATATGCGGAGCCAAGGCAAGGCAGCCCTCGCTGCGCCCGACCTTACCCCATTTGGCGATATGTTCCTCGGTCACGTAATCCGCGCCGTGGATCACAATAGCGCGCATCTCGGCGTTATTGTTAAGCGGATCGAGTCCGATCAACCGCATCGCCTGCCCATGGACCCCGTGATAGATTTCGCCGGTCTTGTATGTCCCAGCCGAGGTGGCGAGAGAGTCGGGGACGTTGGAGAAGCTCTGCAGCCAGCCCGAATGTGCAGGATCGGAGCCACGACCATGCGCCACGAGGTAGGAACTGGTCTGACCGCCGATCAGGTCGACGATATGGAAACGCAAATCCTTGGATGCTTCGCTGAAATCGGCGAGCGCAACGCGGTCGCGCAGTTCGAACGCATCCTTATGCGCATCCAAGGCCGCCTTGGCACGATCCAGCAACTGACGGCTGAAGCGCGTACCCAGCCCCGCCGGAAAAACCTTCGACGGCGGCGGGGTTGGCGGCGGGAGAGCGTTCAACACTTCCGTGATGGCCGCACCGGCCATGGACGGCGACAGCGCGGCAAAGCCGACGCCGGCAAAAGCATATCTGGCGAATTCGCGACGATTCATGACTGCCAATATAGGGCCGATGTCTTAACGGTCCAAGAACCCACTCAATCGGTCTGGCGTGTCTGGTTCGTCGGTACACCGACAGAATCGTCGGGCAGGCGCGCCGTCAGGCCCGTCGCGTCCGCATCGTCGAGCGTCTGCTGATCCTGCGAGACAACCGGCGGCGCAACTGCAGGCGCGCTGTTGTTGGGCACTTCGACCGGCGTTTCGGCTTCGTTGGCCGGGATCTCTTCCTCGGGCACTTCCATCATGTTGTTGGTCGTCTGCGGTTCTTCGGGTGGCTTGCTGTTGCAAGCGCTGAGCGCGAACGCACCGGCAAGAACGATGAGAGCAAGTTTACGCATGGGGTCAGTCCTTCGATGCAATGGCTATGGTCGCCGCGCGGCGGCTGGAGGATTCAATCTTTTCGGCCAGCAACTTGTCCCAGCCATAGGGATCGGCGCGGAAATTCATGGTGCCGTTGCTGCTGGCGAAAGCCGTCCAGTACAGCAGATAGACGGCGACCTGCTTGGGCAATTGCACGCGCTGCGTCTTGCCCTTGTCGATCAGGGTCTGCACCTGTCCAGCCAGCGCGGGATCGCTCTGCACCATCAATTCGGCGAGCGGCACCGGCTTCTCCAGCCGGATGCACCCATGGCTGGCCAATCGGTCATAGCTTGCGAACTTCGCGCGCGCGGGAGTGTCGTGCAAATACACTGCGAACGGATTGTCGAAATCGAATTTCAACCGACCCAGCGCACTGTTGGGCCCAGCAGGCTGCACGATGCGCTCGCCGGTTTCGGGGGTGCCGACGATCTTGTAGCCTTCCCGTGCCAGCGCCGCGCGGCCCTTGGGCCACAATTCGCGCTTGGCGATGGAGCTTGGCACGTTCCAGGGCGGATTGACCACGATGGAATGAATGTTCGATGTCAGCATCGGCGTCTGGTTGGTCGGGCTGCCCGTCACAGCGCGCATGGATGTCACCGGCGCATCGCCTTCGAATACCGTCAGCACCGCAGCGGCGATATTCACTTGCACACGATTGACGGGCAACGACCGCGGCAGCCAGCGCCACCGCTCCATATTCGCCATGATCGATCCGATGCGCTCGCGCACCGGCACGTTGAGTTCGCCCAGCGTCCGCCCGCCGATCCGGCCATCGGGATTGAGGCCATAGCGCCGCTGTGCCCGCTGGATCGCGGCGGTCAGCGGCTCGTCCGGCGTGACCGAAGAGTCTTCGATCGACAAGCGCGCACGGATCGCCTGCGGCGTCGATTCCGCGCTCAACACAGGCCATCCGCCTGCGTCGCGAATATCCTCGTATTTTGCGAGGCCGGATTTCAGCGCTTCATACCCCGCATAACGCGGTGTCAGGCTGGCAGTCCACTGTGCCAGCCGATCGGCCTGAGCAGCCTGGGTCAGCCCGGGCAAGGGATCGTAAGCGGCTGGACGCAATGCCCACACCTCAAGAAAATCGGCAGTGTCGACGCGCCCGCGATACAGCGCGCTCGCGCGGTCCAGCACGGCCCGTACCAGAGCATCGCCCTTCGGCGCGGCAGCCTTCTCCTTCGCTTGGGTCAGCCCCTGATCCGCACCACCCGCCAGCCACTCGGTCAGAAACGCCGTCTGTGCCGAAGAGAGCTTGGGCAAGGGCAGCGGTGCCGTCGGTACGACCGGCGGTGGCACGGTCGTCGACATCTGCGGCGGCAGGATCGAAACAGGGGCCTGCGCCAGCGCCGGAACAGCACCGCCACTCAAAGCAAGTGTCAGGCCCGAAAGGACAAAATGAGATATCGAATTGCGCATGACGTCAGCAGATAGCGTATCTGTCGCCGCGATCAAACCGTGATTTAGCGATGCGACACAGTTATTCGTCTTCGAACGGGATGGCGCAACCTCGACCCAACAAAAAACGGGCGCGCCCTATATGCAAGGGAGCGCCCGTTCCTGAGTACGCGGTAAACCCGAAAGGGATTAGCCGTTCAGCTTGTCCTTGACGGCCTTGGCCGGTGCGAAGGACAGCTTCTTGGAAGCGGCGATCTGGATCGTCGCGCCGGTTGCAGGGTTGCGGCCTTCGCGCGCAGGCGTGTCCTTCACCTTGAACTTGCCAAAGCCGTTCAGCGA